>JAZOPV010000030.1:0-29051 GCA_045655745.1 Faecousia sp.
AGTTCGAATCTCCTCGGGTCCACCAAGAAACCGCACCACCCAACTGGGTGGTGCGGTTTCTTAATGGACGGAGATTCGAAGAATTAAATCGCAATATGCCGGTGGCATATTGCTGCCACCAATTCAAAAACTGGTGGCTACTATGATTAGACGAATCTCCTCGGGTCTGCGGGTAGTGACCCAACTGGGCTTTGGAAAAAAGATTACTTTATAAAGACTGGGAGCAGGCTTGTTGCCTGCTCCCATTTACTATAATAGAACTTAAATTGGATTAAAGCTCGCAGTTGCCTACCGTTCTGGGGAAAGGCAGCACATCACGGATGTTGCCCATGCCGGTCAGGTACATGACGCAGCGCTCAAAGCCCAAGCCGAAGCCGGCGTGACGTGCAGAGCCGTACTTCCGCAGGTCCATATAGAAGCCGTAATCCTCCGGCTTCATGCCCAGCTCCCGAATTCTGTTTTCCAGAATGTCGTAGTTGTCCTCACGCTGAGAGCCGCCGATGATTTCGCCGATGCCGGGCACTAGACAGTCCATGGCAGCCACGGTCTTGCCATCGGGATTCAACTTCATATAGAACGCCTTGATGTCCTTGGGATAGTCAGTGACAAAGACGGGCTTCTTAAAGACTACCTCGGTCAGGTAACGCTCATGCTCAGTTTGCAGGTCGCTGCCCCAATGAACGGGGTACTCAAACTGGTCATTGTGCTGCTCCAGCAGTGCCACTGCATCGGTATAGGTGATGCGACCAAAGTCGCTGTTTAGAACATTGTTCAATCGGTCCAGCAGACCCTTGTCTACAAACTGGTTGAAGAAATCCATTTCCTGCGGCGCATGCTCCAGCACATAGGAGATGATATACTTAATCATATCCTCTGCCAAGCGCATATCATCAGTCAAATCCGCAAAAGCAATTTCCGGCTCAATCATCCAGAATTCTGCGGCATGACGGGTGGTGTTGGAATTTTCAGCCCGGAAGGTAGGACCAAAGGTATAAATGTTTCGGAATGCCATGGCGAAGGTTTCACCGTTGAGCTGACCGGAAACAGTCAGATTGGTGGGCTTGCCGTAGAAATCCTGAGAGAAATCTACCTTGCCGTCCTCGGTTTTGGGAATGTTGTTCAAATCCAAGGTGGTCACTTGGAACATTTCGCCTGCGCCTTCACAGTCAGAGCCGGTGATGAGGGGAGTGTGGACATACACAAAGTCTCGGTCCTGGAAGAACTGGTGAATTGCCATGGCGCACAGGGAACGCACACGGAACACAGCCTGGAAGGTATTGGTACGGGGACGCAGGTGGGTAATGGTCCGCAAAAATTCCATGGAGTGCCGCTTGGGCTGCAGGGGGAAATCACCGGTGGAAGCACCTTCTACCGTAACACTCTCTGCCTGAATTTCAAAGGGCTGCTTGGAATCGGGGGTCAAAATCACCTTGCCCTTGACAATCAAGGCAGCGCCGATGTTAATCTTGGAAATTTCTTGGAAATTCTCAATGGAATCATTATAAACAACCTGAACAGGCGTAAAATAAGTGCCGTCATTCAGGACAATAAAGCCAAACTGCTTGGAGGGGCGGCGATTTCGCACCCAACCGCCAATTTCAACGGTCTGGTCTGCATAGCTGTCTGTGTTTTTAAACAGCTCACGAATGGTAATCAGTTCCACAGGGAAGTCCTCACTTTCGTTAAAAATCACATTTGATTATACGCCAAATGGCAGGGATTTACAAGAGGAAAATGCACTTTCATTAAAAAATATGCTTTTTGTCAGACATTCTGTGGTTTTTAGAAAAGAAATTTGCAAAAAGCCTTTTCAAAGTGGCAAAAATATTGTAAACTACCATTAGAACAAAAGCGGTTATTTTACATATCCTATTATGAGGTGATGACCGTGTTTTGGATGGTGCTGATGGGCTTTTTTGCCGCCTTTGGGGTGCTTAGTGCTCTGTGGGTGGTGCTGGGCGGCTGGGTGACGGGTGCAGACGGAAATGCACCTATCCTTGTTTGCCGTGCCGGAACAGAAGCAGCCGTGCTTCGCCGCCGGCGGTGGCTGCGTTCACTGGGCTTGCTGCCGAAAACAGCGGTGCTGCTGGATTTGGGCTATTCCTGTGAGGAAAAGAATGTCCTGCAGGAACAGTTTCCGGAAATAGAATTTTGTACATTGGAAAGCCTTCGGGCAGATAGGCAAGAGGAGTAAAAAATTGGAAGAAGCAGAGATGGAAATTCTTCAGGGCACCATCGGTGCGGTGGTGTTTCAGAATTATGATAACGGCTATGCGGTGCTGCGGCTGCGCTGCGGTGACGGTCAAACCGTGACTGTGGTGGGCACAATTCCTATGCCTGCTACCGGTGAACGGCTTATGGTGACGGGAAAATGGACCAGTCATCCCAGCTTTGGGCGGCAATTTGAGGCGGAATTTTTGGAACGGCTCATGCCCCAGACCAGCATGGAAATTTTGAGCTACCTATCCGGTCGAATTATTAAGGGCATCGGGCCCAGAACAGCCACTCGCATTGTGGAGCGCTTTGGAGAGCATACCTTGACCATTATGGAACGGGAGCCGGAGCGACTGGCAGAGGTGTCCGGTATTTCTCTTGCCAAGGCAAAAGCCATGGGTGAGGAATTTCGCCTGCGGGTGGGAATGCGGCAGCTTATGGAATTTATGACCGCCCATCAGCTTCCGGCGGAGCTGGCAGTGCGGGTTTACAAGCAGTATGGTGAGAACGCCGTAGAGCTGCTTTATGATGACCCGTACTTACTAATGGACGAAGGCTTGGATGCCCCCTTTGGAGCAGTGGACCGCTTTGCCATTGAACTGGGTGTGTCGGCAGATGACCATCGGCGGACAGAGGCAGGGGTGCTGTTTGAGCTGCGGTATAATCTTTTGGCAGGACATAGCTTTTTGCCGGAGGACAAGCTGCTGCTTGCCACAGCACAGCTGTTGTACGTGGAAACAGAAACGATTGCTGCTGCTGTCAACCGACTAATCGAAGCAGAGCGATTGATACAGGACACCCTTGTTGGGCGAACGGTGCTGTATTTGCCGGAGCTGTATGCGGCAGAGCGCAATATCCATGAGCGGCTGCTGACTGCCGCCGAATTGCAGTTTCCGGAGGAAAGACGGCTGGAGCAGATGCTTTCGCTTGCCCAGCAGGAATCGGGGCTTTCTTATTCTGCTCAACAGCTGCAGGCAATTCGGGATGCCTCCTGCAGCGGTTTGCTGCTGCTGACCGGCGGTCCCGGTACGGGTAAAACCACCGTGTTGCGAGGTGTGTTGTCAGTGTTTCAGCAGATGGGACTGCGGTGCGTGTTGGCAGCACCTACGGGGCGTGCGGCGCAGCGGCTGTCGGAGGTGACGGGGGAGGATGCTTCCACCATTCACCGCCTGCTGGAAGCCACCATTGACCCCCATACGGGGCTGATGCAGTTTGTTCGCAATGAGGACAACCCTTTGAAAGCAGACGCTGTCATCGTGGATGAAATGAGCATGGTGGATGTGCAGCTGCTGCACAGTTTGTTGCAGGCAGTGCCTCGTAGAGCCAGACTGATTTTGGTGGGTGATCCGGACCAGCTGCCCCCCGTAGGACCGGGTTCGCCCTTTGCGGATTGTTTGGGTAGCGGATGCCTGCCTGCGGTGCGGTTGATGGAGATTTTCCGACAGGCACAGCAGAGTTTGATTGTGATGAATGCCCATCGGGTCAATCGGGGAGAGCTGCCCCAGCTGCGGGATGTGAAAAATGATTTCTTTTTCCTTCGCTGCAGGTCAGAGGAGGAGGTTGCCCGTACCATTGGGGAGCTGTGTAGTACCCGTTTGCCGCAAAAGATGGGCATTTTGCCGGAGCAAATTCAGGTGCTTTCTGTGACCCGAAAGGGCGGTGTGGGAACTGCTGCCTTGAATCAGCGGCTGCAGCAGGTGCTCAATCCTGCATCACCGGTTAAAAAGGAACGCCAGTGGGGGGATTTTTCCTTCCGAGAGGGCGACCGGGTGATGCAAATTCGCAACAATTATGATATGGTGTGGAAAAAAACAGATGGCACAGCAGTCGGCACAGGCATTTTTAATGGCGATGTGGGTGTGATTACCGCCATTGACCCTCATGCTGAGCAGCTAACCGTGGTTTATGATGACAAGCAGGTAGACTATGATTTTGCCCAGCTGGGCGAATTAGAGCCTGCCTATGCCATGACCGTACATAAAAGTCAGGGCAGCGAATATCGGGCGGTAATCCTGTCTGTTTGGAACGGCTCGCCCTATTTATTGAGCCGCAGTTTGTTGTATACTGCCATTACCCGTGCCAGAGAGATGCTAATTTTGGTGGGACGGGAGGAGGTTGTGCGGGCAATGACGGAAAATGCTAAGAAAAACCGCCGCTATACCGGACTGAAAATGAGATTGCAGGGGAAATGCCAATGAGAATATTGCACCGCCTTGCCCAATGGTTGTTTCCGGAAAAATGTGTGCTGTGCGGCAGAATTTTGGAGCAGAATGAAACGGATTTGTGCCATCCCTGCCGGATTCATGCACCCCAGTGTCCGGTGTCATCGGTGAAATATCCGTATATAGACAGCTGGCTTGCTTTGTGGTATTATGAGGATGAGGTGCGGCACAGCCTACTGAAATACAAGTTTTTCGGTCGGCGGCATTATGCCAAGGCGTATGGCAGAATGCTTGCCATGAAGCTGCAGCAGGAGGAACGGACAGACTTTGATGTGCTGACATGGATTCCTGTCAGCAAAAAACGCCGCCGAAAGCGTGGCTATGATCAGGTGGAGCTGCTGGCAGAGGCAGTGGGGCAGGAGCTTGGAAGCTTCTGTATGCCTGTGTTGAAGAAAATTCGCCATAATCCGCCTCAATCCGGTATTGTGGGACAGGCGGAACGCCGTGCCAATGTGTTGGGGGCGTATGCTGTAGAAAATCCGCAGCAGATTGCCGGGAAACGGATTTTGCTTTTGGATGATATTTTAACCACCGGAGCTACCGCCGGAGAGTGCGCCAGAGTGCTGTTGACCGCTGGGGCAGAGCAGGTGGATGTTGCCGTGATTGCGGCAGTTAGACAACAAAAAAAGTCGAGTAGGTGAAGGATATGAAGCTGTTTGCAAATGATTTGGGCGTGGATTTGGGCACTTCCAATGTGCTGATTTATGCGCATGAGGTAGGTGTTGTGGTGCGTGAGCCGTCTGTTGTGGCGGTGGATAAGAACAGTGGCAGAATTCTGCAAATCGGCACAGAAGCTCGGAATATGCTGGGCAGAACGCCGGGTAATGTGGTTGCCATGCACCCATTAAAGGAAGGTGTGATTTCTGACCATGGCATGACAGTGCGGATGCTGCAGATTTTGTTCCGCCGTGCCAGTCAGAAAAGCCTGCTGATTTCCAAGCCTCGAGTGGTCATCTGTGTTCCCAGCGGCGTGACGGAGGTTGAGGAGCGGACGGTTATCAATGCTGCCATCGAAGCCGGCGCTCGCCGGGTGTATCTCATCGAAGAGCCTTTGGCAGCAGCCTTGGGTGCAAATTTGGATATTCAAGGACCGAAGGGACGCATGGTGGTGGACATCGGCGGTGGCACAACGGATGTGGCAGTGCTGACCATGAGTGATGTGGCGGTATCTTCTTCTCTAAAAATTGCAGGCGATAGCTTTGACGAAGCCATTGCCCGTTATGTGCGCCGCCGTCATGGTGTGATGATTGGCAAGACTACTGCAGAAGATATTAAAATCAAAATCGGCGGTGTTGCAGAGCGCCCGGAGGATTCTGCCGTCACCATTCGTGGACGGGATTCCAAGACCGGAATGCCCAAGGAACTGACCCTGACCTCCTCGGAGCTGTATGAAGTGCTATGGCGGCTGGCACGGCAGATTGCCGATGAGGTAGTGTCTGTGCTGGAGGATACCTCTCCGGAGCTGGTCAGTGACATTGTGGAAAGCGGCATTACCTTAACCGGCGGCGGCAGTCAGCTGTGGGGCATGGCGCAGGTCATTCAGGAGCGCACCGGCATTGCCTGCACTGTGGCAGATGACCCGGATTCCTGCGTGGTATATGGCTGCGGCAAGAGCCTGTCTTGGATGAGCCACATGACGGAAGGTCCAATCAATATCGCCAAAAAACGCCTGATGCGTGGATAAAAGGAGAGCGCACCCCTTGAGGGTGCGCTCCTTGCTTTTTAATCGGCAGTGGTGCGATAGCCGGGGGTTTCGGTTTTGCAGCCATCGGTGCAGCCGGTGGGGGCAAATTGCTGGGCAGGGAAGGGAATGCGGCTGAACATTTCGCAGGGGTCCTCGGCGCAGCCGGGGGCATCGCAGCATTCTCTTGTGGGAATGGCGTAGTCCAATACCGGCACTACCAACTGGGCATCCCGTTCCAATCGGACAATGGAGAATTGCCCCAAGGTAACGAACAGCCGGCGGCGGTCGCCGGAGAGCACCAGCTCATCCTCATACAGCTCCCGAATGCAGCCGGGGATTTGTACCGCTGTGGTTTCGCCCTGGGGACAGTCGCAGACCTCCCGTACCTTGCTGGACAGCACCATGGGGTCTAGCACTTCCACAACTGCGGTGGGGCGGTTGGCGCTGGACAGGGTGATGCCGTCCGGAGCGCCAAGCCGTGTTTGACTGGTGAAGATGTGGGCACGGCTGTCCTCGCCGCAGAGCACCACCCGTTTGGAGAATACCACCAAGCCATGCAGCGTCACCGGACGGGCTGCACCCACAATGGCATCTGCCAAAATGCGATAGTAGAAGGTGATGTCGATGCAGTAGTGGTTGCGGTCAAAGGCAACCGGCTCTACATCCACATAGGCGTACAGCAGGTCAGCGCACCGGACTTTTGCTCCGGCAGCGGTGTCCAGCAAATGCTGTGAGGCGGTGGTTAAGTACACTCGCAGGTCCTCGATGCAATCCTTGTCACGGCAGGAGTCCGTGATTTTTTTGGTGTGTATGGACAGTGCTTGCTGAATATCCTCGGGGCAGCACCGCACTGTTTCCTGACAGCGTTCAGACATGACAATACCTCCTATTCGTTATAAGCAAAGGTGCTTATAGGACAGTTTATGCGCTATTGCCATGAAAGTGCGAATAATCAAAAACCGGGAGCAATGCTCCCGGTGGTTTTGCTACCAGTTAAAGCGGTAGGTGGTTTGGCTGTGATATTTTTGCCCGGCAGGCACAAGGCTTTGTGTCCAATGGGGATTGTGGAGGGAATCCGGGTAGAACTGGGCTTCCAAACAGACACCGCTGCGCCGGGGATAGGACTGACCGCCCTTACCTATGGTGTTGGTGTAATTTCCGGAATATACCTGCAGACCGGGGCAGTCGGTATAAACTGCCATGCTCCGCCCACTGACAGGGTCGGACAGGATGGCGCAGGGATTGCAAAAAACCTCAAAATTGTGGTCATAGCCCTGCTGCAGCTGCAGCGGCTCATATGCAGCGTCTATGTCCTGCCCAATGGGCTTGGGGCTGCGGAAATCCATAGGCGTGCCGGCAATCTCCCGGCATTCTCCGGTGGGGATGGTTTCGCTGTCTGCAGGGGTAAAGCATCGTGCAGGCATACACAGCAGCTGCTCCATTGCCCGATGGGGCTGATGATGTCCTGGCAAATTGAAGTAGCCGTGATTGGTCATATTAAATACAGTATCTCGGTCGCTCACTGCATCATAGGTGATGGAAAGGCTGTCAGCTTGCAGCCGATAGGTCACCCGAATGTCGGCATTTCCGGGAAAGCCTTGGTCCATGTGGGGGCTACGGAGGAAAAATTCGATGAAATCCGCACCCTGTTGCGTCACCTGCCACAGGCGGTGGGCATAGCTATCCGGACCGCTGTGCAGATTGTTGCTTCCGTCATTTGCTGCCAAGTGGTAGGTTTTGCTGCCCAGCACAAAGGCAGCGCCGCCAATGCGGTTGGCATTACGCCCCACAGTAGCGCCCATAAAGGTATCACTGCCGGCATATTCGGCAGCAGAATCAAAACCAAGCACCACATCATCCATGTTGCCTTTGGCATCCGGAACAAACAGCCGGACCAAGGTAGCGCCAAAGTCGGAAAGGACAGCTGTCAGCGGACCACTACATATTGTATATAGATGGGCAGTTTCCCCCTTGGGAGTTTTGCCGAAATATTCTGCCATATTTTCATTCTTCCTTTCAAAAGTGCCGAAACACGCACCAAGCAGCCTTTTGGCTTGCTTGGGATTATACTACAAAAGTCGACAAATTTCAATCATATATTTCTGCTTTTCGGGGGAAGGGGATAAAAGCGGGGAAAAAATCGGGAGGATGGAAAATGTTGTAATATTGCACAAAAGGTTGCATAAAAAATATATACATTATTTTGTGATTGCCTCTTGCATTTACCACAATATGTAGTATAATGATGGTTACACGGACAAAAAACCGCGAAAATTAGAAAAGGGGTTAGCGATATGAAAATCATCAAAAGAAATGGTGCCGAAGCCGTTTTCGACATCAATAAAATCTCAGTTGCCGTACAGAAAGCAAATGAAGCTGTAGAAGAAAAGGTTCGCATGACACCTTTGCAAATCAGCCGCATTGCCCAAAGCGTTGCCATTTCCTGCGAAGAGATGGGACGCAGCCCCTCTGTGGAGGAAATCCAGGATTTGGTAGAAAAGGCGATTATGGCGCACGGCGCTTTTGAGGTTGCCAAGCAGTATATTACATATCGCTATACCCGTAGCTTGATTCGAAAATCCAACACCACGGACGACCGGATTCTCAGCCTTATTGAGTGCAACAATGAGGAGGTCAAGCAGGAAAATGCCAACAAGAATCCCACCATCAACGCCGTCCAGCGTGATTACATGGCAGGTGAGGTCAGTAAGGATATTACCCGCCGAATTCTGCTGCCGCAGGAAATTGTGGATGCCCATGAGGCAGGCATTATTCACTTCCACGATTCTGACTACTACGCCCAGCATATGCACAACTGCGATTTGGTGAACCTGGAGGATATGCTGCAGAACGGCACTGTGATTTCCGGTACAATGATTGAAAAGCCTCATTCCTTCTCTACTGCTTGTAATATTGCCACCCAGATTATTGCCCAGGTTGCCTCCAATCAATACGGTGGTCAGTCTATTTCTTTGACCCACCTTGCACCCTTTGTTCAGGTCAGCCGTGAAAAAATCCGCAAGACCGTGGAAAAGGAAATGGAGGTTTTGGGTGTCTGTGCTGATGAGGAAAAGATCAATGCCATTGTGGAGGACCGCCTGCGTGACGAGGTCCGCCGTGGTGTTCAGACCATTCAGTATCAGGTCGTCACCCTGATGACCACCAATGGACAAGCACCCTTTATCACGGTCTTTATGTATCTGAACGAGGCTCGCAATCCTCAGGAGAAGAAAGACCTGGCAATGATTATTGAGGAAACCCTGCGCCAGCGCTATGAGGGTGTGAAGAACGAAAAGGGCGTGTATATTACCCCTGCCTTCCCCAAGCTGATTTATGTGCTGGAGGAGGACAATGTTCGTGCTGGTACGACCTACTGGTATCTGACCAAGCTGGCTGCCCAGTGTACCGCCAAGCGGATGGTGCCGGATTACATCAGCGAAAAGAAGATGCTGGAGTTCAAGGGCGATGTCTATGTCTGCATGGGCTGCCGTTCCTTCCTGACTCCCGACCGCTTTACCGAGGCTGGCGTTGGCAACATTGCCAATGCAGGCAACTATGAGCCGGGGAAACACAAGTATTACGGTCGTTTCAATCAGGGCGTTGTCACCTTGAACTTGGTGGATATTGCCCTGTCCTCCGGTAAGGATATGGACAAGTTCTGGAAAATCTTTGACCTGCGGCTGGATTTGTGCTATCGGGCATTGATGTGCCGCCATGAGCGTCTGAAGGGCACATTGTCCGATGCCGCACCCATTCTGTGGCAGTATGGCGCACTGGCAAGAGTGCCTAAGAGAGGGCCCATTGATAAGCTGCTGTACGGAGGCTATTCCACCATTTCCTTGGGCTATGCAGGTCTGTATGAATGTGTGAAATATATGACCGGTAAGTCCCATACCGATGAGGAAGCCAAGCCCTTTGCGCTGCGTGTCATGCAGCACATGAACGATGCCTGTAAGGAGTGGAAGGCAAAGCACAACATTGACTTCTCTCTGTACGGCACTCCCTTGGAGTCCACCACCTATAAGTTTGCCTCCTGCCTGCAGAAGCGGTTTGGCATCATTCCCGGCATCAATGATAAGAATTACATCACCAATTCCTACCATGTCCATGTGGCAGAGGAAATTGATGCCTTCACTAAGCTGAAATTTGAGGCAGACTTCCAGCAGCTGTCCCCCGGCGGTGCAATCAGCTATGTGGAAGTGCCCAATATGCAGAACAATTTGGATGCGGTATTGGAGCTGATGCAGTTCATTTATGAGAACATCATGTATGCTGAGCTGAATACCAAGAGCGACTATTGCCAGTGCTGTGGTTTCGATGGCGAAATCGAAATCCAGGAAGACGATGGCAAATTGGTTTGGAAGTGCCCCCAGTGCGGCAATACCGACCAGAGCAAGATGAATGTGGCGCGCCGTACCTGTGGCTACATCGGCACGCAATATTGGAATCAGGGCAGAACGCAGGAAATTAAGGACAGAGTGCTGCACCTGTAAAAACAATCAAAGCCGCCCGACAAAAGTCGGGCGGCTTATTTTTGGCAACCAACGGTTGCACATAGCTATTTTTCGTAGGAAATACGGGCATTTTCTTCAGAATTTGGTGCTTCCGGCGCTTCTGCAAATAATCCGTACAAGCTACTGCACCGATGCTCCAAACCCTCATAGGGCTGATTCATCCGCTGCCCAAGGTTGAAGAAAAATTCCTGCTTGCGTGCAGTTGCCAAAATATCCCGACCACGGTCGTTGAATGCCAGCACCCGTACATAAGGAATTTCTGCCTGCAAATCCGACTGGGTTAGTCCAAGAAAAGCGCACATTGCCATCCGGTCCAACCGGCTTCGGGTGTAGCGCTTGGACTTGGTGGCAGCTAGAATTTCTTCCAAGGTGGAGTAAGTGCGGCACGATAGCATGAATTTTCGCCACAAGCCCTCCGAGCCATAGGGAAGCCGCTCAAATTCGTCATCAGTCATGGTCCGCAAGCGATACAGTATGGCTTTTTCGCCCTGCTTTAGGCTGTGCAGCGGCGTGTGTTCAAACAGCGCACGAGCCTCCGGCGGAATATACTGCTGCCATTGCGCTTTCTCCTGCATTTGCAGGCGAATGGCAGTGGCAGAGGGATTTTCTTTGTCCGGCAGGGTGTCGTGATAGTTGCCTTGGCGCAAAATGGGCATTATTTTCATAACAGAGCTTTGGGACAAAATGGCTTTGCAGTATTCCACTGCCAAGATATTATTAGGGCTTTTCAAGAGGGAGGCATCCAGCCCCATGTGCTCTAATGCTGCCTGCCGTGCTGCCGGAAAGGATTTTCCACTTTCTAGCTGTTGACGCAGAGCAGGGGGGAAGGTAGGGGACAGCAGCGCCTCTGCCAACTGCAGAAGCTTCTCCTTATCTGCATTTTCACTTCCAAAGCAAAGGCTGCTGCAGAGTCGGGATAGGATGGATACCCCTGCACCGGCAAAGCCCTCTGCGGAGGAAAGCGCAGCCGTCACCGGCAGCTCCAGTATCAAATCTGCACCGCAGGCAATAGCAGCCTTGGCACGGACTGTCTTATCCATCACAGCCGGATGACCCCGCTGTACAAAGTTGCCACTCATGGCACATACAATGCCGCTGTCTGCGCCCTTTTCGGTACGAATCATATCGATTTGCTTTTTGTGCCCCAGATGCAGGGGGTTGTATTCGCAAATAATTCCTGTAATTTCCAGAAAAATCCCTCCTTTCTGAAAAATTTTGGAAATAGGGGTTGAGAAATCTGAACAAATCATGTACAATAAATCCGTTATGAATATTTTACCACAAAAAAGTAAAAAATGAAACAATAATTTAGGAGGATTGATTCCAATGAACATTCTGGTTATCAATGCTGGCAGCTCCAGCCTGAAGTATCAGCTCATGAATCCCGAAACCGGCGATGTTGCCGCTAAGGGTCTGTGTGAGCGGATTTATATTGACGGTCGTTTGACCCATAAGGTGGATGGGCGCAAGGTGGAAAAGGATATTCCCATGCCTACCCATTCTGAGGCTATTCAGGCGGTGCTTGAGATTTTGGTCGACCCGGTGGATGGCGTGATTAAGAGCGTGGATGAGATTGATGCCATTGGACACCGTGTGCTTCATGGTGGCATGGAGTTCTCTGATTCCTGCATTATCAATGACGATGTTATCCGTGCCATTGAAAAGTGTATTCCCCTTGGACCTTTGCATAATCCCGCAAATCTGATGGGCATTCGGGCCTGTCAGGCTGTTATGCCTAAGACCCCTCAGGTGGCAGTGTTTGATACAGCCTTCCACATGACCATGGCACCCAAGGCATACCGCTATGCTATCCCCACTGAATACTATGAAAATGATTCCATCCGCCGCTATGGCTTCCATGGCACTTCTCACAAGTATGTAGCTCGCCGTGCCGCAGAGCTGGTGGGTAAGAAGGAATTTAAGATGGTTAACTGCCATCTTGGTAACGGCTCTTCTATGGCCGCTGTGAAGGATGGCAAGTGTCAGGATACTACCATGGGTTTGACCCCCTTGGCAGGCGTTCCTATGGGCACTCGCAGCGGTGATGTGGATGCAGCAGTTGTTCAGTTTATCTGCAACAAATACCAGATGACGGTGGATGAGTGCCTGAATATGCTCAATAAGAAGTCCGGTATGCTGGCACTGTCCGGCGTGTCCTCTGACTTCCGTGATTTGGAGGATGGTGCAAAGAACGGCAACGAAAACTGCGTGTTGGCATTGGAGAAGTTCTCCTATGAGGTTGCCAAGTTTGTGGGCGCATATGCTGCTGCACTGAACGGCTTGGATGTGCTGACCTTCACTGCCGGCGTGGGTGAAAACGGTCCGGACACCCGTGCGGCTGTTTGTAGCTATCTGGGCTTCTTGGGCGTGAAACTGGACCCCGAAAAGAATGCAAAGCGTGGCAAGGAAATGCTGATTTCTACTCCTGACTCTAAGGTTCAGGTTTGGGTTATTCCCACCAATGAAGAGCTGATGATTGCGCAGGATACTGCAGAACTGGTCAACGCAGCAAAGTAAAAATAAAACAGCAAGAGCCGCCGCAGAAAGCGGCGGCTCTTTTCGATAAAGGAGAGAAAAATGGAAACAGTACAACAGCGGTTTTTGCGTTATGTGCGTTTTGATACCAAATCCAATGAGGACAGTGAAGCCTGCCCCTCCACACCGGGTCAGCGGGTTTTGGGCGCAGCCTTAGTGGAGGAGATGCTCGCCATGGGCGTTGCAGATGCCCGCATGGATGAGCATGGCTATGTCTATGGCACAGTTCCCGGCGACCCCAGTCTGCCCACCATTGGACTGATTGCCCACATGGACACCTCTCCGGATGCCAGCGGTGCAAATGTGCAGACAGCGGTTGTGCCCTTTGACGGCAGTGACATTTGCCTGAATTCGGAAAAACAGCTTTATTTGAGCCAAAAGGACTATCCGGAGCTGAAGCACCATATCGGTAAGCAGCTGATTGTTACAGATGGCACAACCTTGCTGGGAGCTGATGACAAAGCCGGCATTGCAGAAATTTTGACTGCCGCCCAGCACCTGCTGAATACCAAGTGCAGCCATGCCACCTTGAAAATTGGGTTTACTCCCGATGAGGAAATCGGTCGGGGCGCAGACCTATTCGATGTCAAAGGCTTTGGCGCAGACTATGCCTACACGGTGGATGGCGGCATGATTGGAGAGCTGGAGTATGAGAACTTCAATGGAGCATCTGCCAAGGTGGTTGTCCATGGACGGAACATTCACCCCGGCGCTGGCAAGGATAAGATGGTCAATGCACAACTGATTGCCATGGAATTTAACAGCCTCCTGCCGGAGGCACAGCGCCCTGCCTATACGGAG
Source organism: Faecousia sp. (assembly GCA_045655745.1). Classification (GTDB taxonomy): domain Bacteria; phylum Bacillota; class Clostridia; order Oscillospirales; family Oscillospiraceae; genus Faecousia. Next base: position 13,971 of record JAZOPV010000030.1, read on the forward strand.
GGCTATGAGGGCTTCATCCATTTGACGGATATGGCAGGGGAGGTGGAGCTTGCTACCTTGTACTATATCGTTCGTGACCATGATATGCAGAAATTTCTGCAGAAAAAGCAGACAATGGAGGCAGCAGCTCATTTCCTAAATGAAAAATACGGCAGCGGTACAGTGGAGCTGATTTTGCAGGACAGCTATTATAATATGCTGGAGAAAATTGAGCCTTGTATGTTCATTGTGGAACGGGCGAAAAAAGCCATGGAGGCGGTGGGTATCAGTCCGGTGACCGTGCCTATTCGTGGCGGTACAGACGGTGCACGGCTGAGCTATATGGGCTTGCCCTGTCCCAACCTCTGCACCGGCGGCGTCAATTTCCACAGCCGTTTTGAATACATTCCGGTGGAGGATATGGAGAAAATCACCGAAATGCTGATTGCACTGCTGACCGATGTTCAATAAAAAACGCCCGGAAAATTCCGGGCGTTTTTCTTTGCTTATTAGCCTTCAAAGTCTGCGTCAGCGGCTTCAACGGTTTCCGCCTTGGTGACATCCTCGCAGCTTTCGTTCTCGCAGCTGTCATAATCCTCACAGCAGCAATCGTTGCATTCGCATTCCTCGCACTCACATTCGCAGGTGCATTCGCCATTCTCATTGCAGTCGCAATCTGCACAGGCGCAATCGCAGCAGCAGTTGCAGCGACCCAGCAGTTTCTTTGCCCAGCCAACAATCTTATCGCCATAGGTGGCAATGACATAGACAGTGCCGGCAATGGCAGCCAAAGCAGCCAGGACCTTCAAAAAAATCTTCATATAATACCTCCTGATTAAGTATTTTTCCGCCTTTAGTATAACCAAAAACCAAGGAAAAAGCAACAGAAAAAATTATAGTTTCACAATCGATTTACAAATAGCCGTACATTCCCCGTATGCTGACCTCGCCGGAAGTGATGGTTTGAATTTCTCCGCTGTTCAGTCGGACAAGCAAGCCACCATCGCCGTCGATATTCAGTGCTGTGGCGTGTTCCAAATCGCCACCCCGGACTATGGAAATTTCCTGTCCAATGGTAACACAGCGGCGTTTGAATTGCGCCATAATGTCGGGTTTTTCCAAAAGCAGTGTTTTGGAAAGCTTTTCCAATTCCACAATCAAGGCAGCAGCCACATTCTCCACTGCAGTAGGGGTATTTAATATCATTTGCAGGGAGCAGGCAATCTCCCGAATTTCTTCGGGAAAATCCTCTAGAGCGTGCAAACAGTTGATGCCGATACCCACAATGGCGTAGTCAACCAGTCCGGTTGCACTGTTGATGGAAAGCTCTGTTAGGATGCCACCCAGCTTTCGCTTGCCCCATACCAAGTCGTTGGTCCATTTGATGTGGGGGCAACTGCCGGTTGCTGCCGCAACCGCATTCGTTGCGGCAACGCCTGCGGCGCAGGTAAGGTGCATTAGCTCCTGCGGCGCACAGTTGGTGCGAAGAATGACAGATAAATACAGTCCTAGTCCGGCAGGAGAGCTAAAGCTGCGTCCCATTCTTCCACGCCCGCCGGTTTGCTGCTTTGCCAGCACAACTGTACCCTCCGGTGCACCTTGGGATGCCAGTGCTTTGGCATAGGTGTTGGTGGAATTTACAGTTTCCAAGTAGATAATTTGTTGCCCCCAGGGATGGTTTGGGGGCAACAGATTTTGAATTTTTTGGAGCATATCAATCGATGTCCTTTGCAATTTCCTCCGGGGGATTGTCTAAAATTTCCGGATGGGAAAGAATGCGCTTAAAATGCTTGAAGAAGGTGGCGTAGTAATAGCCGTCACAAATTCGCTCATCCAAAGTGAACCTGCAGTCCACATATTTCCGAGGCACAATGGTGCCGTCCTCCTGCAGCTCCAGCGCCCGCCGCTTCATACCAAAGGAACAGAACACCGGAATGTTGCCGAAGTCATACAGATGATGGTAGATGGGCGGAATACCCAACGAGCCCATAGAGGTAAAATATACAGAGCCGTGGAAGGGACTGATTTCCAGTAGGAATTTGGGTAGGTATCCAAAGTAGTCCAGCGTTTTCAGCAGCCACACCGTAAATTTTAGGAAAATACCGGGAATGAGGGTCAGCAGGGCAGCGGTGTTGTCCATGCCAGAATCCAAGGGCGTATTCTTGGCGTTTTCAACCTCGGCTTGAATTTTGCGGTAAACATCCTCGGCGGTGTCCTTGGGGGAGAGGTGCACCTTAATGACCGTTTCCGGTGCATCGGTTGCCATCTCTTTTTTGACGGTCAAGCAGAAGGAAATGTCCTGCCCATGGGAATAAACCTTTTGTCCGGCAATAAAGCGGTTGAGGGCAGGGTAGCGGCTGACGCCCCGGCAATAGGCTGCCAGCAGCACATGGATGATGCCGAAGCTGGTCAAGCCTTCTCTGCGCTTGAGTCGGATGTAGCGGTCAATATTGGTGATTTCAATGGATTCCTCAAACAGATTGCTTGAGGTGTTCCGAGTGACCATGATGTAAGGTGAAACCTGGTCCATTGCCGGCTGGGTTCGGATACGCCGACCATCCGACCGGTCGCCCCAGGTGGGGTGATATTCGTCCTTTGGATGTACACGGATTCCAAGCGTCATCAAAATTAAGCCGGTAAACAGCAGCAAATCCGGCAGGGGAGCAGGCGCTGCAACCGCCGCAGTGACTGTACTGGGCAGGGGGAAACGGGTGGAATAAACAGTCAGTGCAAGACCTGCACCGAAGATGAACAGCAAAGACCAAGGACGATGCACTCTGCCGGAAGAGATGATGGTGTACAAAACAGCGCATAAAAGCAGCACGGTGCAGTACAGCACCAGCATCATGGTGTTCTCTCCGATAAAGGTGTGGGGAATGATGGCATAATAAATGCACATCATCCAAACGGGAATGGCAGTTTTATAAAAATGTTCCTTGCCATCTAGGAGGGCAATCAGCACATACAGCGAGGTGGCTGTTACCGGCAGAACGATTTGACTCCACATATTCAGCGTGCCGCCTGCTCCTTTCATACAGGCAAACACAATGCGGGTCACTGCCGAGCCGACCAGGCAAAGTGCCATCAGCCATGTCAGCACATTTTTGCGGCTGACATAATAATGAGCTCTTTTTTCCATAACGTACATATTATAACAAAATATTCACACTTTCGCAATAGCGGATTTCGTGGCGGCGATGTAGCTGGGGTCAGTACCGCAGCAGCCGCCCAATAAGGCTGCGCCCATGCTGGCACAGTCAGCCATGATGCCGGCAAATTCCTCTTTGTCCATGGGATATTCTGCAATGCCGTCAGCGCCAATTATGGGATTTCCGGCGTTGGGCTTGCAGATTAGCGGTAGCTTGGTATATCGGCGGAGCTTGCTGACCAGTGCCGGCGTTTGGCTGTCGGCTGCTACGCAGTTAAAGCCAAGGGCGGCAGCACCTGCTTTTTCCAGTTCTTGGAATATCGGACCTGCCTCCATTCCGGAAAATAGTGCTCCGTCAGCCTGCATGGTGAAGCTGCACATGGTTGCCCCTGCACCTTCCAACCCTGCGGCGGTCAAAACAGCCTCTGCTTCCTGGGGATACAGCAGTGTTTCGGCGCACAAAATATCCACGCCGCCATCCATGAGTCCTCGAATTTGTCGCCGATAGTTTTCCACCAGCAGGTCAAAGTTGTCCAGATTCCAGCTCTCACATACCGCCGCCATGGTGGCAATATCGCCGCATATCAAGCACTTCGGCGCTGCGGAGCGAGTGAGGGAAACCAGCATAGCGTTGATTGCTTCTGTACTGCTGTCCAATCCTGCTTTTGCCAGTGCTAAGGGCTGTGCCTGAAAGGTGGGAGCATATAAAATTTGGCTGCCGGCAGCGGCATAGGCTCTTTGCAGCGTTACTAGCGGCTCCGGATGCTGTAAAATCCATTCTTCGGCGCAACAGCCCCGTGGCATTCCGTTTTTCAGCAGATTTGAGCCTGTTGCCCCGTCCAAAAAGCATAAGCCGGCAGCGATTTTATCGTGAAATTGTTGATTGGTCAGCATATTTTCCCTCATTTCTACTTTTTTCTTATTATAAAACATCCCTAAAAAGAATGCAACAATCATTGACGAGTGCGCCAAAATCTGTTACTATTACACATATTATCGAAAAAGGAGAGAAACCATGAAAAAAACTGTTTTGCGGGAGTATGCCCGTTTGATTGCACGGGTAGGCGTCAATGTCCAAAAGGGACAGGATGTGTTGGTTTATGCCGCTCTCGACCAGCCTGAATTCGTTCAGATGGTGGTTGAGGAGTGCTACAAGGCAAAGGCTCGTGAGGTTACTGTTCAGTGGAGCTATCAGCCTCTTGCCAAGGTTCATAACCGTTATCAGACCGTCAAGACCATGGGCACTGTGCCCCAGTGGGTGCTGGCTCGTCAGGAGCATTATTGCCAAACTCTGCCTTGCCGTATTCATCTGATTTCTGATGACCCGGATGGCTTGAAGGGTATGAACATGGAGAAGGTCTCCAAGGCTCGTAAGATGAGCTATCCCATTATGAAGCCCTATATTGATCGTGTCGAAGGTATGCAGCAGTGGTGTATTGCCGCTGTGCCCGGTGCTGCTTGGGCAAAGAAGGTGTTCCCCGGTGTCCGCACCAGCGTGGCCATCGAGAAGATGTGGGAGGCTATTTTGGCGGCATCTCGTGTGGAGGGTGACCCCATCAAGGCGTGGGAGGAGCATAATGCCAACATCCGTACCCGTTGCGATTATTTGAATGCTCTGGGCATCGAGTCTTTGCATTATTCCGCCGCCAACGGTACGGACTTCACTGTCGGTATGATTTCTGAGGCCATCTTCTGCGGCGGTAATGAGGCTTCTCGGCAAAACATTTTCTTTAACCCTAACATCCCCAGTGAGGAGTGTTTTATTTCTCCCAAGCGCGGTGTGGCGGAGGGTATTGTTTATTCCACCATGCCGTTAAGCTATCAGGGACAGCTGATTGACAAGTTCTTCATGCGCTTTGAGGGCGGCAAGGTTGTGGATTTTGGTGCTGAGGTAGGCTATGAAGTTCTTAAGACCATGCTGTCCATGGATGAGGGCGCTGCCTATTTGGGCGAGTGTGCCTTGGTGCCTCAGAAGAGTCCTATCTGCGAAAGCGGCATTTTGTACTACAACACCCTGTTCGATGAAAATGCGTCTTGCCACTTGGCGATGGGCAGCGGTTATGCCGATACCATTCGTGACCACCACAATAAGACTTTGGAAGAGTGCCGTGAGTTGGGCATCAATGAGTCTATGATTCATGTGGACTGGATGATTGGCTGCGACAGCATGAACATTGATGCCACCTGCAAGGATGGCAAGATTGTCCCCATTTTCCGCAATGGCAACTGGGCTTTTTGAGCAAAGACATCGGAATGTGAATAAATTTCTGAAAAAAACGAAAAAAACACTTGCATTCTGCAAAGAAGTGTGATACTATACTCGGGCGATTAAAGATTGCTTGGGGCAACTATGCCCTTTTATCTGATAAGAAAGAGGTGAACAAAATGAAGGAAGGTATCCATCCTAAGTACGAACAGACCACGGTTCGCTGCGCTTGTGGTAACATTTTTGAAACCGGTTCCACGAAGAAGGAAATTCGTGTGGAAATCTGCTCTAAGTGCCACCCTTTCTATACCGGCAAGCAGAAGCTGGTTGACACCGGTGGACGTGTCGATCGTTTCAACAAGCGTTTCGGCCTGAAGTAAGAAGCAAAAAGTTCGTACTGCGTTTGCGGTACGAACTTTTTTTGCCTTTTTTGGGAAAAAAGTTGCAGGAACAGCATTTCTTGTGGTATAATGCTATTAGTGAGAGAATGTACTTTCCTGCCGGTAGGAGGAGTTATGGAATCGAATTTTGAACAGAAGCAGGAACGGGCAGTTTTGGTAGGCTTGAATGCAGATTGCTTTACCCAAGCCCAAACTGCCACGGATGAAACCTTGGAAGAATTGGAAGCACTGCTGGAAACAGCCGGCGGCTTTTGCACCGGCAAGGTGCTGCAAAACCGCCATACGCCGGATTCCCACAGCTTTATCGGTGAGGGCAAGGCGCAGGAAGTAAAAATGCTGGCGGAGTTTACCCAGTCTACCATGGTGGTGTTCGACAATGAGCTTTCTCCCGGCAACATTCGGGCGCTGGAGGAAATCATCGGGCTGACTGTGCTGGATCGCAGTGCCCTGATTTTGGATATTTTCGCCCAGCGTGCAAAGACACGGGAGGGCAGATTGCAGGTGGAGCTGGCGCAGTATCAATATTTGCTGCCTCGGCTGTCCGGCATGGGCAAGGGTCTGTCCCGACAGGGCGGCGGCATCGGTACTCGTGGTCCCGGCGAAACCAAGCTGGAATCTGACCGCCGTCACATTCGGGAGCGCATCAATCGCCTGCAGGAGGAATTGGAGCAGGTGCGGCAGGTTCGGGCTGTGGCACGGGAGCGGCGCATCAAAAATTCCATGCCGGTGGTTGCCATTGTGGGCTATACCAATGCCGGTAAATCCACCTTGCTCAATCAACTGACGGGTGCGGGTATTCCGGCAAATAACCGCCTGTTCGACACCTTGGACACCACCAGCCGTCTTTTGACAGTATCTGACAATCTGGATGTGATACTCTCTGACACGGTCGGCTTTATTGCAAAGCTGCCCCATCATTTGGTGGATGCCTTCCGAGCTACCCTAGAGGAGTTGGAGTATGCGGATTTGCTGTTGCATGTGATTGATGCCTCCGATGTCAACCGGCAGGAGCATATTGAGGTGGTGGATCGGCTCATTGCCAAGCTTGCCAAGCCCGGCACGCCGGTGCTACGCTGCTTCAATAAGGCAGATTTGGTTGCGCCGGAGGATATTCCCATTGGGGAAGATGTGGTCAAAATGTCCGCCAAGCAGGGCGATGGCATGGAGCAACTGCTGGTTGCTATCGAAAAAGCATTGGGGCACAGCCGCTATCACATTGTGGTGACCCTGCCTTATTCCATGGGCGGTATGGTGGAAACCCTGCACAGCAATGCGCAGGTGATGAATGTGGATTATACTGCCGATGGCATTGTAGTGGAAACGATTGTTGACGATATTTTGTATGGCAGACTGAAATGCCATATCACAAAGGAGCTGTAATTCTTGGACGAGTATTTGGTGCCTACCGATTTTGGCGAGGATGAATTTATAGAGAAAAAGTCCCGCTTTATCGGGCGTGTCTGGCAGGTGGAAACCGAGGAAGCGGCACTGGAAAAAATTCAGGAAATGAAGAAAAAGCATTACGATGCCACCCACAACTGCTGGGCATATATCATCAAGGACGGTGCGGTCCGCTTTTCCGATGACGGCGAGCCGGGCGGTACTGCCGGAATGCCCATGCTGCAGGTGCTGCAGCGGGAGGGGCTATACAATATTGTTTGTGTGGTTACCCGATATTTTGGTGGCATTCTGCTTGGGGCAGGTGGCTTGGTGCGTGCCTATACCAAGGGCGCAAAGATTGCAGTAGATGCCGCCGGAAAGTCCATGAAACGGGTTTGGTCGGTGGTGTATGTGCCCTGTCCCTATAGCTATTACGAACGGGTGAAGCTGGAGGCTGCCGCTTTTGAAGGCATCATTCGGGATACCCAGTTTGGGGCAGAGGTGGAGCTGGAGCTGCTGTTTCCGCAGGCGCAGACGCAGCCCTTTTTGGACAAGCTGACGGATATGAGCGCCGCCACCATTGAGGGTATGGAAATCGGACAGGAATACCGGGCATTCCCGGTTACATAAGGAGAATGGATTATGACAGTGCGTGAAGAACTGCAGCATCGGGAGCACCGACTGCTCAACCCCAGAGCCACCTTTGCAGATGCCTCTCAGGGACGGCTCAATGGAGAAAGCTATGAAGAAAATGATGTGCGCACCTGCTTTCAGCGGGATACGGATAAGATTGTTCATTCCAAGTCCTTTCGCCGTTTGATGCACAAAACGCAGGTGTTTTTGCGTCCGGAGGGCGACCATTACCGCACTCGTATGACCCATACCTTGGAGGTTTCCCGCATTGCCCGTACCATCACCCGTGGCTTAGCCCTAAATGAGGATTTGACGGAGGCAATCTCCATGGGACACGATTTGGGGCATACCCCCTTTGGCCATGCCGGCGAGGATGCCCTTGCGGAGCTGATGATTGGCGGCTTTCGCCATAATGAGCAGAGCCTTCGTGTGGTAGATATGCTGGAAAATGACGGTAGGGGATTAAACCTCACTTATGAAGTGCGAATGGGCATTGTGGGGCATACCGGCTGTCAAATGCCGGAAACATTGGAGGGACAGGTAGTGCGCCGTTCTGACCAAATTGCCTATGTCAATCACGATATTGATGATGCGGTGCGTGCCGGAATTTTGTCGCAGAAGGACATTCCGGCTTCTATCAGAGCAGTGCTGGGCAACACCCATGGACAGCGGATTGATGCGCTGGTTTGCGATATGATTTTATCTTCACGGGAGGCAGGGGAGATTGTCCTGAGCCCCTCAGTGGAAAAGGCGTTGCAGGATTTGCGTAGCTTTATGTTTGAACGGGTGTACCGCAATCCTATAGCCAAAAGCCAAGAGGGCAAGGCAAAGGATATGCTCAAGCGGATGTTTGAGTTTTACATTGCACATCCGGAGGCGCTGCCGGAGGATTTTCAGCCCCAAATGAGCTTTGACGGGCTGGAAAGAACAGTTTGCGACTATATTGCGGGCATGACGGATAAGTATGCTGTGGATAAATTCACCCAAATTTTCACCCCCATGGGCTGGCATGTCCGGGGATAATATGCTATAATAGAAATCCATTTTGAACAGGAGGGGAGTTATATGGCTTTTGCGCCGTCATTTATTGACGAATTGGTGGCACGCAATCCCATTGAAGAGGTTGTGGGTCAGCATGTGAGCCTGAGAAGAGCAGGTGCCAATATGTTTGGACTGTGTCCGTTCCACGGAGAAAAAACCGCTTCCTTTTCTGTTGCGCCCGACAAGGGAATTTACTATTGCTTTGGTTGTCATAAGGGTGGCGGCGTGATCAATTTCCAAATGGAAATTGAGGGCTTAAGCTATCCCGATGCCGTTCGTTCCTTAGCAAAACGGGTGGGCATGGAGGTGCCGGAGGATGAGCAGTATCAATCCCGGTATCACCAGCAGGAACGGCTGTGGGCATTGATGAAGGAGGCAGGTCGTTTCTTCCATGCACAGCTTTACAGCCCTGTGGGAGCAAACGGCTTGGCGTATGTGCAAAAGCGTGGCTTGAGCAAGGCTATTTTGACGCAATTCGGTGTGGGTTATGCGCCGGATTCTTGGAGCGCCTTGGTGGATGCCATGCGTAAAAAGGGCTATACCGACCAAGAACTAAAGGATGCGGATTTGGTAGGCGAAAAGAACGGACGGATTTATGACCGCTTCCGCAACCGCATTATGTTCCCTATTATTGATGTGCGTGGCAATGTGATTGGTTTTGGCGGCCGTGTTTTGGATAACAGCACGCCGAAATATCTCAATACCTCTGAAACTCTGATTTTTAATAAGCGGAAAAACCTTTTCGGTATGAATTTTGCCAAAAAGAGCAAGCAGGGCAGTATCATTTTGGTGGAGGGCAATGTGGATGTCATCACATTGCATCAATATGGCTTTGACAATGCCGTTGCTTCTTTGGGTACTAGCTTAACTGAGGAACATGCTACCCTTCTTTCCAAGTATACCGAGGAAGTGGTGCTGACCTATGACGGCGATGAAGCCGGTCAAAGAGCAGCCAAGCGAGCCATTCCCATGCTGGAAAAGGTGGGCATTAAGGTGAAGGTCTTGCAGATGCGAGATGCCAAAGACCCGGATGAATTTTTGCACAAATTCGGTGCGGATAAGTTTAAGCTCCTGCTGGAACAGTCGTCCAATCGGGTGGAATATCAAATTGATGCCATCCGCAAAAAGTTCGATTTGCAGGAGGATGAGCAGCGCATCAAATTCACTCAGGAGGCTGCGGAGCTGATTAGCACCTTAGGGAGCGCTGTCCAACGGGAGGTCTACGGGCATCGGGTGGCAGAGCTGGGTAAAATTAGCTATGATGCCATGAAGCTGGAGGTAGACAAAGCCTTTAAGCGGCGCATGGCATGGGAAAAGAAAAAACAGGAACGGCAGGATTTAGCGCCTGCGCAGGCCTTGCAGCCCAAAACCCGTGCCTTCCATTATAACAATATGAAATCCGCTATGGCGGAGGAAACACTCCTTGCCATGGTGCTGAAAGAGCCTGCTTTGTTTGCGGATGCTGAAGCACTATCGGAGGACAAGTTCTCCTCTGCTGTGCTGGGAAAGACGTTTGCCCAACTAAAGCAGCGCTATGCTGTCGGACTGGAGGTTTCCCCTGCGGTGCTGGTGGACTTTACCTCGGAGGAGTTGTCCCATGTGGTCAGCATTTTGCAGCGGCATGAAGGACCTGTCAATGAGGCGGCGTTTGCCGACTGTGTCCGCATTATCATCGGGGAGCACGAGGCAGGAAATGTCAGCACGGATGACGATTTGCTGGCACTGCAAAGCAAGCTTAAGGAGAGAAAAGGACTGAAACAATGATGCAACAAACGGCACTGGAGTCCATGGAAACCCCTGTCAGTGCAGGGGAGGAGGATGTGCTGCAGTTTATCCATGAAATTCGGCAGTATCCGCTGTTGACGGTTCAGCAGGAGCTGTCTTTGGCGCAGCGCTGTGCCGCCGGAGATGAGGACGCCATCCGCCAGCTGGTCAATGCCAATTTGCGCTTGGTGGTATCTGTGGCAAGAGAATATGCCGGTCGTGGTGTTCCGCTTTTGGATTTGATTCAGGAGGGGTGTATCGGCTTGCTGGCAGCTGCCAAAAAGTACGATTATACACGGGATTGCCGCTTCGCTACATATGCAAGCCTCTGGATTCGACAGGCTGTGACACGGTATTTGTTCAATCACAATGGATTGATTCGTGTACCTGCCCATACCTCGGAGCTGCTGCGAAAAATCACCACTGCCCAAGCCGCCTTGCGGCAGATTTTGGGTAGAGAGGCGACCTATGGAGAAATCGGCGAGTTTTGCGGTATGACAGAGGAAAAGGTGTGCCGGCTTTTGCTTTTACAGCCGGAAACTTGCTCCTTGGATGCCCCTGTGGGGGAGGATACCGCCATGGGTGTGCTATTGGAGGATTTGCAGACACCGCAGCCTCAGGAGCTGTTGGTGCGGCAGGCGTTGATAGAAACCATGGACGGCTTGCTTTCCATGCTGACGGATAGACAGCAGCAGGTGCTGCGTCTGCGTTTTGGCATGGATGGCGGGGTGTGTTACTCTTTGGAACAAATCGGTCTGCAGCTTGGCATTTCCAAGGAACGGGTGCGGCAGATTGAAAAGCAGGCAATGCAGCGGCTGAAGGCCTTGGGCGCAGATATGGGACTGGAGGACTTTCTGGAATGACAGAATTGGATTTTACATTTGAACAGCCTTCTTGGATGCAGGTGCTGTCCGACATTCAGCCGGGGCAGCAGTTGTCTGCGGCTCGCTTCCTTACTCTACTAGAGGAGGAAAGTCAAGAGCTGGCAGAAGAGGCACTGCAGGAGCTGGAAAATCGGGGCATTGGGCTGGACATTGGTGATTTGCCCAAATTCTATGGCTCCGGTACAGCGGCTGCCCGCCTGCGCCGGGAGGAAAAAGCTGCCCAAACCGGAGATTTTTCTGCCGAGTTTGATGAAAATTCGCCGCTTCTGCTGTATTTATCCGAGGTCGAGGCATTACCCAATGCAGAGAATGTGCAGCAGCTTGCGCAGCGGTATGCCGCCGGTCAGGAGCAGCTGCTTTCCAAAATAACCGATGCCATGCTGTCTACAGTGGTGCGCATGGCAAGGGATTATGCCGGTCACGGCGTCTTGCTACTGGATTTGATTCAGGAGGGCAACTTGGGCTTGTGGCAGGGCATTTTGACCTACCGACAGGGGGATTTTGCGTCCCATGCCCGGTGGTGGATTGGACAGTATCTTGCAAAGGCTGTGGTTTTGCAGGCGAGAGTCAGCGGTCTGGGACTAAAAATGAAGCAGGCCATGGAGGACTACCGTTCTGTGGATGAACGGCTGTTGTCGGAATTGGGGCGCAATCCCACCTTAGAGGAAATTGCTGAAGCACTGCACATGAGTGTGGAGGAAGCAGAGACGGTTGCCAAGACCGTGGAAAGTGCCCGTTTGCTGCAGCAGGTAAAGCCGCAGGAAGCACCTCAAGAGGATGAGCAGGAGCAGCAGGCGGTGGAAAATACCGCATATTTCCAAATGCGTCAGCGGATTGCAGAGTTGCTCAGTGGCGTGGAGGAATTGGATGCCAAGGTGCTGACACTGCGCTTCGGCTTGGAGGGCGGCTTGCCTCTGACTGCACAGCAGGTGGGCGAAAAATTGGATATGCCGCCGCAGGAAGTGGTCAGACGGGAAACGGCTGCATTGGAATTCATTCGCAGCCAAGCATAAAAAGAAATATCAGAAAAGAAAGAGGGACAAAACAATATGGCCAAGACCATTGCCATTGCCATTGACGGACCTGCCGGTGCAGGCAAAAGCACCATCGCCAAGCGGTTGGCGGCAGAATTGGGCTATTATTATGTGGACACCGGTGCGATTTACCGCACGGTTGCCTATTTTATGGATTTGCTGGGCATTAGCCCCAAGGATGTGGATGGGGTAGAGCGTTATATTGACGAGCTGACTGTGGAAATCGCCTATGACGAGGAGGGCCTGCAGCACATGCTGATGAACGGCATTGATGTTACCGCAGACATTCGCACACCGGATATTTCCCAAAAGGCAAGCTTGATTTCTGCCCATGCTGTGGTGCGTGATATGCTGCTGGATATGCAGCGGCAGGTTGCCAAGGAGCATAATGTGATTATGGATGGACGGGACATTGGCACAGTGGTGCTGCCCCGTGCTCAAGTGAAAATATTCCTCACAGCCTCTGCAGAGGTCCGTGCCGCAAGACGGTTTGCGGAGCTGCAGGCAAAGGGTGGTAAGGATAGCTATGAAAAGGTGCTATCTGATTTGCAGCAGCGGGATTATCAGGATTCCCATAGGGAGATTGCACCGCTGAAGCAGGCGAAGGATGCCATTTGTGTGGATACCTCCGATCTGGATATTGACGGGGTGGTGGCAGCCATTCGGAACATTGTTATCCAAAAGGTGAAGGCATGAGCATTCGGATTGCAAAAAGTGCCGGCTTCTGCTTCGGTGTGAATCGGGCAGTGGAACTGGTAGAGGCAGCTGCCGGTCACGGTAAGTCGGTGGTGACCTTGGGACCTATCATTCACAATCGCCATGTGGTACGCCGATTTGAGGATATGGGCGTTCGGGTGATTTCCTCTGCAGAGGAGGCAACGCCGGATATGACAGTGATTATCCGTTCTCATGGCGTGGAAAAAGCGGTGCTGACACAACTGCAGCAGCGAGGTGCAGAGGTGGTGGATGCCACCTGCCCCTTTGTCAAGCGGATTCATAATTTGGTGGAAAATGCAGGGCAGGAGGGTGTGCTTCCGGTGATTATCGGCACGCCCACACATCCGGAGGTTCGGGGGATTGCAGGCTGGTGTGCAGAATGTAAAATATTTGAAACGCCGGAGGAACTGGAAAAATGGGCTAAAAGTGGGGAAATTCCCACGGATTTTCCCATTTGTATGGTGTGTCAAACCACCTCTACCGAAAGTTTATGGAAAAAATGCTGTGAAATTGCAAAAAAACAGTTTACTAACTTGAAAATATTTGATACAATATGCAGAGCAACAGAATTTCGACAAGGGGAAGCAGCCGAATTAAGTACGATTTGTCAAGCTATGGTCGTTGTGGGAGATCCGAGTAGTTCCAACACAGGCCGCCTTGCGATGATTTGCAGAGAGCACTGCGATAGGGTTGCACTGGTAGATCATGCCGGTGAATTGGACCCTGCATTCTTCTGCGGTGTTACTGATGTTGGAATCACGGCTGGAGCATCAACTCCGGCGTGGATAATAAAGGAGGTCAACAAGACTATGAGCGAAATTACTAATGTTGAGGCTGTACAGGAGGAGAACTTTGCAGAACTTCTGGAACAGTCCATCAAGACTTTAAATACAGGAGATAAGGTTCTCGGCATCGTTACCGGCATCGGCAATACCGAAGTCCAGGTGGATTTGGGCACCAAGCATGCCGGTTACATCCCCTATGATGAAGTCAGCGCAGATCCCACCGTCAAGCCCGAGGACATTCTGAAGGTCGGCGACGAGATCGAAGTGTTTGTCGTTCGCGTGAACGACCAGGAAGGCACCTGCCAGCTGTCCAAGAAGAAGCTGGACGGCATGAAGGTGTGGGACGATATGAACACCTGGTGCGAAGAGAAGGCTACCGTTGAGGGTGTTATCACTGAGGAAAACAAGGGCGGCCTGGTTGCTACCATTAAGGGCATCCGCGTCTTCATCCCCGCTTCCCAGTCTGGTATCGCCAAGGGCGGCGATATGGCCGGTATGGTCGGTCAGACCGTGCAGCTGAAGATCACTGAGGTCAACCGTGCACGCCGTCGTGTGATCGGCTCCATCCGTGCTGTTACTTCCGAGGGCCGTAAGGCTGCTCAGGAGAAGATCTGGAGCGAGATCGAAGTTGGCACCAAGTACCACGGCACTGTTAAGAGCCTGACCTCTTACGGCGCATTCGTGGACATCGGCGGTGTTGACGGCATGGTTCACGTTTCCGAGCTGAGCTGGAACCGTATCAAGAACCCCGCTGAGGTTGTTTCCGTTGGCGACGAGATCGACGTTTACGTCATCTCCTTCGACCCCGAGAAGCGCAAGATCTCCCTGGGTTACAAGACCGCTGAGATGAACCCCTGGAACAAGTTCATGACCGCTTACAGCATCGGTGATGTTGTGGACGCTAAGATTGTCAAGCTGATGACCTTCGGCGCTTTTGCTGAGATCATTCCCGGTGTTGACGGCCTGATCCACATTTCCCAGATCGCTAACAAGCGCATCGGCAAGCCCGAGGACGTGCTGGCTGAGGGCCAGGAGGTCCAGGTCAAGATCACCGATGTGGACGCAGAGAACAAGCGTATCTCCCTGTCCATCCGTGCTCTGCTGGCTGA
>JAZOPV010000031.1:0-70031 GCA_045655745.1 Faecousia sp.
CCCTCCACCACCCTGTCCACCGTCTCCCCCACCGAAGCCACGGCATCAGCAAGAAAGCCCACTGGGATTTCTTCAAAACTTATTGCCCAAAGATTTCGATACCGGAGATTTGATTGTCATCTTGCTGCTATTGCTGTTGGCAGGAGATTGTGAGGAGGACAGAAGCACCGCCCTATTGACCATTGCACTATATCTCATAATGTGAAAAGCTGCCCATGGACTTCCATGGGCAGCTTTTCAAACTGTCAAAAAAACTCACGTCATTCCGAGGGAGTGAAACGACCGTGGGAATCCGTAACTTTTTGTCCTCAAAATCACCAAATAATACTAAAAGGAACGGATTGCCACAACCAGTCTGCGGACTAGTTTCGCAATGACGTGTCATAAAAGTGCTTTTTTAACGGGCAACAAAGCCCACTTTTTTATACACCTTACGCAGGGTTTTTTCTGCTTCGTAGGCGGCTCTTTCCGCACCGGAACGATACACCGATTCCAAATAAGCCTTGTCCTTCATCAGCCGCTGTGCCTGCTCCCGAATGGGGCGCAGGGTTTCCACTACCGCTTCGCCTACCGCCGGCTTGAACACACCGTAGCCCTTACCGGCAAACTCTGCTTCAATGGCTTCAAAACTCTTACCGGTTACGGCAGAATAGATGGTCATGAGGTTGGCAACACCGGGCTTGTTTTCCTTATCGTAACGGACACAGTTTTCCGTATCCGAGTCGGTGATTGCCCGCTTAAACTGCTTCATAATCACTTCCGGCGTATCCATCAGCAGCACCCGTCCAGTATCCTCATTTTCGGACTTGGACATCTTGGCAAGGGGATTGGTCAGGCTCATGACACGAGCGCCCACCTTGGGAACAAAGGGCTCGGGCACTTTAAACACATCCCCATACATGCCGTTAAACCGCCGTGCAATGGTATGGCACAGCTCCACATGCTGCTTTTGGTCCTCACCAACCGGCACCAAATCCGGCTGATACAGCAGAATATCCGCTGCCATCAAGGACGGATAGGTAAACAAGCCGCCGTTAATATTATCCTCATTCTTGGCAGACTTATCCTTAAACTGAGTCATGCGGCTAAGCTCACCAAACATGGAATAGCAGTCCAGCACCCAGCCAAGCTCAGCATGCTGATGAACATGGCTTTGAATAAAAAGCGTATTTTTCTCCGGATCAAGACCGCAGGCAATGTAAAGTGCCAGTTGCTCCACCGTACGGCGGCGCAAATCCGCCGGATTTTGCCGAATCGTAATGGCGTGCAAATCCGCCATAAAATAAAAGCAATCATACTGGTCTGCCCGTTCTGCCCAATTCTTCACGGCACCCAAATATGAGCCCAGCGTCATATCTCCGGAAGGCTTGATGCCCGAAAGCATCCGCTTTTTGGGAGCAGCTTCCAAGTTGATTTCACTCATCAAATTCACATCCTTTAACACTTAATAATTGATTTTAATACAATTTTTTTGCATAATGCAAGTTCATTGCTTTTAATCGCCGGTATCCTCTGCAATGTAGATTTCAAAGAAATCCGAATGATAAGACAGCTGTTGATTCAGTTCCTCCAAGGAGCCCAGTGATTCCATCAAGGTGGGCTGATTGGAAAACAGATTTGTACCCAACGCCAGTCGGTCACCGGAGATTTGACAGCCCATGGCAGCAAGGGTGCTGGGGAACAAATCAAAGGGGGCAAACTGTCTGTTTTGTGTGTTCATCGGATGAACCGCAGAATTGATAAAGCAGTTATACTGGGTGCGGACATACGCCTCATCCACATACTGCTCCATATAATTGTTATCCATGGTGCGGTGGTCGCCGGTAATGACAATGGTGGTATTTTCCATAAAGGGCTGTTCCTGCAGCCAACGGACAAACTCGTAGGTACGCTTGCTGGAGCAGGCAATTACATTATCATACTGCGCCTCATACAATGGCTCACCGTTTTCCCCCTTGGGACAGTCGGGACAAACATAGCCATCAACAAAGTGTGTATCACAGGTGAGCATATAAAAGGCAAAGGGTTCTTCCTCCTCTGCTAACTGGGTCAGCTGAGTCTTGGCATACTCAAAGAGTTTTTCATCCTCAAAGCCCCACCACTGGAAATAATCCTCCGCAATGAGTCCATCCTCCCTCGCTGTGTGCAGGTCAAAGATTTCATCCACACCGTGCTGTGTAAAATACTCCCGGCGACCGCCAAAGCCGGCATCTGAGCCGCACATGAACATCTGACGGTAGCCGTTTGCATGAAGCACATCCGTCAATCCATATGCGCCGGGGAGGAATTTTTCATAATACTCGGTATACTCATCCATATCCACTTCCACAGGCACCTGCAAATGAATACCAGCGGTAGCTCCCACCAACGCACCGGTCGTCCAAGTCGTGCCAACAGTGCTATGAAAGCCGCCCAACTGCTCCGTATGGGAAAAGCTATGGTTTTCGGATGCCAAATCGGAAAGCCCCGTCATCAAATCGTGCTCCAGTGCGCCACCGTTTTCACGGGACTGGAAGGTGTTTTCCATGGATTCCAAAAAAATGTACACCAAATTGCGCTTCTGCTCCGGAAAAGCAATCGCTGCCTTTTCCGGTGCGACATAGTAGGTTTCATACACATTGCCGGTGGTCATCTTGGCATTGACATGGGTAGCAAGTCCGGTAATTCCTGCTGCCGTAAACAGCAGCGTCACCGCCACAACGCCGGCAGTCAGGGCTGCCACTGTACGCCGCAACGGCTGCAGGCGAATATTCCATTTACCCAAGTGCAGCACCCGTTCTTTTTTCCGGTAGCGCAGCAGCAGCAAGGATGCACCCACCGTACAGCAAATTGCAGGCAGAGCCGCCGCATAAGCATACCACGTTGCCAACTCCCGTCCAACACCACGAACGCCATTGGTTAAAGTAAACAGCACCGAATCAAAGCCCACATCACCATAGGCTTCACAATACCAAACTCCGGAGAAAAACGCCAAAAAACCGACAAACAGGCCCAAGACTGTCAAAACTGACATGACTTTCCCCGTTTTTGTCTGTGATTCCATTCTCGTCACCGCCTTAAATGCTTCCATAAAGCATAGCTATTATTTAGGTTGAATTGTACCACGATTTTATGAATTTTTCAAGTCCGAAACAGGGTGTTTAACTTTTCATTGATTTCCCACAAGGAATATGCTATACTATATGCTAGAAGAATATAACTGCGAGGTAAAAACATGGATACACTTGCACTTGCCCAGCTGCTGTTTCCGGATGTAAATACCACTCCGGAGGAGCTGGAAGAAAGATTCCCCCTGCGCTCCAATCCGGAAGGGGCGGTAATCACCCGTATGGCGCCCTCCCCCACCGGCTTTGTCCACCTGGGCAACTTGGTGCAGGGCTTGACCAGCGAACGGATGGCGCACCAATCCGGCGGCGTTCTGTTCCTGCGTGTAGAGGACACCGATGCAAAGCGAGAAGTGCCCGGTGCTGTGGAGGTGCTGATTAACACCCTGAAACATTATGGCATTCAGTTTGACGAGGGCGCTACCATTGACGGTGATGCCGGCATTTACGGTCCTTACCGTCAGCGCCAAAGAGCCGCCATTTATCATGTGTACGCCAAAAAGCTGGTGGCAGAAGGACAGGCTTATCCCTGCTTCTGCACCGAAGAGGAGCTGGCTGCCATGCGTGAAAAACAAGAGGCCGCCAAGGAAACCACCGGCTATTACGGCAAGTACGCCATTTGGCGTGACCGTTCTTTAGACGAAATTCAGGCACAGCTGGCTGCCGGAAATCCTTGGGTGCTGCGTTTCCGTTCCACCGGCTCTATTGAAAACCAGTTCAAATTTGAGGATTTGGTCAAAGGCAAGCTGACCATCACAGAGAACGATGTGGACCATGTGCTGCTGAAATCTGACGGCATCCCCACCTATCACTTTGCCCACGCCGTGGATGACCATTTGATGCGCACCACCCATGTGGTACGGGGCGATGAATGGCTACCCACCCTGCCCTTCCATATTCAGCTGTTTAAGGCATTGGGCTTTAAGCTGCCCAAATATGTCCATATCGGACCGCTGATGAAGATGGACGGCACTTCAAAGCGGAAGCTCAGCAAGCGCAAGGACCCGGAGCTGGCGCTGACCTATTATAAATCAGAGGGCTTCCCGGTGGAAGCAGTTTATGAGTATATCATGACCCTGCTGAACTCCAACTACGAGGACTGGCGCAGAGCCAATCCGGATGCCCCCTCCAATGATTTCAAATTCAGCCCCAAAAAGCTGAATCCTGCCGGCAACCTATTCGACTATGCCAAGCTGACGGATGTTTCCAAAAACGAGATTTCCAAAATGTCTGCGGAAAAGGTATACAGCCTGCTGACGGAATGGGCGCAGGAATTTGACCCGGATTTTGGTGAAAAGCTGGCAGAAAATCCTGCCTATGCCACCTCTATTCTTGCCATCGGCCGTGGCGGCAAAAAGCCCCGTAAGGACATTGCGGTTTGGAAGGAAGCCAAGCCTTACATGGGTTTCTTCTATGATGCGTATTTGGAAAAGCCGATCTTTGACGAAAAGTTCAGCAAGGAGACCATCGTCACTGCTCTCACCAAGTTCTTGGAGCGTTTCGATATTGCCGATGACTCCGGCGTTTGGTTTGACAAGGTCAAGGCAATCACCGAGGAAATGGGCTTCACCACCGACATGAAGGCTTATAAGGCTGCCCCTGACACTTTCCCCGGTACGGTAGCAGACATTTCTACCCTCATCCGGCAAGCAGTCACTGGCAAAACCAACTCTCCTGACCTGTTCACGGTCATGCAGATTTTGGGCTACGACCGAACTGTGGAGAGAATCAAGAACACCATTGCATCCCTGTAAAGCACTATGAGGGCAGCAGACGCTGCCCTCATTTTTTGCTGATTTTTGATTTTTTCTCTCCTGTGGGATATGATGAAAAACAGTTAGCAAGGTTTGCCCAAGTCCGTGGTATCAAAATAAAAGAGAATTGTGAGGTTAATTATATGAAAAAAATATTTTTATCAACAGCAATATTAGGTTTATTAGTTTAGTGTAGTTTTAGCGGTAATGTGTTTGGCAGATGCCAATGCTACAGATATTGCATCAGTAATACCATTAGCGTGTTTAAGTAATTCAATTTTTATTGTTGGAACTATCGGATATTTTTTCGAAAGAAATAAAAAATAGTATTCCGCATTATTAGAATAAATTGGACTAGCCAAAAAGCTCGTGTACCAGTTGGTACACGAGCTTTCGTTTTTACTTCTTATCTCTCTTGCGGCACAGATAAATGTCCAGCTTGTCCTTCATATTATCCGGCATCTCTCTTGCTACCGGACAACGGGCGGCATTTGCCATCCTATCGGCAAAGGCTTTGATAAAGTCTATATCCTGCTGCATATGCTCTGCTTTCATCACCGCCATGGTATCGTAGCTGTTGTGAATGGTGGCGGTATTTCCGGGTGCAATTCGGGCAAAGGAAACCGCAGGAATTCCCTTGTCGGCAAAGGGGGTGGAATCACTGGAATACACATCCTGATGGGCTGCAATGCCCCGCCCAACCTCTTGGCTGAAATACTGGATATAACTCACCAGCTTTTCTTCCGCCGTACAGCAGGCAATAAGCTTGCCCATAATGCAGCCAATCATATCCAAATTGATGCACAGCACAATGTTCTTCAGTGCCTCCTCATGCTGGGCGCAGTAAGCCTTTGCTCCCAACAATCCCCGTTCTTCACTGCCGCACCAAATAAAGCGCAGGCTGTAGCGGTGGGGATTTTTTGCAAAATGCTCCACAAAACCCAACAGCCCCACAGAGCCGGACATATTATCATAAGCGCCCTGTGACAAGGAAGTAGAGTCATAATGAGCGGTAAAAACAATGGTGTCCTCAATTTCACCGGGCATATCCAAAATTACATTGTGAGAATTTCCGGTGTATTCGTCCTGCTTTAGGATGATTTTCGCATTTTTTGCATCTTTTTTAATCAAAGAGATGGCGTGCTTGGCGTTGATATTCACCGCCAACCGTTTATTGCCCTTGTGTACATAGGCACGCAACTCCCTTTGGTCAATGTCAAAATCCGTATAATTGGCATTGCCGTCATAAGTAATAATACCCACAGCCCCGTTTTCCAGCAAATCCTGATACATCCAATAGCCCAAATAGCCATCAATCATCACGATTTTGCCCTTGCACCGGCTAAGACTGTAGGCATCGGTATTGGTCAGGTAATACAAAGGAGCTTCCACCTCACCGCTGCCGGCATTCAAATAGCCCTTGCAGGGAATTTCCTGCCCGTCAACAATCAGCTTCGCCTCCTGCATGGTAGCCATGGGAACTTCAAATGCTTCGATTTCAGCCTGACAGCCAAGCTCTGCACAGCAATTACGCAGATATTCTGCGCAACGCAGCTCCTCTGCACTGCCACCCATTCGGATATAGGCTGTATTCTCAAAAACGCACATAATTTTCTCTTTTTCCATAATAATACCCCCAATTTGTATTGTAGATAAACCCGAGCCATAATAATATTACCATACCACACAATACTTAAAAAAACAACGCAATTTTGGTTTCTAAGAAATTATCTTGCATTATTTCGCATTTTCAGGTATAATGAGCTGTAAGTATACACGAAAGGCAGGGCTGACTATGGATATGCAGCCAAGCGACGCTTCCCACAATGGCAATCCCCGCCGTAGGAAGCGCAGCAAACTTCAAATCTTCAGAGAGGCATATTTGCCCTTTGTAATTATTTCTATCATTCTCCTCATTATCCTTTCTGTGGTCATTGGCGGCGCCATCCGCAGAGGCAAACAAAATCCCAACCCCAGCAGCAACCCCTCCGGCGATGCAGCCTCCCTGCTTCAGCAAGAAGCAAGCACACTGCTCCGGCAGGCAAAGCGACTGGCTTCCGATTATGACTATGAGGGCGCAATTTCCCTGCTGAACGGCTTTTCCGGCGATATTGCCCAATTCCCAGAGCTGCAAAATGCCATTCAGCAGTATTCCAAAATCAAGCGCACCATGATTTCCTGGCACGCCAGTGAAGTAGCCAATCTATCATTTCATGTACTGGTAACGGATTTGAAGGCTGCGCTTGCCGACCCCAACTACGGTCAAAACGGCAATAATTCCTACAATCGCAACTTTATTACCACTGCAGAATTTGAAGCGATTTTACAGCAGCTTTATGATAGAGGCTACATTTTAGTAAACCTTTCCGACTTTTATACAACGGATAGCACGACCAAAAACTATATTGAAAAAGGACTGCTTTTACCCTCCGGAAAAACGCCCATTATGCTGACGGAAACCCATTGCAATTATTATAACTACATGACCGACAGCAATGATGACAACCGCCCCGACAGCGGCGGCGCAGGCTTTGCCAGCAAGCTGGTCTACAACGGAAAATTTTATAATGAAATGATCCGTTCCACCGGCGAAAAGGTCAATGGCAATTTCGATATGGTGCCGATTTTAGAGGATTTTATAGCAGAACATCCGGATTTCTCCTATCGTGGTGCCAAAGCCATCCTCGCCCTCTCCGGCTATGACGGCATTTTCGGCTATCGTGTCAATGCTGAATATCTGAGTGAAGAAGAACGCAAGGTGGAACAGGACGGCGCTAAAAAGCTGGCAGATGCCCTGCGAAATGCCGGCTATACACTGGCTTGCTACACCTACATGAATGTGGATTATAGTCTGTACAGTGCCATAGAGATAAAAAACGATATTAAAAAATGGAACGATGAAATCGCCAGTGTCATCGGCACCACCGATGTGATGGTTTACGCCCGTGAAAGTGATATTGGAGATACCTATACAGGCAACAAAAAATTTGATGCCCTCTATAATGGAGGCTATCGTTTCTTCTTGGGCAGCAGCCCGGTGCTTTGGAATCAGGTCAACGACCGCTATGTGCGGCACAACCGTCTGATTGTCACAGCCTCTAATCTGAAGCATCACAGCCAGTGGTTTGCAGACATTTTAAATCCTGACACCATTCTCGATGCCCAGCGAGGCAACATTCCGCAATAATCTACTCTGTGCGCCGGAAGTTCCGGCGCACAGCACATTCTGGAGGCGCAACAATGGAATTAAAGCTAGGAAAATACCGCCATTTTAAGGGCGGCGAATATGAGCTATTGGGCATTGCCAGCCATTCGGAAACACTGGAGCCTATGGTCGTTTACAGGGCGCTGTACGGCGAGCATGGACTGTGGGTACGCCCTGCTGCCATGTGGACAGAAGAAGTAAACCGTCCGGACTATAATGGCCCCCGCTTCATCTATCTCGGAAATACTTAAAAACCCGGACCACAGGTCCGGGTTTTTCATATACTGGGCTATCGGGTCAAAGTCCATCGCCCCGCAGCTGGATAATCTGGTCACGCAGCGCAGCGGCAAACTCGTATTCCATCATGCGGGCTGCCTCCTTCATCTGCTTCTCCAAACGGGCAATTTCTTTTTCCTTTTCTGCCTTGGTCATCTTCACACCGTTTCTTCCCTTTCGCTCCGCAGTGGGGGAGGAAATTTCAATCAAATCCCGAACGGATTTGATGATGGTCTTGGGCACAATGCCATTTCGCTGATTATATTCCTCCTGAATTTCACGGCGGCGTGCCGTTTCATCTATGGCAGATTGCATCGCCGGTGTCATGCGGTCAGCATACATAATCACCAAGCCCTCTGCATTTCGGGCGGCACGGCCAATGGTCTGAATCAAGCTGGTTTCGCTGCGCAGAAAGCCCTCCTTGTCCGCATCCAAAATTGCCACAAGACTGACCTCCGGCAAATCCAAGCCCTCTCGCAACAGGTTGATGCCTACCAGCACATCGAACTTTGCCATACGCAAGTCCCGCAAAATTTCCATGCGCTCCATCGCACCGATGTCTGCGTGCATATATCGCACCCGAATGCCTGCCTTTTGCAAATAAACCGTCAAATCCTCTGCCATTTTTTTCGTCAGAGTGGTGACCAATACCCGTTCTTTTTTCACAGTTCGGGCGTTGATTTCTCCAATCAAATCATCTATCTGCCCACCAATGGGGCGCACCTGCACCACCGGGTCCAGTAGGCCTGTAGGACGAATGACCTGCTCCACAATCTGTCCGGAGCGGGTACGCTCATACTCTGCCGGCGTAGCGGAAACATAAATAACCTGATTGATTTTACTGTCAAACTCCGTAAAATTCAAAGGGCGGTTATCATAGGCAGAGGGCAGTCGGAAGCCATAGTTCACCAGTGCATCCTTACGGCTGCGGTCACCGGCAAACATAGCACGGGTTTGGGGCAAGGTCACATGGCTTTCATCAATGAACATGAGAAAATCTTCCGGAAAATAATCCAGCAAGGTAGTCGGCGGCGTACCGGGGGCACGCCCCTGAATCACACGGGAATAATTTTCGATACCATTGCAAAAGCCGATTTCCGTCAGCATTTCCAAGTCATAATTGGTGCGCTGGGCAATGCGCTGGGCTTCAATCAGCTTATCCCGTGCACGGAACCATGCAACCTGCTCATCACATTCCCGCTGAATTTCCTGCATGGCTCGCTGCAGCTTTTCTCTAGACGCCACATAATGACTGGCAGGATAAATTGCTACATGGTCCACATAGCGCTCCGCAATGCCGGATACTGCATTAATTTCGGAAATTCGGTCAATTTCATCCCCAAAAAACTCCACCCGAATGGCTCTGCCCGACCAATAGGCAGGATAGATTTCCAAGGTGTCGCCCCGAAGACGGAATTTATTTCGGGAAAAATCAATGTCATTTCGCTCGTAACGGATTTCTGTCAACTTCCGCAAAATGTCATCCAAGGGGCGCTCCTGCCCGACCCGCAGAGAAATAACCATGCTGCGGTAATCAATAGGGTCGCCCAAGCCATACAAACAGCTGACAGATGATACCACAATCACATCTCTTCGTTCAAACAGTGCTGCCGTTGCAGAGTGCCGCAGGCGGTCAATCTCCTCATTCACCGCCGAATCCTTCTCAATATAGGTGTCCGTATGGGCAATATATGCCTCCGGCTGATAATAATCGTAATAGGATATAAAATACTCTACCGCATTGTTGGGAAAAAACTCCCGAAACTCCGAGCAAAGCTGGGCAGCCAAGGTCTTATTATGCGCCAGCACCAGGGTGGGGCGATTGACCTTTTCAATGACGGAAGCCATGGTAAAGGTCTTACCGGAGCCGGTAACGCCCAGCAGGCTTTGCTCCCGCAACCCCCAATTGACGCCATTGACCAACGATTCAATGGCTGCCGGCTGGTCGCCGGAGGGCTTATATTCCGAAACCAATTCAAAACGGTCCATACTACCTCCTACAAATAGGCTCTGCTCTCCTCAGGACGATACAGCCCTGACTGTACCATCGATACAAAATCCCCGTCTGCCACCACCAAGTGGTCAAACAGTGTCACCTCCACAGACGCCAAGGCAGCAGCCAAACGGCGTGTAACCTGCACATCCTCACGGGAGGGCAATGCAACGCCGCAGGGATGATTATGCGCCAGCACCACAGTGGATGCCTGCTCCTCCAATGCAACCTCTACCACACGCCGTGAAGAAACAACAGCGGAATTGATACCGCCCTCGCCGATTTCCCGACAACTGATGACATTGCAGCTGGCATTCAAACACAGCATGAAAACCGTTTCCACCTGCCGTCCAAAGAAATAAGGCAGCAAATATTTTCCACATTCAGCGCAATCGTGCATGGTTTTCCCCTTTTGGGCGTTGTCCACCTGATAATACCGCCCCAGCTCACGGGCAAGGTGCAATAGCGTTGCCGTATTTTTGCCCATGCCCGGCACCTTCATCAGCTCCACAATGGTGGCATTCATTACCCGTGAAACAGAGCCAAAGCGCTCCAGCAGGGCGTGTGCCAGCTCGTTGGTGTCTTTACGGGGGATTCCAAAAAACAGCAAAAGCTCCAATACCTGTACCTGTTCAAAATGATCCAGCCCTTCCTGCCAGAAGCGATTCATGAGCCGTTGCCGATGACCGTCATGAATTGACATTATTTCACCACTTTCTTCGGATTTCTCTTGCCTTTTGGCAATTTTTTCGATAGAATAAGAAAATAGACGGAATTTGTCGAAATTTATTCTGGAAATTATCCATTTTTATGTGCATCCTATGCCAGAGGAGGTTTGACATGGAAACATCAAAAGAACATATTCCCATGCTGGAGCTGATGCTCCGTCCTGCCTTTAGCGTGATTGACGGCAGGGTTGCGCATATCAACAAGGCTGCCTCCTGCTATCTCATCACCGCAGGAACAGACATTAACTCCCTGATTGCCGGGGGTGCTGAGGATTACGCCGCCTTCACCGAGGGCTGCCTGTATCTGACATTGTCCATCGGCAACCAAACACTGAGGGCTGAGGTAGTATCTATGGACGGCTACCACATTTTCTTGCCGGAGCAGCCCTCTGATTTAACGGAGCTGAAAGCATTGGCTTTGGCAGCCTCGGAGCTGCGTATTCCGTTGGCAGGTATGCTGACCTCTGCCAACCGGATTTTCCCCAACGACCCCGACTCCAACGATAAAATACAGCCACAGGTTGCCCACTTTAACCACCGGATGTATCAGCTGATGCGCATTGTCAGCAATATGTCCGATGCTGCCGACTACTGCCAAAGCAACGGGCGGATAGACGATATTGAAATCTGCGGCTTCCTGCAGGAGCTGCTGCAAAAAGCACAGGAGCTGCTTTCCAGCATTGATGTGAAGCTGGAATACAGCCTGCCCAACACCGCCATTTATACCATGGCAGAGGCGGAGCGGCTGGAGCGTGCGGTTTACAACCTCATTTCCAACGCCGCCAAGCACACGCCCCAAGGAGGCAGCATCTGTGTTCGGCTGAACAGCAATGCCAATCGCCTGCACCTGTCCGTTACGGACAGCGGTATCGGACTCCATGACAGTGCTCGGGGAAATGTCTACACCCGCTACCTGCGGACGCCCTCCCCCTCTGACGGCATGGATGGCATTGGCTTGGGTATGGTGCTGGTGCGTGCCACCGCCATCAGCCATGGTGGTACCGTGCTGATTGACCACCCACAGGATGGCGGCACACGAGTAACCATGACCATGGCAATCCGCCACCAAACCGCCCAAAAACTTCGTTCCCCTATCCTCCGCATCGACTATGCCGGAGAACGGGACCACGGCTTGCAGGAATTATCAGATGTGCTGCCTGCCAGCGCATATGGCGCTGATAAAATTCTATAACCGCAACCCGGTCTGTTATTCAGACCGGGTTTTTTCCTGCAAATAGGGCTTCAAATACTGCCCTGTATGGCTCTGCTCTACCTTCGCCAGTTGCTCCGGTGTTCCGGTAGCCACGATATAACCGCCGCCGTCACCGCCCTCTGGTCCTAAATCAATCAGATAATCTGCCGACTTAATGACATCCAAATTATGCTCAATCACCAGTACCGTATTTCCGGCATCCACTAACTTTTGCAGCACCTCCAACAGCCGATGCACATCTGCTGCATGGAGTCCGGTAGTAGGCTCGTCCAAAACATAAATCGTCCGACCGGTAGAAATTCTAGCCAGCTCTGTTGCCAGCTTAACACGCTGCGCCTCGCCGCCGGACAGGGTGGTGCTGGACTGTCCCAGCTTCACATAGCCCAAGCCCACCTCCGTCAAGGTTTGGGCCTTCCGGCGAATTTTGGGCAAATTTTCAAAGAACTCCACCGCTTCCTCAGCGGTCATTTCTAACACCTGTGCGATGTTCTTGCCCTTATACTGCACCTCTAGGGTTTCCCGATTGTAGCGTGCTCCCTTGCAAACCTCGCATGGCACATATACATCCGCCAAAAAGTGCATCTCGATTTTCACCAACCCGTCACCGCTGCAGGCTTCACACCGGCCGCCCTTGACATTAAAGGAAAAGCGTCCCGGACCGTAACCACGCATTTTTGCATCAGCGGTGGAGGCAAACAAGTCCCGAATGTCGTTAAACAGCCCCGTATAAGTTGCAGGATTGGAGCGGGGCGTGCGACCGATGGGGCTTTGGTCAATGTCAATGACCTTATCCAAATGCTCCAAACCCTCCACACAGCGGCAAGCACCGGGGCGGGTACGGGCATGATTGAGCCTTGCCAGCAGGGTCTTGTTCAGCACCTCTCCCACCAAGCTGGATTTTCCGGAGCCGGATACGCCTGTCACGCAGGTCAGTGTCCCCAACGGAATATCCACATCCACATTTTTCAGGTTGTTTTCTGTAGCACCCCGAATGGACAAGCACTTTCCATTTCCAACTCTGCGTCGAGAGGGCACCGGAATTTTCTTAACGCCGGAAATGTATTGCCCCGTTACAGATTCTTCACAGGCAAGAATATCCTCCAATGTGCCCGCTGCCACGATTTCACCGCCATGGCTTCCTGCACCGGGACCCACATCCACAATATAATCCGCAGCCCGCATGGTATCCTCATCATGCTCCACCACAATCAAGGTGTTGCCCAAGTCACGCAGGTGCCTCAGTGTGCCCAACAGCTTATCGTTATCCCGTTGGTGCAGACCGATAGACGGCTCATCCAAAATATACAGCACACCCATCAGGGACGATCCAATCTGGGTTGCCAGCCGAATACGCTGGCTCTCGCCGCCGGAAAGCGTGCCGGAGGAACGGGACAGGGTCAAATAGCCCAAGCCCACATCCTCCAAAAATTGCAATCTAGACTGAATTTCACGGAGAATCTGGGCAGCAATTGCCGCCATATTCCCCTCCAAATGCAGCCCTTTGACAAATTCCAATGCCTGCCGGACACTCATACGGCAAAAATCCATAATGCCAATACCGCCAACCGTTACAGCTCTTGCAAGCTCTGACAGCCTATCTCCGTGACAATGGGGACAGGGGGCAGTCGCCATGCACTCCTCCAGTTCCTTGCGGGCAGCATCCGACTGGGTTTCCCGAAAACGCCGGCTGATATTATTCAAAATACCTTCAAAGGGCTGCTCCAAAACACCCATGCCGTTGCCACGGTTGTATGTCATGCGCAGCTTTTCGCCCTTTGTGCCGTATAAAATCACCTCCATTGCTTCCGGTGGCAAGGTCCGCACCGGGTCGGTCAGTGAAAAATGATATTTCTGCGCCAGTGCTTCAAAATACATCCGGAAAATAGAATCCGTTCTGGCGCTCTGCCAACCGCTGACTTGAATCGCTCCGTCAAAAATAGATTTCTCCTTATCCGGAATCACCAAATCCGGGTCAGCCACCAGCTGAAAACCTAAGCCCGTACAATCGGGGCAAGCACCGCTGGGATTGTTAAAGGAGAACATGGCAGGCTCCATATCTGTCAGGCTGACACCACAATCCTCACAGGCATAATTTTGAGAAAAGGTCAGTTCCTCCTGCTTATCCGGCAGCTCAATGGTCACCAGTCCACCGGAATGGCTGCAGGCAGTTTCTATGGAGTCCGTCAGTCGGCGACGAAGTCCCTCCTTCAGCACCAAACGGTCCACCACCAGCTCAATGGTATGCTTTTTATTTTTTTCGCAGACAATCTGCTCTGTCAAATCATATAAAATTCCGTCCACCCGAACACGGGCAAAGCCGCCCTTGCGTGCATCCTCAAAGACCTTTTGATGCTCACCCTTTTTCCCCCGAATCACGGGAGAAAGCACAATAAACCGGGCGCCAATTCCCAGCGCCTCTACTCTGTCAACAATTTGGTCTATGGTTTGACGGCGAATTTCCTTTCCGCATTTTGGACAATGAGGAATACCCACCCGTGCCCACAAAAGACGCAGATAATCATAAATCTCTGTGACCGTTCCCACTGTGGAACGGGGATTTTTGGAGGTGGTTTTTTGGTCAATGGAAATGGCAGGAGAAAGCCCATCAATGGAATCCACATCCGGCTTATCCATCTGTCCCAAAAACTGTCGGGCATAAGAGCTGAGGCTTTCCACATACCGGCGCTGACCCTCTGCATAGATGGTGTCAAATGCCAAGCTGGACTTACCGGAGCCGGAAAGTCCGGTAAAAACAATCAGCTTATCCCGGGGAATGGTCAGGCTCACATTCTTTAAATTGTTTTCTCTTGCGCCCTGAATGATGATTTTATCGTTCATGGCCCCTCCTAAAGTCTCAATTTGTTGCCTGTTATTATACCATATTACCTACCATTCTACAAGCATATTTT
Source organism: Faecousia sp. (assembly GCA_045655745.1). Classification (GTDB taxonomy): domain Bacteria; phylum Bacillota; class Clostridia; order Oscillospirales; family Oscillospiraceae; genus Faecousia. The sequence goes on from JAZOPV010000031.1 coordinate 15,183, forward strand.
CAATCAAATTTTTGCTTTCCGGACAAAAATACCATTTACTTTTCCTATTATTTTTATGGAGGAACCTGCTGACATTCCGGCAGTACAACCAAAAATTCTATCATTTTTTCGTTTTTTTCTGCAATTATTTAAACAATTTGCTGTTGCTTTTTCATACATACCAGTGATATAATATCCTCGGTATATACCGCAAAAGAAAAAATAACAGTGAGGTATTGAGATGCACGCTTACGATAACATCAAGATTTTCACCGGCAACTCCAATCCCGTTTTTACCAACACCATCTGCCAGAAGCTGGGCTTGCCCTTGGGCAAGAGCACTGTCAAGTCCTTCGCCGATGGTGAAGCTTCCATTTCTCTGGAGGAAACCGTCCGTGGCTCCGATGTGTTTTTAGTTCAGTCCACCTGCAAGCCGGTCAACGACCATTTGATGGAACTGCTTGTTATGATTGATGCCTGCCGTCGTGCATCTGCCGGTCGTATCACAGCAGTCATCCCCTACTTTGGCTATGCCCGTCAGGACCGCAAGGCCAAAAGCCGTGACCCCATCTCTGCCAAGCTGGTTGCCAATATGATTGCCGCTGCCGGTGCGGACCGGGTGCTGACTATGGATTTACACGCCTCTCAGATTCAGGGCTTCTTTGACATTCCTGTGGACCATCTGTTGGGTGCTCCCACCTTTGTCAACTACTTCCTCCAAAAGTTCCCCGAAGACAAGTTTAATCATGAGGATTTTGTGGTGGTTTCCCCCGATGTAGGCTCTGTTGCCCGTGCTCGTGGTTTTGCCGCCAAGGTACACATGGGTTTGGCAATCGTGGATAAGCGTCGTCCCAAAGCCAATGTATGCGAGGTTATGAATGTCATCGGTGATGTAGCGGGCAAAACCTGCATCCTTTATGATGACATGGTGGATACTGCCGGTTCTCTGTGCAACGCAGCCAACGCTTTGGTTAAAGTAGGCGGTGCCAAGGAAGTATACGCCTGTGCAACCCACGGCGTGCTGTCCGGTCCTGCCTTTGAGCGCCTGAATTCCAGCGCCATCAAGGAGCTGGCGCTGCTGAACACCATCCCCCTGCCCGAAAATTGCCCCACTAATAAGATTGTGCATTTGGATGTTGCCCCTGTATTCGCCCATGCCATTGAGCATGTCCACGGTGGCACCTCCATCGCTGACCTGTTCTAAACCGTGTTTGGAATTAAAAACGAAACTTGGCTCCTTGTGGGCTTAGGAAATCCAGGTCGGGAATACGAAAAAACCCGCCACAATGCCGGTTGGCGCGCCATGGACATTCTTGCAGACAAGCTAAACTGCAAGCTGGATAAGGCAAAATTCCAAGGGCTATACGGACAGACCACCTACAAGGGCAAAAAGCTACTGCTACTCAAGCCTCAAACCTTTATGAATCTGTCCGGCAAATCTGTACTGCAGCTTAGCGCCTATTTCCATGTGCCACCGGAACGGATTGTGGTGCTGTTTGATGACATTTCCCTACAGCCCGGTGCATTGCGAATGCGCAGTAACGGCTCTGCCGGTGGGCATAATGGCATCAAATCCATCATTGCAGAGCTGGGTAGCCAGAATTTTCCCAGAGTCAAAATCGGTGTGGGTGCAAAGCCCCATCCGGAGTTTGATTTGGTAGATTGGGTGTTATCTGCATTCTCTGCGCAGGAGGAAAAAGTCCTGCAGCCTGCCTTAGAACGGGCGGCAGATGCAGCCCTGACTATTGTGGAGCTGGGCGTGCCGGAGGCTTCCAACCGCTTTGGCGGAATGAAATAAAAATTGTCATTTTTTACGGAAAGGGGAGGGTTTCTCCCCTTTCCGCATTGCCATTTTCCGGAGGAAATTATGGAGCAACTCATCCATGCACTCAACACAATTACAGAATATCCTGCCATCACCGGTGCACTGTCAAAGGGCGAAAGCGTTGCCATCACCGGCATCGGTCAAATCAACCGCAGCCATCTGATTGCCGGCTTGCGGCAAAATTTGACGCAGCCCTTGGTGGTGATTTGTCAGGATGACATAGCTGCTCGGCGGCTGCAGGAGGAGCTGCGCTGTTTTTTAAGTGAAACAGCGCCTATTTTGCCCAGTCGGGAGCTAACGCTGTATGACAGTGCTGTGGTGTCCAGAGCATGGGAACAAAAGCGGCTGCGGCAGCTGTATGACCTTTCTCTCGGGCAAACGCCACTGCAGATTTTTACATGGGAGGCGCTGTGCCAGCGCACCATGCCACGGCAGGTGCTGCATCAGGCTGTTTTCTCATTGGAAACCGGAAAAGAATATATGTTAGATGAAATCCTTGCCCAGCTCTCCGGAGCAGGCTACAGCCGCTGTGGCATGGTAGAAGGCCCGGGACAGTTTGCTGTCCGTGGTGGCATTTTAGACATCTATTCCCCTGCCTCTGACCGCCCCTTCCGGTGCGAATTCTTTGGCGACGAGCTGGATACCATGGGTTACTTCGACCCGGATACCCAGCGGCGCACCGAAAACATTGATAAAACAGTCATTCTTCCCGTAGGTGAAACCCAGCCTCGACTGCATGAGGGGGGACTATCCGGTTTGTGCGATGACCTGCGCAGCCAAATTGCCCGTCAGCACCGGCGGAAAACGCCCAACGAGGATTTAATCCGCACATTAGAAAAAGACCTAAATAAATATGAAAATAGTATCAATAATCCTGCTTCTGACCGATATATGGCGCTGATTTATCCGGAATTTGCCACCGCTATGGATTATATTCCTGCCGATGCGGTGGTGGTAATGTGCGACCAAGGCAGCCTCCACAGAGCAGCCAAAACTCGGACGGAGGAAATGGGCTTGCAGCTGGACAGCCTCCTGCAAAGCGGCTTGGTGGCAGGTGATTTATGCGACTATGTGTGCCAGTGGGAGGATTTTTGCGGCATGCTGGAGGGGCGTCCGGTGGCATATATAGATGCCTTTGCAGGCGCTTCCTATCCGGAGGAAAACCGCCCCAAGCATCTGTTCCCCCTGACCGCCAAACAGCTGCCCAGCTACGGCGGCAGCTTGGACACCGCCGCCACCGACCTGACCCATTATCAAAAAATGGACTTCCGCTGTCTGGTGCTTTGCGGTACTCGCCGCCGGGCAGAGCTTCTACAGGAACTGCTGCGTGAAAAAAATCTCTCTGCTTTTATCTCCATTCCCTTGGTTTCACTTCCGCAGGAAGGGCAAATTCTTTTGGCAGAGGGCTCTTTGCCCTATGGCATGGAATATCCCACAGCCAAGCTGGCAGTGCTGACAGAGGGGCAGCTCATGAACAAAACCGTCCCCAAGAAAAAAGCGAAAAAATCCGCCACCAACCGGCAAAAGCTCAATTCCTTCACAGACCTATCCCCCGGTGATTTGGTGGTGCATGAAAACTACGGCATCGGTCGCTTTGTTGCCATGGAGCAAATCAAGGTGGACGGTGCAATCAAGGACTATATCAAAATCGCCTATCATGGGTCGGACACCCTGTTTATCCCTGCCACGCAGCTGGATTTGGTCAGCAAATACATCGGCGGCGGCAGTGATAACGGCAATGTCAAGCTGAACAAAATCGGCACAGATGCTTGGCAAAAAACCAAAACCAAGGCTCGCAAAGCTGCCAAGGATATGGCAGGGGAACTGATTAAGCTGTACGCCGCCCGAAAGCGGCAGGAGGGCTTTGCCTTTGCCGCCGATTCTCCGTGGCAGCGAGAATTTGAGGACAATTTCCCATATCCCGAAACCGACGACCAACTGCGGTGCATCACAGAAATCAAGAGTGACATGGAATCCCCTATCCCCATGGAACGGCTTCTCTGCGGCGATGTGGGCTTTGGCAAAACAGAGGTTGCCCTGCGTGCTGCGATGAAAGCGGTAATGGACAGCAAGCAAGTGGCTATTTTGGTGCCTACCACTGTGCTGGCGCAGCAGCATTACCAAACTGCGGTTGCCCGTTTCCGTGGTTTCCCAGTGAATATTGAAGTGCTGAGCCGTTTCCGTACGACCGCAGAACAAAATCGCACCCTGCAAAATTTGCGTGCCGGCTCTGTGGATTTGGTCATTGGCACTCACAAGCTGCTGCAAAAAACCGTACAATTCAAGAACTTGGGACTTTTAATTGTTGACGAGGAGCAGCGCTTTGGCGTGACCCACAAGGAACGGCTCAAGGAACTGTCTGCCGGTGTGGATGTGCTGACGCTCTCTGCCACCCCCATTCCCCGAACGCTGAATATGGCACTGTCCGGTATTCGGGATATGTCTACACTGGAAGAGCCTCCGGCAGACCGGTATCCGGTGCAGACCTATGTCATTGAGCACAGCAACCTAATCATTGACGATGCCATTCGCCGAGAAATTGAACGGGGCGGTCAGGTATACTACCTGCACAATCGGGTGGAAACCATCGACCAATGCGCCTCTGCTCTGAAAAAGCGAATTCCCGGGCTAAATGTGGCAGTCGCCCATGGCAAGATGGGAGAGGATGCACTGGGCGATGTAATGCAAGCAATGGCAGACGGAGAAATTCAGGTGCTGGTATGTACTACCATCATCGAAACCGGCTTGGATATTCCCAATGCCAATACGCTGATTATTGAAAACGCTGACCGTTTTGGTCTGTCTCAGCTGCATCAGCTGAGAGGACGGGTTGGTCGCTCCACCCGTCATGCCTATGCCTATTTCACCTATCGTCCCGATAAAGCGCTGACGGAAATCGCAGAAAAACGGCTGTCTGCCATTCGGGATTTTGCAGAGTTTGGCTCCGGCTTTAAAATCGCCATGCGGGATTTGGAAATCCGTGGCGCAGGCAATCTTTTGGGCGCAGAGCAATCCGGGCACATGATGAGTGTGGGGTATGATATGTACCTCAAGCTACTGGATGAAGCTGTACTGGAGGAACGGGGCGAAAAACCGAAAGAGCCGGAATGTACTGCGGATTTGAATGTCACTGCCAATGTTTCGCAAGACTATGTGGCACGGGGCGAGGAACGAATGGACCTGTACCGCCGCATGGCTGCCATCCGCACCCAGCAGGATGCCGATGATTTACTGGACGAGGTCATCGACCGCTATGGCGAGCCGCCCAAGGGTGTGCTGAATCTCATTGACATTGCTCTATTGCGCGCAGAAGCCCGATGCTGCAGCATTATTGACATCAAGCAAAAAGCAGGCGATGTGATGCTGACGCTCAGCAATCTGAATTTCGAGGTCATCAGCGCCATGTGCGCTGACCCGGATTACAAGGACCGGCTTTTCTATGTGGCATCAGCAAAGCAGCCCACTCTGCGGCTGAAGCTGCACAGCAGCACCGACAGTCTAAAACAGGCCAAAGCATTTGTATCCCGACTGAAAAAGCTGTGTCAAAGTCAATAAAAAATACGACCTTGCTTGCATGCAAGGTCGCTTTTTTATTCGGTTTTGCTGCGAATGTCTAAGTGATATTCCACCACGCCGGCATCTGCATTTTCAATGGCAACGGTGTACAACAGGTCTACCACGCCGCCTTTATCGCTGATGGATGCGGAAATCTGCTTGGCGCAAACCGTCAGCAGCAATGCCCCAAACTCCATTTGATACAACGATTCATGGGGCACGCCCTCCCGAAATATCATCTGAGAGCGGAGCTTTCCGGTGCGCTCCAACGTCACCTGCCCCGGCTCTAGCCGAAAGGTGGTGGTAACACCGGACAAGCCGGTCAAGTCACTTTCCTCATAGCAAATATTCCAGCCGCTATCTTTGTACTCCAGTGTGCCCTCCGTGGTCAGCTCAATAACCTCCGGCTCTTGTCCCGGATAAACCTGTGTGCCGCAAATGGAAAGTGCAACAATCTGTTTCATTCCGCCGCCTCCACAGCCAAGTTCAGCAGCCGGTCCAGCAGTTCCCCGTAGGCAACACCGCTGGCTTCAAACAGCTTGGGATACATGGAAATAGAGGTGAAGCCCGGCAGAGTGTTAATTTCGTTAAACACCACCCGATTATCCTCATAGGTCACGAAGAAATCAACACGGCTCAAGCCTCTGCAGCCAACAGCAGAATAAATTTTCACCGCCGCATCCCGAACACGCTCTGCCACATCCTCCTCAATCCGGGCAGGAATATAGGCAACAGAGGTATCGGTAATGTATTTGGCATCATAATCATAGAAGTCTGCGCCGGAATCAATTTCACCGCAAACAGAGGCAATGGGGCTGCTGTTACCCATAACGGCAACCTCCACCTCTCGTCCGTGAATAAATTCCTCCACCAAAATCTTCTCATCAAACTTGGCAGCCTCCAGCAAGGCATTCTGCAGGGAAACTGCATCCGTTACCTTGGAAACACCCACAGAGGAACCCGTTCCGGCGGGCTTAACGAACATCGGGAATGCAAAACGCTGCTGCAGCTGCGCCAAAATCTGCTCCATGTGATGCTCCGCCTCGGACTTGCGCACCAGCATCCACGCAGCCTGTGTCAGCCCTACCTGGTCCACCACCAGCTTGGTCAAGGTTTTGTCCATCGCCACCGCCGAAGCTGCCACATTCGGACCGACACAGGGAATGCCCGCAAGCTGCAGCAAACCCTGCACTGCGCCGTCCTCGCCGTTTTCACCATGCAGTACCGGAAACACCACATCCAGCGGCAGCGTAGCAACGGCATCGCCATCAAAGCACAGCAATCCCTGCCCACGAACGGGGGAAATCGCCACTGCACGGTTATCTTCAGCTGTTTCCCAGCTTCCGTTGGACAGGCAGGAATAATCCTTGCCCCGATAATAGTACCAACGGCCAGCCTTGGTGATGCCAACCGGATAAACATTATATTTTTCGGCATCCAAATTGTTCAGCACTGACTCGGCAGACCGCAGAGATACCGCATGCTCCGGACTCATACCGCCAAACAAAATGCACACATTCCACTTCTTCACGCTACTTCCTCCAATTCCTCGCCGAATTACTTCAGCAGTGCCTCTCCGGCACGATAAATATCCCCTGCTCCGATGGTGAAAATCAAATCACCGGGCTGAGCAATCTCACGCAGATAATCTGCTACCTGCGGCAGTGTTTCACAGTATATTGCACCGGGAATTTTCTGCTGCAAATCTCTAGACGATATTCCCAACAAATTTCGTTCACGGGCGGCGTAAATTTCTGAAAGCACCACCACATCCGGTTCCCTCAGCTGTGCCACAAAATCCTCAAACAGTGCATGAGTACGGGTATAGGTGTGGGGCTGAAAGGCGACAATGAGCCGTGCCGGCTTCATAGAACGGGCAGCCGCAATGGTGGCTGCCAGTTCGCTGGGATGATGGGCATAATCATCATATATTTGAGCGCCACGGAATTCGCCCTTATATTGCATCCGCCGGTCAGCACCCCGGAAAGTACGCAGACTGTCTGCCGCCACCTGTCCGTCAATGCCCAAATGCCATGCCGCAGTTAGGGCTGCAAGGGCGTTACAGGCATTATGCTTGCCAAAGACATTCAATTCTACATGACAATAAAGCTGTCCATCACACCAAACCTCAAACTGCCGCCAATCCTCAGAGGGATTGACACCCTGCACCCGATTGTTCTCCCCAAAACCAAAACGCACATAGTCCAAGCCGCTGAGTGCCTCCACCGTGTTGGGGTCATCTCCGTTTGCCAAAATCCGGTCCGTTGCCATAGTGGCAAAGGTATGGAAAGAATGCTGAATTTGCTGCAAATCCTTGAAATAATCCAAATGGTCCGCATCAATATTCAAAATAATTGCCAGCGATGGGCAGAAATTCAAAAAGGAATCGCAATACTCACAGCTTTCCAGCAAAATGGTATCGCCCTGCCCTACCCGATGACCTGCACCCAGCAAAGGCAAAAAGCCGCCAATCATCACAGTGGGGTCCAACTGCGCTGCCATTAGAATGTGCGCCAGCATGGAGGTGGTGGTGGTTTTGCCGTGAGTACCGGATACGCAGACCGCATTTTTATAGGCAAACATAATGACACCCCAAGCCTGCGCACGCTCAAACACCGGAATTCCGGCAGCCCTGGCGGCGGCAATTTCCGGATTGTCATTATGGGCAGCCGCTGTACGAATCACGCAGCAGGCACCCTGAATATTCTCTGCCCGATGCCCGATTTCTACATGAATGCCGCTGGCAATCAGCTCATCAGTAGATACCGAGGCATTCATATCCGAGCCGGTGACCACCAAGCCCATGCCCTGCAGCACCAAACCCAAGGGGCGCATGGATACGCCGCCAATGCCCACCAAGTGAACATGGTTGCCCGGCTGTATAAGATTTTTAAGCGCTTCCAGTGCAGCTACCATGATGCCACCATCCTTTTTATTCTCAATAATTTATTATACAACATGACGCACGCATTTACAACTGTAATTGTATCCAAATCTAGCAATGAATGACGAATTTTCTACACTCCACTGTCAAAGAAAAGCAGCGCCCATGGGGCGCTGCTTTCATTCTGCCACAAACAGCTGACTTTGACAATATTTGATAATTGCCCGTCTGGTAACAATACCGATAAAGGCATCCTTATCATCCACCACAGGAACAAAATTCTGGTATGTAGCCCGTTCAATCAGCTCATGCATGGAGGTGGTGACACGAACAGGAATATTATCCTTTCGCCGTTCAATTTCTAAAATCCGCCGAGCCTCCGCCTGCCGCATATCCATATAGCACATATTTTTCAGTGCCCACAGCAAATCGCCCTCTGTTAAAGTACCACGGTACTCTCCTCTGCGGTTGAGAATAGGCAAGGCAGCAAAGCCTACCGATTCCATTTTTTCCAACGCCTGTCGAATGGTAAAATCATCGTATACATAATGACACATTGCCTTTGGTGTCAGGAAGAATAAAATATTGTTCATAGCTTCTCCTTTTGACGGATGGTGTTTTCATCCTTGCTAATTTATTATATCACAAACAAACGGAGAAAACATGATGAATTTTTGTATATTCTCTCTTTTCGCTGCCAAAATTTACCGCTATATTTTGTGCATAACACCGAATTATATGCTAGAGAAAGTGGTTTCTCACTTTTCCCCATTGAATTTACAAAAATCACTGCTATACTAATCTCATTCTTTTCAAAGGTGATGATTTCATGAAAAATCGCACAAAGCTAAAAAACCGCCTGTTGCCGGATTACTCTCGTGGAGAAGAAGTGATGAACATGGTCACCCACATTGTCGGCGGCGGCTTGGGTGTTATTGTGCTGGTGCTTTGCACCGTAAAGGCTGCCATTTACGGCAGCGGTTGGGATATTGTGGGCGCTGTCATCTACGGCATCTGTATGATTTCCTTATACACTATGTCCAGTGTCTACCACGGATTGCGTCCCGGCATGGGGAAAAAGGTCATGCAGGTGCTGGACCATTGCACCATTTATTTTCTCATTGCCGGCACTTATACCCCCATCGCCCTTTCCGCTCTGCGTCAGCTCTCCCCTGCATTGGGCTACGGCATTTTGATTTTTCAGTGGGGGCTGACTGCACTGGCAGTAACCCTTACCGCCATTGATTTGGACAATTACAATGTCTTTTCTATGATATGCTACATCGGCATGGGCTGGTGCATCATTCTATTCTCCAAGATAGCCATGGTTGCCCTCACGCCGCCCGGCTTTTGGCTGCTGTTTTCCGGCGGCATAGCCTACACCATCGGTGCTGTGCTGTATGGACTTGGCTCAAAATGCAAGTGGATGCACTCTGCATTCCATATCTTTGTGGTCATTGGCAGTCTGCTGCAATTTTTCTCAATTTTTTTCTATGTTCTTTGACTTTTTATACATATCGTGGTATACTAAAGTCGTAGTCATAAAAATAATGGAGGAATCACCATGGCAAATAAATACGCAGGCACGCAAACCGAAAAAAACCTGATGGCAGCCTTCGCCGGCGAAAGCGAGGCACGAAACAAATACACCTACTTCGCCTCCAAAGCCAAAAAAGACGGCTTTGAGCAGATTGCAGCCCTGTTTCTGAAAACCGCAGACAACGAAAAGGAACACGCCAAGCTGTGGTTTAAGGAGCTGGAGGGCATCGGCTCTACCGCTGAAAATTTGGCTGCCGCCGCCAACGGAGAAAACTACGAATGGACCGATATGTATGCCGGCTTTGCCGAAACCGCCGAAAAAGAGGGTTTTCCAGAGTTGGCTGAGCGCTTCCGCTTGGTGGCAGCTGTGGAAAAGCATCACGAGGAGCGCTATCGGGCGCTGCTAAAAAATGTGGAAACTGCCACAGTCTTTGAAAAAAGCGAGGTCAAGGTTTGGGAATGCCGCAACTGCGGTCACATTATGGTGGGCACCAAAGCGCCCGAAGTCTGCCCCACCTGCAATCATCCTCAAAGCTATTTCGAAATCCACGCCGAAAACTATTAATAATAACATCGCCGCAGGCAATGCCTGCGGCGATGTTTTATCATTCTTCCGTATGATCCAGCAATGCCGTATCGGAGGCTTCCATGATTTCCTCTCCTGCCATGCAGGCAGCAAATTGCGCTCCGGTCATGGACTCATGCTCCAGCAGGAACTCCACCACCCGGTCAAACTGCTCCTGATGCGCCGACAACAGCTGCCGGCAGTGGTCATAAGCCTTATCGATGAGCATTTTGACCTCATCGTCAATGGTAGCTGCCACCTTTTCGGAATAGCTCTTGGTGGACTGGTAATCCCGTCCGATGAACACCTCTGCCCCATCCAAATAGGACACTGTGCCCAGCTTTTCGCACATACCATATCGGGCAACCATATCCCGTGCCAGCTTAGTAGCCCTGTCAATATCATTGGATGCACCCACAGAAATATCTCCGATGAAAAGTGCCTCTGCCACTCTGCCGCCCAGCAAGCCCACAATTTCCTCATACATTTCATTGCGGGTCATATTGGAAGCATCATCCTTTGGCATGGACCAAGTAGAGCCAAGGGACTGTCCTCTGGGTACAATGGTGATATGCTGTACGCCCTCATTGGTAGGCAGGCAATACATGGCAACGGCATGACCTGCCTCATGAATGGCAGTCGCCTTCAAATCCTTGCGCTGACGCACATGGCTGCGTTTGGCAGGACCGGCAGTAATTTTCATCATTGCCTCGTTGAGGTCCGCCATGGACAGTGCCTGACGATTTTCACGGGCTGCCATAATGGCTGCCTCATTCAAAATATTGCTCAAATCTGCGCCCGTAAAGCCGGGAGTAGAACGGGCAACCGCCTTCAAATCCACATGCTCATCCAGCCGCTTGTCCTTGGCATGGACCTTCAAAATCTCCGTTCTGCCCTTGACATCCGGTCTGCCCACATAAATCTGTCGGTCAAACCGACCGGGACGCAGCAGCGCCGGGTCTAGAATGTCTGCCCGGTTGGTGGCTGCCAGCACAATGACGCCCTCAGTGCGCCCAAAGCCATCCATCTCCACCAGCAACTGATTGAGGGTCTGCTCCCGTTCATCATGTCCGCCGCCCAAGCCAGTACCACGCTTACGACCGACCGCATCAATTTCATCGATAAAAATAATGGCAGGGGCTACCTTTTTCGCCTGCTCAAACAAATCACGGACACGGCTTGCGCCAACGCCCACATACATTTCCATGAAATCCGAGCCGGAAATGGACAAAAACTGCACATCCGCTTCCCCTGCCACAGCTCTGGCAAGCAGGGTTTTGCCCGTACCGGGAGGTCCTACCAACAGCAAGCCATGGGGAATTCGAGCGCCGATGCGGGTATATTTTTGAGGATTGCGGAGAAAATCCACAATTTCTGCCAGTTCTGCCTTTTCCTCATCTGCACCAGCCACATCCTCAAAGGTTACTTTTTTACCATTGGGCACGCCCAAGGTTGTTCTTGCCTTGCCAAAATTATTCAGCGCATTGCCGCCGCTGGCACGGCTGGCAAGGAAAAACCAAATAATCAGCAGCACCAAGCCCACAATCAACAGTGGGAGAATCAAATCATAAACGCTGCCTTTCTCCTCCGGCAGAAAATCATAGCTTTCCAGCACCCCTCTTTGATGCTGGTCCTCAATCACATCCCACATCTCCCGGCGGAATGCATCCGCATCTGCCAGTGTGGCAGTCAACTCACTTTCGCCCTCATAGGTTCCGTGAAGCTTCAGATAAATCTTGCCGTCAGACACGGTAAAGCTCTTTACCTGCTCCTTGTCAAACAGCCCCACTACCTCGGAATATGCCGGTCCTTTGTTGAGGTTAGCAAAAAAACCAATAACCAGTGAGCAAATTACACCCAGCACCAAAAGATAGAAGAATACTGGGAAAACTCTTCGTTGTTTCAAATGACAGTTACTCCTTATTTTGCATAGGTTTCGGGCTTTAAAATGCCCACATAGGGAAGATTACGGTATTTTTCATCATAATCCAATCCATAGCCCACCACAAAGGCATTGGGGATGCGGAAGCCCACATAATCCGCCGTCAGCTCCACACCGGGCAGCCGACCCTGGGGCTTATCCAGCAAGGTGCAAATCCGAACAGAGGCAGGCTCTTTAGAGAGCAAATGGTTGCGGACAAATTCCAAGGAACGCCCGGTATCCAAAATGTCCTCCAAAATGATGACATGGCGACCCTTCAAGTCAACGGACACATCCTTTTTTACCACCACATTTCCGGTGGACTGTGCCCCGTCATAGGAAGAAATCCACATAAAGTCCAGTTGGCAGTGGGCATCAAAGGCACGAATCATATCCGCATAGAACACCACAACGCCCTTTAATACGCCAACAAAAACAGGGCTTTTATCCCCATAATCCCGCAGCAGCTCCTGCCCCAATTCCTGAATACGCGTCTTAATTTGTGCCTCAGAAAGCAGGACCTCCTGAATATCCTTATGCATACGCCGATTTCCTCCATCGTACTTTTATAATTTTGTAAAAACAAACTGGATGCCAGTTTGTTGCGTAGAAATTCGATTCAGGTTTACACCAATGCCATAGACCGCCAGCACCCCCTGCTCATCTGCCAGCACCGGAATCAAAGGTCGCTGAGAAGCAGGGATTTTTCGGTCAATAAATAGCTTTTTTAGGCTTTTTGTTCCGCCGGACAGCCGCATTTCATCGCCGCTTTTTCGACTGCGCAGCACAACCCTGCCTTGGACTTGCACAGTAAAAATATGATCTGTATTAATACATTCTGCTGTCGGATGACACTGCAGCTTCAGCCCCAGCTGCGGCAGCACCACTTCACCGGGGCAGGCAATCTCGACCGTTTCCAATGTGCCGACTTGCCGGATTTGAATAACATCATAGCATCGCTCTACCGTAACTCCGCCAGAAAGCTTAGCGGAAGCAGAGGGTTTGTCCGAAAAAATCAAATTCTGCACCAGCAGAATATGCCGATATTCCGGCTCACGAACGCCGTTTTCCTTTAAAAATCGCTCCAAAATCCGACTGCGCAGGGCTTGCGGCAGCTGCCGCAGTGTCTCCACCTCTAAGGTATGACTCGCTTCGGCACACTCCTGCAAATACGCCTCATCCTGCCGCAGCTGCAACGCCATGGCAGAAAGATTTTCCGCCAAGCGGGGATTTTCCGCCTGCAATAGCGGCATCACCTGATGACGCAGGCGGTTGCGCAAAAAGATGTCTGTATGGTTGCTGCTGTCCTCCACATAGGACAAGCAGTATTCCGCCAAAAAATCCAGTGCCTCCTGTCGGGTGACGGTCAGCATAGGGCGAATCAGCCTGCCGGACACCGGCGCAATGCCTCCCAAGCCCTTCAGCCCCGTACCACGAACCAAGTGCAGCAGCACCGTTTCCGCATTATCTCCGGCAGTATGAGCAGTGGCGATTTTCCCCGACAGGGTGGCAAAAAAGCCGTAACGAGCCTCCCGTGCCGCTGCCTCCAAGCCTTTCTTACCGGCAACCACATCGGCGCTGCCCACATACAAGGGAATGTCATATTGGGCACAGAGCTGTCGGACAAACTGCTCATCCCTATCAGACTCTTGTCCACGCAGTCGGTGGTTAAAATGGGCAGCAGACAGGGAAAATTGCAGTTTTTCCTTTAACAAATAAAGGGCAAACAGCAACGCCACCGAATCTGCACCACCGGAAACAGCACATACAACCTGCTCTCCGGGAGCAATCATATCATATCGGCGGATGAAAGCCGACAGCTTATTCAGCATGCTTCCACTCCCGATCTGTAAAGGCCTGATACTGTCCAATCCACTGCAGACGCACCGTGCCGGTTTCACCATGGCGGTTTTTCGCCACGATACACTCAGCTACGCCCTTATCCTCTGTATTTTGATTGTAATATTCATCTCGATACAGGAACATCACCGCATCCGCATCCTGCTCAATCGCACCGGATTCACGCAAATCCGACAAAATCGGGCGCTTGTCCGTCCGTCCCTCCACCGCACGAGAAAGCTGGCTAAGGCAAATCACAGGAACATTCAGCTCCTTTGCCATAATCTTCAGACTACGGGAAATTTCGCCCACCACAGTGACACGGTTGTCGCCGCCCTTGCCATAGCCGGAGCTCTGCATCAGCTGCAGGTAGTCGATAACCACCAAGCCCAGATTATCCAAACGGCGGCACTTGGCATTGATGTCCGCCACCGTCACAGAGGGGTTGTCATCAATACGGATGTCCGTCTGCGCCAAGGCAGAGGATGCCATACACAGCTTATTCCACTCCTCCTCACTGAGCTTACCGGTGGCAAGCTTTTGCAGCTCAATGAAGCTTTCATTTGCCAGTAAACGCATGGCAAGCTGCTCTCTGGACATTTCCAGGTTAAAGATTGCCACAGTTTTCTTATATTTCTTTGCCACATTCACACCGATATTCAGTGCAAAGGCAGACTTACCCATGGCAGGTCTTGCTGCCACCAAAAGCAAATCAGACTTATTCAGTCCATTAATTTTGGTGTCCAAATCATGCAGACCGGTGGACAAGCCGGGAATGGCAGAATCGGACTGGCTCAGCTCTGTCAGCCGGTCAAAAACCTTGTGCAGCACCGTGCCGATATGCTCCAGCGAGTCGCCACGCTCCCCTTTTCGCAGCCCGTATATCTGCTTTTCCGCAGATTCCAGCATTTCAGAGGGGGTGCCCACCTGAGAATACACCATTTCGGAAATATTGGTGGCAACCTGTGCAAGACCACGGAGCATCGCCTTTTCCCGAACAATGGTGGCATACCGCACCGCATTGACGGCGGTAGGAGTAATGTCCATCAACTGCAGGATATAATCTCTGGAATTGTCGTGATACACGCCCATTTCCTTCATTTTATCCAGCACCGTCACGGGGTCAATGGTCTGGGAGTAGTTAAACATGGTATAAATGGCTTCGTAAATCTCCCGGTTTTGCTGCAGGTAAAAATCCTCCGGACGAATTACGCCGATGATATCCGCCACGCAGGCGCTGTCAATCAAAACAGAGCCCAAAACTGCCTGCTCCGCCTCCAAGGATTGAGGGGCTTGCCGGGCTAATAATTCTTCCATGTTTCTCTCTCCTCTCTCAAGAATGATTAGGAATCAGGCTTCTTCAATCTTTACAGTCAGGGGGGCGTTGATTTCATAACCCAACTTGCAGGTTACGGTATAGGTACCCACAGACTTAATGGTATCGTTCATGACAATCTTACGCTTATCCAGCTTAATGCCGGAATTCTTCTCCAACGCATCTGCGATTTCCTGATTGGTCACAGAGCCAAACAGCCGACCTGCGCCGCCACCCTTGGCTTTTACCACCAAGGTCAACTCACGCAGCCGTCCGGCAACCTCCAGCGCTTCTGCCTTTTCACGAGCAATGCGCTCAGCAGTGGCTTTATCATTCATACGCATGGTGTTAATGGCATCCGCAGTGGCTTCAATCGCCAGCTTTCTTGGCAGCATGAAGTTGCGGGCATAGCCATCAGAAACTTCCAACAGCTGTCCTTTCTTGCCCTTACCCTTCACATCCTGGGTTAAAATTACTTTCATAATGCATCTCCTTACCAAAGGTTATGTTTCATAAAATTTTTCAATGGAAGCCACCAAATCATCCAAGACAGCGGTGATGGTGCTGCCGGAAATCTGCGCACCGGCTGTGGCAGTGTTGCCGCCGCCGCCCAAAGGCTCCAAAATCATCTGCACATTGGCATGTCCAATACTGCGGGCAGAAATATAAATCTTGTCCCCATCGGGGTACAGCACAAAAGATGCCGTAATGCCGGAAATATTCAGCATCTCATCCGCTGCCTGTGCCGCCAAAACACGGGTTGTACCGGTGTTCAGCGCCGCAATGGCAATCTCCTTACGATATAGACGGGCAGACTTGATAATCTGATATTTTGCCATAGTTTCCTGAAAATCATTCTGCAGCAGCTTTTTAACCTCTACTGTATCTGCACCCATTCGGCGCAGCGCCGCCGCCGCCTCAAAGGTACGCTCGCCGGTACGAACATTAAAGCTCTTGGTATCCAAGAAAATACCTGCCAGCAGGCTCTTTGACTCAATGGGCAGCACATCCTTCAGCTCCACAGAATACTGCAGCAGCTCCGTTACCAGCTCTGAAGCGGAGGAGGCATAGGGCTCATGCAGGTTTACCACCACACTGTCAATATAATCCGCAGCTCTACGGTGATGGTCGATGACGCAAACACGGCTCATAGCATCCAGCAGCGGACGGCACTCCACTTGGTCGGGGCGGTTAGTATCCACCACCACCAAGGTGCTGCGGTTATCCGCCAGCAAAAGGGCATCCTCGCCGGAAATAAAGGAGCTGGCATATTCAGAAACCTGCAAGATTTCCGAAATCAGCTGCTTTGCCACATTATTTTCCTGGTCAATGACCAAATAAAACTTTTTATTTTTCTTTCGGCACATACAGGCAATACCCATGGCTGCGCCCACTGCGTCCAAGTCCGCATTGCGGTGTCCCATAATAAACACCTGACTGCTCTGCCCAATGAGCTCCATCAGCGTATTGGCAGTCACACGGGAACGAACCTTGCTTCTGCGGTCAGCCTCCTTGGCTCGACCACCAAAGAAGCTGAAATTCAGTCTGTCCTTCACCACCGCCTGGTCGCCGCCACGGCTGAGTGCCATTTCGATGGACAAGGCTGCAAAATTGTAGCCCTCCTCGAAGTTTGCGCCATCTACGCCCAAGCCAAAGGAAATAGAAGCAGCCAAGCCCGAGGGGTTGACGATACTGTGGACATCCTCCAAAAGAGAAAATTTTTCCTGCATGGCGCTGTCCAAATCCCGCTTTTCAAATACCAACAAATACCGGTTGCGTTCCACCTTCCGCAGCATGCCGTGATAACCCTCTGCCCATGTGGTAATAGCGTGGTTAATTTCAGCATCCATATTGGAAATGGTGCTTTCCGGTAAATTCATGGTCAGCTCTTCATAGTTATCCACCAAAATAATGGACACCACAGGACGGGAACGAATATACTCATCCCGAACCTGATACATTTCCGTCATGTCACTTAAGTAAATCATACCCAGCAGCATTCCGGCATGCTCCTCCGGATGCACGATTGTACCGTACACCCGATAACGCCGTGAGCCAATGGTCACATCATAGGGATATTCTGTTTTACCGGCAGAAAGCCAGTCCATAGTCATACCCGGCAATATCCGGTCCAGCGTTTCCTCCGGAATCCGTTCCTTGAAGCCGGTTACGGACACAAATCGGTCACTTGCCCAAACAACACCGCCATCCCCAAGCCGCACCAATGCCATAGGAAGCGGATTTTCCGTACCTTTTGCGGTAATATCAGCAGTTTGAAATGCCTCCTGAACAAAGGCACGGATTTCTCTGTTGCGGTGCGTACGGCTGATGGCATAGCCCACCATCATAATAGCAGTCAACGCCAAACCGCCACCTGCAAGATAATAATTTCGCATACCGGCGGCAAGCAAACAGAAGCACAGCATCACTGCAAAGCAGCCACCCAAGCCGGGTTGACGGAGTTTTCTGCGTTTTTTATTCATATTCTCACCTCCATAAAAGAGTAATTCCACCAATGTTATTTTATAGTTCGTATTATTATATCAAATCTGTCACATAATGGCAACAGCTTTTCTGCTTTTCCCAAAAAAATAAGCAAGCTCTATTTCATGGTATCATGCCCAGCAAGGCTGGGGGGAATTGTAAATTCTGTGCCCACCCCCTTGCATTTCGGCGTTCGCCATGATACACTGACGAGGAATCCATCCCGGTTTTCCGGAGAAAGAGGAAGCTATGAAATGTAAATATTGTCAGGAAGAACTGCCCACCGGCGTTTTAATTTGCCCCCATTGCGGTAAAGACAACACGCACGAGGAAGTGGAGGTTGTGCCCCCTCAGCGGTTGCAGCCGGAGGTAGCAGAAAAACAGAATGATTCTCAAATGAAAAAAATGAAGCGTACTGCCATTATTTCGGGCTGTATCGCAGCCCTGGCGGTGCTGGCGCTGCTGCTAACTGTGGGAATCCGTGGTGGCTTGGGACAAGAGAATGGAAAGAAGCTGGACATTGCCAGCTGGTTTGATTGGGAAATCTTCCGTGAAAACGACATTCACAAGCAGAACTCCTATTCCGTGTCCGACAAGCAGGCGGCAAACGCCAATGCTCAGGTGGTTGCCACCATGGGTAATGCCAAGCTGACCAACGGACAGCTGCAGATTTACTATTGGCAGAAGGTCATCGACTTTTTGCAGAATGAATATCCCTATTATTCCTACATGGGCATGAATTTGGGACTTGACCCCTCTAAGCCCTTATCTGAGCAGACCTGCGCCTTCAAAGATGAAGACGGAAAGGAACTGACTTGGGAGCAGTATTTCTTGGAAAGTGCATTGGGAAATTGGAAAAGTGAGCAGGCATTTGCCCTAGCTGCCGCCGACAGTGGCTATCAACTCAGTGGAGAATATCTGCAGCAGATGGAAACACTGGATGAGAATTTGGAAAATGCGGCAAAGCAGTATAAATTTGAGAGCGTGGATGCATTTTTACAGAGCCAATTTAGCACCGGTTGCACAGCAGCGGATTTCAAGGCAGTCATGGAGCTGCAGATGAACTGCTACGGCTATTTCACCCAGTGCCAGGATGCCATTGCGGAGCTGTCCGCAAAGGAACTGGAGGTCTATTACCAAATCCACAAGGAGGAGCTGGAGAAAGCCGGCATTCAGCAGGACGGCAAGTGTGTCACCGATGTGCGGCACATTTTGGTGTTGATGGATAACATCGTCAAGGAAGTGCCGGATGTGGAGGGCACTAAGGGCGCAGACGGCTATACACCTGCCCAGTGGGAGGCTTGCCAAAAAGCTGCTCAGGCGATTTTAGACCAATGGCTTGCAGGCGAAAAGACCGATGCCTCCTTTGCTGCATTGGCAAATGAAAAGAGCCATGATAAGGGCGGTCAGGTTACCGATGGCGGTATTTACACCGGCATTACAACCAGCACCAGCTTTGTGCAGGAATTCTTGGATTGGTGCTTTGCCGAAGGTCGCAAGGTAGGTGACTATGGCTTGGTCAAAACCCAATTCGGCTACCATGTGATGTACCTGTCTGCGCAGGGTGAGGAGCTATGGATTAAAGATACCCAGAGTGCTTATCAGAAAGAGGAATCTCAGAAGATTGTCAATGAGATTTTGGATAAGTACGACAGCGAGGTCAATTATAAGAAGATTGCGTTGGGTAATGTAAACTTAGGCGCATAAAAAGAGCCCCCGAAGCAGCCGCTTCGGGGGCTCTTTTTTATGGACTTAGAAGAAAACGCCACGAGCCTGTGCCTTGACCTCCTGAGAGGCAGAAAAGGGAATACGGGTGGTGTAGCCTGCCTTGGCAGCCACAATCATCTTGGTGGGCCATGCAAAAATGTCCCGATTCCAAGCATTGATGGTGTCGTTATACAGCTCACGGGCGGCGGTGATTTCCCGCTGCAGGTACATATTCTGCTGCATGGCGTCCCGAATTTCGGCGTGAGCCTGCAGGTCGGGATAGCTTTCAAAAGCGATGTTAACATTCTTGGACAGGGTATCAATGTCCCGGACTACATCGTTTCGGGCTTCATCGCTGACATTGCCGGAGCGATATTTTGCGATGTTTTCATAGGTGCTCTTGTCCAAATCCACCGCTTTGTCCAGCAGCTTGGCGCAGTTCTGCAGCACCATGACTCGCTGCTCCAAATAGTTGTCAATCTGAGAAGCATTGCTCTGAATTTTTTGCTCCAACTGGCTGAAATAATTCTTGGCTTTGATTTTCATAAACAGGAAAACAACGCCGGGAATGATGCCCAGCACCCACAGCAACACCTCAAAAATGGTAGAGCCGACGCCGACAGTGACTGGGATTTTTTTGGCGATGACATTGGTGTCAAGACCTTCTTCACGAATTTGGGGGTTGAGTTCGTCTAATTGATTTGCCATGTTCCTATTCTCCTTTTTTAATGTTTAGTGGAAGGCATGACCGTAAAGACCATGCTTGTATGCACTGGTGAGGGGGGAAGCCTCGGTATGCTCCTTATCGCTGAGGCGGATACTTCGGGTGACGGTCAATGGAATATATTCATCCCATGGTACGGGTACGCCGTGCATCCTCCCATCCCCACCCAGCATCATCACGGTGTCGATTCTTGCAATGGTATCATAGGAATGGGCAGTGATGCTGACACTGTCCTCCTTATGGGCTTTTGCCTTCAAAATAGAGAGGGTTTTGGAGTCCTCATGCGCCAACCGGGAAACATCCATAGCATTTGCCAAGGACTCATATTCCCGCAGGGGATAGGGCTGATAGCCGTCCGGAATGGGGTGCAGGGAATGAACAGGGCGCTCCTGATAAATGGGAATTGCCAGCAGGGGCGCAAAGTCAAAATAAATAGCCTTAAAATATTCTGCGGTAATACCAAGAAATTGGCTTTTTGCCAAATCGAAGGAATGGGAGCAATAGTCCTGCGGAGAAACCAAAAGGCTTCGCTGCTGTGTATGCTCGGAAACAATGGTGTTCATGCGGCAGCGCTTGAAGAAGTCAAAATCATCGCCGTAGCCCGTTTCAGACCGGAGCAAATCCACCATATTGGTTTGGGCAAGGGGTGTAAACAGGGTGCGGAACTGCACCTCATGGTCACGGTCAAGCGCATCAAACAAAACATCAAATTCCGTGTTGGTCATGCCAGTAAAATTCCGGTTTTCTTCCAAGGCATCCTCTGCCAGCTCCTGCAGCTCTTTTTCTCCCTTGCGCACCATGCGGTCAATGGCACGCTGGCTCATATCCTCTAAATGCTTGTTTTCCCGATTAAAGGTCAGCTCAGGACCGCCCTGTGCACCGTAATGCAGCTTGGTTTCGGTGTGATAAAAGGGTTTGGGCTTGATAACAGTAGCATGAAGGGTTTGGGAACGGGTACGGGTACGGCGGTGTCCCTTGCTGTCGGTATAGCGCTCCGTCCAGCGAATGGTTTTATAGCCGTGATAGGTTTCTTCCCCCATGGTATGTATCCGGCGAAGCTCGTATAAAAACGGATTGCCGTTGTATGTACCGGACAGCACATCCAATACCGATTCCTCTGCGGCGTCATAGGGGGCAAAATCATAGTTCGTCAGCATATCCAGCTCCTGCGAAACGGGGAAATGCTGGTTAAAAGAAAACCAAGGGATTGTTTTTTCAATTAAGGTGACCGCATCCCACTGCCCAAAAAGGGCATTCAGCGGTGCCATTTGACTGTTTGCGGTATCCAAGAGCTGCTGCGCTTTTTCCTGCTCCTGCTCCAATGCCTCATTGAGCTTTTTGATGTGGGGATTGAGCTTCCAAAACAAAAGCACAAGCAGCAAAATAGAAATCAAGACGCCAAGGATTTTCCAAACAACCTGCGCCGATGACAACAGTGCCATAAGGGGCAGCAGAATGACTGCGATAATCAGCAGCACCCGAAGTACCTTATATTTGCCTGCCCGAGATTGATGTTGGTCCACCACCTGCAGCTGTTGGTCGTATTGGGCAACGGTCTTTCGGTTTTCCTCTACATCCACCTTGGATTTGGCAGCCAAATCCTGAAAAAAGGCTTCTGCATTGGCGCTGTGGGCAGCCTTTAGAACTTTTTCGTATTCTTCCAGAGGGTTAAAAATCATGGCATTCATTCTTTTTCTCCCTTCATGCGTCATTTTATGATTTTAGTATAACACAGACGAAAAAGCAGGTCAATGCTTATCTGTAGCTTACAGCATTCTCACCAGCTTGGATGCAGGGTATCGCACAGCGGCAGGCTATGAAAAATTTGAGCAGTAATGGCTCGGTATTCTGCAATATTCGTTGTTTTGCGCAGCTGTTTTCCCAACTTTTCGCTGTTTTCAAAGTGGCACAGCAGAAAACTCCAAATTTCCTTCATGCGGAACATGGCATTGCGTGCGCCGCCGAATGCTTCAATATATGCATCTAACAGCGCTGTGGTGAATGCTTCCAACTGCTTGGCAGAGGTGCCGGCAGGTGACAGCATACCGGGGTCGCCAATCAGCCCCCGTCCCAGCATGACGGCAGTTACCTGCGGAAATTCCTTGGAAAAAGCCACAATGTCCGCTTTGGAATTGAGATTGCCATTATAGCAAAGGCTGTTTTTGCTGTGCTGCAGGCAGTAGCGGAAACTGTCTAACTGCACAGCGCCGGAATAAAAGGCTTTCCGCACACGGGGATGAACAATCAGCTCCTGAATGGGATAGCGGTTAAATACCTCCAAAAGCCCAGGAAATTCCTCCGGATTTTCCATTCCCAGTCGGGTTTTAATGCTGATGGCAACCGGTGTCTTAGAGAAGATTTCATCCAAAAAACGGTCTAGCTCCCCCGGATTACGAAGCATCCCTGCGCCCTTGCCCTTGGACACCACAGTGCCGGAGGGACACCCCACATTCAAATTCACTTCCCCATAGCCCCGCTGCTGACAGACCTGCGCCGCCCACAGAAAATCCTCCGGATTTTTGGTGAGAATTTGAGGAATTGCAGCAAAGGGGACGCTGTCCCGCAACGGCAGCTCCCGGCTTTCCTTATGGGAAAGGGTGCGGTGCATGGTTGGGGATAGAAAGGGCATATAGTATCGGTCTAAGCCCGGAAAGTACTTATGATGCACCTGCCGGTAAATGCTGTCGGTAACGCCCTCCATGGGGGCAAAATAATAATGCATCCGCTATCTCCAATCTGTTTTTCTCCATTAAATCACAAAAGCCGCCCTTTTTCAAGGGCGGCTTTCACTTATACTTCCATAATCACGGGCAGAATCATGGGATTGCGCTTGGTGTGCTTATACAGATAACCGGACAGGTCATTTTTAATAGCAGATTTCAACGCAGAGCGGTCACGAACACGCTTGCGCTGGCAGCGGTCTATGGCTTCCAAAGCCACACTGCGCAGTTCCTCCATCAACTCGTCCGATTCCTTCACATAAACAAAGCCACGGGTAATGATGTCCGGACCGGTGATGATGCCGCCGTCCTCGGCGCTGATGTTGACGCAGACCACAATCATGCCG
Organism: Faecousia sp.; assembly: GCA_045655745.1. Taxonomy (GTDB): domain Bacteria; phylum Bacillota; class Clostridia; order Oscillospirales; family Oscillospiraceae; genus Faecousia. Next base: position 38,587 of record JAZOPV010000031.1, read on the forward strand.
TCCTCGGCAAGATGCTTCCGGTCCCGCAGCACCACACTGCCCACATCACCCACACCGGTGCCGTCTACCAGCACAATGCCGGAGGGAACAATGCCGCCCAGCTTTGCGGTTTTGGCAGACAACTCAATCACATTACCCACTTCGCCAATGACGATATTCTTGGGATTCATGCCCATAAGTTTTGCCAGCTTGCCATGGATTTGCAGGTGTCGCTGTTCGCCATGGACAGGGATGAAGAACTTGGGCTTTACCAGTCCGTGAATAATCTTCAGCTCCTCCTGACAGGCGTGACCGGACACATGCAGTCCCTCGCTCTTTTCATATACCACCTCTGCACCCTTGCGATACAGGGCGTTGATGATTTTGGAAACAGCTTTTTCGTTGCCGGGGATAGCAGAGGCAGAGATAATAATGCGGTCGCCTGCCACAATGTCTACCTGTCGGTGGGTGTTGAATGCCATGCGGTGCAGGGCAGACATATTTTCACCCTGAGAGCCGGTGGAAACGATGACCACCTTGTTTTTGGGCAGGCTTTTAATGGCGCTCAGCTCCACAATGGTGCTGGTAGGCACTTTTAAATAGCCCAGCTCCTGCGCCACCTTAAGCATATTTTCCATGCTCCGTCCGGTGACTGCCACCTTTCGTCCGTGGCGGTGTGCAATGTTCAGCACCGATTGAATGCGGTGCATATTGGAGGCAAAGGTGGTGATGATGATGCGCTGGTCGCAGTTGCGGAATTGACGGTCCAAGCTTTCGGTGACGATGTTTTCACTGGGAGTATAGCCGGCACGCTCCACATTGGTGGAGTCTGCCATCAACGCCAATACGCCTTCGTTGCCTAAAGCACCCAGCCGTGCCAAATCCATCATGCCATCTCCGGCGGTGGGGTCAATTTTGAAGTCGCCGGTCATAATCACCGGACCGATGGGGGTGTGAATGGCAAAGCATACCGCATCAGCAATGGAGTGGTTGACATGAATAAATTCCACCGTAAAACAGCCGGCTTTTACCATTTCACCGGGCTTGTGGGTGATAAGCTTCACCTTATCTGCCAGCTTATGCTCCTCCAGCTTCAGCTTAATCAGTCCATTGGTCATAGCAGTGCCATGGATGGGACAGTTGATTTGCTGCATGCAATAGGGAATCGAGCCGATATGGTCCTCGTGTCCATGGGTGATGAACATACCACGCAGCTTCTTTTTGTTTTGCACAAGATAGCTAAAATCCGGAATGACCAAATCCACGCCATACATATCTTCATCCGGGAAGCCAAGACCGCAATCGACCACAATCATGTCCTTGCCATATTCCAGCACAGTGATGTTTTTGCCGATTTCATCCAGCCCGCCCAAGGGGATAATCTTCAGTTTTTCTGCCAAATAAATTCAGAGCTCCTTTCAAAATAAAATGCCAAAGGCATAACAAGTAAGCAGCCATGTCCCAAAATTTGACCCTGAATCGTCATTTTTTGGAAAACGCCTGCAATAATTTGAAATTTTATTGGATTTTTCAGATGAAAACCCAGAAAAATCGGTTGCCCGGGTCTGACCACCCGGCGCATACTGACCATAGTATAACACAAAAATGGGGAAAAGTACACAATTATTTTTCTAAACGAATTCAACCCTCCCCCGAAAGACTGTCATACAGACTGAAAGAAATCTTTTTTATCCTCTATGCAAAACCCCTTTTTTCTGCTATACTATTACCAAATGTCCAATTCAAGGAGAAAAATATGAAAAAAATTCTTGACATCATTACCGCCAAGATGGAGCAGGCATTCATCGATGCCGGTTACGAAGCATCCTTTGGTCGGGTAACAGTTTCCAACCGCCCCGACCTGTGCGAATATCAGTGCAACGGCGCCTTGGCTGCCGCCAAGCAATACAAATGTGCCCCCATTCAAATTGCCAATGCAGTTGTTGCAAAATTGAATGCAGACGACTATAGCATGATTGAAGCCGTCATGCCCGGCTTTATCAACCTGAAGCTGTCCGGTCATTTCCTGCAGACCTATTTGGAGGAAATTCGCTGCGCCCCTGCCTTTGGTGCAGAAATGGTTGGCGCAGGTAAGACCATCGTGGTAGACTACGGCGGCGCAAATGTGGCAAAGCCGCTGCACATCGGTCATCTGCGTCCTGCCATCATCGGCGAAAGCCTGAAGCGGCTGCACAAATTCCTCGGCTACAACACCATTGGTGATGTGCATTTGGGCGACTGGGGTCTGCAAATAGGACTCATTATTGCAGAGCTGCAGGAGCGCCAGCCGGAGCTAGCCTACTTTGACGAGGCTTTTACCGGCGACTATCCGAAAGAAGCCCCCTTTACAGTGGATGAGCTGGAAGAAATCTATCCCACCGCCTCCAGCAAAAAGTCTGACCCAGAATTTTCTCACAAGGCACACATGGCTACCTTTGAGCTGCAGCAAGGTCGCCGGGGCTATCGGGCGCTGTGGAATCACATTATGAATGTGTCCGTCACCGACCTGCGGAAAAACTATGACAAGCTGAATGTTTACTTTGAAAAGTGGCTGGGTGAAAGCGATGCTGACCCCTACATCCCCGCCATGGTGGAGGATATGAAGGCCCGTGGTATTGCTGTCCAATCCGAGGGCGCATGGGTCATTCCTGTAGCAGAAGATGGCGACAAAAAGGAAATACCCCCCTGCATTTTGGTCAAATCGGACGGTTCTTCCATCTATGCCACCACTGATCTCGCCACCATGGTACAGCGAATGCAGGACTGGAAGCCGGAGAAAATGCTGTATGTCACCGATAAGCGGCAAAATCTTCACTTTGAGCAGGTGTTCCGTGCCGCTAGAAAATCCGGTATTGTGTCTCCTGAAACCGAGCTGGAGCATGTGGGCTTCGGTACGATGAACGGTGCTGACGGCAAGCCCTTTAAAACCCGTGACGGCGGTGTACTGCGGCTGGAGCAGATGATTTCCGATATGACAGATTTTGTCCGGAGCAAGGTTGTGGAAAACCAAATTGTTGCGGAGTCCGAGGTGGAAGCCACCACCGAGAAAATCGCCATGGCTGCGCTGAAATACGGCGACCTTTCCAATCAGCCCACCAAAGACTACAATTTTGATATGGAACGCTTTGCTGCCTTTGAGGGCAACACCGGTCCTTATATTCTCTACACCATCGTCCGTATCAAGTCTATTTTGGCTAAATACGGCGCATGGGAGCATCTGCCCATTCAAGCTCCTGCCAATGAATATGCCAAGGATTTGATGCTCTCCATCACAAAATTCGGTCCTGCCATGGAAGCGGCGCTGAAAGCATCTGCCCCCAATATGATTTGCGCCTATATCTATGATTTATCCTGTGCCGTCAACAAGTTCTATCACGAAACCCGTATTTTGAGTGAGGAAAACGAGGACTTGAAAGCCGGCTATATTGCGCTGATAGCACTGGCAAAGAATATTTTGGAAACCTCTATTGACCTGCTGGGCTTCTCCGCCCCAGAGAAAATGTAATATCCTACACACCACCGGACAAATCCGGTGGTGTGTCTTTTTACAGCTAAATTGTAGTTTAACGCAGAGCGTTACTTTCTTGTGTCCGAACAAGAAAGTAACCAAAGAAGTCGTTCGGGGCGAGGCGTTCCGAGCCAATAGCACCCTCGCCCCCGAACCCCCACTCCTGCCGCATGACCATTCAACCTATAAAAATCGGAAGATTTTTGGATGCGGAATGGCGATGCGGCTGGGGGATACACAAGGGGTAGTGCTCCGCACAGCGAATTAGAAATGAGTATGCTTGCCGGTGGCAAGCATACTATAATTTCCGCATTTGCTCGTAGCGCCCCCTTGTGCCGCATTCTTTTGGTACTTTTCTTGACGAAGCAAGAAAAGTACGACATCTCGATAAGCTCCATTTTATCCATCATTGCATTTTCTTTCTCAAAGTGGTATGATAACACAAATGAAACCGCAAGGAGAACATTCCTATGTCCCATACCATTGCCGCTGTTTCCACAGGGCTGACCGTTTCTGCCATCGGCATCATTCGGCTGACGGGCGCTGACTGCGCCGAAATCGCAGGGCGTGTCTTTTTCCCTGCCAATGGTCTTGCCCTGTCCCAAGCCCCCAACCGCAAGCTAATTTTGGGGCAGCTAAAGGACGAACAGGGTCGCACCATCGACCACTGCTGCGCCATTTACTGCCGTGCCCCCCACACCTATACCGGTGAGGACACGGTGGAATTTCACTGCCACGGTTCCCCTGCCCTGCTGTCTGCGGCACTGACCAGCCTTTATAAAGCAGGAGCAGCCCCTGCTCAACGAGGCGAATTTACCAAGCGGTCGTTCTTAAACGGCAAGCTGGATTTGACCAGTGCCGAAGCGGTCATCGACCTGATTGAAGCAGACACCGCCGATGCCGCCGCCAATGCCGCCGGACAGGTGGGTGGTGCACTGAAGCGGCAGGTCGCCCCCATCTATGAGGACTTAACCAACCTGTGCAGCCACTTCCATGCGGTTTTGGACTATCCGGACGAGGATATTGAGGATTTTGGGCTTGTCAACTACCAGTTGCCCCTCTCTAATCACCGGAAAGCCCTTTCCTCCCTGCTAAACAGCTACGGACAGGGAAAAATTCTAAAACAGGGCGTATCCGCCGCCATTGTAGGCCGCCCCAATGTAGGCAAAAGCAGCATTCTCAATGCATTGGCAGGCTTTGAACGGGTGATTGTCACAGAGGTAGCCGGCACAACACGGGACACCGTAGAGGAGTCGGTTATGGTTGGCTCTGTACGGCTGCGGTTAATTGACACCGCCGGCATTCGGGAAACCGAGGATAAAATCGAAGCCATGGGCGTAGCCCGTTCCAAGGAGGCAGTGCAGCAAGCGGATTTGGTAATTTTCGTTTGCGATGGCTCACAGCCGCTAAATGCCGAGGACGAAGCCATTATGGAACTTTGCTCAGAGCATGAAAATGCCATTGCGCTCATCAACAAGTCCGATTTGGGCACTGCGGTTTTGCCCAGCGACCTGCCCTTTCTGTATGTCATCCCCGTCTGCGCCAAGACCGGAAGTGGGCTTGACCAGTTCCGGGATGCGGTGGAAACCATATTTGAAAACAGCCTGCCCTGTGACGGCTCTATTCTCACCAATGCCCGTCAATACGATGCCATCCGGCGTGCCTGCGATGCCATCAACCGTTCCCTGCAGGGGCTAAAGCTGGGGGTGACACCGGATGCAGTGCTGACCGATGTAGAAGAAGCGATGGAAGCCATGGGCGAGGTTACCGGTGCTACCGTTCGGGAGGACATCACCGCCCGAATTTTTGAACGATTTTGTGTAGGAAAATAAGACTATGATTTATTTGGATAACTCCGCCACCACCAAGCCCTGCAAGGAGGCTGTGGAGGCGGTTACAAAGGCATTGTGCGAGGACTGGGGAAATCCCAGCGCACTGCATCATTTCGGCATTGATGCCGCCAAAAAGCTTCACACCGCCCGTATGCAGGTAGCTGCCGCCATGGGCGCAGAGGCAGACCGGGTGTTCTTCACCTCCGGTGGCACAGAGGCAGACAACTGGGCAATTTTAGGAACAGTCCGGCGGCTGGGCAAACGGGGGCGGCACATCATCACCACCGCCATAGAGCATCATGCGGTGCTGAACTGCATGAAGGACTTGGAAGCGCAGGGCTATGAGGTCACCTATTTGCAGCCGGACAATTTAGGCAACATTTCCCTAGATGCGCTGAAAGCTGCCCTCCGACCGGGCACCATTTTGGTATCCGTTATGATGGTCAATAATGAGGTTGGCTCTGTAATGCCCATTGCCCAAATGGCAAAGCTGACCCACAAGCTGTGTCCCAATGCCATTTTCCACACCGATGCGGTGCAGGGCTTTTTGAAAATCCCCTTTGCCGCCAAGACACTGGGCGCAGATTTAATTTCCGTTTCTGCCCACAAGGTCCACGGGCCGAAGGGCGCAGGGGCACTGTACATTAGCCCTAGACTCAAATCCTTCCCTGCCCTGCTGCTGGGCGGTGGGCAGGAAAACAATTATCGCAGTGGCACAGAAGCCACCCCTGCTATTTTGGGCTTTGCCGCCGCCTGCGCTGCCGTCAGCACTACCCTACAGGCAGATACTCAGCAGGAAAAAGTTCTGCTGAACGGCTTAACCCAAAAGTTATGTAAACTTGATGAGGTAAAAATCAACGGTGTGCACGATGCGCCCCACATTCTTTCCCTCTCCATCCCCGGTGTTCCCACTCAAAACATCATCAATCTGCTGCAAGATTGCGGCATCTGTGTTTCTGCCGGCTCTGCCTGCGCCAAGGGGCATCGCAGTCATACCTTAACCGCCATGAATCTCAGCCCCGAAGTGATAGACAGCTCTTTCCGCATTTCCCTCAGTCGGGAAACCACACAGCAGGATATGGATGCCCTACTGTCCGGTATCGAGCACATCCTCACTTGGAAGAACAGATAAAATGAACTCCCGTCAGACCATGCTGACGGGAGCTTTTTTCATTTCAATTAGTAGGCAATGCCCCAATAAATCATCTTATCTGCCTTCTTGCCGCAACAGGCGCAGGTATCACCCAAATGCTCCTGTGCAAAGGGAATGCAGCGAGAGGACATACCTGCCTTTTCCTTCATGGCAAGCTCGCAATCCAGCTCTCCGCACCACATGGTCTTGATATAGCCGCCATGCTCCTCCTGCAGTGCCTTTGCCTCCTCCAAAGAATGTGCCTCATAGATGTGCTCGTCCAAGTTTTTCTTTGCCTTGTCGTACATCTGCTGCTGCACCAAATTCAGCTGCTCTGCTACAGCAGAAGCCAAATTCTCCAGCTTCACCACCACCTTTTCACGGTCGGTACGGCGGACAATGACGCACTCGCCATTTTCCAAATCACGAGGACCGCACTCCACACGCAGAGGCACGCCCTTCATCTCGTACTCAGCGCACTTCCAGCCCATGGAATTGTCGGAATCATCCATCTTTACACGGAAGCCGGCGTCAAGGAGCTGATTGCGGACAGCCGCAGCGCCCTCCAAAACGCCCTCTTTGTGCTGGGCAATGGGCAGCACCACCACCTGAATGGGGGCAACCTTGGGAGGCAGCACTAAGCCGTTATTGTCACCATGGGTCATGATGATACCGCCAATGAGTCGGGTAGATACGCCCCAAGAGGTTTCATGGGGATTGGTTTTTTGGTTGTTCTTATCGGTGAACTCAATGCCAAAGGCTTTGGCAAAGCCATCGCCAAAATAGTGGGAAGTGCCTGCCTGCAGCGCCTTGCGGTCGTGCATCATACACTCAATAGTATAGGTTGCCTCTGCGCCATTGAACTTTTCCTTTTCGGTCTTTTGACCACGGGTTACCGGCATTGCCAACACATTCTCACAGAAATCAGCATAGACATTCAGCATGGTTTCGGTAAAGTCCTTGGCTTCCTCTGCGGTGGCGTGGATGGTATGACCCTCTTGCCACAAGAACTCCCGATGCCGCAGGAAGGGGCGGGAAGTCTTTTCCCACCGCAGCACAGAGCACCACTGGTTATACTTCATGGGCAAATCCCGATGAGACTGCAGCACATTGGCAAAATGCTCGCAGAACAATGTTTCGGAGGTGGGACGGATTGCCATCTTCTCCTCCAGTTTTTCGCCGCCGCCCATAGTCACCCATGCACATTCGGGGGCGAAGCCCTCCACATGGTCCTTTTCCTTTTGCAGCAAGGATTCGGGAATCAGCAGAGGCATATAAACATTTTCCACGCCCTGCTTTTTAAATTCCTTGTCCATGATATGCTGAATATTCTCCCAAATGGCATAGCCATAGGGTCGATAGATAAACACGCCCTTAACGCTGGAATAATCAATCAGCTGTGCCTTTTTACAAACATCTGTAAACCATTGGGCAAAATCAACCTCCATATCGGTGATTTGCTCTACTTTTTTCTCTTTTGCCATACCGCTTCATCCTCCCGATAGTTCATTTTCAATCCCATTTATTTTACCATACCTGTCAAGTATTTTCAAAACATAATATTTTCATCAGATGATTGTATTTTGCCGCTAATTTTGATATAATGACTGAAATACCAAGAAAAAACGAGGTGTTTCTATGAAATCCATCCGTGACATTTATAAAATCGGTAAGGGTCCCTCCTCCTCTCATACCATGGGACCGGAACGGGCAGCAAGGCTCTTTCGTCAACGCCACCCGGAGGCGGATGCCTTTCAGGTAATTTTATATGGCTCTCTGAGCAAAACCGGCATGGGACACGGCACGGACCGGGTAATTCGTCAGGTGCTTTCTCCCTTACCTGCCGAAATTCAGTTTTCTGACGAGGTGCTGCCCCGGCATCACCCCAATACCATGGATTTGATTGCCCTAAAAAACGGCAAGGAAATCGGTCAGCTTCGGGTAGAATCGGTTGGCGGCGGCGATATTCGGCTGTCAGGAGAAGCCGGCGTAGAAGGTGAAGAAGTCTATGTGGAGCATTCCTTTGCGGAAATTGCCGATTTTTGCAAATGGCGTTATATTTCACGGCTATCGGACTATGTGGAGCTGAATGAAGGCTCAGAAATTTGGGACTTTTTGATGGATGTATGGAACACCATGAAGCAGTCCATCGCCGATGGTCTTGCTACGGATGGCATCCTGCCCGGTGGATTAAATGTCAAGCGAAAAGCCAAGGAATTATACCAGCAGACCCCCCATGAGCAAATCCCCGCCCTGCTGGAATTTCAAAAAATTGCTGCCTACGCCTATGCTGTGGCAGAGCAAAACGCAGACAACGGCACCATTGTCACTGCCCCTACCTGCGGTGCTTGCGGTGTGCTGCCGGCGGTTTTAAAATACGCACAAGAAACGAGAGGCTTCTCGGATAAAGAAATTTGCCGAGGTCTTGCCACCGCCGGTATCATCGGTAACCTGACCAAGCGAAACGCCTCCATATCCGGCGCAGAATGTGGCTGTCAGGCGGAAATCGGCACTGCCTGTTCTATGGCAGCTGCCGCCTTGGCAGAGCTGTATGGACAGAATATCGACCAAGTGGAATACGCCGCCGAGGTCGCCATGGAGCATCATTTGGGACTGACCTGCGACCCTATCTGCGGCTTGGTGCAAATCCCCTGTATCGAACGCAACGCCGTTGCCGCCATGCGTGCCATGAATGCCTGCAACCTCAGCTATTTTCTCACCGGCTCCCGTAACATCAGCTATGACATGGTCTGCCGTGCCATGCATGAAACCGGCATTAATCTAAACCACCGCTTCCGGGAAACCAGCGAGGGTGGTCTTGCCAAGCTATACCACCGCAAAATGCGGAAATAACCCCACCCAAACAAAGGAGATTTGAAAGAATATGAAATTAGGTATCGTCGAAAACGATACTTGTTCCAAAACTTTTTAATCACCATAAAATCACACATTTTCCGCCATATCCCCACGCCAAAATGGAGTAAGAATATTCACGGAAATCACGGTTTCTCAGAATCGGAAAAATATACCACTACAAAATTAACAACCCCCAAGGTAGATACCATGAGAGTTGTTTGTTTTATCGTGTGTTGCCTTCCGTTCCTGTTTCTAACGCGTCTTCCAAACCCAATTTGTGCTTCATGTCGCACGCCGTTGTAAAATTCGGCTATATAAAAGACGCACATTTTTGTTACTGTTTTCACTGCCGTTGAGCTTTGCCCTCTGGGACGATAACATAAAAGTGCAATCTCTGTTTATGGCAGATTGCGTATCTTTTCCTTGATATATTCGCTGGGAGAAACGCCCATTACCTTTTTGAACACCTTGGAAAAATAATACGCATCGTTAAAACCGCATTTTTCTGCGATCTCCGAAACGGAGTCTTTGCCATCCTTCATCAGCTCTACCGACAACCCAATCCGCAATCTTGTAACATAACTGCGAAAGCTCTCGCCGGTGTTTTTGACAAATACATTGGATAGATATTTTTCGGAATAGGATAGATTTTTCGACAGGGTGCTGAGAGAAATATCGGGGTTACTGTAATGGGCATCAATATACTTGATCATGATGCCCACTAGCCGTTCGCTGCTTTCATCGTCGTCTAAACGCTCCGGGTGACCGCCGATAAAGGAAATGGTATAGAGCAAAACCGCCTCTGTCAAAGTGTTGATATTTGCCGAATTGATAGAAATAATGGATTTAAACCAAAAATCAATAAACCGACTGTTTCCGTAGAAAATCGGATCATCCATTGTCACATTCATATCCGCCAAAAGCGCCGCCGCGCCATCTCCAATGAAGCTAATGTACATGAAATCAAAGTCGTCGGATGCTTCAATGGTATGCAAATAGGCGGGGTAGGTAATATAGATGCACCCTCGGGTCAAGCTGTATGTGTTGTTATTGATTTTTAAGGTCGCCGTTCCGCTGGTTACAAGGCAGAGATGGTATGATGTAAAAAAGAAGGGCTGCTTCAGAGAGTGAATTTCGGTTTCATACACAAAATTCACGAGTTGGATCGTTTTTTGATAGGTCTTGTCGCCCGGGAACTGACAAATACTCTTTTTCATTTACGAACCTCACATCTTTAAAGGATAATAATATATTATCATATGCACTCGGTACAATGCAAGAAAATTGTGGAATATTTACATAATAAAGAGGAATTATTCCATTCCCAGCAATAGGCAAATAATGCTATCATAGGCATATCAAACCGAATTGAAAGGAGTTTCATATGGAAAAAATCGAAACCGTAAAACTTGGTGTTGTAGGGCTTGGAAGAGGATGCGCTGTTGCGACCATGTGTGCCCATCTGCCTAATTTTAAAATCACGGCCATGTGTGATATCAACCCCGAGAAAATCGAGGGTGCCAAGAAAACGCTGGCAGAGGCAAATGTCAATTACGACGATATTTTCTTCACAGAGGATTACGACGAGCTGCTTAAAAGCGACTGCAATGCCGTGTTTGTGGCAACCTATGCGACCCTGCATGTGCCGTTAGTAATGAAGGCGCTGGAGGCAGGCAAGCATGTCATCAGTGAAATTCCGGCAATCAACTCCCTTGAGGAGGCGAAGGAGCTGCGGCGGGCGGTAAAAAAGCATCCGCACCTGAAATACATGGCAGCAGAAGAATGCAATTTCTGGGGCTTTATCCTGGCGTGGAAAGAGATGTTTGAGCAAGGTCGTCTGGGCGAGGTCGTTTTTGCAGAGGGCGAATATTTGCATGCTCCGGACTACAGGAATATTACGCCCCCGGCAGACCCCAATCACTGGCGTTTGCACAATCCTGCAATCAAATACATTACCCATGAGCTTGGACCTCTGCTTTCCATTACAGGCGACCGATGCGTAAGCGTTTGTTGTATGCAGCCCACGCCGGTATATAATCCCTATAGAACGCCCAAGAATGAGATGGCAATGTTTAAAATGGCAAGCGGTGCTGTTTATAATATCATCGTTTCTTTTGATGCGTATTTGGAATTTGATCACAATTTCCGCATTATCGGAACAAGAGGCTCTATCGAGACCGATCGCACCAAAAAGATGGCAGAGGCGCATTCCTTTGCGATGCTTTCTGACACGCCCGGCACCAGAGAAAAGAAGCTGGAGATCCCTGTGGCCCTGTCTTTACCCGGCGAGGAGGTCATCAACGGCGGTCACGGCGGAGCGGATGTAAAAATGATGGAGGCTTTTGTTGATTGCGTTATCAACGACAAGCCCTCTCCCATTGATGTGGATGCGGCAATTCGCATGACGCTGCCCGGTATTTATGCCCACATGTCTACTGAGCTGGGCGGAGTGCCTGTGGAAATTCCCGACCCGGAAGATTTTGAAGACTAAAGATACAAGGGTCTGAAAAGCTGATTTTCAGACCCTTTTTTAGGAGAAGTAACACTACAGGTAGCGACGCTTGCGCACATTTGGTCGTTGCGGTAATATTCGTTATCAATATGCTTAAAGGTGCGCTTCCACACTTTCAAACCGTCGAGATTCCTGCAGGTTATAAGCGATACAACCAAGCGGAAATGATGGCTGGACTTATCAATGTGGCAGCCTGTATCAGCAATATGCTGACCGGAATGCTCTACGGCTTTACTGCCGATCATTTTGGATGGAGCAAGACTATTCGCTTTGCACTACGTGGAATAAATAATAAATGAAAGTAAAACCAAAATAAGGAGGATCATTATGGCATATACTAGCGTCTTTCAGTTTGCCCCTGCTGAGTGGCTTCCGATCCGGGATCAGAAGCTACTGGATGAGATCGCCGACAAAAATCTCATGGAGCATCAGGGCAAGGTCTATGAACACCCAAATTTCGATTTTCAAGTGGTTTGGGATGTGCACAATTATTTCGTGACGGATCTGTTCCAGCGGATTCGCCTGTCGGACATTAACAATCAAAAGCTGGTATTGCTGCTGCCGTCTCCCGAAAACGCCGTTTTTATCAGCCTGAGCGATGTGCTGAATAAATACGACATCAGCTGCCGCAATGTCCATGTATTCTTCCTGTATGAATACGCCAACGAAAAGGGCGAGGTCGCTCCCTGGCAGAGCCCCTACAGCCGCAGCGGACACTTCATGCGGTATTTCTATCAGCGTCTGCATGCGCACCTGCGGATGCCTTTGGAGCAGATTCATTTCTGGAACAAGGAAAATGCGGAAAGCTATTCCGACATGATTGCTGCCCAGGGTGGCTTGGATGTGGCCTATACCACTTTGAACTGGGCTGGCGGCATCGCTGCTTTTGATGCAGACAACTATTCTGCAGACACCATGGACGAGCTTCTGGCAATGGGCTCTCGCTATGTTCCCCTGCCCTTGGAAACCGGTGCCATGGACTCCCTGCGGGGTATGTTTGGCTGTAGCGGCGATGTTTCCAATGTGCCGCCTTACGCCGTTACCGTTGGCCCCAAGGACATCGTTTCCGCCAAGTACTGCATGCATATGCAGTACCTGTCTTCTTGCGGTGGCGATCCTTCCTATCAAAAATTCCCGCTGCGTCTGGCTCTGTTGGGACCCATTGATCCCAAGAATCCTGCTTGCATTATGCGTCTAGCTCCCGGCACCTGCTTTGCAACACCTGACGTTGCTAGTGTCGCACCCTATTGTGCAGACCATGAGTGGCTTTTGGACAAGCTGGCAGAAATTCGCATGAAGGAGGAAAACTAAATGAATCGGAATTTATTTGACTTTGCCCCCGCCTCTTGGATTCCTACCCAGGATAAGACTGTTCTGGAGTATTGTAGAAACATCAAACGGGAAGAGATGGAAATTACCAACGAAAATGGCTATAGCATTCGCGTTGTGCCCCACCCCTCCAGTGCGGTGACAGCAGAACTGTTTAACTGGATCTATCGCTCTGATGTGGAAGATAAGAAAACCGTTATCGTATTCCCCAACTCTTGGCGTAATATTTACAGGGCTACGGTGCAAATGTGTAATCGCTATAACATCTCCGGAAGAAACATCCACGCCTTTTGCATGGATGAATTTGCAGATGAAGACGGCAATGTCGCCCCTGTTTCCTATGGTTTCAGTTTGGGCGGTGCTTTTCTCCGTGAATTCTATTTGAGTTTCCGTGAAGACCTGCGGCCTCCACTGAGTCAAATGCACTACTACACCAACGAAAATATTGACCACTATTCTGATCTATTGGATGAGGTGGGCAACGGTGGTGCAGATCTTTTGTTGTCTGCCACAGGCTGGATCGGCCATACTGCCTTTATTGATCCTGCCACCAAGGCTTTTAAGGCAGACACCTTGGAAGAATTCAAAAAGTTACCCGCTGGCTTCGTAGACAACCATCGTCTAACTATCGTTCAAAACTCCAAGGCATTTTCTGGCGACACTTATCACACCCCCCGTTATTCCGTTTCCATTGGTCCTCGGGATATTTTGAACGCGAGAGACCACTTGGAGCGTCACGACTTGGGTAGCTTGGGCGGTTACAGTTCCTGGGAGCGTATGATTTCCCGGCTGCAGCTGTATGGGCCAGTTTGTAAAGAAGTTCCTGCTTCCCTGTTCCAGCTGACCAAGGGTACGATTTATGTCAGCGAGGACATGGCTCGTCCCATTGAGGCAATGGACCTTATTGCATTTTAATGAAATATTTTGTCGCACGGTCATATACCGTGCGGCAAAGTGTCGTTAAGGAAGGAATATCTAACATGAAGGCAATTATTAATACCAAGCTTATTATGGAAGAGGGCATCATCTGGGACGGTGTACTGTTGCACGAAAATGGCAAAATTGTAAAAGCAGGTTGGGCAAAGGATGTGCCGATTCCTGCTGATGCAGATATCTATGACGCAAAGGGTCTTTACACCGCTCCCGGTCTGGTGGATATTCACAACCACGGCGGCGGTAATTGGCTATTTGCAGAAAACCCCCAGTATTGTAGCGAATATTTTATTAAGCATGGTGTGACCACGGTATTACCCACCCTGTATCACAACCTGGATATGGCTACCATGCTGGAGGGCGGAAGAAAAATCCGTGAAGCAGCGAAAACAGGCGTTGGTCGGATTATGGACGGCCTCTATATGGAAGGGCCCTTTATGAACCTCGTGGGTAGCTTCCAAAATGAGATGAAATGGAGCGGCGATGTGAAGCCAGAGGATTATGTGCCTTTGGTGGATGAATTGGGGGATATGGTTCGTATATGGGCCATTGACCCGAACCGGCAAAACATTGAGCAGTTTCTGCAATATGTAAAGGATAAGACACCCCAAGCAATTTTCGCCCATGGTCACTCCCGCTGCACTTCTGATCAAATTCGGGAGATAGCCCACTATGGTGTAAAAGTGCGTACCCACATGACAAACGCTGGTGGTTGTCCGGGTCGTTGCCAAGGCAGCAAAGGTGCCGGCGGCGACGAATATTGCCTTAATAATCCGGACATGTATGCAGAGTTGATTTGCGATGAAACCGGCATCCATATTGTACCCGACTTGATAAAAGTCTTGGTTCGCACCAAAGGAGTGGAAAAGATTTGCCTTATTTCCGATTCCATGCCCAGCCGCACAAATTATAAGAACAACGAGGAATTAGGCATTTGGTATGGCGCTGATTTGAACTACGATGACGAAGGCAAGCTGGCAGGTAGCCGCATGACCCTTGAAAACGGCGTTCGCAATATGATGACCCATACCGGCTACGGCTTGTGCCATGCGATCCGCATGGCTACCCTCAACCCGGCAAAGCTGCTGGGCATTGACCACCGGGTGGGCAGCCTGCGTCCCGGCAAAACCGCCAATTTTATTATCATCGATGATATGGTACATATTCAAAAGGTATTTTTAGAAGGTAATCTTGCTGTAGACGACGGCAAAATTGTGCTTAAATAAGGAGAATCGACATGGCGCTGTTTGAAGTAACCCCCAATGATAAACGAATTTACGAAGAAGAACTAAAAGACTTTTTGCCCCAAAAAATGATCGACATCCACACCCATCTGTGGCGAAAAGAGTTTGTAGACAACGATCCCAATCTCGCCGGCAAAAATCTTCGTTCCAAGCGTGTCGTAGTCTGGCCTTCTTTGGTGGCCGCCACAAACCCTATTGAGGATTTGCAGGAGACCTACCGCTTGATGTTCCCAGGCAAGGAGGTATCCGCACTCTGCTTCACAACCAAAATGCCCTATGATAAAAATAACGACTATGCTGCAAAGAGTACTGCCGCTGCCGGCTGGGCTGCGCTTTACTACTGCGATCCCATGGAGTCTGCGGAGGAATTGGAGCAACACATTCGGGAAGGCGGTTTTTTAGGAGTTAAGAGTTATCTGAGCCGTTCCCCTGAATATCTGCCGGAACCAGAGGTTCGTATTTTTGATTTCTTCCCCAAACATCATTTGGCGGTACTAGATCGCATGGGCGCAATTGCCATGCTGCACCTCCCCCGCCCCGGCCGTCTGAAGGACCCGGTGAATCTGCATCAAATCAAGGAACTGAAAGAGGAGTTCCCCAATGTTCGCTTGATCATTGCCCATGTGGGCAGAGCTTACACCAAGGAAGATGTTGGCGACGCTTTTGCATTTTTAGATACTATTCCCGGTATTCTGTATGATTTTAGTGCCAATTGCTGTGAATATGCCATCACCGAGGTGCTGCGCCATGCAGGCGCAAAAAATGTGATGTTCGGTTCCGATCTGCCCATTCTACGCATGCGCACGCACCGCATTGAGGAGAACGGTACCTATATCAATCTGGTGCCTCCCGGCTTGTATGGTGATCCCAGCCAGGACCCCCACTTGCGTGAGGTTTCCCCGGAGGAAGCAGAGAAGATCACCTTCTTTATGTATGAGGAGCTTTTGGCATTTAAGCGTGCTGCACAGGCCCTGAACCTAAGCACCGAAGATGTGGAAGACATCATGTATAACAATGCCGCCAAGCTTTTGGAGGATGCACGGGTTTCGATCTACGGAAAGTAAGAGGAAATTGTCATGAAATACATATTGGGCGTAGATGTGGGCACCACAGGCACAAAGGCAATCCTATTCCGGGAAGATGGAGCTGTGATCGGACAAGCCTATTGCGGCTATCCAACTGCCACACCCCAGGTTGGATATTGTGAGCAAAATCCCCTGAATTGGTGGCAGGCTGTGTGCCAAACAGTACGGGAGGTAAGCCAAGATCAGCAAATTCGGAACCAGATTGTAGCCCTCTCTATGTCCACCCAAGGCGGCACCATCGTAGGCGTTGATGAAAATGGGGATGCTGTTCGTCCGGCAATGGTGTGGAGTGATGCCCGTTGTCAGGAAGAGTTGTCACTTTTCAAGAAAAACCATCCTGATATAGATATCTACCGCACCTGCGGATGGAACCTTTCTGCTACCGCACCTATGCTTCATGTCCATTGGTTGAGAACACATGAGCCTCAAAATTATGAGAAGATACACAGATTGCTGTCCGTTCCCGACTATCTGGCTTTCAAAATGACCAGCAAGGCAGTCATTGATATTTCCAACGCCGGCATTTGCCGCTTTGCGGACATTCAAAAGAGCCAATACCAAAAAGAATTATTGGACTGGTGTGGATTGCAAGAAGAACAACTGCCCCAAATTCTTCCCTCTGCCACACCGGTGGGTCGGTTGACAAGAGCAGCGGCAGAGGCGCTGAATCTATCGGAAAATGTGCTTCTTGTAACGGGTGCCCATGACCAATATGCAGTTGCCCTGGGCGCTGGCGCATTAAAAACCGGTGATATTTTGGTAGGCTCCGGCACCAGTTGGGTGGTTACCAGCATGGCGGATGAGCCGGATTTTGAATCCGGACTTGCCCAATCTGTATCAGCTGTTCCCGGCAAATGGGGTTCTATTTGGTCTCTGTCCTCCGGCGGTGTTTGTCTAGAGTGGTGGCGCAAGAATCTGACGGTGGATGCTGATGGCAGCTTGCTTCCTTTTGACACGATCAACGAAGAGGTTTCCAAGCGGGCGGCCGCAGAGGATGGGTTATTCTTCTACCCCTTTACCGGCAGAGCAACGGATGCGAAGCGATTCCAAAAAGGCAGCTTTGTGGGTATGGATCTGTCTCATGACCGTTTCCACCTGGCACGGTCTATTATGGAAGGGATTGCCTTTCAGATTGTTTGGACCATGGACTTCTTCAAGGCGCAGCCCTCCAAGCATGGCATTACCCTGGCGGGAGGTGCATCCAAGAGTCCACTTTGGTGTCAAATGGTGGCGAATATTGCCAATTTGCCCGTAAAAGTGCCAGAAATGGCAGACTTGGGCTGTGTCGGTGCGGCAATTATGGCCGGCGTTGGCAGTGGCATATTTGCTGATGCGCAAAGCGGTTACGAAAAACTGGCAGTCGCAGAGCATGTCATTTATCCCGATTTGACGCAGGTTGCAGCTTATCAAAAGGCATTTGCCCAGTACAAGGAACATGCCGCCGTGCTTTCCGAAATGTATTCTAAATAACCGAACATGGCACACACGCACCACCCCTTTACTCTGAACCACTTTGGTTTTCTGTTTTGGAGGAAGAAGCATAATACACAATGAAGCATTGGCAGCAATCATCGAAGAAACCTGCTATCAAGCCGAACAGTTCGCCCTCATTCACCCAGGTGGAGCAGTTGGCGAGCGCTTAAATCAAAAAAATCTTTAAATTTTATTTTTTGGAGGAAAAAACAATGGAATTCACTATGATTCAGAAAGAAATTCAGCTTCAATCCCGGGGCTGGATCCCCACCTTCCACGACATTTCTATCGATGTCCATAAGATCGTCGAGGAATCCGGTATTAAGAATGGTACCGTATCCGTGGTCTCCCACCACACCACCTGCTCCGTGATGATTCAGGAGTGCTCCCACGACTTTGATACCTTCGATCTAGAATACCTGCAGCACGACCTGCTGGACATCATGCGCAAGATGATCCCCGACTTTGTCAATGAAGGGGACTACCGTCATCCTGGCCCTGTTCATGCTCAGTTCGGCCGCTATGTGGACGAGCCCGGCAACTTTACCTCCATGAATACCGACGGCCATCTGCGCTCTGTCTTCTTTGGCCGCAGCGAAACCCTTACCATTAAGGACGGCAAGCTGGATCTGGGTGAGTTCGCTCATATCTACTTCATCGACTGGGATCATGTCCGCGCCCGTCCCCGTCAGGTTAACCTGACACTGTTCGGCACCACTGAGGATGTGGGCGACCGCAAGTATAATAATGGTGAGGTTGTGAACACTTTGCGCAAGTTCCCTGCCGAGGAAAAAGCCTACATCCCCCAGTATGACGAGTGGAAAATCCGCTAAGGAGGCCCTTTATGAAACCTTCAATCCGTGTTCCCTATTTTGAAATCGGTACCAAAAACTATGTCTATGGCGACACTCTGCTGGAATATGCCATTGCCGCAGACAAGGCCGCCGAAAAGTACGACATTGATGTCCTGTTCATCTGCCCTGCGGTGGAAATTCGCCGGGTTTGTGAAAACACAAAGCATCTGATCGTGCTTGCTCCCTATATGGACACTCTGCGTCCCGGCCGCGGCATGGCAGATGTGCTTCCCGAGGGTCTGAAGGCCGCTGGCGCAGTTGGTGTGGTCATTAACCACTGCGAGAAGCCCATGAGCCTGCCCCAAATGAAGGCAACCATTGACCGGGCAAGAGAGCTCGACATGCTGGTATTTGCCTGTGCTGACACGCTGGCAGAGGCCAAGGCCATTGCCTAGCTCCACCCCGATATCATTAATCCTGAGCCCTCCGAGATCATCGGCGGCGGCAACGGTGTGAGCCCCATGGCTTATGTCAGAGATTCTATCAAGGTCATCAAGGATATTTATCCTGACATCATGGTCGAGCAGGCCGCAGGCATCACCAACGGCCAGCAGGTTTATGACTTCATTATGGCCGGTTCTGAGGCCGCAGGCGCTGCTTCCGGCATTATGAACGCAGCAGACCCCATTGCTATGATTGACGAAATGATTGCTGCGACCCGTCGAGCCGCAGACGATCTGAAAAAGGGAGAGTAATATGGTTTATAAAGAAGCAATTAAGCTAGAATCTCGCCATCGCGCGGTCAGCTTCCATGATGTGACCGACCAGGTTAAAGCGATCGCCGCTAAGTCCGGCGTGAAGGACGGCATTGTGGTGGTTTATTCCCACCATACCACCTGCTCTGTCATCACCCAGGAATGTGCTTTTGATACATCCATGACCGGCTTGGAGACTTTGCAGCAGGATTTGGTGAATGTATTTGAAAACTGGATTCCCACCTGCCGCTATGAGGGCCAATATCTGCATCCCGGCAGAAAGGCACTCGATTTCGCAGAATCCGTGGGTGAGGACAATTTTGGCTGCCATAACACAGACGCTCATCTGCGCTCCTCCATCATTGGCCGCAATGTTACCATTGTTATGGTAGACGGTGAGATGGATTTGGGCGAGTTTGGCCGTATCCATTTCATCGACTGGGATCAGACCCGTGGCCGGAATAGATCTGTTCAGGTAATGGTTCTAGGCGAATAAGCATGGGCATCCATTGCTTTTACGGAGAACTTGTGGATTTGAATAGCTATTTTTAGACTTTCAGGCTCACCGTGCACGGTGGGCCTGAAGCGTAAATCCTAGTAACGTATAACAAATGCCGGACTTGAGAATCATCTCTAGTCCGGCATTCAATCTTTATTGGGTTGTTGTTCGTGCCCAAGGCTGTGCGTCTGCGGCCCGGTCTTGCAGCTTCCCATTCCAGTAACATAGTTGTCTATACAATCGCAACTGGCCGTTCCAATAATCAGCATCTTCTTGTGTAATAAAACGAATCACGCAACAGGGATTTCCTGCCGGACGACATTAGCAGGGATATCCTTGGTGACAACGCTGCCTGCACCAATGACGGTGTTTTCGCCAATCGTGTCTGTGGTTTCTTACGGTGGGATCAATGGGGTGACCAACTGCATAAAGCGCAACCTTAGGGTCAATTAGGACATTGTTGCCGATGGTGATTTTTCCACAATCTAAAAAGAAAGGAGGACTTTACTTGGACATTATTAATTCTAATGTCCCTATTCACCTCGTCCTTTTCGTTGGTACGAAGAAATTGGTCAAGCGAAAAGAATTTGAAGAGTTCATCAGCGGCAGGCTGGTAATCTAATGAAGTTTCTTAGAAAAATCGAGAAAAGATGAAAATTATGCCTTGAGGGAAAAAGAAATATGTGCTATAATTATTTTGTAATGGTATGCTCTTTCCCTCTCTGCGAGGAAGGAGTAATCATTGGGAAAGAATCTAAAAGGCAAAGAACTGGGTAAAGGAATTTACCAAAGAAAAGACGGTTCCTACTATGCTCACTATATGGACAAATTAGGAAAGCGTCACAACAAATACTTCCATACAGTCCCCGAAGCCAAGACCCCCCGTTTTTGTATGCATGCTCTGCGTCATACTTATGCCACAATAGCCATAGAAGCCGGCTTGCAGCCCAAACTGGGTCACTCCAGCATCAAAACCGCCAGGAATCGGTATGTTCATGTCACCACCGACTCCCTGGCGCAAGCGATTTGGTAATTCGAATTGAATAGGGTTTGCGCATAAAACTCCATGTATTCCAACGCAAAAATGGAGTAAAACAGCCGAACTTCAAAAGGCTAAAATGCTGAAAACCCTTGCAAATACAAGACTTTTTAAGGAGATATGAAAAAAGATGAAACTAGGTATCGTTGGACTGCCCAATGTGGGAAAGTCCACCCTGTTTAACGCCATTACCAACGCCGGTGTTCCGGCAGATAACTACGCATTTTGCACCATCGACCCCAATGTGGGTGTGGTCAGCGTGCCGGACGAACGGCTGCAATGGCTGTCGGACTTCTACTCCCCTAAGAAAACCACGCCTGCTGTCATTGAGTTTGTGGACATTGCAGGTCTTGTCAAGGGCGCATCCAAGGGTGAAGGCTTGGGCAACAAGTTCCTCAGCAACATCCGCACCACCGATGCCATCGTCCATGTGGTTCGTTGCTTTGACGACTCCAATGTGACCCATGTAGAGGGCAGCACCGACCCCCTGCGTGACATTGACATCATCAATTTGGAGCTGGTGATGGCAGATATTGAAATGGTTGAGCGCCGCATTGACAAGGCGCAAAAAGCCATGAAGGGCGGCGACAAGAAGTTTGCACGGGAAGCAGAGCTATTTACACAGCTGCTGCAGCACCTGAACGAGGGCAAGCTGGCACGGACCTTTACGGACGATGCAGAGGATTTGGCACTGCTTGCCACCTCCGACCTGCTAACCCTGAAAAAGACCATTTATGTGGCGAACTTGGCAGAAAATGAGGCCAACGAGCCGGAAAGCAACCGCCACTACATGGATGTGAAGGCTTTGGCAGCCGCAGAGGGCAGTCAACTGCTCCCCATCTGTGCCAAGCTGGAGGCGGACATTGCCGAACTGGATGACGAAGAAGAAAAAGCCATGTTCATGGAGGAGCTGGGGGTAAACGAGTCCGGCTTGGATCGGCTGATTAAAGCCAGCTATGCCCTGTTGGGACTGATTTCCTTCCTGACTGCCGGCAGTGATGAATGCCGTGCATGGACCATCAAACGAGGCACAAAAGCTCCCCAGGCTGCCGGTAAAATCCACACCGACTTTGAGCGTGGTTTTATCCGTGCGGAGGTCATTGCCTTTGATGATTTGAAGGAATACGGCACTATGGCAAACGCCAAATCCTTGGGCAAGGTTCGCTCTGAAGGCAAGGAATATGTGATGAAAGACGGAGACATTGTCAACTTCCTGTTCAATGTATAACGATGTAGCATCCATGTATGTAAGCAAATACAAAAATCACCGGAATACTGTCGTATTCCGGTGATTTCTTAACCTTATCGCTGATACTCAAACTCAAAATCGTAAATATCCACCGTGTCGCCGTCCTCGATGCCCATTTCTTCCAAACGGGCAAACAAACCGCATTTGTGCAGCAGGGTATCAAAATAATTGCGGGATTCGTAGTCATCAAAGTTGATATTGACCACCATTCGCTCCAACCATGCACCGGTAATAACCCAAGTGCTGCCGAAATGCTCGATTTCCAGCTCATTGGGGTCGCCGGACACAGGCAGGGGTGCTACATATTCCGGCTCATACACTGTGACAGGGGGCAAGGTTTTTAGCTTCTCTGCCACAACACGCATGAGATTTTTCGTGCCTTGGGTTGTACCGGCAGAGATTTCGTACAGCTGGCAGCCTGCCGCCTCCACGGCTTCACGCAGTCGCTCCAAATTGTCAGAATTGGGGTCAAGCAGGTCGGTCTTATTGGCAGCAACAATCATGGGGCGGTTGCTCAAATCCACAGAGTAGTTACCCAGCTCTGCGCAAATGGCATCAAAATCCTCTACGGGGTCACGGCCCTCACTGCCGGACACATCCACCACATGAACAAGCAGCCGACAGCGGTCAATATGCCGCAGGAAATCATGACCCAAGCCTGCGCCCTCAGCTGCACCCTCAATAATACCAGGGATGTCTGCCATGACAAAGGACACGCCCTCCTCCACATAAATCACTCCCAAATTGGGAAACAAAGTGGTGAAGTGATAGTTGGCAATCTTCGGGCGGGCATTGGAGGTAACACTGAGCAAGGTAGATTTGCCCACATTGGGAAAGCCCACCAAGCCCACATCTGCCAAAAGCTTCAGCTCTAAAATAATATCTCGTTCCTGGCCCTTGAGGCCTGCCTTGGCAAATCGGGGAATCTGACGGGTAGGTGTGGCAAAATGGGCATTGCCCCAGCCGCCACGACCGCCCTTGGCAATGACAAAATCCTCATCCGTGGACATATCCACAATAATCTGATTGGTTTCCGCGTCCCGAACGACTGTGCCACGAGGAACTTCAATCACCAAAGGCTGACCCCGTTTGCCGTTCATGTGGTTGCCACGGCCGTTATCGCCGGCTGTAGCGGCATACTTGCGCTTATAGCGAAAATCCAGCAAGGTGGACATATTATCATTGATACGCAAAATCACACTGCCGCCATGACCGCCGTCACCGCCATCCGGTCCGCCGGAAGCCACATATTTTTCTCGGTGGAACGCCACCGCACCGTCACCGCCACGACCGCCGATGACCGAAATTCGTACTTTATCTACAAACATAATACTCCTCCTGTCCTTGAGCTTGTGGTGTCATAAATGGGAATTTGTCGTTCCTTTCCTTGGCTCCCCCTTTGAGGGAGCTGGCACGGCGTAAGCCGTGACTGAGAGGGGCCCTCTCCGCCCCAACATATGGTTGGGGCACCTCTCCCAGAGGGAGAGGCAAGACATAGATAAACTCCAATTTATCACACCACAAGGGCTTAAAAAAGGGCTGTCGCAGATAGTTTGCAACAGCCCTTCCTTCACTATACGCAATTACTGCTCGGCGTACACAGAGCACTGACGGCGGTCCTTGCCCTTGCGCTCAAAACGGACAGTGCCGTCAACCAGAGCAAACAGGGTGTCGTCACTGCCGATGCCCACATTAACACCGGGATGAATGTGTGTGCCTCTCTGGCGAACCAGAATATTGCCAGCCAGCACAAACTGACCGTCAGCACGCTTCACACCCAGGCGCTTTGCCTCGGAATCACGACCGTTCTTGGTGGAGCCACCGCCCTTGTGGTGAGCGAAGAACTGAATACCAATCTTCAGCATAGGAATTACACCTCCAAAACTTCGATAAAATCAGGATAATCTTCCTTTAAGGAGAGAAGCGTCACCAGCATGCCGGAAAGCACTGCCTGAACCGTTTCCTCTTCATCGCAGGAAGTGGGAAGCATCAAGGAAATACGAGCGTCGTCCTCCTTGACACGGACCTTGGCTTTTGCGCCACACACATCATTGATGGTGGCTTCAGCCATGGTAACAACAGCGGAGATGGCAGCACAAACAATGTCCGCACCTGCTTCAGCATAGCCGCTGTGACCGGAAACGGAGAATCCCGTGATTCTGTCGTTCTCGGTAAAAAATTCGCATCTTGTCATACTCTAATTACAGCACAACCTTGGTGATTTCCACCTTGGTGTAGGGCTGACGGTGACCGATGTGCTTCTTCTCGCCCTTCTTGGGCTTGTACTTGAACACGTCGATTTTCTTGCCCTTGCCGTTCTTCACGACCTTAGCCTCGACACAAGCACCTTCCACAACGGGAGCGCCGATTTTGCTGTTCTCGCCGTCCAGCACTGCCAGAACGGTATCGAA
Source organism: Faecousia sp. (assembly GCA_045655745.1). Taxonomy (GTDB): domain Bacteria; phylum Bacillota; class Clostridia; order Oscillospirales; family Oscillospiraceae; genus Faecousia. Next base: position 63,217 of record JAZOPV010000031.1, read on the forward strand.
CTTGACGGTGGCTTCTGCTTCGGCGTTCAGCTTCTCAATGTAAAGAACATCGCCCTCAGCCACAGTGTACTGCTTACCACCAGTAACGATAACTGCCTTCATTTTTTTCACCTACTTCATTTTTGTAGTCTCGCTCTTAGGGCGGGTGTTTGACACCAACTTAAGCCCATTCAATGCGGCTGTTCCATTTTAGCACTCAAAACCCTAAAAGTCAATAAGTATTTTACATATTTTTTCCGTTTTCCCACTATTTTTACAGCCTTTCTTTCTCGATTGTGCCCATTGTCTCCTTTTCCCAAAATTCTCCGTTGCAGTAGGCATGAAAATCGTGTATACTATAGAAAAACAATTGGAGGCTATGATGAGCTGTAATCAAAATTGTGGATGCTGTGGCGGTGGCTGCAAAAAGGGTGAAATCGAACTGAATCAAGGAGAAATTAACCTGTTGGAAGCATTGGGACAGTACGCCTTTCTCCCCATCGCCCGAGCACTGGGGGAAGAAGCTCCGGTGTATCTGGAGGAAACAGAATTGTCCGTGGAGGAATATAGCCTAATTCTGCAGGTTTTGGAGAAAAAAGGGCTGGTTTCTTTGGATTTTGACAAACCCCTTAAAAATTTCTCTCCGGAAAAATACAAAAATTATCCCATTTTAGGCTCTATGGCATTGACCGCCAAAGGGCAAAAGGTGCTGGAACTGCTGCAATTACAAGGACTTTCCTAATCCTGTCCGTCATAAAAAATAATTGTTGACAAGCGAAAAACATTTTGCTATAATAACCACAATCTTTTCAAAGGCAGCGAAGAGAAGAGTAAGCTGGCGGATGCCGTGCAGAGAGCCCCGGTTGGTGTGATGGGGTACGGATAGGCAAGCCGAACATGGTCTCGGAGCCGCACAGGCGATAGGTAGTCTGTGACGGGAGCGCCCGTTAAAGCGCAGGAGTATGTTGGTACTCCCAAAGGTCATAACTGTGAGGTTGTGACGAATCAAGGTGGTAACACGGTTATTCAGCCGTCCTTGTGCTTATGCGCAAGGACGGTTTTCTGTTTTATCAGGAGGAATTTGTATGGCAATGATTCAAATTGAACATCTGTCCAAAACCTTCGGTGCAGGAGAACAGCAGGTCGCAGCCCTACAGGATGTTTCGCTGAGTATTGATAAGGGTGAGATTTTTGGCATCATCGGCTTATCCGGTGCAGGAAAAAGCACGCTGGTGCGCTGCATGAATCTGCTGGAACGCCCCGAAAACGGCAAAGTCCTGTTTCAAGGACAGGATTTGATGCAGCTGTCACCCAAGCAGCTGCGAATGCAGCGGCGGAAAATCTCCATGATTTTCCAAAGCTTTAACCTACTGGACCAACGCACCTCTTTGGACAACATCTGCTTCCCCTTGGAGCTGGCAGGCGTCAATAAGCGGCAGGCACGCAAGCGTGCCATGGAGCTGTTGGAAATTGTAGGTCTGCCGGACAAGGCAGATGCCTATCCGGTACAGCTTTCCGGCGGACAGAAGCAGCGCATCGCTATCGCTCGTGCCCTAGCTTCCGACCCGGAGGTGCTGCTGTGTGACGAGGCAACATCTGCTTTGGACCCTCAGACCACGGACTCCATCTTGAAGCTGCTGCAAAAAATCAACAAAGAACAGGGCATCACTGTGATTATCATCACCCATCAGATGTCTGTCATTGAGCAAATCTGCAATCGGGTTGCCATTTTGAATTCCGGCTTGGTGGCAGAAATCGGTGATGTGGAAAGTGTGTTCTCCAACCCCAAATCCAAGGCAGGTCGCCGCTTGGTCAGCCCTGATTTGGCACAGCCTGCGGCACAATGGGATATTCCTGTTGCCCGTGTCGCCTTTAACGGTTCCATGTCCGAAGAGCCCATTATCGCTAATTTGATTTTGGAAACGCAAATACCCGTTTCCATTTTGGGTGCAGACACCCGCAATGTGGACGGAAAAGCCTTTGGCACCATGCTGATTAGTCTTCCGGAGACACTGGAAAAGAAGCGAATGGTGCTGGACTATCTCAACGCCCATGACGGCGTTACCGCAGAGGAGGTGCAATAACTATGTTTGATGTATTCTCCGACCCTGCAAAGCTGGCACAGGAAATCGAAATCATAGTCGACAGCTATGGCTTGGCATTATGGGAAACCCTCTACTCCCTTGTTTTAGAGGTGATTTTGGCTTATGCGATTGGTCTTCCCTTGGGTGTGCTGCTGGTAACAGGCGAAAAGGACGGCATCCGTCCCCTTCCCAACTGGCTGATGAAAACCATAAATGTGGTCATTAACCTGCTGCGAAGCATTCCCTTCCTCATTCTATTGATTATCGCGCTTCCCCTCTCTAAAATTTTGGTAGGCACCAAGGTGGGCACCATCGCCATCATTGCCCCCATGGTCATTGCTGCATTCCCCTTAGTGGCTCGTATGGTAGAAAGCTCTTTGCGTGAAGTTAACCACGGTGTCATTGAAGCGGCACAGTCCATGGGCTGCTCCACCTGGCAGATTATCCGCAAGGTGCTGCTGCCCGAAGCAGTGCCTAGCCTCATTTCCGGTGCAACCATTACCATCGCCACTATCCTTGGCTACGGTGCTATGGCTGGTATCATCGGCGGTGGCGGTCTTGGAAACTTGGCAATCACCTATGGCTATTACAGATATAAATATCTGGTCATGTGGAGCGCCGTCATTGGCTTAATTCTGTTGGTACAGATTTTGCAGTCCATTGGCACCAAGCTGGCGATCTCCTGCGACAAACGTTTAAAAAATCATTAATAAATATATTTATATAAGGAGTAAACATTATGAAAAAGACCATTGCTTTGATTCTCTCCCTGGTGCTGTGCCTGAGTCTGTTTGCAGGCTGCAGCAACAAAAATGATGGCAAAACCATCACAGTCGCTGCTTCCCCCACACCCCACGCCGAAATTTTGAAAATTGCCGCTGAAGTGCTTGCCAAGGACGGCTGGACCTTGGACATCAAGGAATACTCCGACTATGTAATCCCCAACAATGTTGTTGAAGACGGTGAAATTGATGCCAACTACTTCCAGCATCAGCCTTATCTGGACACCTTTAACGCAGAAAACGGCACGCATTTAGTCACTGTTGCGCAGATTCACTACGAGCCCTTCGGCATCTACGCCGGCACTAAGAAGGCTATTTCCGAGCTGGCTGACGGCGACAAGATTGCCATTCCCCACGACGGCTCCAACATGGCTCGTGCCCTGCTGCTGTTAGAGGCTCAGGAGCTTATCAAGCTGAAGGATGGCGTTGGTATGCTCGCCACCGATTTGGATGTGGTAGAGAACAAGCTGAATTTGGACATCGTCCCCATGGAAGCTGCTCAGATTGCAAATGTTCGTGACAGCGTGGCTTTGGCGGTCATCAATGGCAACTACGCCCTGCAGGCCGGTCTGAACGCCGGCAAGGATGCTCTGGCTGTTGAAGATGCCGCTTCCATCTCCGCTACCACCTATGCCAACATCTTGGTTGTGAAGGAAGGCAACGAGCAGAACGAAAAGATTTTGGCTCTGAAAAAGGCTCTGTTGAGCCCCGAAGTGAAGGCCTTCATCGCAAATACCTACTCCGGCGCTGTTGTCGCTATCTTCTGATTTTAAAAACCGCATCCGTCATGGATGCGGTTTTTTATATAATGCCCTCAGTGCTTTTTAAAAAAGGACAAGCAGCATGACGACTGCATCAAAAAACAATTCGGCATATGCGATATAACGGTCGGCTCACTTTCAAACCTGAACGAGCGAACCAGTTCAAGACCCATCAACTAGAAAAAAGAACACCCATCCATCCGGATGGGTGTTCTTTGGAGCTGCTAGCCAGATTTGAACTGGCGACCTCATCCTTACCAACTATCTTGGAGCGTTTTTTGCTTTGTGTCGCTTGTCGTAAATTATTGGATAAAACCCTTGTGTATCAAGGACTTTTCGGTTTTCCTTGCTGTTCCTTATTGTAGCTTGCGGTGGGTGTTTTGTGTCGGTTTTTAAGGGCCCGTTACGGTTTTGTGTCGGTTTCTAAATAGCATCTCTGAATATCAGACTTGCCCATTTTATGCTCTCCTGATCAGCATGGGTGGTTTTTGCTGTATTATCGTTTGCTGTCCTTATTTGTTAAATCGCCATAGACCGGAGTTGCCAGGCCGAAGCCACCGGAAACGGTAAGAATCTGTCCGGTAGTATAAGCAGAAGCGTCGCTGGCGAAATAGCAAACGGCTTCCGCAATCTCGTCCGGCAGGCCCATACGGCCCAAGGGAATATGCTTCATGAACAGATTCCGGAAATCATCAGACAGATGCTTTTCCACTGCTTCCGTTGCGGTCATACCAGGAAGGACAGCGTTGCAGCGGATATGGTGTTTCGCCTCCTGGACGGCGATGAGTTTGGTCAGATAGTTAATGGCAGCTTTGCTAGTACCATAGGCAACTTGGGAAATATCCGGTACAAGCCCGCCCACAGAGGAGATGTTGATGATGCTGCCGCCTTGCTTTGCCATGTGCTTGACCGCGGCCTGACTTGCCGTAAAGACGCTTCGCAGATTCAAGTTTACTGTGTCCAGGAACACCTGCGGATCGGTATTTGCAAAGTCCAAATCCTTTCCGGGGTTGGATGTGCCGAAGTTATTGACTAGCACATCGATCCTGCCGACATCGGCAACCACATCTTCTACCATAGAGGTAAAGCTTTCCGGCTTGGTAGCGTCGTTGTACACGCATTTTACGCCGTCCAATGTGCTTGCGATTTCCTGCGCCCGTTCCATATCCCGGGCAGCCATATAAACCTTAGCGCCTTCCTGTGCGCACTTTTTCACAATAGCAAGGCCAATTCCACGGGTGGAAGCTGTTACCAAAATGACTTTGTCCTTTAATCTCATGTTAGGGCTCCTTTATATCTTTTCGTTTTGGCAGGAAGGCAACCGTAGCGATACCCAATGCGACACACAGAATCTCCGCTATCGCCAGGAAATGAATGGACGCAACTGCGGCAGTAGGCTCAGCTGTGCCTGCTGCAATTCTTCCTGTGATCTGATTGGTGAATAACGGGACAAACACGGCTACGCCAAAAGGTGCTGCCAAATCTCGGAATAGGCCGTAAGTTCCAGTACCTGCGCCTGCTTCCTGTGGTGTCAAGCCGGATAGGACGACTTTCATAAAGATGGTACCGTTTCCTCCCAGACCGAAGCCAAGAACACCAAGGGATGCCATTAGCAGTAATACAGAAGTGACCTCTGTAAACAGCAGCAAGATACCGCACCCGATCCCGGTCAATAGGAAGGAACCTATAAGGATCCGTTTTGGGTCAAATCTATCTGCCAACGGCCCCAAAACAACCGCGCCCAAAGACATGCCCACATACATGACAGAAATCGCATAGCCGGAAATGGCGGTGTTGTTTGGTTGCGTGTAATTGACAAAGACGATGGTGTTTGTCATGTTTGCCTGCATGAGTCCCTGGGTCAAAAATAGAGCCAGCACACTTAAGATAAAAGCATTCCGCTTGATAAAGCTGCCCGACAGGATGGGATGGGAACTTTTTCTTTCCGCAAGGGCAAGGCCCACCAGACTGACAATTGCAAGAATCAGCACAATAAGAAACGGTGTGGATGCCCATCCGATGTTCTGACCAAAGGAGGGAACGCACAGCAGCAGACTAAAGAAGATCAGAATCAAAACAGCACCGGTAACATCAAAGTCTTGTAGTGGCTTTCTCGTGGATGCTTGGTTGCGGGAAGTCAGGACGCAGCCGGCAAAAATGCCTGCACATATAGCAACACATACCCACAGCATGGCGCGCCATCCGTAGGAGGAAACAATCAGACCGCCAATCGTTGGGCCAATGATCACCGACGCACTGGACAGAAGCATATATAGGGAAAATCCTTTTGCGATCTTGTCCTGTGGAAACTCCGTTGCGATATAGGCAAGGATCACTGGCCCTATTGCTGCGGTGCCGATACCAACCACAAACCGGGCAACCAACATAAACACAAGGGAGTTTGCAAGGGCAGAAAGGACATTTCCCAAGGCAAATACTGCAATACCCAAAAGCAAAGTCTTTCTGCGCCCAACAACATCTCCCACCTTGCCAAGAATGGGCGCGCAGGCGGCGGTGGACATGGCCTGGGCCAGGGCGGTCCATGTGGTGTTGTTATAAGCGATACCAATGTCCTGCACAAAAGCCGGCCCTAAAACTGTAGAAAAACCGCCCACCAAACCGATCAAAAGGGCAGCTAATGCGTATGGAATAAACATGCGTTTATATGCCATTTTTTCACATCCTTTTCCCAATAGTATGTCCAGATTTCTTTGCATTATTTGTTTTAATTTGGACACACTTTCTCACAGGAGGGATCGAATATGAAACAGAAATTTTTGATTTGCCAGCATTGCGGCAATATCGTGGCGATGATCCGCGATAAGGGTGTTCCCATCTACTGCTGCGGTGAAGAAATGCAGGAGCTGATTCCCGGTACAACAGAAGCATCCGGGGAGAAACATATCCCGGTATACGAGGTGGAGGGGAATACCGTCCATGTAACAATAGGCTCTGTTGAGCACCCTATGACCCAGGAACACTATATCGAATGGGTGTGTCTGGAAACAGAACACGGTATACAGTATGCTCATCTTGACCCGGACGATAAGCCAAAAGCGAAGTTTTCCATCTGTGATGGGGATGAAGTCCGGGCAGTGTACGCATTTTGTAATCAACACGATTTATGGAGGAAGTAAGTATGTCTATGATCAACAAAGAAATTTCCGATTTTCGCACCTATGCCTATCATGAAAATGACTTTAAGTTTG
>JAZOPV010000032.1:0-45060 GCA_045655745.1 Faecousia sp.
ACAAGGATACCGCAAAGCTCCGCCGTTACCTGTCCGAGCGTGGCAAGATTCTGCCCCGCCGTACCACCGGTACCTGCGCTGCCCATCAGCGTGACCTGACCACCGCCATTAAGCGTGCCCGTCAGATCGCTCTGCTGCCCTATGTGGCTGACTAATGTGAATATTCGCCCCTGAAATATTTCGGGGGCGTTTTTCTTTGACACAAAAAGCAGGCATCCAAAATGGATGCCTGCTTTTTTCTCTTATTTACTTACCACACAAGTCCTTTGCCACACTGACAATATTATCAGCACACAAGCCAAATTCCTTCAGCAGTGCCACTGCCGGACCGGAATGACCGAACTCGTCATTGACACCGATGCGACGCACGGGAGTAGGCAGCTTCTCGCTCAGTACAGCACAAACAGCCTCACCCAAACCACCGATGACGGAATGCTCCTCGCAGGTGATGATTTTGCCGCACTTACGGGCAGCGGACAACACCAACTCCTCATCCAAAGGCTTAATGGTAGCCATATTGATGACCATGGCATTGATGCCGGACTCTGCCAAGGCATTGGCAGCCTCAATGGCTTCATAAACCATCAGACCGTTGGCAATGATGGCAACATCGCTGCCATCCTTCACCACTTCGCCCTTGCCAATCTTAAACTCAAAGCCTTCCTCATGGAATACCGGCACAGCCAGACGGCCAAAGCGCAGATACACAGGGCCTTCATGCAGATATGCAGCACGGACTGCAGCCTCTGCCTCCACACCGTCAGCAGGGCAGATAACCACCATGCCGGGGATAGAACGCATCAGAGCAAAGTCCTCACAGCACTGATGGCTTGCGCCATCCTCGCCCACAGAGATACCGCCATGGGTTGCACCGATTTTCACATTCAAATGGGGATAGCCAATGGCATTACGGACCTGCTCAAAGGCACGGCCGGCAGCGAACATGGCGAAGCTGGAAGCAAAGGGCACCAGTCCGGTGGCAGCCATACCGGCAGCAGCGGACACCATGTTGCCTTCTGCAATACCAAAGTCAAAATGACGGTTGGGATAAGCTTTCTGGAACACCGCAGTCTTAGTGGCGCCTGCCAAGTCAGCATCCAAAACCACCAAATTATCAAATTCAGCACCCAGCTTAGTCAGCGCAGCACCATAGCTGTCCCGAGTTGCAACTTTCTTTACATCTGCCATATTACTTGCCCTCCAGTTCTGCCAAGGCCGCCTTCAGCTCGGCACTTGCCTGCTCATATTCTGCATCGTTGGGTGCTTTGCCGTGCCAGCCAGCATTATTTTCCATAAAGGAAACGCCCTTACCCTTGGTACTCTTCATGACGATTGCAGTGGGCTTACCCTTAACAGTGCGAGCCACATTGAATGCTGCCTCAATCTGGTCAAAATTATGCGCATCAATGGTTTCCACATGGAAGCCAAAGGCCTCCAACTTGTCCACAATGGGATAAGGGCTCATAACCTTGGAAATATCGCCATCAATCTGCAGTCCGTTGTTGTCCACCACAATGCAGAGGTTATCCAGCTTATAGTGGGCAGCTGCCATGCAAGCCTCCCACACCTGACCTTCCTGAATTTCGCCGTCACCCAGCAGAGAGTAGACACGATAATCCTTGTTCTGATACTTTGCACTGATTGCCATACCCACAGCACCGGAAACGCCCTGACCCAGAGAGCCGGTGGACATATCCACACCGGGAACGGTGTTCATATTGGGGTGTCCCTGCAGATAGCTTCCCTGCTTACGCAGTGTCAGCAAATCCTCTACGGGGAAGAAGCCACGGTGCGCCAAGGTGGCGTACAAACCGGGAGCGGTATGACCCTTGGACAGGACAAAGCGGTCACGGTTGTCCATTTTGGGCTGCTTGGGGTCAATCTTCATTTCCTTGAAATACAGGTAGGTGAACAGCTCTGCAGCGGACAGGCTGCCGCCGGGATGTCCTGCTTTAGCGGCATGGACGCCGTCAATGATGCCAATACGCACCTTGCAGGCTGTGATTTCAAGTTGCTTTTTTTCTATGGAATTCATATTGCCTCCTCATGAAGTATATTTCAGCAGCAAATCGCCGCTGCATGAATTTTTAATCCGTCAAGTGGAATGCCACCTTCAAATCCTCCACCTCTGCCTCGGAAATATGGACAATATCGCCAATCTCCTTGGACAGAATAATGGAATGGGCTGTTGCCTCCATGACCTCCAACCGGTCAAAGGCCTGCAGCAGGGAGTCACCCACCACCACGACACAGCTGTTTTCCACCATCATGGCAGGAGAAGCAGCACCAAAGGCACGGGCGGTTTTTTCGGGGTTTACATAAATCTGCTCATAGGGCAGTTTTTTCACATCCCGCAGCAAAATATAGCTCTCCGGAATGGTACGGGGGTCAAACATGGCATCCGTTACCGCAAATGCCATAGCGTGAACGGGATGCGCCTGTAAAATCGCCTTGACTTCCGGATGCTGCTGATACAGCTTTTCATGGAACAGCACCGCACGAGAGGGTACTTTCCCCTGCTCCTTCATGCCCGCCTTAACCCGCACCAAATCATCCTCCTGCAGATACGCCCGGTCACAGTTAAAGGGCGTAATCAGGAAGCTGCCGTCTGCCAAGCGGACAGAATAAGTGCCGTGGGTTGCCGTGAACAAACCCATTTTGTAGGAACGGCGAATGAGGGTAATCATATCCCGGCGGGCAGCCAACTCCTCCGAGGAACGGCTGTGGGGAATAAAATCATCCATTTTGGTATGGAAACCGGTGGCGCTGATGCGATAAGCATCCTGCGGCAGGCTTTTTACCTGACCGATTTTTCTTGCCAAGCCTTCCAATGTGGCGGTATAGTTCAAGGTTTCAAACCGCTGGAATGCAGTGAACATATCCGCAGCACCAATGCAAACGCCATGATTCTCCAAAATTGCAATATCGCAACCATCGGAGAAAACCTTGCCGATTTTCTCACCCAAAACCTCGCTGCCGGGCACATCATAGGCAGCAATTTTTACATCCTTGCAAACCTTCCGCACAGAGGGCACCAAATCCAAATTGGGGCACTGCCGCACAATGGAAAATGCCACCAATGCCGGCGGATGGGCATGCAGCACCGCCTTGAGCTCCGGACGCATCTTATACACAGAGGCATGGAACGGAAGCTCAGAGGAAGGACGGTGAGGTCCTATAATGGCACCATCCGGTTTCACGCAGATAATATCTGCTCTGGTCAGGGTACCCTTATCCACACCGGCAGGGGTAATCCAAATATTTCCGTCCTCATCCTTAATGGACAGATTGCCGCCGGAGGTGGTGGTCAGTCCCTTTTCGTAAATACGCTGCATGAACATAACCAGTTGGTCCGCAGGGTGAATGTACTGAATATTCATAAGCCACCTCCTAGATTCAGCCTGCCGCTTTTTCATGCTCAATGAGCTTCCATGTAGCGGCAATCAAATTGCCAAACAACGGATTTTCCATGGCACGGATGATGAAGCTCTGCCGGGGAGAATTGATGTCCTCACCGGAAATTTGGAACATTCCGTATTCGTCACACAGCTTCCGCAGCCGCTGCAGCTGTTCCATGGTGTTGCGGGTCGGCATATAGGTAACTGCCTTAACCCCCTCCTCCTTCAGGCAAACAAACACATCGTCCAAATAGTCGTCCTCAAACTTCTGTGCCTTCTTGTCGCCGGTAACGGAGTTGCCCACATCGCCCAAGTAGGCATAGCACAGGTAGGCATCAATTTCCTTGCACAGCTTGACCATTTCCGGCAGACGGGGACATTCCTTATCTGCCTGCACATAAATTTTCGGCACAAAGGCGCTCTTGAGAATGCCCAGCAAATCATAGGCATAGAAGGGATACTGTTCATCCAGCATCTGCGCAACCTGCTTATCCGACAGAGCAATGCCCATGGCTTTCAGCTTATCCACCATAGACTGTCCCTTGCCGGTTTCCTTCACAAGGCGCAGTGCCAGCGCATACATCAGGTGGCGCTCCGTCACACCGCCGCCGTCAAAAGCCTCAGACAACGGCAGCACATCCCGGTCATAATCCATATCCAAATTCAGCAGCGCATTGATGTTTGCAATCATCTGCCGATTTCTGTCGTGCCGTGCCTGCCGGTACGGCTCAAAGAATGCGGTCAGTCTACCGATTTGATGATGAGGCACGCCCTGAATGGTAATATAGCTGACGCCTTCCTGGTCCGGATTGTTGGTACGGCGACTCTCCAAACGAGTGCCCTCCATGGAGACCCGGCACTCCATGCCAATGGTCACCGGCATGTCCACAATCTTGGCAGCCTCCAAAAATTCCTCCGCACCGGAAATGGAATCATGGTCGATGATACCTGCGGTGCAAAGTCCCTCCATCCGGGCGGCATACACCGCTGCGGTGGGAGAATAGGGAGAGAAGGAATAGGTGGTGTGAATATGGTTGTTAATGTATTCCGGCACCATGGGTGGGAATTGAGTTTGGGGCAAAAGTGCCGCCAAATTGGCAAGCCGCTGCTCCTTGGTGGGTGCATTAAGCTGCTCCAAAATAGAAATATCAATCATACAAAACCTCAGTTGAGCATAACCTGACCGCCGGTCACGGGAATTGCCTGACCGGTTTCATACTTCTGCTCTACGCAATACATGACCGCCCGTGCCACATCCAAGGGCAGGCAGCCACGGTTCATGGGCACCTTTGCCTCATAGAAGCGGCGCACATCCTCCACCGTCTTTGCACCGGGCACCTTGCCTGCCTGCAGATACTGCACAAACAAGCCTCGCTCCGGGTCAGACCACAAAGGACCATCCAAATAGTTTCCGGGGCAAATGGCATTGACCTTAATGTTATAAGCGGTCAGCTCCAGTGCCCAGCTCTGCACCAAGCCAATGGCACCAAACTTAGAGCCGGCATAGGCAAAATTTTTGTTAGAGCCTTCCAAGCCGGATTTGGAGGACATGGCAATGATGTCAAACATGGCATCCTTGTCTGCCTCATGCTGTGCCTGCATAATGATGGAGGCATACTTTGCAGTCAAGAACAGACCGGTGTAATTAATAGCAGTAACAAATTCAAAATCCTTTTTCTCAAAAGCAGCAATCGGACCGGAACGGACAACACCGGCATTTGCCACCATAATGTCCAAGCCACCAAATTTTTCCACTGTCTGTGCCACCAAATTGGCAACGCTCTCCTCATCGGACACATTGACTGCAATGGCGCAGGCACGCTCGCCCATTTCCTTTGCCACAGACTCAGCCAAGGGCTGATTCATATCAGCAATGACAATGGTTGCGCCCTCTTTGTACAGTTCTTCAGCAATACCCTTGCCAAAGCCCTGTGCCGCACCGGTCACAATGGTAATTTTTCCTGCCAAACGGCCCTGTCCGGCAGGACGGTTGTGAATATTCTGTTTGGCAAGCTCCTGCCACTTGGTCATATCAACACTCATTTTCCCTGCTCCTTTCCCGCTAAGGACTTGCGATATTTTTCGCTTTCCCAGTTTGCAATAAATTTCATAGCGGCTTCTCCCATGGTGGACACGGTATAGCCGTTTTTCTGAATGTTATCCATGATAAAGCACACTGCTGTCAGGGTTTCTGTCAGGGTCAGTGCCTTTTTCTGCGGCATTTGCAGCCGCAGCGCACCGGTTTTGCTATCCGCCACGCAGCAGCCGTCACGCAGCTCGCTATCCATGTAGAAGCAATCCACAAGGAACACCATTTGGTCCGGATACAGCGGCTCCTGCAGCATAGACTGCTGGCTGTGCTTGCCGGATTTCAGCTCCTGTGCAAGATAAGGTACCCGTGCTTCAAAGCCATTTTCCACCGGCTCAATCACCACTGCCGGGAAAGAATCACCGGTGAGCTTAAAATGCTTTGCCAATCGTTCATTGGCATCAGCATGAATGGCAAGGCAGACCTTTGCATCGTCATCATGGACAATAATGCCATGATTCTGCATGAGAATTACCGCCGGAATTTTTCCGGTTTCCGCCTCTACCCGGCGCAGCTCATCCCGAATGGCAAAGGTCAGGTTTGCACCGGGGTCTGTATAGGGCACCCAACCCCAAGCATAGTCAGCACCGGCAAAGGCTGCTGATGCAATGGCTCTGCAATCTGTGGAGCAGGCTGCCAAATTGGCATACACACTATGGGTATGCAGCACAAAAGTCTTTAAAATAGAATGGAAACCAGCCTCCACAGAGGGACGCAGGGCATCCAGTCCCTCCACCGCCTTGGTGTTGGCCTTAGCGCAGTCTGCGCCCTGCTTTTCCACATCCTGCAAATTCTTCGGCTCATTGCCGTAATAGAATTTCCGCAGTGCTTCATAATCCATCACAGCATAGGCTTTATCCTGCCGAATGTCGCTGAGGCAGTAGCCGGAGGCCTTAATTGCCATCAATCCATCCGCCAGCTTGACGGAGGTGTTGCCGCCGCCACCCTGCACATAATCCGCCCGCTTGCCTGCGGCCTGGGACATATGGGCAAAATCAGCCAATCGCTCTTTATTTTTCTCAAAAAACATACTCATTCCCTCATTTTCCTATAAAACTCCCAACCAAGCACCAAATTGGCGCTTGGTTGGATGAAAAGCTTATTATTTCAGGGGTTCTGCATGAGCCAGCAGATAATGCTCTGCCTCATCGTTCCACAGGTTGTTATGAGCCTTGCAGATACGGTCCAGCTCCGCAAACATAGGATTGGTCTTTCCAGCCTCAGCAAAATCGGCGATTGCCGTCAAAGGCAGATTGATATGGTTGTAAATCAGCTTCTTGCCACCGGGAATGGAAGGCAGGTTCAGCACGGTATCCACCACGCAGTTCAGGCCGCCAATGTGGGTAACCAGCGCTGCAGGATTCAGCTTGCCCTCATTCATCATGGTGATGGCTTCTCTCATGTCGTCGGTGTTACCGCCGGAGGTGCCCACCACATGGGTATACTGATAGTGCACATTGTACCAGTTAAAGGGGGCTTTAAACTGGGTATCGGTAGGGCCTGCAAAGAAGTTCAAGCAGCCGTCATAGCCCAAAATATCGCCAGCCTGCTCAATCAAAGAACGAACAGGAGCAAAGCAAATGACATCATCATAGCCAGTGCCGCCGGTGATGCTACGCAGGTATTCGGTAGCATTTTCCATCTTGGTGTTGACATAGTGCAGCTCAATGCCCTGCTTCTTAGCCTCTTCCACGGTGTAGATAGAAGCAGCACGCTCCAAACGGGCATCGTCAATATCCGTCACCACCAGCAGGCTGGGGCGGCGGTCACAATGCAGTGCATAGTCGATTGCGCCCAAACCCATAGGACCCACAGATGCCAGCATTGCCATCTTGCCGCCCTCCTTGATGCCCATTTCATGGACATAAGAGCCGGCCTTGGTGTGATACATGGCATGGAAAGTACCCACCACGCAGCTAATGGGCTCTGCCAAGGAGCCGTAGAAATATGTATCGGAATTATAAGGCAGCAAGCAGTCTGACAACAGGGTTTCCTGAGGAATGTTGGCGTACTGGGCAGAGCCGCCGCAGTATGCATAGGAGTAGCCGGGAGCCATCAAAGAGCCCTTATAGAAATGAGCAGGCTGAATGGAGAACTTGTCTCCCACCTTGTACTTATGCTTCCAATTTTCGCCCACAGCAACAATGTCGCCGCAGAACTCATGACCCACAATGGTGGGATTCTCTGCAACATCATCGGGCACACGCTTGTGGTCCTCGCCCTCCAACGCTGCCTTATAGGTGGACATACAGACAGAGTCAGAAATGACACGCACCTGCACATCGTCAGGGCCAACCTCCGGCAGAGCCAACTCGTCCAGCCGCAGGTCATTCTTTCCGTGAATACGAACAGCCTTTGTAATCATAAAAACCTCCAAATTCTATGGAATTATTGTTTTAATGCTATTTTTACAGGCAATGCTGCCTGCTTTTTCCAACTTTGATTATATCATATTACAATCCAATATTTCTACCTTTTTTTGCAGAAAATTGAACTTTTTCTTTCAATCAAAAATGGGGGCATGAGATTTCCCCATGCCCCCACACGCCACTTTAAAAGCTCTTAAATCTGAACTCCGGCCTTTTCCAAAATGGAGGGCACATTCTTCTCAGCGCCGATAGCCATAATGTGAACACCATCACAAAGCTTTTCGTCCTTAATTTTGGCAATCATTTCGGCTGCCATTTCGATGCCCAACTGCATGGGCAGACCCTTGACGCCCTTTTCCTTACCCTCAGCAGCGGCAGCCTCCAAGCGGTCAATCATATGCTGAGGCACTGCAATGCCGGGAACATTCTGATTCATGTACTTTGCCATACCGGCAGCCTTCAAGGGAATGATGCCAGCCATGATGTGGGTCTTGATGCCCGCCTTATCCACAGCCTCCATGAAACGCTTGAAGGTATCCAAATCAAAAATACCCTGCGTCTGAATGTACATCGCGCCGTTTTCCACCTTCTGACGCAGCTTGTTAATCTGCAGGAACAGAGGCTCGTACACAGGGGTAACAGCAGCGCCCTTATAGAACTTGGGTGCGCCGCCGGATAGCTCATTGCCGCCGCAGTCGCAGCCGGTTTCTTCCATCATGCTCAGCATTCTCAAAATGCCCACAGAATCCAAATCGTACACAGGCTTTGCATTGCGGCAATCGCCCACCACGGGGTGGTCGCCGGTCAGTGCCAGCATGGTATCAATGCCAAAGCTGGCTGCTGCCAAAGCATCACCCATCAGTGCCATTCTGTTGCGGTCACGGCCGGTCATCTGCAAAATCGGCTCAACGCCGGCTTGCTTGAGCTTAATGCACAGGCCCAAGCCGGTAGCCTTCAGGCTGGCGGACTGCATATCGGTAACATTAACGCCGTGAACCTTGCCGTTCAGCAAGGCGGCAGCTTCCATCTGCTCGGAAAAATCATAACCCTTGGGAGGCGCCATTTCGGCGGTAACGCCAAACTTGCCGGACTCCAATGCATCCTTCAACATGCTCATTATTTCTTCCCCCTCAAGCTAATGGTTCTGGGATATGCGAAATCGCCATAACCCTTGTCCTCACGGCGCTTAGACAGCTTCTCCAGCTGACCGGTTGCCTCCAGACGGTTATAAATCTTAATCCATGCGCAGTCATTCTCAGGATTGACCTCGCATTTGCCATCCTTTGCACCGCCGCAGGGGCCATTGACCAAGCTCTTGGCGCACTGCGTAATGGGGCAAATTGCGCCGGTCTGCCCCAGCACACACTCGCCGCAGAAGCGGCAGGCCTCTTCCCAAACGCCGAACTTGACAGCCTCGCCCAAGTACATGGTGTTGTTGGAGGGATAAACGGGCTTGTCAGCCGCATTTTTGGCAACACACTGCACGCCGTCACCGCAGGACATACAAATCACGCAGTCGGGATTGGCTGCATTGACAGCCTTCATCTTCGTCTTAACGCCCAAGTTCATGCAGCAATAATCGCAAATAGTGGTAGCTACCACCTTCTTGCCATTCTGCTCCAAAATCGCAGTCAGCTCTGCAATCTGCGCCTCGCCGCCGGTCTGACAGGCAGTAGCGCAGCTGCCGCAGCCCACAAGAGCAACGGTCTTGGCGTCAGCCACCAGTGCCAGCACCTCTTCAACAGGTTTTTTCTGTGTAATAATCATTCAAAAATACTCCTTTTTCCCTCAAAGAGTCCATGTTTCGCCCAATTCGGGCACAAAAATCCAATCCTTCAGCTGCTCCACACCGGACTGCACCGATGCCCATATCCCCTGCTCATCCGCCTGCTTGACAGGCATATGCAACAGCACAATCCTGCAGGGCAAAAACTGCCGCAGCAGCTCTACGCCCACCAGTGTGCTGACATAGGGAAAGGGTACAAACAGCACATCCGGCTTGGGAAAATCAGCAAAATTTTTCAGCTGTGCAGGCGCACCATCGCCCAAAAACCATGCTGTCCTGCTGCCCTGCACCACAAAGCCCTGATGCTCTGTCGTTTTTCCGGCAGCACCCAAATGTCGGGTCTTGACCGCTTTGACCTGCACCTTGCCAGCCTGCAGCTGCGGCAGCACCGACACACAGTCGGGGCATAATGCCGCCGCCTGCGCCGTAGACAGCACCTGTCTTCCGGTGGTAGCATGATAGGCTTTCACATAGGCATCGTCAAAATGGTCCTCATGTACATGGGTAAACGCCACAATATCCGGCGGACACTGCATCAGGCGTTCCCGTTCTGCCGGAGGCGTTGCCGGGTATGCAGCCACACCCCGACATACGCCGTCCAGCAAAATTGTTGTTTCATCCAGCTTCAGCAGAACACCGGCATTGGCTGTTCGCCGAATTTCCATGGCTTACACGCCAGCCTTAGCACGGCGAACAGTTTCCGCCTCATCGCAGGAATTCTTTTCGGCAGTATAGCCTGCCAAGGGCACCAGCTTTTCATGGACAGCGTCCAAAATCCAGCTTGCCTGGGGGAAGAAGAATTCGTCAAACTCGAAGGGAGGCGTAATCCAGTTCTTTGCGCCCACCACAATGGGAGGTGCATCCAAATCGTCAAAGCACAGGTCAGTGATGGTCTTTGCCACATCGTTGAGGAAGCTGCCACGGGTGCAGGCATCGGACACCAAAACCACCTTGCCGGTCTTACGGACGGACTCCAAAATCTTGGTGTAGTCCAGCGGTACCAGAGAATGAATGTTGATGATGTCTGCTTCCATGCCGTACTTCTCGCTCAGCTGCTTGGCAGCATCCACAGCACGGTACAAAGCTGCACCAATGGTCAGGATGGTAATATCCTTACCGTCACGGACCTTGTTGGTGTCGCCGATTTCAATTTCATAACGCTCAGCAGGCACGCCGCCCTCATGGAACTGCTCGCCCACATCGTAAATTCTCTGGCTCTCGAAGAACACCACAGGGTCAGTGCCCCTCAAAGCAGTTTCCATCAAGCCCTTTGCTTCCCAAGGAGTTGCAGGGAAGCAAACCTTCAAGCCGGGGATATGTGCACACAGTGCGGTCCAGTCCTGAGAATGCTGTGCGCCGTACTTAGAGCCAACGGACACACGCAGCACCAGAGGCATCTTCAAAATGCCGGCAGACATGGACTGCCACTTGGACATCTGGTTAAAGATTTCATCGCCGGCGCAGCCGATAAAGTCTGCATACATCAGCTCCACCAGTGCACGACCGCCGGACAGAGCATAGCCAACGGCAGTACCCACAATAGCGCCCTCAGCCAAGGGAGAGTTGAACAGACGGCTATGAGGCAGTGCATCCATCATGCCACGGTAAACAGCGAACGCTCCACCCCAGTCACGGCAGTCCTCGCCGTAAGCAATCATGGTGGGGTCTTCGTAGAAGCGGTCCCAAATAACCTCAGACAGACCGTCACGGAGGTTATACAGCTTCATCTTGGAAACGGGCTTGCCGTCCGCATCAATGGGGCAACGCTCCTTGGACTTAATCTTCTTGTAACCCTCTGCCTCCTCCTTGGGAACAGTGAATTCCGGCTCACGGTCATCCAGCTTTTCCGCCTTCTGATTGGAGTACATCAGACGCTCCACCACAGCAGGGTCTTTCTGGAAATCGCAGTAGGGGCTGAATACAGGGTCAGCAGCAGCCTTACAAATCATGGTCATACGGTCGGAGGTTTCCTTCAGGATAGCATCGACCTCTTCCTGCGTCATAACGCCGGCTTCAATCAGCTTCGCAGGATAAGTAATGATGGGATCAACTTCCTTCCAAGCATCGATTTCTTCCTTGGTACGGTAGGCATTCTGGTCGGAAACGGAGTGACCGGAGAAGCGGTAGGTCAGGGTTTCCAGCATGACGGGGCCCTGTCCGTTGCGCAGCAGCTCCAGCTTCCGCTCCATGGCATCAATCACTGCCAAGGGGTTGAAGCCGTCCACGGTTTCTGCGTGGAACTGGGTGGGGCTGACACCGGAAGCGATACGGGACATACAGCCCTGACCCATGGTTTCGCCACGGGTCTGGTCGCCCATACCGTAGGAGTTGTTGAAGATGTTGTACAGAATGGGCATACCGTCATTATGGCTCTCCCACAGATTCTTGTACTGGTCCATGGCAGAGAAGTTCAGAGCCTCCCATACAGGACCACGGGCCATAGAAGCATCGCCCACATTGCAGACGCAGATGCCCTTCTTATTATTGACCTTCTTGTACAGCGCAGCACCGGTGGAAATTGTACCGGAGCCACCGACGATGGCGTTGTTGGGATAGATGCCGAAGGGTAGGAAGAAGGCGTGCATAGAGCCGCCCATGCCCATATGGAAGCCGGTTTCACGGGCAAAGATTTCTGCCAGCGTGCCGTAGAGGATAAAGCGGATAGCCAGCTCCTTCACATCCTTGGTGTCGCCCAGCTTCTGAGTTGCACGGAGGCACTTGCCCTCCAGGAAATTCTCCATCACATTCATCAGGCGCTCGTCACTCATCTTGTTGATAGTGGACAGTGCCTTTGCCAGAATTTCGGAGTGAGAACGGTGGCTGCCAAAGGCAAAGTCGTTCTCATCCAGCAGGTAAGCCTGACCGACACAGGCAGACTCCTGACCGGTGGACAGGTGGGCAGGACCGGGATAGGTGTGGTCGATGCCATTGTAAGAGCCCTGGGTCTTAATGAGGTTCAGCATGGTCTCGAACTCACGCAGAACGGTCATGTCACGGAAAATCCGAATCAAATCTTCCTTGGTGAACTTACCGGAGTCCAACTCCTCCTTGATGGTCTTGTTGTACTGGTTTACAGGAATGTCATTGAAAGTCACCTTGCCGGGTGCTCTGACCACGGCAGGGTCTACAAATAAACTCTTAGGCATAAATCAGTTCCTCCCCTTCTTACTTCGCCAGCAGGCTGGTGAAGTTTTCCAAATTCTTACACAGCTCCTGCAGGAAGCGGGAAGCCGGCGTGCCATCCACGGCTCTGTGGTCATAGGTCAGGCTCAGACCCATAGCAGGATACAGCTCAATAGAGCCGTCTGCTGCCTTGCGGACCCGGTCAGTGGTGCAGCACACACCCAGAATACCGGTCTGGGGCGGATTGATAACAGGCGTAAAGGACTCAATGCCCATATTACCCAAATTGGAAACGGTGAAGCTACCGCCGGACAACTTATCGGGATTGATATTGCCCTCACGGCACTCTGCAGCCAGCTCCTTCACAGCCTGAGAAATCTCCAGCAGGCTCTTGGTGTCAGCCATCTCAATGGTGGGTACCATCAAACCACGAGGAGTCTCCACAGCCACGCCCAAATTCACATGGTGGAAGCGGCGGATGGAACTGTCGTCCAGCATATTGGCGTTCAAATCGGGGTGATTCAGCACTGTTCTGGAAACAGCATACAGCAGAATGTCACCGATGGTGATGCCGGCATACTCACCGCCGGCAGCCTTCAGCACCTTGCGGTAGTTCAAGATGGCAGTGGCGTCAAAGCTGACATTGTGGGTCAGCTGAGCCATGGTGGACAAGCTGGAGTGCATGGACTTGGAAATGGCTCGGCGGATACCGCTGAACTTCACATCCTCGTAGGTGTTCTCTGCAACAGGGGCAGCCTTGGCAGGTACGCCCTGTGCAATCAGAGCCTGCACATCGCGCTCGATGATACGACCGTTGGGGCCGGTACCCTGTGCCAAGGTGGCATCCACACCATGAGCCTTCGCCAGCTTGGCGGCTCTGGGAGAAACAGGTGCAGCATTTGCAGCAGATACTGCAGGTGCGACAGCTGCTGCAACAGGAGCAGCCTCCACAGCAGGAGCAGCCTCTGCAGCGGCAGGAGCAGGCTCTGCACCGGGTCTCAGACAATCCACAGGCTCACCGTGAGGACCAACAGCGCAGACATTCATCAGGCAGGGCACTTCATCGCCTTCTTCATAGAAGATAGCCAGCAGCTCGCCTTCCGCAGTAGACTCACACTCAGTGCTTGCCTTATCGGTTTCATAAGTAAACAGGACATCGCCCACCTTGACCATGTCGCCCACCTTCTTCAGCCACTCGCCAATGATGCAGCTTTCCACGGTGATGCCGGCCTTGGGCATAATCACAGCCTGTGCCTTGGTGTTGCAGGCAGCGGCAGCCGGAGCTGCGGCAGGAGCTGCGGCAGGAGCTGCAGCAGCCGGTGCGTCCGCACCACTGCCACCTCTAAGCGCAGAGCAGTCCTCGCCGGGATTGCCCACAGCGCAGACGTTTTGCAGGCAGGGCACTTCATCGCCCTCCTCAAAGAAAATTTCCAGCAGTGTGCCCTCTGCAGTGGACTCACATTCAAAAGCTGCCTTATCGGTTTCGTAGGTGAAAAGAATGTCACCGGGCTTCACATAGTCGCCCACCTTCTTTTCCCACTGACCCATAATGCAGCTCTCCACAGTAATTCCGGCCTTGGGCATAATAACAGCAGTTGCCATAGGGATAACTCCTCCTATAATATAATTTCGGTTTGCGGCGTAAAAACACAAAATTTCACAAAAACCAATATTGCCTAATGTTAAATATAACATTTCATAACATACTTGTCAATAGCAAAAATACAAAGGCAGGCAGCTCTTGGTGCTGCCTGCCAATTCCTTTATAATAATTGAACCCCATTTTCCTGCAGCTTGCGGCAAACCGTCTCCGGCACTGCATCATCGGAAATCATATAGTCCACATCTGCAAAATCCGCAAAGGTATAGGGCATAATGCGGCTGAATTTCTCTCGGTCACACATGACCGCACTGGTTCTGGATTTACGGATAACCATGCTTTTGACCGCCTTGTCCCCCTCCGAACCGCAAGTCAGTCCAACCTCCGCAGAGCAGCCGGACACACCGATAAACGCCAAATCAATATTGATTTTCTCCAACATTTCTAAAGTGTTTTGTCCTGACAGGGCAAGGTTTTTCCGGTTCATTGTGCCACTGCACTGAATGATATTGGGCTTTTGCAGCCGACAAAGCTCAATGGCAATACTGGGACCTGTGGTAAAAATATTCAGATGCATATCCGGCAACATTCTTGCCAACATCAGAATGGTGGTGCTGGCTTCCAAAAACAGTGTCATACCGGGCTGAATCAGCTTCAATGCCTTGCGTGCCATTGCCATTTTTCCGGCATTATTTTCCTGCAAACGCTCATCAAAGCCGGGGTCAATGGCATGGCGGACAGCCCTTGCGCCGCCCCTGAACTTGATAATATGACCGCTGCGCACCAGCTCATCCAAATCCCGGTGAATGGTCATTAAGGAAACCTCCGGACAAAGCTCCTGCAGCTGCTTGATGGTGGCAACCTGATTTATTTCAATATAATCGCAAATGCGTTTTTGTCGGATGGTATTCATTTTTGATACCTCCTGTGTTATTTTCTGTTATATTAATCACAAGTATATGACCATTTTAACAAAAAGTCAACCTCTTTTTCACGCTTGCCGCGCCAATATGCTGTTTTTGCTTTTCCATTTTTGTCTTGAAAACAAATATTATTTGTGATAAGATAAATTATCAAAAATTTCAGGAGGAATTGTTATGAAACCCGAATCCTTGCAAGCAATTTATAACGCATACGACATTGAGCAAGCATGCCTTGTAGAAATGAAAGACCATATTGACGAGGCTTCCTTTGCAGCAGCTGTCGCTTTGCTGGCAGAAGCACCGCGTATCGGCACCTGTGGCTGCGGTCATTCCGGCATTGTGTGTCAGCATCTTGCCCATCTGATGTGCTGCATCGAGCGGCCTGCTCGTTTTATCTCTCCTGCCGAAGCGGTACATGGTGCCACAGGCTTTTTGCAGGATGGCGATGTAATGGTATTCGCTTCCCGTGGCGGCAAAACCAAGGAGCTGCTGCCCATCATGGACATTTGCAAACGCAAAAATGTCCGCATCATTACTGTAACGGAAAATATGGAATCCCCTCTGGCGCTGGGCGCCGATGTGGTGCTGAAGCAACATGTCAATCGGGAAACCGACAAGTGGAACGCCCAAGGAACTACCTCCACCACCGCCCTGTGCATGATTTTCCACGCGCTGCAAGCAGCTGTCATTGAAGAAACCGGCTATCAAGCAGAGCAGTTTGCCCTCATTCATCCCGGTGGAGCAGTGGGCGAACGGCTCAATCACAAGGCTCTGTAAGACACACAGCAAGAAAGGAGGTCTGCCCCATGGCACAGGGTCGGTTGAAAATCGATATTCGCAGACAAGAAATTATCGACCGCCTACAGCGGGACGGACGAGTTTTTGTCACAGAACTGAGTCAGCAGCTTGGCATTACACCGGTCACCATTCGCAACGATTTAGATGCTTTAGCTTTGGCCGGACAACTGGAGCGAATTCAAGGCGGTGCCATCCGCAAGCCTTCGAAGGATATACCAGCTCCTGCCATCTATAGCTCTGCCACACTTCAAGCAGAGCGCCAAGCCATAGCCGCATGTGTGCTGGAGCATATCCATGACGGAGATACTTTATTCCTCAATTCCGGCATGACCACCTTGACCATTGCAGAAATACTCACCCAGCGCAATCGGCTCAGTGTGGTGACCAATTCCCTGGCGGTGGCCAATCATCTAGCGCACCAACCGGATGTACGATTGATTCTGCTGGGTGGTGAGTTAAATGCAAATTATGGCTTCACCCACGGCGGAAATGCTTTGGAGCAGCTACAGCAATACCAACCGGAATGGAGCATTTTGTCCGTTGACGGTGTCCATCCAAGCCGGGGCATCACCACCTACCACGCCGATGAAGTCATGATTGACCGAGCCATGGTCAGTCAAGCGCAGAAAACGATTATCGTAGCCGATCATCATAAAATCGGCAACATCGGTTTCTCCCATATTTGTAATTTGGATAAGAACCACACCTTAATCACCAATACTCAGGCAGACAGTGCCACACTTTCCCATATTCGTCAAAACGGCACATCGGTATATTTGGCAGATGCCAAAGAATAAGCGCTCATTCTCCCCGTCCGGCTCTTTCTGAGCCGGACGTTTTATATAAAAAGAAAATAACATTTTCTTAAAAGATAAAAAATAACCGCTAATTTTAATTTTTGCTAAGAAAGTGCCCATATTTTTGTTTAAAACAGAAAAAGTGGACAGACATATTGATTTTTATCTTCTTTAGCGTTAAAGTATATGTTGTAGAAATAAGGCCTGTACTTCACAGGGCATATATTTTCTCTTCATTTTATCAATCATATTATATGGGGGAAACAAGCAATGGAATTTAAGGTTTATCCCCAATATGATATGGCATGGTCCATTATGGAGGGTGTCTGCTTTGCCCTGCACAAAAACTGCCAGGAGGAACACACGCTGTGAGAGAGTACTTCATCTCCAAAATATCCGGTGCACCCTGTTGGGACACCATTTCCATTCTTCCCATTGACCATCTTCAGTGGACAGAAAACACCGACATTCGGGCACAAGCGCAGCTATGCTGGGATGATGAAAGGCTATACATTCGTATGACGACCGTAGAATCAGACATTCGAGCAGAGCTGACAGACTTATTATCCCAGGTCTGCAACGACAGCTGTATGGAATTTTTCCTCCGCCCCACCGATTCTCTTCACTATTTTAATTTTGAATTTAATCCCAACTGCGCGCTCTGCTTGTGTTACGGCACGGGACGGAAAAATTCCATCCGTTTGGTGGATAAAAACTATAAAACCCGTTTTTCTCCCTGTGTCAGCCGCACAGCATCAGGCTGGGAGTTGATATTTCAAATCCCCTTTTCCTTTATTCAGCTTTTTTCCCCCACCTTCCGGCCGCAGGCGGGAACTGCATTCTACGGAAACTTCTATAAGTGCGGTGATTTGACCCCAAATCCTCATTATCTGGCATGGAATCCCATCGACTCCGAAGTTCCGGATTTCCACAGGCCGCAGGACTTTGGACGGCTGATTTTAACAGACAACTAAAATAAGGAGTATCTAAACACCCGATTGAGTATTAAAAATGAGGACTTGACAATTCCCTCTTTTGTGTTATAATTATCTGCGTTCCACGGAGGCATAGCTCAGCTGGTTAGAGCGCATGCTTCACACGCATGAGGTCACAGGTTCGAGTCCTGTTGTCTCCACCAAAAAGAAAAACCACACCGAATGGTGTGGTTTTTCTTTTTGGTATGGTATTTAGGCAACGGGACTCGAACAGATTATATGCAACAGTCCAATCTTCATCCATTATCGAATACGCTCAATATACATCCGCAGCTTTTCCTCCGACAGCATTCCACTGACACCGACAAAAATATCGCCCTCTGCATCAATGAAAATCGTGGTGGGAATAGAAGAAATATAATAGGTATACGCCGCCTCGGAGGTTTTATCATAGAGAATTGGGAAGGTATAACCATTTTGTTTTATAAAATTAGAAGCTGTTGTCACCGTGTCCCAATATCCGTCTGTCATGTTCACCATCAAAAACTGGATTTCATCCCCCAGCTCCAAATAGACCTTTTGAAAATCCGGCATCTCTGCCCGACAAGGCGGACAATTACTGGACCAAAAATTCAGCACAATTGGCTTTCCAAAGAAATCCGACAGCTTTACCGCCTTGCCGTCCTTATCATACACCGTAAAATCCGGAGCTGTAGGGGCTTTTGTTTCAGTGGGCTCAGGCTCTGTAGGCTCAGTGACAGGCTGGCTGGGTTGTGTCTGTTCTGACCCGCTGGGCTCTGTTGCAGGGTCACTGGGCGCAGTTGACGGACTTGTTGGTGCTGTCGTAGGCTGCGTGGTACTTGGGATTGTGGGCTGCTCCTGCACCGCACAGCCACCCAATGCCAACAAGCTCATCACCAAAATTATCAAAATCAATTTTCTCATGGTCATTGCTCCTTTTTTCTTCAGTATAGCCGATACCTACTGCCCATTCTGTGATGATGTCACAATTTCTGTATCATTGGTAACATCTCCGTCACCGCTTATTGGAATACACTCTCCCAAAAAGGTTGGCATTGGCTGTAGGACTGCTGTCCAAAAATCCTTATTCCGTGCTAAAATTTCCCGCACCTGCCGATACGCCTGTCCGGCGTAGCTGC
This sequence comes from Faecousia sp., assembly GCA_045655745.1. Lineage (GTDB taxonomy): Bacteria > Bacillota > Clostridia > Oscillospirales > Oscillospiraceae > Faecousia. The sequence goes on from JAZOPV010000032.1 coordinate 18,979, forward strand.
GGTAATCTGCCGAAACCCCGTAAGCCTCTAAGCCCAAGGCGTTGGCAATATAAAGGGCCCGATACAAATGATACTGCTGCGTAACGATAATGACCCGCCGCCCTCCAAACACCGCCTTCAGCCGATAAAGACTTTCGTAAGTAGAAAAACCGGCATGGTCCATAAACACATCCTGAGATGCAATTCCGGCAGCAAGGGCATACTGCTTCATAGCATTGACCTCATCATATTGCGCTGTGCCGTGGTCGCCACTCATCAAAAGCTTGGGAGCTGCATCTGCTTCATATAAAGAAATGCCCCGTTTGAGCCGGTCCTCCAGCATATGGCTGGGACTGCCATCCTCATAAACCCGACACCCCAGCACCAAAATACAATCCACATCTTCGATTTGACCCGCTTCCTCAGCCGATAAAATCTGCCCCTTAGTACTTTGCACCACATATCCGTTGATACCCAACACCGCCGCCAAGAGAATGACCGCAAGTGAAAACAAAGCAATCCCAAAAACCATCCAAACCTTTTTCACAGACACACCTCCTTTTCTTTTTATTATAGCATGGTTTACATAAAATGCAAGGGATAGGAAATTGTTTATCTTGTGTTTTAAATAAGGATAGCGTATAATAAAGCATCATGAAGAAACGGAATAAATACCCATGAACTACATCATTTTTGACATGGACGACACCCTGCTGAACAATGCCCGTCAAGTGCTGCCCTACACCCTCTCTGTCCTAAAGCAGCTACAGGCAATGGGACACAAAATTGTCATCAATACCGCCCGTTCCCAGCAGTTTAATCAGCCCTACTTTGACCTGCTTCAGCCGGATTATGCCATCTTAAACGGCGGTGCTTTGATTTTGGATAAGCAAGAACACATTGTCTACAAGGCAGAAATTGACCTGCCCACCACCCAAGCCTTTGTGGCTGATTTGCTCACCGTCACCGAGAATATCACCGTGCAGGCAGCAGACGGTCCTTACTCCCATTTGGGGCTGTTCACCGGACAGAATGCCAAGCCCTTTGATTTTTCCGCCACTGCCTGCCCCTTTTCTGCCCTAAAAATCGTCACCGCCATCGACAGTGAGGACACTGCCGCCGCTTTGGCAGACAAATATGGGCTGACCTATGTTTCCTACTTTGGCGGTCAGTTCAAACGCTTTAACCACCCCGATGCCACCAAGGCGCAGGGAAACCGGAAGCTTATGGAGCTTTTGGGCGGCACGCTTTCCGATGTCATTGCCTTTGGTGACGACCTTGGAGATTTGGAAATGCTGCAAGACGCCGGAATCGGTGTGCTGATGTGCAACGCCAAGCCCCATCTGCACAGACAATGCCGCTACCTCTCCCAATACACCAACGAGGAGGAGGGCGTTGCCCGTTTCCTTGCGGCACACTTTCACCTTGCATAACCCACACTTGAAATACAAAAAACAGGCACAGCAGTTTTGATACCGCTGTGCCTGTTCTTATAGGGTTTTCTCATTCTTCAGCAAAAGTCCCAAAAGTCTATCATCAGTCAATGCCGGATGGCTATATGCACCTTCCAAAATGGCTTCCACATTTTCGGCGTTATTCTCGATTTCCTTGCTATAGAGCTGTGCGGTCTGTATAAAATCGCCGCCCAAATGCCGCACCATCAGACAAGACAGTAACATCATTTTCACCCGTCCAACCAAGTCAAAATCCGAAATTGCCTGAAGCCAATACCGCTCTACACCGTAGCGCATCAACCGCAGATGCATCGAATTCCATTCTCCTGTTCCCTGCGGTTTTTCCAGACGCTGCTGCCACTGCTCCGTAAGAATTTCAAGCTTTTGAAAAAAAGCGGTTATTTCCGCTATATCTCCCCCTTTTGCTATCTCTCGCCCAAAATTCAACGCATCCTCTGCCTTCCACCGGACATCCTCTCCGTCCAAAAGGCTTTGGGAATGATAGCCAAACAGCAATCCCAACGCCAGCACCTCCGGTACGGGACGACTTGTATCCGCCAAAATAGACAGCATTTTTTCTCTGGTTTTCAGCAGAATATTCATATCTGCCGGGTCATAGTCCGGCGGTTCTCCGTCCGGCAAGTCCTGCTCCACCCAAGCGCAGTCTGCCGCCTCTAATATCAGCTTCGCTGCCGCAGGGCAGGAAAGCTCCAGCCCCCGTTCTGCAAAGCTGCCGTATTCGTGCGTCAGCCGGGGAAACTCCTGACAGGTTTTACACAAGGCATCATGCCCGCACTCCACCTGAATACGGCATAAGCCATCCTGCCGCCACATGGGGCATCGCCCCTGTGTAATACGCAAATACCAATCTTTTTGCTCATCCTGATACAGGTAGTGTCGCAAATCCTCTCCCAATGCACCATCCATAGAAAGGTAGGCACTGGCAGTGACCTCATCTACCTGCACCTCCCACTCCTTGCAGCAGCTATCAGGGCAGGCCGCAGCAAGGCAGGAGAATTCTTTAAAATAAGAAGGCTCACGAAGTATCATAAAATACCTCCTTTCTCAAAGAATGACTTGGTCTGTGCAAAAGGAAGATTGAACATATTCCCGTGGAGATAGTCCGTAAACCTTTTGAAACGCCCGATAAAATGCAGTATAATCCCGAAAACCACAGACCTCATATACATCCACCGGCTTCCTCCCCTGCGCCATAAGCTGACGGGCTATCAGCAAACGCTTCTTTTGAAGATACTGATAAACACTAATGCCCACCTGCTTTTTAAACTCATGGCTCAGGTGATACTTGCTGACAAAAAGATGCTCTGCAAGCACATCCAGCGTAATTGGCTGATGATAATGCATATTAATATACTCAATCACCTGCGCTTCAATGGAAAGCGCCCCATTATCCCTGCGCATATCTGCCGAATCTGCCATCCTGTTAATACGGATAAGCAGCTCCGAGATGAAATTGTATTTCCGCAAATCCGACCCAAAGACCGGATGCTCCTGCTCCTGTATCAGCCCCTCCATAAGTGCAGGAATTTCCTGTTGCTGCTGGGCTGATAATTGAAGCAAATTGCAATAATTCGGACGGGACAAATCAAAGCAGTGTCCAAGGTCCGTTTGTTCGCTGGATAGCTTCTGTAGAAGTCCGGGTGTAATCCACAGCATATAACGCTCGTATGGGGCAACAGTCGATTCAATATGAACTTGGTGCAATTCCCGAGGTCCGATAATCAGCATATTTCCGGGACTAACATGGTACACATGGCTCTCAATGACATAGGTTACATCTCCGGAGACCAAAAAATTTACCTCATAAAAATCGTGATGGTGCAGCGCGACATCCGTCAAATCCACATCCCGTTTATATATGATCTCAAAATCCTGTTGCAGCATTTTCTGCCGTGGATTAAAGTGAGAATTAGGTTTTATCACAGAAGTCACCTCCCGACTTCATCATACCGAATAATTTCCCCCATGTCAACACAGTTTTCCGCAATAATCGCCATGTTTGTCCGCAAAAATAACAATTTCTTTGCGAGATTATAGCAATATAATAGTAGTATACAATGAACATAGGAGGTAGCAATACTATGGCACAGCTCAATTACAAAACATTAAAAGAATCAGGTTATACCGGCTATATTTTAGAAAACGCTCCGGAAAAGGTGATGCAGTTTGGCGAAGGAAATTTCTTGAGAGCCTTTGTCAACTATTGGTTTGATATTGCCAATGAAAAAGCAAACTGGAACGGAAAATGCTGCTTGGTTCAGCCCATTGCCCAAGGCTTGACCCAACTCATCAACCAGCAGGAGGGTCTGTACACCCTATACCTGCGGGGCATGGAAAATGGCGAAAAGGTAGACAAAAAGCGTGTCATCTCCTCCGTTTCCCGTTGCCTGAACCCCTATGAGGCAGAGGGCTACAACGAAATGATGAAGCTTGCCGTATCGGACGATTTGGAATATGTTGTTTCAAACACCACAGAAGCCGGCATCGTATATGACCCTGCCTGTCAGCTTGCAGACAAGCCTGCATCCTCTTTCCCCGGAAAGCTGACTCAGGTACTGTATGAACGGTTTAAGGCAGGCAAGTCCGGCTTAGTAATTCTTTCCTGTGAGCTGATTGACAACAACGGCAAGGAACTTTATAACTGCGTAAATCAGTATATTGCCCAGTGGAATTTGGGCGCTGATTTTGCCGAATACATCAAAGAAAAATGCACCTTCTGCTCTACCCTTGTGGATAGAATTGTGCCCGGTCGTATTCGGGATGCCCAGGAGGTAGACCGTCTGAATGAGGAAAACGGCTACACTGACCCTCTGATGGATGTGGGCGAGGTCTTTGGCGTTTGGAATATTGAAGGCCCTCAGTGGCTGGCAGAAAAGCTGCCCTTCCAGCGTGCCGGGGTCAACTGCATTGTTGTTCCCGATGTAACCCCCTACAAGAAGCGGAAGGTCCGTATCCTCAACGGTGCTCACACCGGCTTCGTGCTGGGTGCATACCTGGGCGGTTACGATATTGTCCGGGACTGTATGCACGATGATGCCATCCGTGGCTATATGAATAAAATGCTCTTTGAAGAAATTCTGCCCATTCTTCCGCTGCCCAAGGAGGATGTGGAGGGCTTTGCCGCCGCTGTGCAGGATCGTTTTAACAACCCCTTTATCAACCACGAGCTGATGAGCATTTCTCTGAACTCCACCTCTAAATGGCGCGCCCGAAATATGCCCAGCTTCTTGGAATATATTGAAAAATACGGCCACTTGCCCACCTGCCTTACCATGAGCTTCGCCGCTTATATCGCCTTCTTCAGCAGCGATATTCAAGAGCTTAACGAGCAGGGCCTGGTTTGCCGCCGTCCCAAGGGAAACACCTATGTTGCCAACGATGACCGCTGGGTTTTGGCCTTCTACAACGAGCACAAAAACGACAGCGAGGATGCTTTGGTGCATGCCGTTATGACCAATCAGCAAATGTGGGGACAGGATTTGACCCAAATTGCCGGATTCGAAGCCGCAACCGTTCAGAATCTGAAAATGATTCGCAAAAATGGGGCGATTGAGGCCTACCGTTCCTGCCTGTAAGGAGAAGATTATGCCGGATTTTATGCATATCCATCCCAAGGACAATGTGGCAGTCGCCCTGCATCCCATGCGTGCAGGGACGGAATTTGAGGGCATTGTCAGCTTGGAGGAAATTCCTCAGGGCCACAAAATGGCACTGCATGCCATCAAGGCAGGAGAAATGATATACAAGTATGGCTTCGCCATCGGTCATGCCACAGCGAATATTCAGCCCGGTCAGTGGGTGCATACCCATAATATGAAAACCAACCTGTCCGGTGAGGAAACATACTCCTATCAGCCGCAGGCTATTTCCCTGCCCCGGCAAGCAGAAGAATATTTTCAGGGCTTCCGCCGAAACGATGGCAAGGTGGGTATCCGCAATGAGATTTGGATTATTCCCACTGTCGGCTGCGTCAATGATGTTGCAAAGGCGTTGGTCGCTAATAATCAGGATTTGGTAAAAGGCAGTATTGATGGTCTTTATACCTTTACACACCCCTTTGGCTGCTCTCAAACCGGAGATGACCACGCACAGACCCGAAAGCTTTTGGCAGCCCTCTCCAAGCACCCCAACGCAGGTGCTGTGCTGGTGTTGCATCTGGGCTGCGAAAACTTAACCCATGAGCAGTTCGTGGAAGAACTGGGCGACTACGATAAAAACCGAATCCAATTTCTAACCTGCCAGCAAGTGGAGGATGAAATGCAGGCCGGTAGAGCACTTCTTGAAAAATGCGCCGCTTATGCGGAGCAATTCCACAGAGAACAGATTCCTGCATCTGAGCTGATTATCGGCATGAAATGCGGCGGCAGTGACGGACTTTCCGGTATTACCGCCAACCCGGTTGTGGGACGGTTCAGCGATATGCTGGTAGCCATGGGCGGAAGTACCGTCCTGACAGAAGTTCCGGAAATGTTTGGTGCAGAAGGCATCCTCATGAACCGCTGTGTCAATGAAACCGTTTTCCAAAAGGCTGTGGATATGATTAACGGCTTTAAGCAGTATTTCCTGCGGCACAATGAGGTGGTCTACGAAAACCCAAGCCCCGGAAACAAAGCAGGCGGCATTACCACCTTGGAGGACAAGTCCTGCGGCTGTGTCCAAAAGGGCGGCAGCGCCCCTATCGTAGATGTAATCGGCTACGGCGACACCGTTACCACAAAGGGTCTGAATATGCTTTACGGCCCCGGCAATGACTTGGTCTCCGCCACCGCTTTGACGGCAGCCGGTGCACAGTTGGTGCTGTTTACAACCGGCCGGGGAACACCCTTCGGCGCACCTGCCCCGACCATGAAGCTTGCCACCAACACTCCTTTAGCAACCAAAAAGGCACAGTGGATTGACTTTAACGCCGGTTTGGTAGCGGACGGGACTATGTCCTTGGCAGAATCCGCACAGGCGCTGATGAAACAGGTTTTAGAAACCGCTTCCGGCAAAAAAACCAGAACAGAAGAAAAAGGTTTTCGGGAAATCTCAATATTTAAAGACGGCGTAGTGCTGTAAATCAGGAGGAAACAACATGAAGCAGTTTATGGATGCGGACTTTTTGCTCAAAACCGAGACAGCAAAGGTCCTATATCATGAGCATGCGGCAAAAATGCCCATTATCGATTACCATTGCCATATTAACCCCATGGAAATCTATCAGGACAAGCGGTATGACACCATTACCGATGTATGGCTTGGAGGCGACCATTACAAATGGCGTGCCATGCGTTCCTGCGGTGTCGCCGAGTATTACATCACCGGAGCAGCTACCCCTGCGGAAAAATTCCAAAAGTGGGCAGAGACTTTGCCTAAGCTCATTGGAAACCCGTTGTATCACTGGACGCATTTGGAGCTTCAGCGGTATTTTAACATCACCCAGCCCTTGAACGGCGATAACGCCATGGATATTTACGAAAAATGCAACGCTATTTTGCAGCAGCCGGACATGACTGTCCGTGGCATTATTCGCAAATCCGGCGTAAAAGTGATTTGCACCACCGATGACCCGGTGGATGATTTAAAGGCACATGAGCTTCTGGCGGCAGATGCTACTGCACCGGCAACCGTTCTACCCGCTTTCCGTCCCGATAAGGCCATGCGGGCAGATAAGGAAACCTTCCCCCAATATGTTGCGACACTGGAAAAGGTGGTTGGTTATGCAATCAACTCCGTTCAAGATATGCGCAACGCTCTGTCTGACCGGATTGCCTATTTCGCAGACCATGGCTGTCGGGTGAGCGACCACGCTTTGGACTACTGCTTCTATGTAGAGGCAGATGAGGACACCCTCAACGATATTTATACCCGTGCAAAAGCAGGAAAAGGCATCAGCTGGAATGAGCAGCTGGCCTACCATACTGCCATGCTGATTGCTGTATGCAAGGAATACCGCCGCCGGGATTGGGTTTGCCAGTTCCATTTTGCCTGCCTGCGGGATAATTCTCAGAAGATGTTCCGCAAATTAGGGCCGGACACCGGATTTGATTGCATCAACGACCAGCCCAACGCACAAGGTTTGGCAGCATTGCTCAACGCTTTACAGGAAGCCGATGCATTAGGAAAGACCATTTTGTACTCCCTGAATCCTGCTGACAATAGCGCTATTGGCACAATTATGGGTGCTTTCCAAACAGATAGTGCCGTTCCCGGTATGATTCAGCAAGGCTCAGCTTGGTGGTTTAATGACCATAAGATGGGCATGGAGGAGCAGATGAAGAGCCTCATGAGCTTGGGCGCTATGGGCACTTTCAACGGTATGCTGACCGATTCCCGCAGCTTCCTCAGCTACACCCGTCATGAATACTTCCGCCGAATACTGTGTAATCTCTTTGGACAGCTGGTAGAGGACGGCGAATACCCGGCAGATATGGAGCAGTTGAGCAAGCTGGTTGAGAATATCAGCTACTACAATACATTGCACTATTTCCGCTTTGAGCAATAAGCCTACCCTTCCCATGTGAATGGCACTGGGCAAAATGAAAAACAAATCCACCCTATTTACCGGAAATACACGGTAAATAGGGTGGTTTTTTATAAAAATTTCATCGGAACATTATAAGGAGCAGCTTTGTAAATAGGTTGTTTTCTCCACAGCCTGTTCCCTTGATAAAATGCTCCTTTATGCTTCTTGGTAAATGGGAGCAAGTGCATCATGAATTGCCTTGTATTTTACAAAAAGCTTCTCATAAACCATCTGGTTTTCAGGATTGGGTTTAGAAACAGAATCAATTTGGATGCATCGTTCTGTTGCCTCCTCAAAGCTGCAAAACCAGCCCATGCTCACAGCAGCCAGCATAGCCGTGCCGAAGGACGAATCATCCACTTTGACTTTCTGTACCTCAATCCCCAACACATCCGCTACAATCTGTCGCCAAAGCAAGCCCTTTGCACCGCCGCCGATAATGCGTACACGATTCATCTCCACACCAATATTCTGGAGTGTCAGAAGGCAGTCCTTCAGGCTCATTGCAACGCCCTCCAGTGTTGCCCTTGTGAAGTGCGCCGTGGTATGGATAGAACTAATGCCCGTATAGCTTCCCTTCAAATTCGGGTCATTATAGGGTGTCAGCTCACCATTTAAATACGGATGGAACATCAGCCCATCACTGCCGGGGCTTATTGCTTCTGCAGGGACATTCAATTCCGCAAAGGGGGCTCTTCCAAGGGCATCCCGATACCAGCGGTAGCTGGCTGCGCAGCTGGCAGTTGCAGTACCCGGATACCATAGCCCCGGCACTACATGGCGATAATTGAATATATATTTGGACTCCAAGGGTCGGTCTGTAATAACACAGATGCGGCCTGCGGTTGCCAGTTTTACGGTCGCATGCCCCGGCTTCACATTGCCGGCTGCCAAGACCTCCATAACCGTATCGGTGGTACCGACAAACACCTTCGTTCCTTCCGCAAGACCGAACTGAGTTGCACACGCTGCATTCACGCAGCCTGCCAAATCCATCGGATTACGCAATCTGGGCAGCCATGACATATCAATGCCGCCAATACGGCAAAGCTCCTCCGACCAGCACTCGTTTCGCACATCGAAGAACATAGAGCCTGCTGCATCGATTGTGTCTGTTTCCAGCGCACCGGTCAGACGAAAGCGCAGATAATCTTTGGCAAAAAGCACATGGCGGATATTGCCCCATGTCTCCGGCTCATGCTGGCGCAGCCACAAAAACTGCGGAAGCGTCCAGACCGTTGTGGGAGCATTCATGGCCTGTTCCATAATCACATCCAGACAATGATCCTTCAGCCATTGGACCTGCTCCTTGCTTCGCTGATCTGTCCAAAGAATTGCGGGCCTCAGCACCTGCATATTTCCATCCAACAAAACAGCCGTATGGGTCGCAGCGTCTAAGGAAAGGGCCTCAATCCATTCTTTTTTCACATTTGCCGTTTTTAGCAAATCATTAAGCGCTGTTTTGAACGCCCTGCACCAGTCTTCCGGGTCTTGTTCACACCATCCAACCTGAGGATAGCTGGTGGGATACTCACAACCGGCAGTTGCCGCAATACGCCCAGTATTGGACAGCAGCGTCAGCTTCACAGAGCCGCTGCCAATGTCCACACCAAGTACATATTTTTCCATAGTCTTATTTACTTTCCAATCCAATCATGTTCCGGATCGTTGCTACGGTTAAAGCCCTGATAATCTCCTGCCATGAGCCACAGGAAATAGGTCTGATAGCCCGGTGTTGCAACGGTTGTATGATAGCCATAGGGGAATTCTACCAGCTCATCATTTTTTACCCGATAAGCCTCGTCCACTGCTCCGTCAGCTGTATAAAGGCACTGTACGCCAAAGCCCTGCTTGGGGTCAAAGAGGAAATAGTAAATTTCCTCCGCAATGCATTCGGCAGGCATATTATCCTCATCATGCTTATGAGGGGGGAAGCCTGCCCAATTACCCTTGGCTACATATGCTTCTCCAATGGTCAAGACCTTGGCATTGGAATTTCCGTCGATAATGAAGCTGGTTTCCCGCTGGAAGGGCTGTTCGCCCAGTAGCTTCAATACCACATGGTCCTCCCGAAGCACCTGAGGCTCGGTCTTTTCCTTTACGGGCGTAGCACAAACCGCAATTTTCACATGGTCAACAGCAGAAATCAACAGCTCCTGCTCTCTGGGCATATAGAAGCTCTCTGCCTTGCGGTTTTCAAACACATTGCTTCGATTTCCGATATTTTCCCAAGTCTCCCCGTTGCAGGTCACATTACAGTGGCCCTCCAGCATAATAAATGCGGTTTCCTTATCCTCTGTGTAGAACTTTAATGCATCACCGGAATCCAGTTCAATGATGCCGAACTCCAGCTTTTTTAAAGAGCATTTTCCAATCTCGCAAAGCTTTGTGTAACCGTTTGCCGGAGTATATGTCTTTTTGAAATTCATACGAGCACCTCCTCCAAGAATGACTCAATTACAACTTCCCAATCTCCCACAATGCCATAATCCGCATAGTTAAAAATGGGAGCCTTCGGGTCTGAATTAATCGCAATAACCTTTTCTGCGCCGGAAATACCAGCCAAGTGCTGTATTGCACCACTGATACCAACAGCAATATACAGCTTGGGGCTTACCGTCACGCCGGTCATTCCCACCTGACAGCAGAAGGGTGCAAAGCCGGCATCCACCGCCATGCGGGAAGCACCCAATCCGGCTCCCAACCGAAGCGCCAGCCGTTCCAGCTTCTGAAACCCTTCCTTAGAGCCTACGCCCATGCCTCCGGCGATAATAATTTCCGCCTGTGGTAAAGGCAATCCTTTTTTAAATTCTTCAAAGGACAGCTGGGTTATTTTCCCTTTTCCGGTGTATTGCTCTGCCACCACCGCCGGCTTCAAAACCTGTCGTTGACAGGCTCTGAAAGTACCGGGCCGCACAGTTGCCATCTGCACACCACTGAGGGAACGGATGGTAGCCATCAAAGAATTGCCAAATGCAGGTCGGGTCTGGAGCAGAGTATTTTCCTCCAGTTCCAGCGCAGTGCAATCAGCCGTCAAGCCCGCATTCATCTTCCATGCCAAAATCGGCATAATGTTTCGCATTTTGATTGTAGCAGGCGCAAGGACAATCTTATTTCCCCACGCTTGTACTTTTTCTGCCAGATATTCTGCAAAGATGGCTTCGTCAGCAATTTCCTTCTTATCCAATGCATGAATAACGCCTGCACCGTATAAAGCTGCCTGACTGACTTCCCCAACAGGGACCAATGCCCTGACATTACCGGAGGAAAGCTCTGCTGCCTTGCTAAGAAGCCCCTCATCTACTCCGAAGGGGCACAGCACCAAAATCTCCTGACTCATGGTTGCACCTCCCGGATGGCATTGAGCATATAAGCGACACCCTTCGGCACGCTCCATTCTTTCACGCCCTTGCGAAGCCCCGGAAATGTCGCCTCCATTGCCACAACCTTCGTCAGCGACCCTTTTAATCCGCACTCGCCTGCAGTCATACCCAAATCAGCCGCAGAATATCTCTCTACAGCCTTATTTCTGGCACGCCGCATAGACTGAATGCCGGCAAGCCGCAGTGTGTAGGAATACTCACACATACTGACCACCAAAGGGCCCTCTGCGCATAAGTGCTGAACACCATTTTCCAGCCGCCGAGAAAGAATCAGCTGCTCTTTTTCCGGATGAATTTCTTCAACATTGGAAATACAGGGAATATCTAAAGCAGCTGCCAATTCCCCCGGAACCTGACCGGTTTCTCCGTCAATCGCCCGCCGTCCGCAGAGAATGAGCTCAAAGGGCCCTAGGCTTTCCGCAGCCGCCTTCAAGGCGGCTGCAGTCGCATGGGTATCTGCTCCCGCCATAAGGCGGTCTGTGATAAGAACAGCCCGGTCAGCTCCTCTTGCAAGCAATTCCTTTAAGGGTTCCTCCAGCTTCGGAGGCCCCATTGTAAGCACTGTCACAGTGCCATCCGTACCTTTTAGGCTCAGAGCCGCCTCCAAGGCTGCTTCATCCGCAATATTCCATTGCAGGTTTACATTGTCCCTTTGCAGCCGATACTCCCCGTCCACCTGAACAGAAGACGAGGATGGCACCGCCTTTACGCAAACAAGAATGTTGCGCACTGTTTTAAACGCAGGCTCCATACAGGTCGACCAGCTCGAAACCCTGCGGTACGCACAGGCTTAGACACAGGTAGGCTTGGGGATTGGCCACCAGCATAGCGGTATTTTCGGTACGCTGCAAATCAGCCCAACGACCGCCTGCCACCTTAGTGATAAGCTCAGGCATATAGCCATATGCCACAGCACTACCACAGGACTTGGCCAGCTTTTCCCGATTGAACATTTCGCCCAACTCATAGCCTGCTGCCTTCGCAATCGCACGAACGGGAGCAAATTCATGGAAGGTACGGGCCAAACGGTCATCATCATGGCAAGCGCCCTTTACACCGTTGGCTGCTTTCGCCTTCAGACTGCCTTCTTCAATCAGCTTTGCAACATAAGCAGTTGCTGTATAAACCTCAGTCTTGAGCTCACAGCCCCACTCAGGGTACTTTTGCTTCATAATTTCGGCATCGTAGCTGTCCAGCACCACCACAGGCAAACCAGCTGCGTTGATTGCTTCTGCACAGACTTTCGCCTGCTCCACCACCTCTTGGGTGTAGCCCATCAAATCAGCCAGCATCATACCGGAGGATGGCTCATTCTTCAAAACCTTAGCGCTAACGCCTGCCTTTGCCAGCACTGCCAGCAGATTTTTTGCCATTTGAGGCACCTGCACTGCTGCCACATCGCCGATATAAACCAAAACATCCTTGCCTTCCTGTGCATAGGAGGGCTTTTCCTTACCGTAAATATTGCCGCATTCCAGTGCATTGTCAATCAGCTTCATCACTGCCTCAGGAGCAAGCTCATTGACCACGGCTTCTGTACGGGCTTCCCGAATAAACAGCGGAGGCTGATAGCCGGTGGCGCAATCATTGGTACAGGCATCGCACAGCAGGCACTCATACATCGCCTCTGCCATATCCTTATCAAAAACCTGCGCTCCCTTGTTAACCATGCTCAGCAGCAAGCCCTTGGCACGGGGCGTGTTCAGCTCCTTACCAGTCTGATGCTGAACGGGACACAGGTGACGGCACATCCAGCAGAAACGACATTTTTCCGCATGATGCATAGCATTTTGAGTAATCATAATTCGTAACCTCCTGTCCTTTTTACAGACCCATCTTATAGGGATTCATAATACCGTTGGGGTCCAGTTCCTTCTTCAGTGCCTGCAGGACCTGAAGCGCAGGACCATACTGCTCTCTGACCAAACGGGACAGCTTTAGACCGACGCCGTGATGGTCATTCAGGACACCGCCATTGGCAAGTGCTGCACGCACGCCGGTATTCCAAATCTGATTATGTACCCGTAGAGCTTCCTCGGGGTCCTTGGGCGGATTGTCGATGATGAAACGGGAATAGTTCATGGCACCCCAATCATACCAATGGGAACTATGAGAAATAAAACGGACACCGTACTGCTTGAAGTTGTCCTCCACAACGGCCTTCATCGCCCGGTAGATTTTCTCAATATTATCATGGGTTGCCACCGTATCCAGCGTACCGAACATCTGGGGCAGGTCCATAATATGGTCGGGATAGAAGAAGGTGATGCGGTTCTGGAACCACTTCTCACCATATTCTGTTCCTAAATCCTCTGCACCGTATTTTCTGGCGATTTCCAAAACAATCTCCAGCTCAGCATCCACGATTTTTTCATAACCCTCCAAGGTCAAGTTCAGGAAAGAACCCTTCTTGGCAAAGCCGATAATCTTTTTGATGATGGAAACTGTCTCTGCCTCATCAAACAACCGCACAATGGAGGGCTTAACAGCCTGTACGATTTCCCGGCAGGCCTGATACCCGATGTGAATATCGGAGAACAGGAACGCATGATGAATCCGCACTTGGGGCTGCTTCACAATCTTAAATTTAACCTTGGTCATGATGCCCAGTGTACCCTCAGAGCCAACGAAAAACGGAATCAGGTTCGGGCCGGAGGAATGCTTGGGAACAGGCAGGGTGTTGATAATGTCGCCGTTGGGCAGAACGACCTCCAAAGACAGACACATATCATCCATCTTGCCATATTTTGTAGATAGAATACCAATACCGTTATGGGCAAGCGCACCGCCAACGGTGCAGCAGGTCATGCAGGAGGGCAGGTGCATTACAGAGTAGCCCTTCTCGTTAACCAAATCTTCCAGCGTCGAAAAAATCATGCCGGTCTCGCAAGTAACCGTACCAGCTTCCACATTCAAGTCAATCAGCTTGTCCATACGCTTGATATCCAGCAAAATTCCGCCGGATACAGGCAGCGCACCGCCCTGACTGCCGGAGCCGCCGCCCCAAGTTGTGACAGGAATCTTATAGTAGTTGGCAATTTTCATGACCTTGGATACTTCCTCGGTAGAGCCGGGACGGACAATGATATCCGGCATAGGGCCTTCCTCACCGGCATCCTGCCATTTACGGCTCAGCCAAAAATAGTCCACAGAATAAACTGCCCGTTCTGTTTTCTTGGTAGACACATTTTCCACGCCCACCGCATCTTCCAGCTCCGAGCGAATCATGTGAAATATTAAGGATTTTTCTTGCATATTCTGACAACCTCCTAAATGCTAAAATATCTGTTTATCGAATAATACCGGGGTTTTTCTCCATAAACTCCAACACTTCCTTGTCACCGGGAATTCCCTCCTGTGCGCCGAATCGAGTGCATTTCAGGGCAGAAGTGGCAGAAGCATAGCTTGCCGCTTCCATAACCGTCATGCCCTTGACACAGGCTGCCACAAAAGCGCCATGGAAGGTATCACCTGCACCGTTGCTATCTACGGCATTTACCGGGAACACGGGGTAGCGAACGGGCTTGCCGTTCTCCCAGATGAAACCGCCCCTGCTTCCTTGGGTAATAATCAAGGTTTGAGGGTGATAGGCATCCCAAAGTGCTGCAGCAGCAGCTTCTGCGGTTTTACAGCCCGTGATTTTCAACGCAAATTCTTCCGAAGGAATCAGCACATCGACCAACGGCAGCAGTCGCTCAATGCCGGGATAGGTGCCACCGGCGTCCAAGCTGACTGTAACGCCGAATTCCCGTGCTTTTTCAGCCGCATAAATTGCACATTCCAGCTGATGACCGTCCAGATGCAGAAATTTTGCATTTTTCAGCACATCCAGATTCACATCCGCGGGTATCGGCGGCGTTACCGTGCCCCTGTTCCACACACAGGTACGGCTTGCGTTAGATAGATTCAACAATACAAAGCTATGGAAAGACTGCGCACCGGGAACTGTTCTGACATGGGTCCGGTCAACGCCATATGTATCAAAAGCACTGCGAATAAAATCGCCATACATATCATCTCCCAGCGTACCCATATAAGCACTGCTGACACCCAGCTTGCTCATTGCCACCAATCCGGTGGCGCAAGGACCGCCTCCCTGCAGCTTTGTCTGCTTGCCCTGAAGCTTCGTATCTTCCATAGGGAACGCATCTGCTGTCATCAGAATATCAAACAGTGCCGCACCAATGCCAACAACCTCAATCATGCCTTATCTGCTCCCAACAGCTTAATTTTACTCAAAGCGAATTCCTGAACCGCAGCAACAGGCTGCTTCATCGCAAGGTCGATTGCTACAATATTGGAGTCTACTTCTCGCACAGTATTCATAAACGCATAGCAAAGGTCTGTGCTAAAATTAATCTTACGGATACCGGCATCGATAGCCGCACGAATCTGGTCATCCGGCACACCGCTGCCACCGTGAAGCACCAAATGGGCATCCACAGCATCGTGTATTTCTTTAATGCGGCGAATATTCAGCACGGGAGCCTGCTTATAACGGCCGTGTGCAGTGCCCACCATGACTGCAAGCGCAGACACGCCGGTCTCCTGCACATACCGAACAGCCTCGTCCACCTTGGTATGCTCGGTGCCGATTTCTTCCTTTGTGGTGCCTACATGGCCCAACTCACCCTCCACGCTGACGCCTACTTCACGGCACATAGAAACAACATGGCAGGTTTTTTCAATATTTCCGTCCAAAGGTTCGGTAGAAGCATCAATCATGATACCGGTAGCACCATAACGCAGAGCGCGAAGCACCTCAGGAACGCCTGCGCCATGGTCCAAATGGAATGCAGCAGGCACCTTCATATTCTTAATGGCTTCCATAATAATCGGCGCCACATATTGTGCATTCTGGCTGTCCAACAAACGACTGTACATCTGGAAAATAACAGGTGCGCCGGTTTCCTCTGCGGCATTCATTACACCCAAAACGGTTTCCAGGTTATACACATTGAATGCCGGCACAGCAAAGCCGCCCTTTTCACCAAGATTTAAAATATCCTTCAAATCGTAAAGCATAATAACCTCTCAAATTACAATATGTGATTTCATAAACTGCAGCAGGGCTTCAAAAAGCATATGGACATCTCCCCGCTTTTGCTTCATAAAAATGGCGATTTACAGCACCTGAATTCCGTTCTTAATAACGGTTTTTAGATTAAAATCAGCGTCTGTAATCACAAGGTCTGCCATTTTTCCTGCTTCTACAGTGCCTTTCTGTTTATCCACACCGATATGCTTGGCGGGATTTGTCGACAGCATTTTTGCCGCTGTAACAGCATCAACGCCATAATCCACGCACAACACCTTCAGTGCCTTGTCCATCGTACAGATGCTTCCGGCAAACGAGGACATATCCGGCAGCTTTGCAACCCCACTGTCCACAATCACTTCTGCACCGTTTTTCAGGCTGCCCAGCTTTCCGCTTTTGGCGTCCGTGCAGGAAATGCGGGTCGCATCCGTTATGCCGAGCACCCGGTCCGCACCCTTAATTTGCAACGCAAGCTGCAGACACTGCTTGGGAACATGATGTCCATCACAAAGCAGCTCAACCGTCACATTTTTGTCCAGGTAGGTTGCCTCCACCACGCCTGCTGTAACCACTTGATCTCGCTTCATATAAGCCGTTACTGCATTATAAAAATGGGTCACATGAGAAAATCCGGCAGCATATCCCTTCTGTGCTTCATCCGCAGTCGCATTTGTGTGCGCCACTGCACAGATAATGCCATTTTCGCACATGAGCCGAGCAAATTGCTCACTTCCGGGCACCTCCGGTGCTGCATCCCAGCGAATAATTTCACCCTGAGCCAGCTCCAGGAGCATCCGAACCTCATCAAAATCGATATCCCGAATCAGCGCACCGCTTTGCGCACCTTTGCTCTTACTATTCGCTTTTGAAAAGTAAGGGCCTTCCAAATGCATTCCGCAAACCACAGATGCATAAGCGCTGCTGGACTTAAACGCATGATATGCCTGAATAAAACCAATCAGCTCTTCCTGCGTTGCGGTCATTGCTGTGGGAACGATGGTCGTGCTTCCTTTTGCCAGATGCGCTTTCGCAGCAGTTTCAAAGGCCTCCGGTGTGCCGTCCATAAAGTCTGCACCGCCGCCGCCGTGAATATGTACATCGATAAAACCCGGAAATACATAGCCGCCATTCGCATCAACAGATTCCTGCACTCCGCAAGAGCTGCTTGCACCAATCTGCTTGATGATTCCTTCTTCTACAAGGATACACAGGGGCTCTGTTATGCCGTTTGGCAAAACCGCCCTGGCATTCTTGATCAAAAGCGCGCCACCGTTCATCATTTGTTATAAACCCGAATCTCCGGAATGGGGCACTTGGTAGCCTCTGCCAGTGTAAAGATGGTAGCATCGCTGTGATTACGGAACAGGGAGCAAGGTACATTGGCGGTAATTTCACCGTGCAGAATCTTGCGCAGTGCACCTGCGTTCCAGTCACGGGGCATAATCATAATAATCTTGCGTGCCATGAACATTTCCTTCATACCAACTGTGATGCAGTACTCGGGAATAGCATTCAAATCAGCGCCGCAATTCATATAAGCGTTAATGGTCTTGGTCTCACGGCTGATTTTCAGCACTCTGGTAGCGCGGTTGGCGAACTCCTCATTGGATACAACCTCACCCGGCTCTGGCGGCTCATTGAATGCGTAGTGTCCGTTGATGCCCACGCCGCCGAAAACCAAATCCAGCTTGCCGTACTTTTCAATAATCTGCATCACTCTGCCCTCGTTGCCGGGCTCGGGGAAAATTCTGTTTTCCGGAAGAACATTTAGTTCCTCATCCACCAGATTATAGAAAACGCGGTTCATGCCGCCACGGAAAGAAAGGGGGTCATTGATATCAATATAGGTTTTCTCATCTGCCAGGTATTCATCCATGTTGATAAACACACAGTTCTTCAGAGAAATACGATACCGATTGACCAGCTCTGCCAGTCTGAAATAGGGGCCAAGAGGACCATAAGGGACTACCATAACGGTGGGCTCGCCCTTTTTGTTGTTTGCGGCAATAACCTCCAAAACCTCAATGGCGACCTTCCAATAGATATCAACCTCCGCGCCAGACACATTCAGCTTAATGCTGGAGCCTTTTCCCAACTCCTCAGGGGGCAGCAAATTATAGTTGTTCATACTTTTTTGTTCCTTTCTTTTATTACTATTTTCTTTTTTCGCAAAAAAGAAAATAAATTCTCCCGTTATTATATCACAATATATAAAGAGTAGATATAGCTTTTTTTACTGAAAATAGCATTTTTCTGCTATTTCTTCTGCTGATGGTTGACAAAACTGACCTTTTTGCTTACGATAAAAACAGTGTTGTCACGAAGGAGAAATACCATGATTATTTCAACCGAAAAGCTGTCCGACGCTTTTCTGGAGCTCAACAGCTGCGGAAGGCAATTTTTGGCTGACCATGATTACAAAATGATTCGGGAAAACGGCCGTGTCGATTATCACATTTTATACATCGAAAAAGGTGCTTGTTCCATAGAACTCGACGGCAAAGAAAAAATAATTGGCGCAGGAAATATCATTTTGTTTAAACCCTATGAAAAACAGGTATACGGCTTTAAAGCTGCCGATAACTCCATTTCCTGCTATATTCATTTCAGCGGCACCGCTTGCAGGGAATTTCTGGATAAATTCGGACTGCTTCAGGACCGTGTGACGCATGTAGGAACAAACAATACCTTAGAGAGCATATTCTCCGAAATGGAAAACGAATACTTGCTTCAACCGCCGCACTACACCGAAACCTGTGCCGCCTTGCTACTTCACTTTCTTGCTGCGGCCGGCCGCTTAAAGCAATATGAGGCGCAGGAAATCAGCAGCAAATCCAGAAAGAATATTGACGCCGTGTGCAAGCATATGCACACGCATTATGACCAAAACTACAGCATTGCGTTTTACGCAGAAATGTGTCATCTGAGCGTCAGCCGTTTTTCCCATATCTTTAAAGAGCATACCGGCGTAACGCCCAAGGTATATATGCTGAATGTCAAAATTTCAGTCGCAAAGAAACTGTTAGCCGCCACAGACCTATCCATTACCGACATTGCTGGAATCATCGGCATTGAGGATGTCAATTATTTCAGCAGAATTGTAAAAAAATATACCGGACATTCCCCGAAGCACTTTAAGGCATAAGCATCTTAACATTGGAAAAAATCCATTTATAACCCATTATCCAGCCATTCTTCAGATACCGTGATTTTTAAACAAAACTACCTCCTATGTAGCATTTCTTATGCATAGGAGGTAGTTTTCTTAACTTTCAAATATAAATCAACGCATATATCAGCAGTCCGTCTGCGCAGTTATGTATTTGTCAAATACTTTATTCAAAATACTTGCACACATCAGCGCATAGCCAGACGGAAGGAACAATATCAGCAACAAAATCAGCACAGGGAAATACTGTGTCGCAAACAGCAAAAAGGTCACAACGACAAACAAAATCAAAAGCAGCAGCGAGCGCTTGAAATTTGAAATGCAGAGCAGCAGCGTGTTCTTAAACACCGTCTTGGTGGTATCATAGAAGTGAGAAATATAAGGTAATATATAGTGAAACCACATGACCAGCAGAACGCACAAAATCAGAATAATAATACTGAAAATAGAGATATTCTCGCCCCCTGCCGCCATCTGATAAAGACCCAGTACGTCAAAAGCCACAAATACCATTGCCAGTATCAGAATCAGAAATGACAGGGTTGCCTGCTTAAAATTCATGCGAAAGCAGTGCCAGTATTCCTTCCATATCGTTCCTTCTTCCCGAAGGATAACCTTATTGACTGTATAATAAAGGGCTGTCGATGCCGCCCCCATGGTGAATACAGGCAGGGAGGAAACAATCCACATAAGACTCAGCAAAATACAATCTGCCACCTTGCAGATAAACTGAACAAAGGGGCTGTTATAATTGAAAATACCGCTCATTTTTTCTCACTTTCTTCCATGTGCCGCAAACTGTGAAGCCCCCCCACACGCAAAGGGCTACAACGAACTATCCATACTGAAAGTATAAAAGGAAACAAACCAAGCGTCAATATATAAATAGAATTATTTTTATTTAAAACTAGATTTCTTGTTATAAACTTCGTGAAAAAGGCATCGGATTGTGATATAATTTTTCCGGTCGTTCCCAACAGTCAAAACCAGAAATTGTAGGCACGACTTGTGCGTTTTAATCTTCAGAGCATTGAAAGAAGCGTTTATCCCCAGCTTATTATCATAAGGGAGGAATATAACATGCAAAAGCAAGCACAAAAGGAAAGAATTATCGGCATGTCCGTATGTAATCCGGTGGATGTGGACAAGGACTATCTTCTGTTTACCGTGGATTACGCAGGGAAGCTTGGTTTTAATCACATGCAGGTGATTGGACCGATCCACCATGGTGTAAAGGGAAATATTGACGGCGTCACACCATACCGCAAATACAGTCAATTTGACAACTCCAAGGATATGGCATACCTGCAGTATTCCTTGGACGCTGTGAATGCAGCCTGCCGCAAGGCAAAGCAATATGGCATAAAAATGTACCATTGGCATCACGAGTTGGAGCTGCCCACCGACCTGAAGGATGTATATCCCGAAATCGTCAACAGCTACGGCGATATTGAGGTAAGCCATCCGCTTGTCAAGGATTTTCTGGAAAATAAAATCATTGACTTTTTCTATGCCTATCCGGATATGGACGGTCTTATCCTGACACTTCACGAAACCAAAATCCCTCTTTTGAAGCTGAAGGACCAGAAGCTGGGAAAAATCGAGCGTGTAAAGTATGTAACCAAGATTTTGTACGACACCTGCCGCTCCTTGGGTAAAGAACTGATTGTCAGACCCTTTGCCAGTCTGGAAGAAGATTACAAGATGATGACCAAGGCATACGAGGAAATCTCCCCCGATTTGCTCATCATGGACAAGTGGACACAGTTTGACTGGAGTCTGACTCTGCCCAACAACGCCTTTTACAGCAAGATAAAGAAAAATCCGCTGTTTGTAGAGGGAGATATTTTCGGAGAGTTCTTCGGAAAAGGCCATGTGCCGCTGATGCTGAAGGAGCATATTCGTGAAAAGTTTACATACTGCGAAAGCTTTGCCCCCAAAGGATATGTAGCCCGCATTGACCGGGAAGGTCAGCACCCGTTTGGCAGTGTAAACGAGGTCAATATTGTCATCATGAACGCATATCTGAGCGGCAAGGACCCGGACAGCGAAATTCATCGTTTCTTTGCAGAAAAATACCCGAATGCAGCCGCCGAAGTGGAAGCACTCATGGAGAAAACAGAAGATATTCTCAGAAAAACCTTCTATCTCAAGGGTGTTTATTTCACCTCTTTGAGCAGATTCCCCCAGTTGAATCACTGCAAGAATCACTATTATTTTGAAATTGCACGGGAAAAATGCGAAATCGCATCCAACGAATGGTTCTTCCCGAAAAACTGGCACAGAGGTACGCAAGAGGAGCTGCTGGCAGAGAAAAATGCGGCTGTCAAAGAGGCGGCAGCTCTGTACGACCAACTGACAGCGTTGGAGCATAAGATTGAAGAAAAAGAATATCGCAAGCTTTGGACCAAATTCCTGAATCTGAAAATGGTAACCGAAATTTGGAAAACACTTTTGGACACCATTGTGGCATACGCCAAGTATTTTGACACCCATCAGGAAGCCTATGAAGCAGAATTCAAGGCAAATGTGGAAAAGCTGACAAAATACAAAGAAGACGGAATTGCACAGCTGGGAGATGCTTTTTACGGTCTGAATTGCGGCGGCGGCTATTTGGGCGTGGAAAGCAATGGCTTGTTTGACTTTATCGGCGCCTTCACAACGGATGTCCTGAAATGCTTCGAGTTGGAAAAGCAGGCAGCAAATGCATTTGTTGCGGACAACGCACTAATTGATTATGTCGTATGCGGCGGTGCAATGGAGGGTCACAAGCTTCGGAAAGAGGTCAACTACAGCGACACGCTTATCATTGATGGTGCGCTTTGCCGTATTCCGGGAAACAGCAAAGGCATGCAATGGAGCAGCATTAACGCCCACGGTTGGTTTAGCTATCAGCTGCGCATGAAGCCAAATGCTGAAAATCTTGTAAAAATTGTCATGGGAAGTACTGGCAACGAATTGGATGTGTGCATCACCCTTGACGGCAAGAAGCATGTCATTCACGAAGCCATTTCCGGCAAAAAAGAGTTTGTAATCTCGCATATCGCCGAAAGTGATTCTGTCAATATCCAGTTTGATAAAATATCAAGAAATACACCTTTCATATATAGCATTGCCGTTTGTCCTGCCGAAGCCTCTGTGTAAAAAGGCTGCCGGCAGAAATCGGTAAAACACGCAATAAATAACCACCCTACCTGCCGGACAATTCCGGTAGATAGGGTGGTTTTTATTTGCCCATTGCTTTAAAACAGCGCCAATTACATTTTTACAAACATCCGTCAGGATAAAATCAGTCCGGACGGCTGCTTGATTTTCATCATGCGGTTGGCAGGCGTATTGGTTACCTCAATGCGCAATGAGTTAAGCCCATCGTGCAGCGCAGCCGTCACATCAAATCGGTAGGGTGCCCAAAAACGAATTCCCACCGGACAGCCATTGACCGATACAGCGGCGATTTCATGCACATTGCCCAAATCAAGAATAAATCCTTCCGTTGACTGAGGATGGTATTCAAAGGAAGCTTCGTAAGTGACCGTTCCGGAGAATTCCTCCATACCGGGCCAAAGGGACCAATCCGTAAGGGTGGCAGAAGGAAGCTCCAAATCCCCGGCAGTAATTTTCCAAGCGCCGCAGGGCAGGTCTCGGAGCAGATGAACAACATGACAGGGGGCAGTCGATGCTTTTGGGGCAGTGGAGGCTGACCTGCCCACATATATAATAATGCTTTCTCTACGGTCCAGATGAATCGGCACCAAAGCACGGCCGTTCTGACACTGGGTAGCAACGGCTTCAAAAGTGCCATTCCATGCGTCCCACAGCTCTACACCGGCTACTGAATGGGGAATCAAGGCAGCGCCACAGAAGCTGTTTTCTCCTTCATTGGTAAGCAGGTAGAAATCCTGTCCTTCCTTTACCACATGACTGACACGCAAATCCTCAGCAGTCCCATCAGAGGTGATAGCAAGCTGCTGTGGGCAGGTACGGTCTGCTTCCAAAACATTTTTTACCGCATCCGCCAACTGCTGCTCCTTATCCCAGAACAGGACATATCCGCCGGCAGATACAAAGTCAGCCAGCTTCTTTTCCACAGCCTGAGGAAGCACCGCCCGAGAATCCGTCAGCACAACGCGGTACGCCTGCTTCTGAATTTTCAGCCAGCCGTTTTCCTGCCGGCAGGTATCGTCCAGCAGCAGCGTATCCTCCAAATAGTTGAATTCCAGCTGATTGCAGAACAACTCCTTTGCCGGCTCCCAGGGAAGATAATCCTCTCTGCCCAAAACGGCGACAGGTGTCGTATTATAGCTGTCAGTCATCAGCCAGCACATACGCTTCATATAATCAGAAAAGCACTTATAATACGGCCAGAAGGTGTTGTTGGGACCCACATCCGGGGGACGCTCTCCGAAGCGTTCTTCGCCATCGATGGAATAGAAGAATGCATGGGGATACAGCAAATTCACACCACGGACAAACATCCAATCAAGATACCATTTCATATCATCGCAGGCAAAGGCCCATTGAACACCGTTCGGGCCGCAGCAGCCAAAGCACTCATTGGAGTTTCTGCGCTTTCCGCTATGCCGGGCGGCATCGGAGGAGCATTTTCCCATGGTGGAGTCGCGCCCAACGATTCCCCTCTCCAGTTCCGGAGCGACCCATCTCCATACCACATCCTGACCGGGAATATGGAAATGCTTCAAAAGCCCAATATCATCACTCTTGGCAGGATGTCCCGTCAAGGCGATGTTGTGCTGTGCGCACCACTCAGATATCTGCCGATAATAGGAATCGCTCAGCCGCTTATACACTGCTTTTTGATACTGTCTGCGAACAGCCTCGTGGGAGCCGTCCTCTGCATCCTTCCACAGCAGGGGCAAATCAGTCAGCTTGCCGCCAAACTGCTTCCAATATTCTGCAAAATTGACGGTCCAAGGTTGACTGCCTTTTATAGCGCCACGACCCTTGACATCCGGCTCGTCCGTAAACATCGCAATCACGGTATTTCCAAAATATTCCTTCAGCACCTCATAGTAACGGTCATGAGTCAGCTCAATAAATTTACGCATCGCCTCAGGATTCAGCAGGTCACCGGAAGGCGGTGCATCCGGCTCGCCGTCATCCTCCCCAAAATGAACGCCACGGATGCGGCCACCGGAATAACCCTCAATCAAAACAAAGAGCGCAGAGCATCCGGCGGGCAATGCCTCCTCGGGGCAAACCTCAAGCAGAGTATCCGCAAGCACCTCACCCTGCTCGTTCATATCGGCGGCAATCACGGCGAGAATTTTTTCATTTTCCCGGAGGTGATGCACAGAGAACTCCCTGACTGCTTCCAGCAGATTTCCGTTGTCAGCAGAAGAAAGCATTTCCATTCGCAGGGCACGGGTAGCGTATTCCGGATTGCTCTTCACAACCAAACCATGCGCAGAGCCGGAGGGATACATAGCCTCATCATACAGCACGACATGCATATTCAGTCTGGCTGCTTCCTTTACCGCATGCTTCACATAATGCATAAAAGCATCGGACAAATAGGGTATTTGCTTGGGCATACCCTTACGGGGATGAATAACAAAGCCCATAACACCCTTGCTGGCAAAATCCTCAATCTGTCTGGTAATTTCGCTTTCTGACAGCTGGTCATTCCAAAACCAGAAAGGCATCGGAGAGAACTCTGCAGGGGGGGTGGAAAATATGTGATGTAGCTCGTTTTTCATGCTTTTTACACTCCTTATCTTCTGCGTATGGTTATGGTATGATGTAAATCCGTCTTTGTCAACGAAGGGGCAAGAACAAAACCATAATAATTGCTAGGATATGGAATTTTTTTCATTTACATTGACATAGCGGCCAGAATATAGTATCATTACCAAAAATGCATGGCATTTTATCCAATCTAATGGTGGAATGTAACAAATGAACGAGAGGATTTTACCCAGCAGGAATTCAACTGGACAAGTGTTGAGAATTCTGCAAAATGCATGACCGGTGAGCAGGTGCTTATTCATGACGGAACGAATGTTTTCTATAAAGACTGCGCTCCCGGCAATGCGAAGCTGCTGCAAGGACCACCCCATCCCCCAATCGGGTGAAATAAATCAAAAAGTGTGTTGACTTTTTGACAAATCATCCTTATACTTGATATAATAGTAAATATTACCATAATCGAAATAAAAGGAGGCAACCTGTGATGAACACAACCACACACAAAAAAACATCATTGTTCCGTAGCATTCTCTCGCTGATACTCTGCGCTGCAATGCTTTTTGGCATTCCCGTCTACGCTGATGCCAGCGACCCCGCCGAGGAACCCATATACGACACTGTAACCTGGTTCAACTTCAACTTCGACTTTGAAGGCGATTGGTACAACACAAAACGGCCTACCCTAGACTGGGATTACAACTCAACCGGCGATGCCAAGCAAGCCGATGACCCTACAGGTGCTGACAACAAGGTCATGCTGATTCAGCCCTCCACAGGTACAGCCAGAACTGCAAAATACATCATAAATAACCCGTTGGATACCGGCA
>JAZOPV010000033.1:0-6801 GCA_045655745.1 Faecousia sp.
AACCACCTTGGCAGGGCTACCCAAAATCACAGAATTGTCCGGTGCATTCATTTTGCCCGTCACCACAGCGCCTGCCCCAACAAGGCAATTATTTCCAATCACCGCTCCATTCAGCACGATAGCGCCCATGCCCACCATGCAATGATCACCAATGGTGCAGCCATGCACAATGGCATTGTGTCCGATGGTGCAGTATTTTCCAATGGTGGTAGCTTCATGCAGCACGCAGTTGTCCTGCACATTGCTGCCCTCTCCCACTACAATGGGTGCGCTGTCGCCACGCAGCACTGCGCCATGCCATACACTGGCGTTCTTTCCCAGTCGCACATCGCCGGAAATATGGGCGCTCTCCGACACAAAATATTCCTTCGGGCGGGCGTATGCCACGGCGGTCTTTGCCGCCAGTGCCGCATTGTTATAAACCAGCTGAATGTTGGAGGCAAGACTGTCGCCGCCGGTCAGCTCTGCCACTCTTGCCAACAGGAAGGGCGTGGTTTCCTTACCGGAAATGCCCTTTTCCTTGCATTCACCAATGGCTTTGTCAATGGCGGCATTGATGACACCGGCATCCATAGAAAATTCCTCCGGAATGGGATTTGCCACCAGCATACCGCCCTGCAAGCCCATGTCATTCTGCGCCCGGAAGGCATCTGCCAGCTCCTGTGGCGTATCAATGCGGTAATCCACAGAAAAACCGGAATGACGGGTATAGAACGCCGGCAGCTCCTTTGTGCCGTAGCCTATCACCGGCACGCCCTTGGTTTCCAAGTATTCCAGTGTCAATCCCAAATCCAAAATGGATTTTGCACCGGCACAGACCACCATCACCGGTGTCTGTCCCAGCTCCTCCAAATCCGCAGAAATGTCCATGGTGGTTTCTGCACCACGATGCACACCACCGATACCGCCGGTGGCAAAAATCCGGATGCCTGCCATGTTGGCAATCATCATAGTGGTGGTCACTGTGGTAGCGCCATCCTCACCACGGGCGCACAGCACTGCCAAATCCCGGCGGGATGCCTTGGCAATGTCCTGTCCCTTTTTGCCGAAATATTCAATTTCCTCCGGCGTCAAGCCTGCCTTCAGCCGACCGCCAATGATGGCGATGGTGGCAGGCACAGCCCCATTGTCCCGAATGATTTTTTCCACATTCAACGCCGTTTCCACATTCTGCGGATAAGGCATTCCATGGGAAATAATGGTGGATTCCAATGCAACAACGGGCTTTCCCTCCCGCAGTGCCGCTGCCACCTCCGGCTTGACATCCAAGAAACAATTCATATTCATTGGTAAACCTCCAAATTAAATTTCCTTTGTAGTCATGATTACGGGGTAAAATCCGTAGCAGCTGTTACCAAAATACCCAGATTATCCCGATAAATTTCATCAAATTGTGACAAGGGCAGTGGGTTTTCCCCCTCCCCTACCTCAATGGTATAACCCGGACGGCGGAAGGACTGAATAAACCAATCCTTATAGCCTGCAAAGGAGGACTCATAGGGTGTATCCTCCAGCGCATAGCCGCTGACTCTGGCAAATTCCTCCGCCAGCTTCTGCGCCTCCGGCACAAAAATATTTTGAAACTGCCAATAAATGACCTTACCTTGGGTATGATATGCCAACACCAAATCCGGATTGACCGTGTCGGTATATTCCGCCAACGCCCGACTTTCCCGCTGCCCCAAAGGGGCACGCCCCACAAAATCTCTCGGACCGGGGCGGGTGAAGCCCTGAGAAAATTTAATTTCTCTCGCTCTGAGCCAGCCTGCCGGATATTGCAAATTTAAGTCCACACCCAAAAGATTGGCTTTCCACCCCTCCGGAAAGGGAATATCCGGATAATTGTCTGCCAAAATCCGTGCCAGCTCATATTCCACCGAGCCAGACTCAATGCCGCCGGTGACCAAATCCACCCCATCCGGGTCTACCATGGGTACAAGATAAATGGTGGCAGCGGCAGCAATATTTCGGGCAGGCACACCATAAACCCGTCCTCCGGACGCAATGGCAGCGGCAAGCTCCTCTGCAAATTTCAGCAGCACATAGGAAGTAATCCACTCATTGGCATGATGGGCTGCCGAATACAGCACCCGCCGTGGACCGGTACCGATGACCATAGCAGTCAAGGGACGAGCAAAGGCAGTCGTACCCACGCTTTCCACCCGAACAAAGGGATAGGCTTGAGCGATTTGGGCAATGAGTGCCTCATTTCGTGCAGATGTGATGGGAATATCGGTTGTAACGATGGACATAGAAAATCGCCTCCGACTATCCTATGCCCCAAAGAACTTTTTTGTGTAAATTAGAATTTAACGCAGAGCGTTACTTTCTTGTGTCCGAACAAGAAAGTAACCAAAGAAGCCGTTCGAGGGTGGCGCTCCGCGCAGCGAATTATAGATAAATCGATTGCCGGTGGCAATCGCACCATAAAAATAGAGGCGTTCCGAGCCAATAGCACCCTCGCCCCCGAACCCCCACTCCTGCCGCATGACCATTCAACGTACGCAAATCGGAAGATTTTTGGATGCGGAATGGCGATGCGGCTGGAGAGGTACATAGGGGTGGTGCTTCGCGCAGCGAATCCGCAATTTCTATGCTTGCCGGGGGCAAGCATACCATAATTCATGCGCATTTGCTCGTAGCGCCTCCCCTATGCCGCATTCTTTTGGTACTTTTCTTGGCGGAGCAAGAAAAGTACGACATCCCGTTAAACTTCAATTTTTCCTCTAAAAGACAAAGCCGTGTATCGTTGCGATACACGGCTTTGGTTTATTCCTTATTTTCTGCGGTGGGCAGCTTGCTGCGGCGGCGCCGGCGACGGGAGTATTGCTCCTCCGGGTCAGCCTTTTCAGACCGCCGTGCATAGGCCTCTGCCGCTTCCGAGGTGGCTTCATAGGTCAGCCGACTGACACGGATTGTGCCGTCGGGCTGGTCGGACAGCCGAATTCGGATTAGGAATTTTCCATGCTCCGGACAGGTTGCCAAATCCATATACCGATGACCGGGCTGCGAAAACCAACGAGAGCCAAGCATCCGGCTGCCGCAGAGAGGACAGATATTTTCCTCGCCTGCCATGGCGGAAAGGGCTGCCCCCTTATCGGCGTAATCCCTGTAGACCTTTCGGCTGATACAGCCGGGGATTTGTGCACCGTGAAAGCCATCTTCGTGGCTTTTGACGGCCTTTCCATATTCTTCAATGCCCTTGGGCAAATTCAGCATGGCGCAAATCAGTGCGGTGTGATAGGCATCACCCAACGCATCGTGGGCAGGACGGGATGGCTCGATTTCAAACAGCTCCATGGCAGTTTTCAATGCCTTTTGAGAGTTAGAGCCGTCCGTTTGGGCGTTGAACATCATTTGGGCGTTGTACCATTTTTCTATCCAATCGGTGTCCAGCCCGAATAGCTGCAGATTTTCACGCAGAATGCCGATGTCGTCAAAGCCCCAAGTCAAGAATACAAAATCTGTACCGCACCAAGCCTTAAACTGCTCCATGGCATCGGGGAAGGGAATACCCTCCTCACGCAGCCGTTCCTCTTTAATGCCGGTCAGCTTACTGACCCTGCGATTGAGGCGGCGGTAATATTTGGGTTTTATCATGACCTGAAATTCATCGGTGACAAGCTGCTCCTCGGTGACGCGGACAGCACCGATTTGAATGATTTCGCCCCGAATGTGCACCGGCAGCACCTTTTTGGCAGAAGGAGAGCCGGGCCAAGGCTGATTCCATTCCATATCTAAAACGATGTAATCCATCTGTACATCCTCGGTTTCATTTTTTCTTCTTGTTATTGTACCACATTTGCCGCCGTTCTGCAAACAGAAAGTTGTTAATTCTCCCTTTTTTCTTTGTGATTTGGGGTGTGTTTATATTTTAATACTTGTTTTTTTGCAAGATGATGTTATAATGTCACCATCAAGAATGAAGGAGCAGTTTCTATGTCCTACAAAAAAATTCTTACCATTCAAGATATTTCCTGTGTTGGTCAATGCTCACTGACCGTGGCATTGCCCATTCTGTCTGCCTGTGGGCTGGAAACCTGTGTGCTGCCGTCAGCGGTGCTGTCGACCCATACGGCTGGCTTTACCGGCTATACCTTCCGGGATTTGACAGAGGACATTCCTGCCATCAATAACCATTGGGTGAAAGAGGGAATTCGTTTTTCCGCCATCTATACCGGATATTTGGGCAGTACCAAGCAGATTGACTATGTGCGGGATATTTTTTCCGCCACTGCCGCAGCCGACTGCGTGAAAGTTGTAGACCCTGCCATGGCAGACAATGGAAAGCTGTATCCCGGTTTTGACGCCGCCTTTGTGGAGGCAATGAAAAAGCTCTGCGTAGAGGCAGACTATATTGTACCTAATATCACAGAAAGCTGCTTCCTCACCGGTATGGAATTTAAGACAGAGTATGATGAAGCTTATATTCAAGAGCATATTCGCCGTTTGACGGTTATGGGGTGTAAAAATATTGTTCTCACCGGCGTGTCTTTCCGCTCCGGCATGACCGGAATTATGGTGGTGGAGCAGGGCGTGCAGCGGTATTATGAGCATATCATGCTGCCCGACAGCTGTCATGGTACAGGCGATATTTATGCCTCCTCCTTTGTGGGTGCTTTGATGCGTGGCAAGGATGCTTTGACAGCGGCGAAAATTGCAGCCAACTACACTATGGACTGCATCAAGGAAACCGCAAAGTTGGAAAATCATTGGTATGGTGCGGCGTTTGAGCCGGTGCTGATGAATTTGATGCGTGCGCTGGAAGAATGATATGGAAATTCTGTTTTCGGATAGGAATTTGGCAGTGTGCCTGAAGCCTGTGGGTCTGGATTCAGAAAAACAGCTGCCGGAGGCGCTGATTTCTCTCCTTGGAGGGGAGATTTTCCCTGTTCATCGGCTGGATGCCAATGTGGGCGGTGTCATGGTCTATGCCCGAAATAAGGCGGCTGCGGCGGCACTTTCCAAGGCGGTGCAGGATGGCACTATGGTGAAGGAGTATGTGGCGCAGGTCCATGGACAGCTGCCGGAAACAGGAGATTGGTCGGATTTTTTGTGGAAGGATTCTGCAAAGAATAAGGTTTTTGTGGTCAAAAGGGAGCGAAAGGGCGTGAAAAAAGCCCGTTTGGAGTTTGTGCGGCTGAGGCAGGAAGAAACAGCACTGGTTCGGGTGCGACTGCATACAGGGCGAAGCCACCAAATTCGGGTGCAGTTTGCCTCCCGTGGATTTCCTTTGGTGGGTGACCATAAGTACGGCGCACGGGATGGGGTAGAAAATCCCATGCTGTTTTCCTGCTGCATTACCTTTCCCTTTCAGGGGACAAATCACCGATATGAATATCTGCCCTCTTGGGCAGAATAAAAAACCTGCCGCTATGAAAGCGGCAGGTTTTCTTTATTTTTGCATTCCATAGGCGATTATCGCTGCTACCAAGGCGGCAAGGAAGCTGACCACCAGGATGGCAATGACGGAATAGGTCGCTTTTTTGATCTTGCCGTCCCAGGCGTTTCTTCCAAAGAGGGCAAGCAGCGAACCCAGAAGGGCGAATGCACCGGTACAAGCGCATCCGGCCAAGGTGCCAAATACCGTCAGCCCCACCAAGCAGACGGTACAGCTGCCGGTGAGATGCTGGGCATAGTGGTTGCGAACATCTACCATGCCGTCAAAGGTAAGCAGGCAGAAATACACAGTGGCCAAAAGCGCAGCGATAGATAAAACGAAGAAAATTTTCTTCCAAATGGGGTGTTTCATAAAGTTTTCTCCTTGCGAGGGTTTACATATAGGCTTTGATGGTGGAAATGAGAATGTCGCCGGCCACCACCCGGTCTTCGGCGGCGAAGCCGTCCGCAAAATTGTCGGAGTAGATGACTTGGGCGTTGGGAGGAAATTCCTCATCGCCTGCCCATGCCAAAATTTGAATATGATAGCCGGGCAGTAATTCAAATTGGAAGCCTATATCGCCATGGGGCAGGGGAATGCCGCCCATTTTTTCTCCGGCGGCACGGAAGGCGTCCAGCCGTGTGCCAAAGGTAAAGGCGGCACGGGTCAGCACCCGTCCGGTGTAGGGCTTGATGTACAGCTCCCCCCAAGGCATTTCTCGAAAGGTTTTCCAGCCTCCACTCCAAGAAACATACTTGCCCTCCAGCAAATACCGCAGCAAAAAGGTTTGGGTGGGCAGAGGAGGAATTGCACCGTCATCCAAGGCACGGATGCTGTAATGGGGGTGAGAAATGGCAAAGCTACGCCCTAGTAGGTTTACATAAAATTCTGCACCGTTCCATTCCGTGCGGCTCAGCCGTTTTTGTGCCTCCTCCGGTAGGAGGGTGGAAAACTTCTCCTCGTAAAAGGAAAAGGGCACTTCTTCCTTGTGATTTTCAATATGCATATCAAATCTCCTGCTTGGAATTGGGGAATAGACGGGCATCGGTGTGGGGCAGGAAGCAGGCTGCCACAAAGGAATCCATATAACCGGGATAGGTGGACAGTTCCAGATAGGTCATATTGGTGCCCACTTCTGTGCACTTTTCGATGGCCTGGTCGCTGAGGACCATGGCATAAGCGCCTGTGAGGGAGGAGTTGCCGATATAGTGGAACTTCTCCAGCTCCACATCAGGGAACATGCCGATATTCACCGCGTTGCGCATATTGATGCCGCTGCCGATGCCGCCCGCCACACAAATGCGGTCGATGCACTCGGGGGTCATGTCCACACTGCTGAGCAGGGTGTCAATACCGGAGTAGATGGCACCCTTGGCCCGGATGAAGTTATCAATATCCACCTCGTTGATGGCCACTTCCCG
>JAZOPV010000034.1:0-7439 GCA_045655745.1 Faecousia sp.
ATTTCGTGGATTATGATTCGGATGGGAGGTGCAACGAATGGCGAAGTGTGATTTTTGCGGTAAGGGCGTAACCTTTGGTATCAAGGTTTCCCACTCCCACAGACGTTCCAACCGTACCTGGAAGCCCAATGTGAAGCGGGTAAAGGCTGTTGTCAACGGTACTCCGTGCCATGTGTACGCTTGTACCAGATGTCTGCGTTCCAACAAGGTTGAGCGTGCTGTCTGATTTCCCTGCAAATAAATTACGGCGTTGCTTTGCAACGCCGTTTTTTGTTATCCAAATAGGAAAAGCGAGCATTATCATGCTCGCTTTTTATTTTATAACCAACCGGCATCCTCCAGCTCTGCCTTGCGACTGCGGAGCAGAAGCGCCTTTACCGCTTCAAGAGCATCCACATCCTCATACAGCACAGCATAAGCAGCCGAAACAATAGGCATATCCACACCTTGCTTTTGGCTTAAGGCGTAGGCGGATTTGGCTGCATAATAGCCCTCCACCACTGCACCAACCGAAGCCATGGCTGCCTTGGGACTACTCCCCTGCCCAATCAAAACACCGCTTTTGTGGTTTCTAGAATGATCGGAGGTACAGGTCACAATCAAATCTCCCACACCGGCAAGTCCGGCAAAGGTTTCCTTTTGCGCTCCAAGCGAAACGCCCAAACGGGCAATTTCCGTCAAGCCTCTGGTCATGAGCATGGCTTTGGAATTATCACCAAAGCCCAAGCCGTCACAGATACCGGCGCACAGAGCAATGACATTTTTTAATGCGCCGCCCAGCTCTGCTCCCACAATATCGGGGCTGATATAAATTCGGAAGGTATCCGACATGAAAGCATCCTGCACCAGCTCTGCCAAGGCTTTATCTGCACAAGCGGCAAGGCAGCCGGTAGGAATTCCCCGTGCCACCTCTTCAGCGTGGCTGGGACCCGTCAATGCTACCACAGGGTGCTTTGTTTCCTCCTGCACCACCTGGCTCATCCGCACCAATGTATCCGGCTCAATGCCCTTAGTAACGGAAACCAGAACAGCATTTTCGTCCAAATAGGGCGCAACTGTCCGGCACACCTGCCGAATGGGAAAAGACGGGCAGGCAATGACCACCAATTCACAACCTTGCACACAGGCAGGATTGTCTGTAATTTCAAGCTCCTCAGGAAGCGAAATTCCCGGAAGCATGGGATTTTCCCGATTTTGACGAAGCAATGCAGCTTTCTCCGAATTATGAGACCATAAAACTGTTTCGTGTCCGTTCCGAAGTAGCGCCAACGCCAATGCTGTGCCCCAGCCGCCACTGCCAATCACCGCAGTTTTCATGCAGATTTTCCTTTCAAGGTAAATTTCGACTCTGTTCCCCGAAGCAGGCGGACAATATTTTTCCGATGCATAAAAATTGCCATGACAGCAAGAAAAACACCGCCGGCAGCCACCCAAGGCTGCGCCCGATAAAGCCACGCAAAACCGCCGCCGAAGCCCACCGCAGCCAAAATCGACCCGGCAGATACATAGCGAGTCAGCGCCACGACCACGGCAAATACCAGCACCAAGACAATAAATATCTGAACATCTACGCAAAGGGCAATCATAGCTCCGCAGAGAATTCCCTTGCCACCCCGAAAACCCAAGGCAGCCGGAAAATTGTGCCCCAGCGTCACCGCAACGGCACTGAGCATCATACCTTCCTTTTCAAGACCGTAGGGCTTAAACAGCAGCTCCCCCAGCAGGCAAGCGACCACCGTTTTTCCCCCGTCAATTAAAATCACAAGAAATGCGTTTCCTGTGCCGTAATTGCGGACAAAGTTGGTAAGCCCTGCGTTGCCGCTTCCGTGAGTGCGGACATCCTCATGGGCTTTGAGGGCAGAAATGCACACAGAACCATTAAGATTTCCCAACAAATACCCTGCCAGTATTCCAATCAATATCGGATACCACATGGATTTACTCCTCCTTGTCACCCTTTTGACGAATGGTGATACGCACCGGTGTGCCCTTTAATCCAAAAACGTCCCGAATCTGGTTTTCTAGATAACGCTGATAGGAGAAGTGGAACAGACGGGCATCATTGCAGAAAATGACAAAATGAGGCGGCTTTGTTCCCGCCTGCGTCATATAGTAGATTTTTAGCCGGCGACCCTTATCTGACGGCGGCTGAACACGGGCAGTCGCCTCCGCCAAAATCGAGTTCAGTGCGCCGGTGGTAATGCGGCTGGTATTCTGCTTGTGGACCTCCTGAATGATGGGAAACAGCTTGTCCACCCGCTGACCGGTCAGTGCGGACAGGAACACCACAGGGGCATAGGTCATATAGCTCAGACCGTCCTTCACCGCCAGCTCCTTATCCCGCATGGTATTGGTTTCCTTATCGTCCACCGCATCCCATTTGTTAACGACGATAATTGCTGCCTTGCCTGCCTCATGAACAAGTCCGGCAATTTTGGTATCCTGGTCGGTGACACCGTCATTGGCATCAATCAGAATCAGGCACACATCCGCCCGTTCAATGGCATTGATGGAGCGCATATTGGAGAATTTCTCAATGGCATCATCCACCCGACTTTTGCGGCGCATTCCAGCGGTGTCAATCAGGCAATACTTACCGGTTTCATTTTCAAAATAGCTGTCGATGGCATCCCGTGTTGTGCCTGCCATATCGGACACAATTACCCGTTCCTCGCCCAAAATACGGTTGAGCAGGCTGGATTTGCCCACATTGGGCTTGCCCACAATGGCGACCTTGATGATTTCCTCGTCCTCATCCTCCTGAGATTCCTCTGGAAAATGACCGATACACCAGTCCAGCAAATCGCCGGTGCCATGACCGTGCAGGGCGGAAACCTCAAACAAATCTCCGATGCCCAGTCCATAAAATTCATACACCGCCAAATTGACAGGACCTACAGAGTCGCACTTATTGACCGCCAGTGCCACCGGCTTGCCGGACTTGCGGAGCATGGTTGCAACATCCTGGTCAGCGGCGGTAACACCGGTACGGACATCCACCACCATGACAATACAATCAGCCAGCTCAATGCCGATTTCCGCCTGACGGCGCATAAATTTCAGCATATCATTTTCGGTGTTCGGCTCAATACCGCCGGTATCCACCAAGGAAAAATGATGACCACACCATTCGCAGTCGCCATAAATCCGGTCACGGGTCACACCGGGCGTATCCTCTACGATAGACACCCTGCGCCCCGTCAGCTTATTAAACAGCATGGACTTTCCCACATTGGGGCGTCCAACAATCGCTACCAAAGGCTTTGCCATAAAAACACTTCCTTTCCAACAACAGCACATTTTCCTTATTATGCCACATTGTTTCCACAAAAGCAACGAAAACAAAAAAGGAATTTCTTTTTCTCTGCAAAAAAGGAAAAAGAGGAAGGCACACAACCTTCCTCTTACCTTCTCCTGCCTTAGTCAGCCTTGGCGGCCAGGACCTGACGGCCATTGTAGGAGCCGCAAGCCTTACAGGCTCTGTGGGGCTGAACGGTTTCGCCACACTTGGGGCAAACCGCCACACTGGGAGCGGACAGCTTCCAGTTGGAGCCACGGCGCTTATCGCGGCGGGCAGAGGACACTTTACACTTAGGGACAGCCATGGATGACACCTCCTTGGTAGAACTGCTTTTCAAACAGCTTTCATTAAAATTTTACTTGTCGAGAAGCTGCTTTAAAGCAGCAAAACGGGGATCTAGCTCTTTCTGGCAACCGCATGGACCATTGTTCAGGTTTGTACCGCAGCGGCAGCACAAGCCTTTACAATCCTCCTGACACAGCAGCTTGGAATCCAAGTTCAGCACGAAAACCGTACGAACAATCTCTTCCAAATCAGCACTGTCGCCCTCCAGAGGAAATACCCATTCGTCTTCGTTTTCCTCGCTTGCAAGCTCTGTGACCAGCACCACATTCAAAGGAATATCCTCTTGACGGGAAAACTCAGCTGCACAGCGATCGCAAATACCATGAATGCAAGTGCGGACAGACCCGGTCATCACCAAAACACCGGCGGTATTGCGCACAACACCCTCAGCAATTACCGGCTCAGACACAGGATAGCAAGTACCGTAGCGAAGATCACTTAGGTCGATACTGGTAGAAAACGGAACACTGGCACCGGGACAGTCTATTATCTTGGACAGTCCTAATCGCATAGTATCCCCCTCTTCACAGTCATGCCTAGCTATTATATAGGTTTTTTTGCGATTTGTCAAATGTTATTTTGCAAAAATTTCAGGTTTTTTCCGGTTTTTGTCACATTTCATTAATCCTACCAACCAGCGCAAATCTTCGGCGTACAAAACGCCGGTCAAATACAGCAAACAATAGGAAACTGCGCCAAAAATCAAGACCCTTGCAAATAAATGCCCCACCGTATCAGCCATCAAAATGCCCAAAAATCCACAGATGACTGCTAAAAACGGCACTCTCAGCGGTATTTTTAGTCCTGTAATTTTCAGCAGCAGCCCCAAGCTCAATGCGGCATTGACGGCATGACTAATCAAAAAACTAACAAAATAACCTGTAATGCCGTATTTTGGCAGCAAAACAAAAAGCATCATCACATCCATGGCAGAGGTTAAAATATTAAACCGCACACAGATATTTTGCTGACCCAAGCCCTTATTCATGGCGTCCACCACTGCATCACAATATAGCATGGGTGCTAAAATCGCAAACCATCGCAGGTACTTCCCTGCCTCTGCATTTTGATATAGACTTTGGCACAGCGGCTGTGCCAACAAAAATAAAACCCCTCCGCAACCCAAACCGTAAAAAAGCGCCAAGCGCAGGCTGCGCCGTGCTAGATAGCGAATCCGCTGCATACTGCCGGCAGCATTACAGCGAGCCATTTCCGGAATCAACAAATCCGCCAAGCCATACAAAATGGCAGCCGGAAACATCAACACCGGAAATACCATGCCACAAACCATGCCAAATTGAGCAAGGGCATTGTTCGCACCGGCATACAGTGACAACCGCTTGGGCACCATCAGATTTTCCACCGTGGTGATACCCACCTTCAAATCATCCGCCACCGCTAACGGCAGTGCAATCGCCGTTAATCGACCGGCAACCGGAATTCGCCTTCCGG
This sequence comes from Faecousia sp., assembly GCA_045655745.1. Taxonomy (GTDB): domain Bacteria; phylum Bacillota; class Clostridia; order Oscillospirales; family Oscillospiraceae; genus Faecousia. The sequence goes on from JAZOPV010000034.1 coordinate 5,099, forward strand.
TTTTTGCCCGTTCCAACAAACGCAGAATAACAAGGCTTGAAAGGGTCAGGCAAGCACCGGCGCATCCGCCCAAAACCACCGCCTGACACGCCCTGCCAATATCCTTTCCTGCCCATAGCAGCAAAGCACAGGCTGTCACTGCCATGGAACAAAGCTGCTCTGCCACCTCCACTGCCGCCAAGGTTGCAATCCGGTTGGCAGCGGTGAAATAGCCAATCATCACGCCGCTTAAACAACTCACCGGCAAAAATGCCCCAAATAGCCGCAAAGCGCCAACCGTTCGGCTGTCTCCTATCCAATTTTGGGCGATTTTCGGCGCAAAGCCATACACCAACGCACCCACAGCAGCACTGGTAATGAATCCGTATACCACGCAGCCGGATAAGACCCAAATCACATTTTGCGGCCGCTTTTTCCCCAATTCCTCCGCTGTTAAATACATGGTGGCAGTCCGCACCCCTGCAATTCCGGCAGTCATAGACAGGGACGCCACCGACATCACCAACTGCAGCAGTCCAATGCCTCCTGCCCCGATACGACCGGACAAAAACACTTGAAACGAGGTGGACACCAGACGCAGCAGCAAATTCACGCCCGTCAGCATCAGCGCATTATAAAAAATCGGCAATCTACGCCCCATCCAATCCCCTCCTGCCAAACCTTATGAGCAGCAGGTGGACAAATATGCAGGAAGGGTTCTATCCTGCCATCCATTTTTTATTTATAAAACGAGCATCAGCATTTATGCAAAAGGCTGAGTATCCTTTTCAGATACTCAGCCATTCCGATTCTATAACCATCAGGTAAGCGACTACAGTATTTTTCACACTTCATAATCCGCCGCAACACGGGTTTCAATAAAATGATGAAAATGACTCTTGGCCTCCAAATGCAGGGGGTGCTGGGCATAGCTTTCCAAATGCGCCCTGCTCTCAAACTCGGAATATAGCGCATAATCCATACCATTAAATGCCTGCCGGATTTCCATATGCAAAAGTCCGGGGATTTTGCCCACCAAGGGCTCTAACACAGAACGGATGATTTCCACTGCCTCTGCTTTATTCACGCCCTCTTTCAGCGTATACAGAACAATGTGCTTAACCATAATACTCCTCCATAAAAATACCGGGGCAGAAGCTGCCCCGGTATTTTTGTAAAATTACTCAGCGTCCTCGGCGACTTCCTCAACCACAGCCTCGGGCTCTGCCACGGGCTCCAGCAAAGCACGGATGGACAGAGAGATGCGCTTATTCTCAGCATCCACCTCGGTAATCTTGACCTGAACCTCCTGACCCTCAGCCAGAACATCCTCAGGCTTGCCAATGCGCTTATCAGCAATCTGGGAAATGTGAATCAGGCCGTCAACACCGGGGATGATTTCTGCGAATGCGCCGAAGGTCATCAGCTTGACAATCTTTGCATCCACCACATCGCCAACATTATAATTGGTCATGAACTTGTTCCAAGGATTCATCTCGCTGGTCTTGTAGCCCAGAGAAATCTTGTGCTTCTCTGCATCGAAGGACAGGACAAAGACCTCAATCTCGTCACCAACCTTCACGACCTCAGCAGGAGTCTTGATACGATTCCAGCTCAGCTCGGAAACATGGACCATGCCGTCCACACCGCCAATATCCACGAAAGCGCCGTAAGAGGTCAGGGACTTGACAACGCCCTGATACTTCTTGCCTTCCTCAATTTCTGCCCAAATCTTATCCCGATTTGCCTTGCGCTCCTCAGAAGAAACAGCACGGATAGAGCCGATGACACGGCGGCGTGCACGATTGACCTCGGTAATTTTCAGATTCACGGTCTTGCCAACCATAGCAGCCATATCGCCGCCCTTGGCAACGCCGGACTGAGAAGCAGGAACAAACACACGAATGCCCTTCACATTGCAGACCAAGCCACCCTTGTTCGCCTCGGTGACAGTGCCTTCCACAGTGGTCTTATCCTCTGCCCAGACAGCCATATCGTCCCAAACCTTCATGCCCTCCAGCTTCTTACGGGACAGCTGGACAGTGCCCTCCTGATCGTTAACGCGAACAACGAAAACCTCGATCTCGTCGCCGACCTTCAGGACATCCTCGGGCTTCACAGTGGGATCTGCGCTGACTTCATCATAAGGAATGTAACCGGCATGCTTGGTGCCCAGTTCGACCTGGACTTCAGTGTTGCCAATGCCGACAACGGTGCCGATAACCTTATCTCCTGTATTTAAAGTCTTGAAGGACTGTTCCAGCAGTGCGTCAAAATTCTCCTCCTGTACAGCTTCAACATTAGTAATTTCGCTCATAGTCTTGTTGACCTCCTTTATTATCCACGCCGGTGTGGATGCACC
>JAZOPV010000035.1:0-52398 GCA_045655745.1 Faecousia sp.
ACCAATTCGGAGGAATTGGGGACCTAAAAAACCTAAAATATTTTCATATAGTGCAATCGGCACAATGTGAGTTTCTCCTTTCGGGAAAGCCGTCCGGCAATCGCTGGGCGGATTTTCTGTTGTAGTTTATTCCTATGAACCATGTCTTTTTGCTGCCAAAATCGCAATTTGTTGACAAATTTAGTTGACAAATGCCCATTTTGCCGATTTTGGGCGAAAATCAATTTTGTGTAAAATGTTTGGAATTTGCCCGAAAACAAAGAAAAACACCGCAAACCAAACGGTTTACGGTGTGATTTTCTGTGGTGGAGATAAGCGGGATCGAACCGCTGACCTCTTGAATGCCATTCAAGCGCTCTCCCAGCTGAGCTATACCCCCATATTCGTTTGCTACATCACAGCCTTTGCATTATAGCAAAGGACATTGCGTTTGTCAAGCAATAATTTTTTCTTTCTAATCTTTTATCAAAAAGGTCAAGTATCATTTTCAGATACTTGACCTTTCGCTGTTTCATGATCACCGTTTCAGAAACGGGATCTCCTTTCTATTCCAGTGTGATTTCCGGCGGTCTACCGGAGATGGCAATTCGCACCCGGCGAATACCCGAAGGGGTAGGCTCCAACACAATGCTTTCCCAACAGCAATACCGATAAAACTCCTTGCCGCCTATGCGGTTATACTGCAGGGAAAAGGTGTCCATATTTTCCTGCTCCGGCGGCATATCCGCCGGGAGCATCTCCTCAATGGTCAGCCGCCATCCATCCTTTGCATAAAGAAAAATTGGCTCGCCATTATCGGTATCAAAGGTACGGGTCACATCATTGCTATAGCTTGCCTTGAAACCAACTGCATAGGGCAGTGCCACTCCATTCATCAGTACCTGACATCTGTCAAAGGCAGCCGGACGGGTAAAGCTGACCTGCACCACAACGGAAAACAGTCCGGTCTTACCGTCAAAGCTGCAAGCACCAACGCGGCAAACACCACCGATGGTCAGCAGACTTTCTGCCGCCAGCAGCGCCATGTTTTCACACGCCAATCCACCCTGCGCTGCAGAGCTAAACACCTGCACCGCCAACACGGTGGCATCCGGTTGTAGCTGTGCCACTGTCACACTGACAACCGGACTATCCAAGCTGGGCATTTTTTCAGCGCAGTAACCTCGCTGCGCACGAATTCCTGCCTGCTGCAAGGCTTCAACCGTTTTTGTTATCCATTCAAGCCCCATGTATCCTCGCTCCCCTTCTCCACACACAAGCTCCAACGGCACAATGCCTGCTTTGTGCTGCGAATTTCTTCCAACTTCCGCACCAAATAGCTTCGCCCATCCACAATCACGGTGTCCTCCACCGCTACCCTTGCTTCCATAGGAAACAGGCAGATATACTGCCCTCTGGGCACCTCACCCAAGGGGCAGAACATTCGCTCCATATTCTGCCAGCTGGTGCTGTTATCACTGCGAAAGAATACCTTGACAGCCTGCTGCCTCTCTTTGGAAGCAATCACCGCCGCAGTGCCATACTTGTTAAAAATTCTGTCCAACTGCCTGCGCATCTCATACCCCCCGGAAGCTAAAGCGGTCCTTCAGATAAGGCGACATCATCAGATTTGCCTGATTTCGCAGGCAGCGAGCAGCCGCACTTTTTCCGCCGGAAATCATGGTCACATCTCCAATCTGAAGCCGTTCCAAATTGGCTATCTGGTCACATTCAGACAGGGCTGCCAGGGCATACAGTGCCCCGGCTGCCACAAAATCTGCCTTGCAATCCTCCGGCGCAATCCCCTCCCGCAGTCGGGCGGTAAGCGCCACCACCGTGCTGTGACACAGCAGCCGCAGCATTTCCTCCTGCTCCGGCTCATTGGCGCCGGACAGCAGTGCCGCCTGTGCGTAGGTTTGGTCTGTCAGCGTCATACGCTCAGCACCGCAGCGGCATCGGTGCAAATCTTGCCAAAACCGGCGATGGAGGTAATGGCTGCACGCTCCAGCTGACGATCGATCAGCTTGTCATATTCCACCAGCACATCACCTGCACGAACCTGCTCCAGTGCATAACGGTTGTCCAAACCAATAATCACATCGTCTGCCACAGCGCCGGTGCGGTGCAGCTGTGCGCCCAAGGGCGTAGACAGCTTGCCGGTACCCTGGAAATTCAGACCGGTCTGAGGATTCTGCAGCTCCGGAATCTTCAGCAGCTTGGTCATGGTGGCAGTGGAGCAAAGAATGGTGTTCATAGTGTAGGGGTCAAACTGTCCCCAGAATTCCACCAACTGGTCGTAGCCCAAGGTGCCACTGGTACCTGAAATGGGGCTGGTACCCACCGCATAGGTCACAGCGGCATTATCGTTGCCGTCACCCTCTGTCAGCACCTTGACCGCATCTGCCAGCTGCATCTTCTGAATGTGCGCACCAATCTGCCGCAGCATCACAGAGAACAAATCCAACTTCTGGAAGCGCAGTGCCTCATAGGAAGCCACCAGCATTCTGCCCCGCTTGGACAAGCTGATGAGATGCTCCTTGCTCTTGACAGAGGTTTCAGGGATGGCAGCGCCCTCTGCCACATCCTTCAGCTCCTTATCCGCATCTGCTGCGGTGGAATAGATGGAGCGATAGTCCATGGAATCAATCACCGTAGTGGTAGCAGTGATGGCAGGCAGAATGTCATTCTCCTCCATGCCCACCCGAACAGTACGGGCGATGTACTCGGGGAACAGCACCGCAGAATCCATGGTGCCGAAAAACTTCTCCACAGGAGAAGAGCCTGCCCCCTTGACACGAATGCCAAAGCGCTTGAGCTGCCGCTGGAACGCGTCTGTGCCCTCCAGTGCAGTGCCACGGTAGTTTTCACTGGGGTCCAGGGACTCCAGCACCTGGGTAAAGTTCATGCCCGTCTGGCGATACATACCCTTTTCCAATTTCAGATTGTCATAACCCATTTTCGTTTCCTCCTAAAAAATAATATGGTCACCGGACTTTGCCGGAAATACCCTTAAATTAAAAATCCATTTTCCACGGATTGTTCCCTCTCCTGCGCCCGATGCAACTGGGTCTGTACCGGCACTAAGGCGCACATCCGCTCCTCCAGCGCCGCCTTCAGCCGCTGCAGGTCTTCTGCGCCGGCTTTGTCCACAATGCTGCGCAGCACCGGCTCCGGTGCGCCCAAATCCAAGCTCAGACACAGTCGCACCACTTGGTCACGCAATTCCTTCTCATACTGCAATCCCAGCTGTGCCAGCTTGTGCAGCGCCCGATATTCGCCCTGTGCGCCAAATTCATCTGCCAGCTCCTTCAAGCACCGATTGCCCCGTGCCAACCCCTTGATAACCCCTGCCTGCCGCTGTGCCGGCACTGCCACAAAAGAAAATTCGTAGGCATCCATGGGCTCCTGTAAAATGGCGCAGCAAACCTGCCCGTCATAGCTTTCGCCCTTGTGATGTCCGCAAGCGCCATAGTCGCTGCCGCACACAGAGCAAATTGCCCGCCCCATGGCACAGCCCACACTGACCTCTTTTTTGATGCCGGCTTCAATATCGGCAATTACCTCATCTGCCTGACCGCCACGGCGAATGTAAGCCCATGCTTTGATGTAGGTCACGCCGTCTTCCTGCACCACTTGGGTTTCAAAAATCCGTGCCACCTGATTGTCGCTGCTCCAGCGGTGGTCCACAATGCCGGTCTTACCGATGAACATTTTTGCCAACTCCGGCAACGCACGGGTGTCAAAGCGCTCCATATCCCGGTCAATCTGGTCATCACACAGCCGCAAAGAGAACACATACACCTGCTCTTGGGTCAGTGTTCCCTTGGCTTGGGCGTTGATGGTTTCCAGCTGTGCTGCAGTGGGCGCACCGGTGCTGCCCACCTGAGATTCCTTTTTAATTTCCATAGTTCCCTCCTACTTTCTGGCTTTTTCCGCCTGTGCCTTATAAAGCTCAGCCTGTGCTTCTTCGGTAATGTCCTGTAGGCTGATGTCGTTCCAGAGAATTTCTGTTCGGTCATCCAAGCCCTCAAAAGCTAAAAAAGTTTTGCAAATTTTCTGCAGCGCCGGCTCTACCGTCCGCCGTAGCGCCCAAATTTCACTGGTGAGAATATCTGCCTGCTGAGTACTCATCCGTTCCGTGGTACTCCAATTTAAGCCCAACAGGAAAGGCGGCAGACCGGTTTTTGCCACCAGCTGCTCCAGGATCTGCCGTACCGGTACTTGGGAATCCAAAATAGGCGCTTCGCCGCCGATGACCTTAATTTCCACATCTCCCATGGCAACAAAATCCCGAACTGTGCCGTTTTTGCTGTCCTCCATGGCTTTTGCCCATTCTTTTGCAACCTGCAGGCTGCGCTCCTGCGCTACCGCAGGGTCAAGGTTCTCGCCATTTTTGCATACCACACTGTAGCGCACATTGCCGGCTCGCTCCCAGTTGGCACCGATGGCGGTGTAAATCTTCATCAAAATCTCCGCCAAAAATGGCATTCCTCTAAAAATACTGACGCCATATGGATGCTTTGGCTCCGGATTTAAGGAAGTAAATACCAGCAAATGAGGATACGGCAGCGGCTGCAGCCGCCCCTTGGCGTCCGGGCCCCACAGCACCACCTCCATGGGATTTTCCCCCTCTACCGCCTCCAGCCGGGTCACATCTCCCCAGCACAAGCCCCGTACCTTTCCGCCGGACACCACCATTTCCCCCACTGCCCGACCGTAGGTCAGCAGGCTGTCCATGTAGCTGCCCAAAAAGCTGTCAATGCCCACCTGCCCATAGCCGCAGGGTGCTGTTTTTAAAAACTGGTCCAAGCTTTTTTGCGCCATAGGACTTTTACAAGCCACCGAAAAGCCGCCGGACAGCCGTACCAGCTTGCCGATGGCAGCGTCCAGCACCGGAATCGCCTCTCGCATTTGCTGATACATGGCCTCCTCACCACTGCCCAGTGGCACAAAGCCCCTCAGCGCCCCAAAAGGATGGGCTTGTCCACCCCGAAGCTGACACACCGCCACCGGTGCGCCTTGCTTTGCCTTTGCTCTCATGTTCTGCTCCTTTCATTGCTGTCTTGATTTTCCCCGTTCCACACTGCAAACCGCAAAGGGCGTTGCCGCCACACCCAGCACCGTGGATACGAAATAGCGCATATCATCCATCGCATGGTCATTTTCCTTTTTTACCTGTTCCTTTGCCCCGTTCTTCAAATCCCATACATAGGCATCCATCTCCCGAAGGCAATCCTCACAGCCGTGACAAATCACAATTTTTTTGGTTTTCAGGCAATCAGCGGTGATGCGGATACCCCCTAGCACATCGTTTTTTGCCTTTTGCACCCTCCATCCACGGCGGCGGAGTACCTCCATAAAGCTGGCAGCCGACGGGTCTACAATCACTGCCGTCACCGGGCGGTCGCCGGATAATTTTTTCAGCGCATCGGCATATTCCTCATCCGTCATCTGCCGTTGCTGCTGTCGGGAACTGAAGTAAAACTCCTGCAGCCGATACCACACCCCGTTTTTCCGTCCCCACAGCCCCATAGAGGTGGGATTGACCGTTCCGTAATCACAGGAAATGTAGTATTGCTCCATGGGCTCAGACGGCGGCGGCTGTACCATGTCCGGCGTGAAAAAATCATACACACGCCCCTCTGCCTGCACCCACTGCCCCAAAATAAACCGCCTATAAAACACGCCGGTATACAGCTTCTGATACCGCCGCCGAATGGCAGCAGTCAAAGAGGGGTTGTCCTCCATGGTAAAATGTAGATGCAGGCAGTTCCGATTCTCCGCCCCCAAAATCCAGCTTTTATAAAACCAATGCTCCGGACCTGCCGGATTGCAGTTAAACCATAGCCGGCTGCCGCTGACGGAGCAACGGGCACAGGCTTGCTCCACAAAAGACTGGGGCATCAGCGCCACCTCATCCAGCAGGATTCCTGCAAAGGTAATGCCCTGAATTAGCGATGCGGAGCTTTCATCCCGACCGCCAAAAATGTAAAACTGATTTTCATGCCCCAAAAACCGCACCGTCACCAAATTCTCCGACCGTTTTTCTGTCCATTTTGCGCCCATACCCTCCAGCTTTGGCAGAATTTCTGCCAATACATTGCGCCGCAGGGATGCAATGGTCTTGCCGCAGATGCCAAAGCGTTGGCGGTGAAAGGACACGCTTGCCCACAGAAAAAAGGAAAGTCCCATCGCCATGGTTTTGCCGGAACGCACTGCCCCATCGCAGACAATGGCATCCATGTTTTCATACCGGCTACCCGGCAGCCACCAATTCAGCACAGTCCGCTGCTTGGGGGAAAAGCCTGCATAAATCATGGACTATCTCCGGTGGATTCCTGAAGCGCCCGTAAAAACGCCTCCGGGTCAGCCCCCTCCTGTCCGGCAGCCTGCGCCAGCTGCTCCAACGCCTTCAGTCGGTCAATGAGTTTAATCTCCACTGTGCCCTTCTCATTGTGTTTGATTTCGCTGAGCAAGGATAAATCCAGCTTGTCTAAGCTGGGGGTGTCCTCCAACGCCAGCCGGACACAGTCGTTGGCTTTTCCGAATGCCAGTTCTGCCAGGCGTCTGGTCACATCCTCCCGGCGAATCCGCCCGCTTCGTATGCGCTTTTTCAGAGATTCCTCTCCGTTTTGCTGTTCCATAACCCTCCTCCCTTTCAACTCTACCCCCCAAATTACAAATAGTTGCCCTCAAAAAGGCAACCAATCGGAAATGATAGTTGACAAATCCGGTTAATTTCGGCTATAATAGGAAAGAATATTGAAAAAAGCGATGAAAAGAAGAGTACGCAATCCCTCTGCGGTCAGAGAGCCCTGCTTGGTGGAAATGGGCACGACAGAGCCTGCGGAACATGATCTTGGAGCTAAAAAGCCGATATTTAGGCTTTTTCGGGTACGCCCGTTACAGCGCTTACGAGGCAGGAGTATTCCTGCAAACCAAGGTGGTACCGCGTCAATTTTTTGTCGCCCTTGAATTTCAAGGGCGATTTTTCGTTTTTAGGAGGAATTTTTATGTGCAACAAATGTAAGGGTAATTACTACATTACCACCCCCATTTACTATCCGTCTGACAAGCTCCATATCGGCCACACCTACTGCACTGTGGCTACCGATACCATGGCTCGCTTCAAGCGGCTTCAAGGCTACAATGTGTCCTTCCTCACCGGCACTGATGAGCATGGTCAAAAGATTGAAGACAAAGCCAAAGAAGCCGGCGTCACCCCTCAGGAATTTGTGGACAACATCGTTTTGGGACAGCGTGGCGTTTTAGACCTGTGGAAGCTGATGAACATCTCCAACGACCGCTTCATCCGCACCACTGACGACTTCCATGTGTCCTCTATTCAAAAGATTTTCAAGAAGATGTACGACCGGGGCGACATTTACAAGGGCACCTACTCCGGTAAGTACTGCAAGCCCTGTGAATCCTTCTGGACGGAGAGCCAGCTGGTGAACGGCAAATGTCCCGACTGTGGCAGAGATGTGCAGGATGCTCAGGAAGAGGCCTACTTCTTCCGGCTGTCCAAATATGCCGACCGGGTTCAGGACCTGCTGGAAAACACCGATTTTCTGCAGCCCCGCAGCCGTGTCAACGAAATGGTCAACAACTTCATCAAGCCTGGATTGGCTGACCTGTGCGTATCCCGTACCAGCTTTACCTGGGGTGTCCCTGTGGATTTTAACCCCGGCCATGTGGTCTATGTGTGGATTGATGCTCTGTTCAACTACATGACCGCCTTGGGCTTTGAGAATGATAAGCCCAACGAGTTAGACAAGTTCTGGCCTGCCGATGTCCATTTTGTGGGCAAGGAAATCGTTCGTTTTCATGCCATCATTTGGCCTGCCATGCTCATGAGTTTGGATTTACCGCTGCCCAAAAAGGTCTTTGGTCATGGCTGGCTGCTGCTGGATGGCGGCAAGATGAGCAAATCCAAGGGCAATGTGGTAGACCCCTATATTCTTGCCGAACGATTTGGCGTGGATGCCCTGCGTTTCTTCCTGCTGCGCTCCTTCCCCTTCGGCTCTGACGGCAACTTCTCCAACGAACTGCTGATTTCCACCATCAACACAGACCTTGCCAATGACCTGGGCAATTTGGTTTCCCGTACAGTCGCCATGGCACAGAAATACTTTGGCGAGCACCTGCCTGCCCAGCAGCAAGAAAATTCGGAGTTGGATGCTGAAATGGTGTCTTTGGTTTCCACTCTACGGGATAAATATGAGACTCAGATGGAAAACCACGCCTTCCAAAACGCCCTGGCAGAGATTTTCAAGGTCATTTCCCGTGCCAATAAATACATTGACGAGAATGCCCCCTGGGTCTTGGCAAAGAGTGAGGAGCAAAAGCCCCGTCTAGCCCGTGTCCTGTACAACCTGCTGGAAACTGTCCGCATTTGTGCCGGCCTGCTGGCTCCTTTTATGCCCTCCACTGCTGAGGAAATTGCCCGTCGTCTTGGCGGCGCGCCTATGGATTGGGACTCCCTTGATCAGTATGGTCTGCTAAACCCCCAGGTAGCACCTGTGTCTGGTCCTGCGCTGTTCCCCCGTATCGATATGGAAAAGGAACTGAAGGAATTGGAGGAGCTGTCCAAGCCTACCACCCCTGCCATCGAAATCGAGCCCTATGCCGAGGAACAGGTGGATTTTGACACCTTCTGCAGGTCTGACCTGCGGGCTGTAAAGGTCAAGGACTGCCAAAATGTGAAAAAGTCCGATAAACTACTGCAATTCACCTTGGATGACGGCACTGGCACAGACCGGCAGATTCTCTCCGGTATCGCCAAGTTCTACAAGGCAGAAGACCTGATTGGAAAGACCTTGGTCGCCATTGTCAACCTGCCTCCCCGTAAAATGATGGGCAGAGAGTCCTGCGGTATGCTCTTGAGCGCTGTTCACACCGAAAAGGGCGAAGAAAAGCTGAATCTCATCATGATTGATGATGCAATTCCTGCCGGCGCAAAGCTTGGTTAAAAAACAAATTGCCCTCCCAAATGGGAGGGCAATTTTTATTTCTTCCTATTTTCCAAATGTCCCGATTGCACCACCGGTGGCTTCGGGTCAACCAGCTCCCATGGAATGGGCTTTTTTTCTTCCCGCTTCATCTGCTTCCCCCCTTTTTTCTAGTCTTTCCGCCACCTGTGACTTTATTCCATTGACAGTCCCTGCTCCATGAAATATAATAAAGAAAAAGAAAGGATGACGCCTATGACCGCAGATTTAATTGAAGCTAAGCAGCAGCTATTGGAAAGCAGCAGCACCTGCGTGCTATGCAAGGATGGTACACTTCACCACAGCACCCTGCCCGGTGTCGCCCCGCTGCTTTCATGGCTTCAGGATGGCACAGATACCAGTGGCAGCTGCGCCGCAGATAAGATAGTGGGCAAAGCCGCTGCTTTGCTATACTGCCTGCTGGGCGTTCGACAGGTCTACGGCACTGTGGTCAGTTTGAGTGCCGTCAAGGTACTGCGCAAAAATGGCATTGAGGTCTTTTGGGATACCCTTGCGGAGAATATTCTCAACCGCAACAAGTCCGGTCTGTGCCCTTTGGAAGCCGCCACCGCAAGCATTGATGACCCAGAGGAAGCCCTGCCTACCATCCTGCAAACCATTGCCTCTCTTCAAAAATAAAAAACACAGGAACAGAAGTTCCTGTGTTTTTATTTATCAACCAAAGGCATCCAGCGCCAGCTTAAATGCACCGTAAGAACCGGCGTCATTGCCCAGCTTTGCCACTGCAAACTGCACATTCTGAATTGCATGGAAGGACTTTTTCATATAAGCCGCCTTAACGCCCTCCAGAAGAAAATCTCCCGCCTTGCTAACGCCACCACCCAGCACAATCACCTCGGGGTCAATCACGCTGGCAATATTGGACAAGAACTCACCCAGATAGTCAAAAAATTGCTGCAGGATTTCCAGTGCTACCTCATCCCCTGCCTTGCCGGCATCAAAAATGTCCTTGGCTGTCAAAGCCGCTTTCTGCCGCAACACACTGTCCTTATCATCCCGTTCCAAACGCCGCTTCGCCAGCCGCACCACGCCGGTTGCGGAGCAATATTGCTCTACACAGCCCCGCTTGCCACAGCCACAGCTCTCTGTTTCATCCCGATTTAGGGTCAAATGTCCGATTTCGCCACCAGCACCATGTGCACCGTAAATCATGTGCCCATCTACCACAATACCGCCGCCAACGCCAGTGCCCAAAGTCGCCATGAGCAGACTATCATACGCCTTGCCGCTGCCCTGCCAATATTCGCCCATGGCGGCCACATTGGCATCGTTGCCCGCCTTCACCGGAAAGCCGGTCAGCTCTGACAGAGCTTCTTCAATATTAAATACGCCCCAGCCCAAATTCACGCAGCGATTAACCACGCCATTTTTATTGATTGGACCGGGCACGCCCACACCAATTCCAATAATACTACTCCGGTCAATCCCCTGCTCTTTCATAAAACCATCGAGTGCAGCAGCAATATCCGGCAGAATCGACTTGCCACCGTCAAGGGTAACCGTAGGAATTTCCCACGCAAGCAGCTGCTTGCCAGTTTCTTCAAAATAGGCGATTTTTACAGTAGTTCCGCCAATATCTACACCAAATCCATAACGCATAGGCTCGCCCCTCCATTTTTAATCTTCACCCATTATACATTCTTTTAGAAAAAAATCCATTAATAATGAAAAAATTTACACATTGTTTTCGTTTTTTCTTGCCTTTGACCTATTTGTGCGATACCATATCCGTAGAAGCATTTTTAAAAGGATGTGACCGATGTCTATGATTCGAGTTGATATATCCAATGTATGGGGGCAACTGTCCCTGCCGGATTTGCTGGCAATGGAGCAGGAAGTTTTTCATGCCCACAACACCTTATCCGATGGTTCTGGGCTGGGCAGCAATTTTTTAGGCTGGACGGAACTCCCCACCCACCTGCCCACCAATGAAATGCGGCGAATCACCGCTGCCGCCCAAAAAATCCGAGCAAACAGTGATGTTTTTGTGGTCGTAGGCATCGGCGGCAGCTATTTAGGACCCCGTGCTGCCATTGAACTGCTGCAAGGCTGTAACCATAACATCGGCAAAGGCAAGGGCAATCCCCAAATTTTCTATGCCGGCAACACCCTTTCCACCCGTGCGTGGAATGAGCTGCTGCGCTTGCTGGAAAATAAAGATTTTTCCATCGCCCTGATTTCCAAATCCGGCACCACCACAGAACCTGCCATTGCCACCCGTGGTCTTTGTCGCCTTTTGGAGCGAAAATATGGAATTTCCGGCGCAAAGGAACGGATTTTTTCCATTACCGACCCCTGTAACGGAGCACTACGGCAAATGGCAACGGAGGAGGGCTGGGAAAGCTTCTCCATTCCGCCCAATGTAGGCGGTCGTTTCAGCGTCTTAACCGCTGTAGGACTGCTTCCCATGGCAGTAGCAGGCATTGACATCGGTGCTGTGATGTCCGGCGCAGCATGTGCCAAAGAGGCTTACGACATTCGTTCCTTTGAAAATCCGGTGTGGCAGTACGCCGCCATCCGAAATTTACTTTACCGCCGGGGCAAAAGCATTGAAATCATGGAATCCTTTGAACCAAGCTACCGCATGATGGGTGCTTGGTGGCAGCAGCTGTTCGGCGAATCCGAAGGAAAGGATGGCAAAGGCATTTTCCCGGTCTATGCGGAATTTACTGCCGATTTGCACTCTTTGGGGCAGCTCATTCAGCAGGGCGAACGAAATCTGTTTGAAACCATGATTTACTTTGACCCCCCTGCCCGACAGGCACTGGTGGAATCCGAACTTAAAAATTTGGACGGCTTGAGCTATTTGGAGGGCAGAACGCTGGACTTTGTGGACCGGCAGGCATACCTCGGCACGCTGAGTGCCCATACAGACGGCGGCGTGCCCGTGATTACCATGGAAATGGGTGCGCTGGATGCTGCCAAAATCGGTGAACTATTCTATTTCTTTGAGCTTTCCTGTGCCATTTCTGCCTATTTACTGGGGGTCAACCCCTTTAATCAGCCCGGTGTGGAATTCTATAAGCGCAATATGTTCCACCTACTGGGAAAGCCCGGCTATGAGCAGCTGTAAAATCTTTAGGAAAAAGCAAAAATAGTAGTTGCAAATTGCTTCAATTACTGATAAAATGACCATAAGCCAATAAGGCATTGCAAAGGAGGAATATCCTATGATTCGTGTTATTATGGGGCTGAAAGGCTCCGGCAAAACCAAGAAGCTGCTTGAACTGATTCAAGAAACACTGGAACACGCCAATGGCGATGTGGTCTGCATCGAATATGGCAAGAAGCTGACCTATGATGTCAACTATAAGGTTCGTCTGGTAGACTCCAAGGAGTATGCCATTACCAATGCAGATATGCTCAAGGGCTTTTTGAGTGGTCTGCACGCCGGCAACTTTGACATCACCCATGTGTTTATTGATAACCTGTATAAAACCATCGGCACCGACAGAGCCGCCGCCGAAGAATTCATCAGCTGGTGTGCCCAGTTCGCCGCTGCCAATGATATGAATATCACCACGACCGTTTCCGAAGACCCTGCCAATATGTCTGAGGAAGTCAAGAAGTACCTGTAAATTGCAATACATAATCCCTGCTGCATCTGCAGCAGGGATTTTTTATTAGAATTTTCGAATAATTTCTGCATTGCCTTGGGCAATCACCGCTTCTGTTTGTTCCGCCAATGCCTGTGCCAGCCAATTCATTTCCGTTTCTGCACCATGTGGCACAGCCCATGCCCCGGCATCGCTGCCGCAGGCAACAAGCCCTCCCATTTGAGCAAAGGCAGCTACATTTTCCAGTGCGCTCTGCAAAATTGCCGCCACCGCATTTTCATCAAACCGCTCCTTGCCCTGCAAATTTCCGATGGTTGAAAGCGTAGGCACCCAAACTGTCCCCATGTCCTTCATGGCAGCCAGCGCCGGTGCATCCAAATAAGCGCCATGCTCAATACTGTCCACTCCAGCCTCTGCCGCCGCCTCCACCGTTCGTGCGCCGTTGGCGTGCGCCATCACAGCAAAGCCCTCCTCATGGGCGATGTGAATCAGCTGCCGGATTTCATTCTTTTCCAAAGGTGGCTCTGTCAGCACCCCATATCGGTCAAAATCCATCAGTCCGGAAATCATAATTTTAATGAAATCTCCCCCGTCACTGCGGATTTTCTTCACCAAGGCGGCATAATCTCGCCAAGTATCATAGATTTCCCCAATAAACGCCCCATAATGCCCTTTTTTACACAAGGGTGACAGCGGTGTCCGATACACAATGCCATACTGCTGTGCCAATTCTCTGGCTCTTTTACCAACACCCCACCGGTCGCCGCCATCCCGTAAATAACCGTAGCCCTGCTGCCGGTAGGTCTGCAATACCTGATGAATAAAACGCTCATCTGCCTCATCTCTATGACGCCCAAGGGCTGCCTTCCAGTCCTGCCCATCCAGCACCATATGCATATGACAATCCAGCTTCATGTGCTCACCCCCTGTTCCCCCCATTTTACCACACCCCCCCAAAAAAGCAACCCAAAAAGAAAAAGCACCCATTTGGGTGCTTTTTCCATTTGTAAAATTTATTCTGCCTTTTCCTTCTTCTTTTCGCCAATGCTCAGCAGCAAATTCAGCAGGATACCGAAAATCGCTGCGCCGGCGATGCAGGGAATCTGCATTCCGAAGAAGGGAATGTTGCCACCGAAGGCATAGTTGCCGCCCACACCGATAACAATGATAGCGGCAATAACTGCAATGTTCTTGGAGGAGAACATATCCACCTTCTTGTCAATCATAATGGCAACGCCCTGTGCGGCGATAGCACCGAACAGATAGATTTCCAGGCCGCCGATAACAGCAGTGGGAATGGCGTAAATTGCCTGAATCAAAGGAGTAAAGCAGGAAATGACCATTGCCAAAATGGCAGCCACCACCAGCACAGGAACACTGAACACTCTGGTAATTGCCATGGTGGAGATATTTTCACCGTAGTTTGTGCCGGCAGGACCGCCGATAAGACCGGTAATCATATCGCCGATGCCGTCACCGATGAGGTTGCGGTCCAGCTTGCCCACCAAATCATACTTGCCCTTGCCCTTTTTATCAGCAATATCATTGACATAAATGTCCAGCTGATACATATGAGCAGTGGACTCAGGGATGGTGGCAATCGCCACAGGCATAATGGCAATCACAGCCTCCAAGGAGAATTTCGGCAGAGAGAACGCAGGCAGCGCAAAGAATGCACCACTACCCAGCTTCCAAGTGGAAGCAGAAACCACGGTCTCCACACTCATCACATCAAACAGGTTGCTGCCGGGATTGCCGCCGCCCAGCCAGTACACCAAAGCTGCAGCCAAGCAGCCTGCGCCTGCGCCCAACAGCAGCGGAAGCTGTCCCAAGAAGCCCTTGAGATAACGGGAGAACAAAATAGTTGCAAGCAGAGTCGTCAGGGAAACCACCCACACCAGTCCCATATTTCCGGTAAAGGTTGCAGAGGGAGTATAGGCATCGCCCAAAGCATTGCCGGCTAAGGTCAAGCCGATAATCATTGCCACAGGACCGGTAATGGATGCCGGAAGAATTTTCTCCACAGCCTTTGTTCCGGCAAACTTAATGAGTAGACCTGCTGCAATGGAAACAAAGCCGGACATGACAATGCCGAACTGTGCATACTGAATTGCCTCAGTGGGCAATGTTGCACTCATTCCGGCTTTCCACGCTGCCAGCTGCAGCGCAGCCTCAGCAGAAATCTTGGAAATCACCGCTTCACTGGTCACCAAGCTGGCAATCGCCGTCAGATAGGCAAAGCTGGAGCCGTAGTACAGCGGAATTTTCCGTCCGGTCACAAGAATAAAGCAAATGGTCGCCAAACCGCTGGCAAAAATCGTAGTAGATACCTGGAATCCGGTAATCAGCGCCACAGTCACGGTCGCCGGGAACATGACAATAACCTGCTGAATTGCGTACAGGAACAATTTCCAAGTGCTGGGTCGTTCGTCGGGCAAATAGCCCACAACTTGCTGTTTGTTGCTCATGATTCAATCCCCTTATTCTTTTTTTAGTATGCGCTGTTGATAGTATATCAATCCCTGTTGAATTTGTAAAGATTTATTCACAATTTGTCGAAAAATAAAAAACGGCGGGGATTTCTCCCCGCCTTTTATCACGCCGCCGCATCCAGCATATTCTCAATAAAGATTCCGTACCCCCGGAATGATGGGCAAGCCGCTCCTCTTTGCGTTCAAGTATGGACAACACTATTTTCTTTTACACCACGCAACCAATTTCCGCAAAGCAGATAAATCGTAAACACAACTCCGCTACAGAACCAAGTGAACGGATATGCAACGCTGATTGTTTCAAGTTTCGGAATAAACCGAACAGCAATTGTTATATAGCTTACTCGGATGACACACCAACATATCAACATCGTCCCCATCGGTATCATTGGTTTGCCCGCACCGCGTAAAATTCCTGCCGCACAGTGACTGAACGCCAAGAGAGCATAGAATATGCATATCCTTCTACAATGCATAACACCGAAAGCAAGCGCCTCTGCACCCACATGAAATAGCTTTAAAAAGTTTGGAATAAAAATATAAAAGCATACGCCTACAACTTCTGCTAAGAATACGGAACAAAGAACACCGAATATTGCTCCTTTTTTTACTCTGTGAAGCTTGTTTGCACCGATATTTTGTCCTACAAAGGTTGATAGTGCCTGCACGAAGCAGTTTACAGGTAAAAATGCAAAACCCTCAAGCTTTGCGTATGCGCCACATCCTGCCATCGCCGCACTTCCGAATGCATTGATGTTACTCTGCACCACAACATTGGCAAGCGCAATGACAGAATTTTGTACTCCAGACGGAATACCATAATGCAAAATTTGTAATAAGCTTTGTCTATGAATGCGTATTTTTGAAAATTGGAGTTTCCCTGGACCATCTGATTTCAGCATCCTTCTACAGCAGAGAACAACGCTGATTCCCTGAGAAATTGTCGTTGCCAATGCGGCAAACCCCACACCCCAGTGGAAGACACCTACAAACAAAATATCAAGGACAATATTCACGAAACTCGATATAATCAGATAATATAATGGATGTTTGCTGTCCCCCATGGCGTGCATAATACCAACGAAAATATTATACATCACGATAAAAATCGCACCACAGAAATAAAACAGAAAATAGCTGACAGAGTTGGGGAACACATCTTCGGGTGTACCCATCCAACGGAGAATGGTAGGCGTTAATAAAACGCCCGCAACAGTAAGTACCACACCTGTAATCATTCCGAATGCAATATTTGTATGGATTACTTTGTCAACTTTGTCATAATCTTTTGCGCCGAAATAACGGGCAATCAGAACGCCCGCACCCATTGCAAGACCATTGAAAAATCCGACAAACATAAAAATCAGATTTCCCGATGAGCTGACAGCCGCTAATGCATTATCCCCAAGGAAAATACCGACAATCAATGTATCCGCCAAATTATAAAACTGCTGAAATAAATTCCCGAGGAAAATGGGAATTGCAAATCGAATCATTCCAAGGCCAATACTTCCAGCCGTCAGGCTGTTGTTTATGTTCTGCAAAGAAGCACCTTCTTTATCTTATCATGAACTGCATTATATAACAATTTTCAGAAAAGCTCAACATATTTTTAAGTTTGAGTTGTGTCGCAAATGAATAGGGTAACATATGAATTCATATGTTACCCTACACGATTACCCCGCTGCATCCAGCATATTCTCAATAAATATTCCGTACCCCGTTGTGGGGTCATTCACCAGCACATGGGTCACAGCTCCAATGAGCTTGCCGTTTTGAATAATCGGGCTTCCCGACATTCCCTGCACAATGCCCCCCGTTGCCTCCAGCAGCGCCTTATCCGTCACCCGAATCAGCATATTTCGACCGGCAGTTCTGGTTTTTGGATAAATTTTCAGAATTTCCACAGAATACTCCCGAACTATGTTGCCCGATACCGTGGAGCGAATCACCGCAGGACCTGTTTTAATTTCGTCCGTGTCTGCAACCTCCATCACCTGTCCCTCCCAGCCGGTGGCAGCAGTCCCAAAGACGCCCTGTGCCGTGTTTCCCGTTAGCTTTCCCAAAATCATTTTTGCCTCCACAGCCCCCTGCAGCTGTCCCGGCTTGCCGCATTGTCCCCGACTGACCGCTAAAACCCTTGCTCTATACGCCCAGCCGGACACCATCTGCACCAGCTTGCCCTCCGGATTGTTGACACCATGCCCCAATGTGCCAAATTCTCCCGTTTCCGGGTCATACCAAGTCACCGTGCCGATTCCCGTCACGCCCTGCTTCAAAAATACGCCCAGCTTTGGTCCATCCGTTGTGATTTCCGGTGCAAGCTCCAGCTGTTGGGGTTTTCCCTGCCGCAAAACCTGCATTTGAATGCAGCCCTTGGAGCAGTTGAGCGCCTGCCGCACATCCTCCGCACAGCGAATGGGCTTACCGTCAATATTTGTAATTCTATCACCAATACAAAGTCCTGCATTTTTGGCAGGCCTTGCCAGCGCATCGTCAAATGCTGCTACGATTACCGTATCATCCGTCAGCTCCAGTCCAATCACCTGCCCCACCGGAACGAGATATTCCGCCGCCCAGCCGGGCACAACTAACATTGTAAAGCAAAGCAGCATGGCAAAAATGCCACTTGCCAATTTTTTCATTTTTTCATCCCCCTCCTTTTTGTCTGCTCTTTTAATATGCCATTCCTTCGCAAATGTAACCGCTGAAAAAGTCGAAAAAAGAGGGCAAGTACACCAGCTCTGCCATTTTCTGAAAACCGCCAAAATTTTTTTCATAAATTACTATTTTTCTTATTTACCTATTGACAAAGTAGGTTAATAATGTTATATTTACCTACGAAAAAACTAGGTAAAACCCATGGAGGATTTTATATGATTGTTTACGCAGACAATGCCGCCACCACCTGCATGAGTCAGGTGGCGATTGATGCGATGCTCCCCTGCTATCAAAAGGTTTACGGCAACCCCTCCAGTCTCCACTCCGCCGGTCAAGAGGCGAAAGAGGTGTTGGAGGATTGCCGTGCAAGAGTTGCCGCTTGTATCGGCTGTGAGCCCCGTGAAATTATCTTCACCTCCGGCGGCAGCGAAAGTGACAACCAAGCTATTTTATCCGCCGCCCGTTTTGGCGCAAAAAAAGGAAAAAAGCACATCATTTCCACCGCCTTTGAGCATCATGCCGTGCTTCATGTGCTGCAAAAGCTGGAAAAAGAGGGCTTTGAAGTCACCTATTTGGATGTAAAAACCAACCACAACATTACTGCCCAGCAGGTCGCCGATGCCATCCGTCCCGACACCTGTTTGGTGACGGTCATGTACGCCAATAATGAAATTGGCTCTGTGCTGCCCATCGCCGAAATCGGCGCAATCTGCAAAGCTGCCGGCGTTCCCTTCCACACCGATGCGGTGCAGGCGGTGGGACACCTGCACATCGATGTCAAGGCAGAAAATATTGATATGCTGAGCCTGTCTGCCCACAAATTCCATGGACCCAAGGGCGTGGGTGCTTTGTATGTCCGCCGTGGCTTGGCACTGGTCAATGTAATTGACGGCGGTGCGCAGGAGCGTGGCAAGCGTGCCGGCACGGAAAACTTGGCAGGCATCTGCGGCATGACTGCCGCCTTGGAGGACGCCTGTCAGAATTTGGATAAAAATGCCGCCTATGTTTCTGCCCTGCGGGATAAGCTGATTGCCGGTCTTTCCCAAATTCCTCACAGCAGCCTCAACGGCGATGCGATTCACCGTCTATCCGGCAATGTCAGCTTCTGCTTTGAAGGCATTGAGGGCGAAAGTCTGCTGCTTCTTTTGGATATGAAGGGCGTACAAGCCTCCTCCGGCTCTGCCTGTACCTCCGGCTCACTGGACCCCAGCCATGTGCTGCTTGCCATCGGGCGTGTTCATGATGTGGCGCACGGCTCTCTGCGGCTTTCTCTGAGCCACTATAATACCGAAGAAGAAATCGACCACATTCTCACCGTTGTGCCTCAGGTGGTTTCCTATCTGCGTGGCATCAGCCCGGTTTGGCGTGATTTGCAGACCGGAAAACGGCAATATATTCTGTAAATAAGAGGAGAAACAATATGGCTCTGTATAGTGAAAAGGTCATGGACCATTTTACCAACCCCCGCAATGTGGGTGTGATTGAAAACGCCGATGGCGTGGGTGAGGTTGGCAACGCCAAATGCGGCGACATTATGAAAATTTACCTAAAAATTGAAAATGACATCATTGTGGATGTAAAATTTGAAACCTTTGGCTGTGGCTCTGCCATTGCCTCCTCCTCCATGGCAACCGAAATGATTTTGGGCAAGCACATTGACGAAGCCATGGGGCTGACCAACAAGGCAGTTGCCGAAGCGCTGGACGGTCTGCCTGCCCACAAGCTGCACTGCTCTGTGCTGGCGGAAGAAGCCATTAAAAATGCGTTAAAGGACTACTATGAGCGCTCCGGTCGTCCCTACGACAAGAGCTTGTTCCCCGACTGCGAGCATTGCGGTCACTGCCACGAGTAAGCCCATGATTGTATCAACCAAGGGGCGCTACGCTCTGCGTGTCATGGTGGGACTTGCACTGCGGCAGGACAGCGAATATGTCCCCCTCAAGGAAATTGCCGAGGCAGAGGGCATCTCCCAAAAATATTTGGAATCCATTATGACCCTGCTTTCCAAGGGCAATCTTGTGGATGCCGTTCACGGTAAGGGCGGTGGCTACCGCCTGAACCGCAGCCCGGAAAGCTACACGGTTGGCAGCATCCTCAAGCTGACCGAAGGCTCTTTGGCTGCCGTATCCTGTACCAGCCAAGGACCTGCCGCCTGCAGTCGGGCTACCTGTTGCCAAACCAAACCCATGTGGGAAAAGCTGGACCGCATGATTGACAGCTTTTTTGAAGGTGTCACGCTGGCTGACCTGCTGAAGCATGAATAAAAAACGACCCCAACCAAATTGGTTGGGGTCAATTTTTATACGATTAAGAATTACTTACCGGCGTTGGCAATCTGAGCTGCCACTTCGTCAGCAAAGTTCTCTTCCTTCTTCTCAATGCCCTCACCCTTAACATAGTGCACAGCGTTGACGAAGGTCACCTTGCCGCCCAGCTTCTTTGCAGCATCAGCAATGTAGCCAGCCACATCACCCTGGAACAAGTCGGAACGGACAAAGTCCTGCTGCAGCAGGCAGATATCCTTGAAGAAAGCAGCCAGCTTACCGGCAGCAATCTTTTCCTTAACCTGAGCAGGCTTGGCAGCCATCTTGGGGTCATTATCCATGATGTTCATCTGAACGGACATTTCCTTGTCCACATCAGCCTGAGGCACCATGCTCTTGTCCCAGTATCTTGCGCCCATAGCAGCAATCTGCATTGCCACATTCTTGCCGATTTCGGTAGCATCGATGCCGCCTTCCACAGCCAGATTGACCAGAACACCGTGAGTGCCACCCATGTGCACATAGGCAACAGAGGTATTCTCAGCGAAGCGGTCAAAACGGCGAATCTGCATATTCTCGCCGATGGACATCACCAACTCCTGCATCTTCTCGGTAACAGTCAGGTTGGTGTTGGGGTAGGTGCAAGCCTTCAGAGCCTCCACATCGGCGGGGTTCTGCTCAGCCACAATCACAGTCAGGTTCTTCACCAAATCCATGAAAGCAGGGGTCTTAGAAGCAAAGTCGGTTTCAGCATTGACCTCGATGACAACACCAACACCGCCCACAACAGCAGCGTAGGCAACGCCCTCAGCAGCAATGCGGTCAGCCTTCTTAGCAGCCTTTGCCAAGCCCTTTTCACGCAGCCAGTCCACAGCCTTATCCATGTCGCCATCGGTTGCAGTCAAAGCAGCCTTGCAGTCCATCATGCCAACATTGGTCATTTCACGCAGTTTCTTAACATCCAAAGCAGTAAATGCCATTTTTGTTTCCTCCAAATAGTGTATGTGTGTTAATTGTGCCTTGTAGGGGCGGGGTCTCCCCGCCCGTGGGACGGGAAGCCCGTCCCCTACACGGGGTCACAGAGGTGTAATAAAATTACTCAGCAGCGGGAGCTTCGACAGCCTCGACAGCGGCGGTAGCGTCCTCACCCTGACGGCCTTCGATGGCAGCAGATGCCATAGCGGCAGCAATCAGGCGGATGGCACGGATCGCGTCATCGTTGCCGGGGATAACATAGTCAATCTCATCGGGGTCACAGTTGGTATCCACAATGGCGACCACGGGAATGCCCAGCTTGTGAGCCTCATCGATGGCGTTGTGCTCCTTGCGGGGGTCAACAATGAACAGAGCAGCAGGAATCTTCTTCATTTCCTTCACGCCGCCCAGATACTTCTCCAGCTTCTCCATTTCGCCCTGGTGCTTGATGACTTCCTTCTTGGGCAGCATAGCGAAAGTGCCATCCTCTTCCATCTTTCTCAGCTGAGCCAGACGGTCGATACGGGAACGCATGGTGCGGAAGTTGGTCAGCATACCACCCAGCCAACGAGAGTTGACATAGTAGCCACCGCAACGGGCAGCCTCTTCCTTAATTGCATCCTGTGCCTGCTTCTTAGTGCCGACAAACAGAATGTTGCCGCCGTTAGCAGCGGTGTCACGAACGAAGTTGTAGGCTTCCTCCAGCTTCTTAACGGTCTTCTGCAGGTCAATGATGTAGATACCGTTACGCTCAGTGTAAATGTAGGTAGCCATTTTGGGGTTCCAGCGGCGGGTCTGGTGACCGAAGTGAACACCGGCCTCCAGTAGTTGTTTCATAGATACGACAGCCATTTTAATTTTCTCCTTTTGTTTCGTCCTCCACCCCGATCATCCGAGCCGCCCGTCCAAAATGGACACGGGAGCGACCCGTCTCCGGGTGTGTGGTGTAGATTTTTGTCATGGAAAAATCCCATGCCGAGTTATTATAGCGGAAAGAAAATCAGAATGCAAGTATTTTTTCCAAAAAAATTCGGAAATATTCCCACTTTTTCTCAAATTTTTTATAAAAACTCACAACCAGCCCGGTTTAAACCGAGGGCGACAGCAGTCCTCCGGCTTAACATCCACCAAAATGATGTCCGGTCCAATCCTCTTAATGTTGCACCAAGGTATAACAAAATCATCCCGGCGACCGAACAAACCGAAAAATCGGCAGGGCCCCGGCACAATGATACACCGCACAATCCCCTCCGGAATTTCCAGTTCAATATCGCTGACATAGCCCAATCGCCGACCATCGGCAATGCAAATCACTTCCTTGCACCGCAGCTCTGACATTTTTATGGTCATCACTATCCCTCCCAATTCCATTTTTATACTCTATGCCGCTCTTTCTTCTGTCATGCACAAATTGGAGTTTATCGGGATGTCGTACTTTTCTTGCTCCGCCAAGAAAAGTAACGCTCTGTGGTAAACTACAATGTTCCACATTGCAATTTCTCCTGTATTCATATATAATGAAGAAAAAACAAACCGGAGGTGATTTTTTGGCACGGCTTTCTGACCCCATTACGATTTTAAAAGGCATTGGTCCCAGCAAGGCAAAGCAGTTTGCTGCCCTGAATATCCACACCCTCCGGGATTTAATCTGCCACTTCCCAAGAAGCTATGAGGACCGGACTCGGCTTGTTACCATCAGTCAACTGCAGCCGGACCAGCCTGCCTGCTTCAAAGCGATGGTCATGAATCACCCCACCACCGCCCACATCCGCAAGGGGCTGGACATTACCAAGGTGCAGGTGGCAGACCATACCGCCCGCTTGAATGTGACCTTCTTCAACCAAAAATTCACCACCGGGCAGCTGCAATACGGCAAAGAATATATATTCTACGGTGCGGTTTCCGGAGATTTTATCGGCTACAGCATGACCTCCCCCAGCTTTGAAGCGCTGGACGCCCCCCCTGTCACCACCCGCCGGATTCTTCCCATCTATCCTCTGACCGCCGGACTTTCCAACGCCACCATGCTCAAAACCGTGCAGCAGGCACTTGCGCTGTGTGAGCCGCCGGAGGAAATCATCCCTACCTCTGTGCGACAGGAATACGGGATTTTGCCAGCGGAACGGGCATATTTTGCAATCCACGCCCCTGCCTCCATGGCAGAGGCAGAGCTGGCGAAAAAACGGCTGATTTTTGAGGAATTTTTTGTTTTCTCCGCCGGTCTGTCACTAATGCGCGCCACAAGAGCCGGCAAAAAAATCCTCCCCTACAAATCCACCGACTTAACGCCCTTCTTTTCTGCCCTACCCTTCAGTCTCACCGGAGCGCAACGCCGTGCCATAGACGAAATCATGGCTGACTTTCGCCGTGGCACGCCTATGAACCGACTGGTGCAGGGCGATGTGGGCAGTGGCAAGACCATGGTGGCAGCAGCAGCTGCCTATTGCGCCTGCAAAAACGGCAATCAAACCGCCCTGATGGTGCCCACCGAAATTTTGGCAGAGCAGCACGCCCAATCCCTGTCCCGACTGCTGACACCGTTGGGCATCCGCATTGGGCTGCTGACCGGCTCTATGCGGGAATCGGAGAAAAAGCGGCTGCGCTGCGCCATAGAGCAGGGCGAAATTGACTTGATAGTCGGCACCCATGCGCTGCTGTCGGATACCACCGTATTTCAAAATTTGGGCTTGGTGATTGCGGACGAGCAGCATCGCTTCGGTGTCGCTCAGCGGTCAAAGCTCTCCTCCAAAAGCAGCGCACCCCACCTGCTGGTCATGTCCGCCACCCCCATTCCCCGAACACTGGCACTGATTATGTACGGAGATTTGGATGTGTCCATTTTGGACGAGCTTCCTCCCGGACGGCAAACAGTGGACACCTTTTTGGTGACAGAAAGCTATCGCAGTCGCATCAACGCCTTTATCCGGAAACAGGTGACCGAAGGACACCAGTGCTTTGTGGTCTGCCCTGCGGTGGAAGAAAACGAGGAGCTGAACATCAAATCTGCTCAGCTTTGGGCAGAAACCCTGCAAACCGCTGTTTTTCCGGATTTGCGGATTTCCCTGCTTCACGGTCGCATGAAGGGCAGTGAAAAAGAAGAAATCATGTCCGCCTTTGCCCAAGGAAAAGCGGATATTTTGGTGGCAACCACCGTCATTGAGGTGGGCGTGGATGTGCCCAATGCCAGCTTAATGGTCATTGAGGATGCCGATCGCTTCGGTCTATCCCAGCTGCACCAGCTTCGTGGTCGGGTGGGGCGTGGCGATGCCAAAAGCTACTGCATTCTCACCTCCCACAGCCGTAATCCCGATACCCTACAGCGCATCAAAGCCTTCTGCAAAACCAATGACGGCTTCCGCATTGCAGAGGAGGATTTGCGTTTGAGAGGTCCCGGCGATTTCTTCGGCGCACGGCAATCCGGACTGCCTGTTTTCCGGGTGGCAGATTTGAGCTGCGACCTAAAGACCCTGAAGGATGCCCAAGCCGCCTCCGCCCAGTGGATTGATACCTTTGGCACGGCGGACACACCGGAGGCAGTGGCACTGCGCCAGCGGATTTCTGCCCTCTTTGCCACCACCGACGGCACGATGAACTAAAAAACAGGGCGTGTGCAATCCGCACACGCCCTGTTTTTATGACACCGCAATATTCTTTCGCATGGAGGAGATTGCTCCCTTTTCCAGTCGGGATACCTGCGCCTGAGAAATCCCCAGCACCCCTGCCACCTCCATTTGTGTCTTTCCATCGTAAAACCGCAGCGACAAAATCTGCTTTTCCCGTTCGCCCAATGCCCGAAACGCATCCCGCAGAGCAATATGCTCCATCCAGTTTGACTCTGTATTTTTCGTATCCCGAACTTGGTCCATCACCGTTAATGGGTCGCCCCCATCGGAATACACCGGCTCAAAAAGGCTTACAGGGGCACAAACCGCATCCATGGACTGCCCCACCTCCTCAACCGTCAGCTCCAGCTCCTTGGCAATCTCTTCTAAGGATGGCTCTCTGCCCATACGCAATGTCATCGCTTCCTTACACTGCAAAACCCGATACGCCACATCCCGAATGGAGCGGGATACCCGAATGGCACTGTTATCCCGTAAATACCGCCGCACCTCTCCTGCAATCATGGGCACGCCGTAGGTGGAAAAACGCACCTGCTTGTCCGGGTCAAAATTTGCAATTGCCTTCATCAGTCCGATACAACCCACCTGAAACAAATCATCGGGGCTTTCTCCCCGCTTATCAAAGCGCTGAATTACGCTCAGCACCAGCCGCAGGTTTCCCTCAATCAGCTGCTGCCTTGCATAATTGTCCCCCTCCTTTGCATTTTTGAGCAGTAAATCCATTTGCGCCTGTGACAGTGTTTTTAGCCGTGCGGTATTCACACCGCAGATTTCTACCTTTCCCTGCATGGCGTTCCTCCCGAAAGATTTCTACTCCCATTATTTCCATCCTCGCCCGAAAGATACCTACGGAATTTTTTGTCGATTTTTCACAAATTTTCGACAGTTTTCCACCCCCCTGCCCCCCTTTACTCCCAACCACGCCCGTATTTTTTTGAACTTTTTCGACAAATTCCCACCAATAATTACTTTTATAAAGCGGTGACGTAACACCCATAACAATCCATCTGTCACCCCTTTATGCAAGAAAATATTCACCAGTTTTTTTCCTTTGGATTTGGAAATTTTCGATTTCCCTGTGGAAAAACAAAACTTTTCCACATTCTCCACAGGGTTTTCCACAGGACAATGCCTTGTGCAAATCCCACTGCTTTATACAGTTTTGTTTACATAACAATTTTTGTGTTTCAAATAAATCCCCCCATTTTTTACCCCTCCGCCATTTTCACAACAGCCCCCTGTTTCCCCTCAAAAATAAGACTTGACAGCCGATTTTTTGGCATTTTCACGGGCACTTTTGAGAAAATCAAAAAAAATTTAATTTAGGGATTGATTTTATTGAAATTCAGCGTTATAATGCATTACTGTACGAACATTTGTAGACAGGAGGTGTCAAAATGCCCAACATTAAGTCCTCTAAGAAGGATGTTATCCGTTCCCATGTTGCTTACGAGAAGAACAAGGCCCAGAAGTCTGCTATGAAGACTGCTCTGAAGAAGTTCGAGGCTGCCGTGGTCGCCGGTGATAAGGCTGCTGCTGCAGACAGCTACAAGCTGGCTGTGAAGGCTGTTGACCAGGCTGCTCTGGCAGGTTTGCTACACAAGAACAATGCTGCCCGCAAGAAGAGCAGCATGACCTTGAAGCTGAACGCTTTGGTCTGATTTCTCTGAAAATATCTCCTTCCGACCATTTCGGAGGGAGTTTTTTCATGCCTTTTTTTCAAAAATTATTGCAGATTTCCAAACTGATGCTTCACAGTTTTTTAATAACTACTCCTTAAATTTGCCAAAAATGGAGAATTTTAGGTGCTCATTTTGTCATATTCACACTAATTTCAAAAATAAGGTTGTAACTTGAACAAAAATGATGTACAATACTATACGTATTAAAATGCGATTCTATGGACTTTGTCTATTTTATGGAGGTACATTCCCATGAAACCCATTGTATTGGTCATTATGGACGGTGTCGGCAAGGGTGACGGCGGCAGAGGTGATGCTGTCGTCCAAGCAAAAACCCCCACACTGGACACTTTACTATCCACCTGCCCTCACACCTATCTGCAGGCACACGGCACAGCTGTAGGTCTGCCCAGCGATGAGGATATGGGCAACTCTGAGGTGGGTCACAACGCCCTTGGCTGTGGTCAGGTATACTCTCAGGGTGCAAAGCTGGTGGGCGAATCCATCGAAAACGGCACACTGTATGCCTCCCCTGTTTGGAAGAATTTGGTATCCAATGCCAGTGGCAAGGCTATGCACTTTATCGGTTTGCTGTCTGACGGCAATGTTCATTCCAACATCGCCCATCTGATTGCCCTGCTGAAGCAGGCAAAGGCAGATGGCGTCAAGAAGGCATACTGCCACATCCTATTGGATGGCCGTGATGTGCCTGCCACCTCTGCTTTGGAATATGTGGAGCAGCTGGAAACTGTGCTGGCACAGCTAAACACAGAGGGCTGCGACTTCTGCATCGCCTCCGGCGGCGGCAGAATGCAGATTACCATGGACCGCTACGAAGCCAACTGGGCAATGGTAGAAGCCGGCTGGCGTACACATGTGCAGGGTCAGGGTCGGATGTTTGCCTCCGCCAAGGAAGCCATCGAAACCTATCGGGCCGAAACCGGCTGTATCGACCAGGATCTGCCTGCCTTTGTGGTGGCAAGAAAGGGCGAGCCTGTGGCAAAAATTGCAAACGGCGACTCTGTGGTGCTGTTTAACTTCCGGGGCGACCGGGCGCAGGAAATTTCTTTGGCATTTGACCGCAAGGATTTTGATAAGTTTGACCGTGGCGATTACACCGGTGTTCTCTTTGCCGGTATGCTGCAGTATGACGGAGATTTGAAAATTCCGGAAAACTATCTGGTGCAGCCCCCCGTCATCAAGAATACCCTCACTGAGGTGCTGTGTGACGCAGGCATCCATGAATATGCTGTTTCCGAAACCCAGAAGTACGGCCATGTGACCTATTTCTGGAACGGTAACCGTTCCGGCAAGGTCTGCGAGGCACTGGAGGTCTATGAAGAAGTTCCCTCCGATGTGATTCCCTTTGAGCAAGCACCTGCCATGAAATCCAAGGAAATCACCGAGAAGATGGTCGCTGCTATGGCAAGCGGCAATTTCCAATTCCTGCGCTGCAACTATCCCAACGGCGACATGGTGGGTCATACCGGCGTTATGGACGCCGTTATCTATGCCATGGAGTGTGTGGACAGCAGCCTGAAAGCCATTTTGGACGCTGCTGACAAGTACGGCTACACCGTTCTCATCACGGCTGACCACGGCAATGCCGACCAAATGACCGAAACCAAAAAGGGCAAAACCTCTCCCCGTACCGCCCACTCCTTGAATCCTGTTCCCTTTATCATCTACGATACCGACCGGGTCTGGGAAATTAAGAATGGCAGCTACGGTCTTGCCAATGTGGCTCCTACCGTGGTAAAAATGATGGGGCTTTCCTGCCCCGACTGCTGGGAGCAGAGCATGGTGTAACCGGCTCACCGGATACACCCACAACAATCAGGAGGTTTTTTATGATTCGACACGATAACGACAACGGCATCGTCAATATCAGCACCAGTGTTTATGCTGATATTGCAGGCACCGCCGCCACCAACTGCTTTGGCGTTAAGGGCATGGCTGCCCGTTCCGTCAAGGATGGCGTATATCACCTTCTCCGCAAGGAATCCGCCAGCAAGGGTGTTCGTGTTCAATTCCACGAGGACAACTCCATTTCCATTGATTTGCACATCATGGTGGACAGCGGCGTGAATCTCTCCGCCGTTGGTACCTCCATTATTTCCGAGGTGCGCTATGTGGTAAATAAGTGCACCGGTACCCAAGTCCGGGCTGTCAATGTCTATATTGACTCCATTGTGGCTGGATAATTTTGGAGGTAAATATTGTGAGACAGATAATTAACGGCGCAGATTTTCGCCGTCTGATGATCAGCGCCGCTGCAGGCATTGAAATCAGCAAGCAGCAGCTTAACGAGCTGAATGTTTTTCCGGTTCCTGACGGCGATACCGGCACCAATATGTCCATGACCATCAACGCCGCTGCAGCGGATTTGCGGAAAGCGGAAAATCCCGATTTGGCAACTGCCGGCAAAATTGCCGCCTCCGCCATGCTGCGGGGTGCACGGGGCAACTCCGGTGTTATCCTCTCTTTGTTGATGCGTGGCATTTCCAAAAAGCTGAAAGAAGCCGACAGCTGTGACGGCGTTTTGTGGGCTGCCGCCCTGCAGGAGGGCGTGGATGCCGCCTACAAGGCAGTGATGAAGCCCGCTGAGGGTACAATTTTGACCGTTGCCCGTTTGGCTGCTGCAAAGGCAGCCCAAGCTGCCCAAGAAAATAATTATTTTGAATTTGTCCATGAGGCTGCCATCGCCGAAGCAAAGATAGCGCTGGCAAACACCACCAACCAAAACCCGGTGCTGAAAAAAGCCGGTGTTGTGGATGCCGGTGGTAAGGGCTGGCTGATTGCGTTGGAAGCCATGCTCTGCGCCCTGCAGGGACAGGATGTGGTCGTTCCCGAAACCACGGACCCCGCTCCCGTCAAAGAAGCGGCTGATTTTGCCGACTTTGACACCGATGACATCACCTTTGCCTACTGCACCGAATTCATCATCTCCCGTGAGAATGACTTAGACCCGGAAAAGTTGCGAGATTTCCTGTCCTCCTTGGGCGACAGCTTGGTACTGGTGGACGATGAGGAAATCATTAAGGTCCATGTCCACACCAACGACCCCGGCAAGGCACTGCATGAAGCCATGGACTACGGCTCTTTTGTCACGGTGAAAATTGAAAATATGCGGCTGCAGCACACTGAAAAAGTGCTTTCCGAGCAGGAGGTCGCTCCCAAAATTGCCGAGCCGAAAAAGGCATTGGGCGTGGTTTCCGTCTGTGCAGGCGAGGGTCTTGCGGATGTGTTCCGCAATTTGGGTGTTGACGGCATTATTTCCGGCGGTCAAACCATGAACCCCAGCACGCAGGACATTTTGGAAGCCGTCAACAAAGTGCCGGCAGAAACTGTTTTTGTGCTGCCCAACAATAAAAACATCATCATGGCTGCCCAGCAGGTGGATGCGCTGACCCCCAAAAATGTCATCGTCATCCCCTCCAAAACGGTTCCCCAGGGTATCACCGCCATGCTTAGCTTCAACATGGACGGCTCTGCCGGAGAAAACGAGGTTGCGCTGACCGATGCGCTGGGTACTGTGGAAACCATGCAAATCACCTATGCCGCACGGAACTCTGATTTTGACGGCTACGACATTCACGAGGGTGATTATTTGGCACTATACGGCAGTTCCCTCTTTGGCACAAGTCAGGACATTAAGGTGCTACTGCGCTCCCTTGCAGAAAAAGTGCGAGACGAGGGCAAGGAATACATCACCATCTACTACGGTGCGGATGTAAAGGAAAAGCACGCACAAAAGGCTGCTGATATTTTTGCTGAAATTTGCCCCGACGCAGATGTCAATCTGCTCAGCGGCGGTCAGCCGGTGTACTATTATCTGATTTCTGCGGAATAATATTTCCGTAGGCGGGAGGCTCGCTGCATCTGGTTTTCGCAGCGAGCCTTTGCCATTGTCTGCGGAAAGAGGAAATCGGATGAAGCAAGTTCAATTTTTATACCGTAAGCTCCGCCGCCTTATGATTTGGCTGCGCCCAATGAATATTCCACTGCACAGCGCCTACACCGGATTTTTTCTGATTTTATCCCTGTTCCCCTCCCTGCTTCTGCTGCTGGGGCTGCTAAAATATACGAACTACGGGGTGGAGGATTTGATGCTGTTTTTAGAGGGCATTCTTCCCCAATCCCTACTCGCCACCGCTGAGATGCTGGTGGATACCTCCTACCGGCACTCCTCCGGTGCGGTGGTGTCTGTTTCGGTTTTGGCGGCATTATGGTCTGCCAGTCGAGGGATGTATGGGCTGCTGAACGGACTGAACGCCGTCTACGGCATCACAGACCGCAAAGGCTATTGGCGCAAACGCAGCCTCAGTGTTATTTACACCTTTTTCTTTTTGCTGATGCTGGTACTGACTTTGGTGATCCATGTTTTCGGCACTGCCATTTTGGATTATCTATGGATGACCACACAGCCGGCGCTGATGATGCTGATGAATGTGGTGGATTTGCGTTTTTTACTGCTGTTGTTGCTGCAGACCGCCCTGTTTTCCATCCTCTATTCCCTGTTGCCGGGACAGCAAAATCGACTGCTATGCAGCATTCCCGGTGCGCTGGTGGCATCTCTTGGCTGGCTGATTTATTCCAAGCTTTTTTCCGTTTATGTAGAGTATTTTACTTCTTATACCAACATTTTCGGCTCAATTTACGCCTTGGCACTGGGAATGCTGTGGCTGTATGCCTGCATCTGTATCGTCTTTTACGGCAGTGCCCTCAACCGCTGGCTAACAGAAAGGCAGCAGAAAAATTTTCCAAATTCGTAAGGTTTATTGATACATTGTTCATAAAACAACCTTATAATGAACAAAAAGGGGTGAAATCATGTTCGGCTTCGTAACCGCCAGCTTAAAAGAGCTTTCTCCGGAAGAAAAAAAGCGCTACTGCGCCGTCTATTGCGGCATCTGCCGCCGCATCCGAAGTCGGGCAGGTCAGCTCGCCCGAATGAATTTAAGCTATGACATGACCTTCCTTGCCTTGCTGCTCATGAGCCTGTATGAGCCACAGGAGCAAGGCGGCGACCGTGCCTGTCTGCTGCATCCTGGCAAGCACCGCCCTTGGGTTGACAGCCCCTACATTCAATACGCCGCCGATATGAACATTGCCCTTGCCTATTATAACTGCTTGGACGATTGGCAGGACGACAAGAAGCTGTCCCGAAAATGGATGGCAAACCGGCTTTCTCCCTATCTTCCGGAGATTTCCGCCCAATATCCCCGTCAATGTCAGGCTATCGAGGGCTGCATTGCCGCACTTTCGGAGCTTGAAAAGAGCAACTGCCCCAATCCGGACGAGCCTGCCGGCTGCTTTGGGCAACTGATGGCAGAGCTGATGGTATTTGAGGAGGACTTGTGGGCAGACAAGCTGCGGCAGCTGGGCATGGCACTGGGACGGTTTATTTACCTAGCCGATGCGGCTGTGGACTATCCAAAAGACAGTCGCCAACACAAATATAACCCCTACATCGCCATGAACATCGGTGCAAACTGGCAGCGATGGGAGGAGTATTTGATACTGACCATGGCACAATGCACTAAGTGTTTTGAAATGCTGCCGCTGGTGCAGGACAAGCCGCTGCTTGACAACATTCTCTACAGCGGTGTGTGGACCAATTTTAAACAAAAAAGAAAGGGGGAAGGACTTTCCCATGATCAATAATCCCTATGAAATTTTGGGAGTATCTGAAGATGCTTCAGATGAAGAAATTAAGAAAGCCTACCGCCTTTTGGCAAAAAAATACCACCCCGACCGGAATCCCGGTGATGCGGAGGCGGCAAAAAAGATGCAGCAAATCAATGCTGCCTATGAGCAAATCAAAAATCCGGAAAAGGCACAGCCAACCGGCGGCTATGGCAGCCGTCCCCACGGCGACAGCCATATGCAGGCAGCCTATCAGTACATCCGCTTCGGTCGCTATCGGGAAGCTCTGCACGCACTGTCCAATGCACCCCGGCGCAACGCCCAATGGTATTATTTAAGTGCCATTGCCAACTACAATTTAGGCAATCAGATGACGGCGCTGGAGCACATTCGCCGGGCTGTTTCTCTTGACCCGGAAAATCCGGAATACCTGCACATTCTCGAGCAAATGGAAAGCGGCGGCAGCGCCTATCGCCAGCAGGCAGGCTCTTACGCAGGCTACAACACCCGCAATGACCCCTGCTCCGGACTGTTATGCTGCATTCTCGCCAAAATTTTCTGCCCCTGCTGCTAAATTTCCACCTTGCTTTCTCTCAAATCATACTGTATAATGTCTATATTCAACCTATAGAAAGGAGTACATATAAATGAAAAAATCAATTACCGCTATGTATGAGGAGCTCCCCCAGCTTGTCAAGATTCTTTTGCAGATTTTCTTAGGAGGTGCCATTGGCGGAATCTACCGCATTGTGCGTTTTTTAGAAACCAAAAACATCGTTACACTGGTCGTTGGAATTTTGGGCTTGGTTACCGGTATTGGCAACCTCATTTTGTGGATCGTTGACCTAATTACCGAAGTAACGAAAAATAAAATCACTGTTCTTGCAGACTAATGACATAGCAAAAGCCGATAGGTCAAAAGACCTATCGGCTTTCTTTTTTATGCCATGTGTTCGGTGGCGCTAAAGCTATAAGGCAGCAAATCTGCCAGTGTAACGGCTTCATAGCCATCGGCATTGACCAAATAAACCTGAAAATCATCTGCGCAAAATTCCCGCATCACCTGACGGCATACTCCGCAGGGAGGGAATGCACCCGCAATAACTCCATCCTTGCCGCCGCAAACCGCAATGGCAGCAAAATCTCGCTTGCCATCATACACCGCCTTAAAAATAGCGGTGCGCTCTGCGCAGATGGTGGGGCTAAAGGATGCGTTTTCGATATTGCGGCCGGTATACACCGTGCCATCGGCGCACAGCAGCGCCGCACCCACCTTGTAGCCGGAATAGGGACTGTAGGAATGGGTCATGGCTTCTTTTGCCAGTTCTACTAATTTTTCAGGTTTCATAAAATCTCCTCCGCAAAGCTTTTGCCGGGAGTATCCAGCTTCACCTGCAGAAGCTGTGCCACTGTGGCAGCAATGTCTGCAAAGCTCTGCCGTGTCCCCAAATTCACAGGCTTCACCTGCTTGCCCAAAATCACAAGAGGCACATATTCTCGGGTATGGTCTGTGGTGGCAGTATAGGCAGGGTCACAGCCGTGGTCGGCGGTAATCATCACCACATCCTCATCTTTTAGCATGGGCAGGAAATCCCCCAGCCATGCGTCAAATTCCGACAAGGCGGCAGCATAGCCGTCAATGTCCCGGCGATGCCCGAACAGCATATCAAAATCCACCAAATTCACAAAGCAAAGACCCTCAAAATCCTGCTTTGCATAATTTGTAGTATGATTCATGCCATCGGCATTGCTCTTGTTATACACATACTCTGTGGTGCCGCAGCCTGCAAAAATATCGTGAATTTTACCCACACCGATGCTTGCCTTCCCTTCCTTTTGCAGGACATCCAGCAGGGTTTCCTTGGGGGGCTGCAGAGAATAGTCATGTCGGTTGGAGGTTCTCTTAAAGCCCTGCACCGCATCCCCCACAAAGGGACGGGCAATGACACGACCCACGCCATGCTTGCCCTTCAACAAATCACGGGCAATATGGCAATATTCATACAGCTTTTCCAGCGGCACAACTTCCTCATGGGCAGCGATTTGGAACACCGAGTCGGCAGAGGTATACACAATCAAATCGCCGGTGCGCATATGCTCTGCGCCAAACTTTTCAATAACCTCCGTACCGGACCAAGGGGCATTGGCAAGCACGCCCCTGCCGGTGGCAGCCATAAAAGGCTCCAGCACCTCCGCAGGGAAGCCCTCCGGATAGGTGGGCAGCGGATTTTCCGATACGATGCCCGCAATTTCCCAGTGACCGATGGTGGTGTCCTTGCCCATGGAGGCTTCCTGCAATCGTGCCACCGCACCCAAGGGCTTTTCTGCCTTGGGCAGACAGGAAACACCCTCAATGTTACCCAAGCCTGCGGCAATCAAATTAGGAATGTGCAGCTTTGCAGAGGTGGCGCAGGAAGCCAAGGTATTGACCCCCACATCTCCAAACTGCGCACTATCGGGCATTGCGCCGATGCCGCAGGAATCCAGCACAATCAAAAATACCCGTTTCATCACTTGTTCTCCATGGCAACTGCGGTATCCAGTGCTACACGCATCATGGTGGTAAAGGCGTTCTGCCGTTCATCGGAGCTGGTTTCCTCACCGGTGAGAATGTGGTCAGAAATGGTGCAGATGCACAGTCCCCGCTTGCCATATCGGGCAGCATTCATATACAGAGCAGCCGCTTCCATTTCCAGCGCCATAACGCCCATCTTCTTCTGATTGTAAAGGGTGTCCATACCGGCAGGCACTTCGGCGTGGTCGCCATAGAACACATCGGAGGAGTTCACATTACCCACATGATAGGTAGCGCCGGCATTTTTTGCCGCCTCCACCGCAGCGCTCAGCAGTTCAAAATCCGCAATGGGCGCAAAAGTGCCGGGGAAATGGAATTGGTGGGCAAAATTGGAATCGGTGCAAGCACCCTGTGCAATCACCAAATCATACAGCTTAATGTTTTCCTGAATCGAGCCGGCAGAGCCTACTCGAATGATATTTTCCACGCCGTAAAAATTGAACAGCTCATGAGAATAAATTCCAATGGCAGGCATGCCCATGCCGGATGCCATGACGGAAACCTTTACACCCTTATAAGTGCCGGTATAGCCGTGAACGCCACGGACATTGTTGACCAGCACCGGATTTTCCAAGAAATTTTCTGCAATAAACTTGGAGCGCAGAGGGTCACCGGGCATCAAAACAGTCTTGCCGAAATCACCGTAGGCGGATGAAATATGGGGAGTAGCCATTTTTTGTTCTCCTTTGAAATAGAATTAGTATGTGCCGTCATTTTCGAGACCCTTGGCAATCTTCACGATACGGGAAGTACCCAAACGGGAAGCGCCCAAGGCAATGAATTTCTCCGCATCCTCAATGCTGGAGATGCCGCCGGCAGCCTTAATTTTCACATGGGGGGCAACATGCTTTGCAAACAGCTCCACATCGTGGAAGGTAGCACCGGCAGTAGAAAAGCCGGTGGAGGTCTTAATGTAGTCTGCCCCGGAATCGGACACGCACTTGCACAGCTGCACCTTTTCTTCATCGGTCAAAAGGCAGGTTTCAATGATAACCTTCAAAAGCTTGCCGTTGCAGGCTTTCTTAATGGCGGCAATTTCGTCCGTGATTTCTGCCCATTTGCCTTCCTTTGCCCAACCGATGTTGATGACCATATCCACTTCCTCTGCGCCATTTGCCACTGCACCGGCAGCCATGAAGCACTTGGAAGCGGTGGTGGCATAGCCATTGGGGAAGCCAATGACAGTGCAAATCGCCAGCTTGCCCTCTACATAATCTGCCGCCTGCTTCACAAAGGAGGCAGGAATGCAAACGGAGGCAGTGGAATACTTCATGCCATCGTCACAGATGCCCTTAATGTCCGCCCAAGTGGCGGTCTGTGCCAGCAGCGTGTGGTCACATTTGGCAAGAATTTCTTTCAGTTCCATACCGTATAATTCCCTTCAAGATGAAATATTTTGTAAAATTGTAGTTTATCGCTGCCCATGCAGCTTTACCGTCCGATGCTCCCGGATGGCGTTTACATAACATCTGTGGCACATGGCAATGTAGCTGTCATTGCCGCCCAACACCACCTGTGCTCCCTCTGTCAGCACATAGCCGCTTGCATCAATACGGGCGTTGACCGTGGCTTTTGCACCACAGTCGCACATGGTCTTGATTTCCTCAATGGCATCCGCCAGCTCCATGAGCCGCCGGGAACCGGGAAACAGTCGGGTCTGGAAATCCGTCCGCAAGCCAAAGCACAGCACCGGAATGCTGTAATCATTGACAATGGCTCGCAGCTGGTCAATCTGCTCTGCCGCAAGAAACTGGCACTCATCCACGATAATCACATCGCAGTGTCCCTTTTGATGCTGGCAAAACAGCTCCAAAAGATTCTGCTGCGGCACAACCACCTCCACCTGTGCCTCCAAGCCAATGCGGCTACGCAGCACCTGCACGCCGTCACGGGTGTCGGCACTGGGCTTAATGAGCCAAACCTGCAAATCATTTTCCTCATAATTATATTTGGTAATCAGCGCCTGCGCCGTCTTACTGGAGCCCATAGCGCCGTATTTGAAATAGAGCTTTGCCATTGCAATTCCTCCCCCTGTCATGTCCGTATATTATAACGGATTTTTAGGGAATATGCAAGAAAAATGTAAAACTTTACCGCCATTTTTGTGCAAACAAGGCACTGCCGAGCTTGGCAGTGCCTTATCAAAAATTACCTTCCCTCAATTCTTTTCAGCTGCAGCACCGCAGCGGTGGCATCATCCGGCACATCTGTCTGCCCTGCCTCTAGAATGAGCGTTGCCAAAAATCCCGGTGGCTGGTCAAAATCCCCCTCCAATGCACCGATAGCGGCAGCGGCATCCACCCCGTCACTAATCAATACCAAAGGCGCAAGCTGCTGGAGGGTAAAGCGGTCCACCGTTTCCTTAATTTCCTCCATGGAAAGCCCCGGCGGCGGTGTTTCCCGTCCAATGCACACCGCACCGGTTTTCAGCAGCAGCCAAGAGGGAGCAGCCCCCCACTTATACAGCACCGCCCGTCCGGTCCGCAAATCCACCTCTGCCAAATCCACAGTCACTGCTCCGGCACTGCCCCGCAGCACACAAAGGCTATTCAAACTTCGCAGAGCGTAGGGCGCAGGATACCCTGCAATCAACATTCGCCGCAGCATATTTCCGGCGGTTTTTGCCTCATAGGCAGCCGCCTCCCCTGTGCCCATGCCGTCACAGAGCAATACATAGTAATGGCAGCCCGTTCCGGCAAACCACAAGCACCGATCCCCATTTGCCTGTTCTTTGCCCCGTGAGCAAACCGCCACCTCCGGCTCAAATTTTGCCCCACTGCCATCCTCACGGCGAGGCAGGGTGTCTGCCAAATCCTGCAAATATTCCGTCAAAAAGCCGTACTGCTGCACCACCGCCGCCCGATATTCCTGCTGCCTGTCCCGATCTGCATTCAGCACCCGATACTGTCCCTGTCCGCACCGCAGCTCCGTCAGCAGACGGGGCTTGCTGTTGCAGCCCTCCGGAATATTCTCCGGCTCAATTCCGTTGCGATGCAA
Source organism: Faecousia sp. (assembly GCA_045655745.1). Taxonomy (GTDB): domain Bacteria; phylum Bacillota; class Clostridia; order Oscillospirales; family Oscillospiraceae; genus Faecousia. Next base: position 37,466 of record JAZOPV010000035.1, read on the forward strand.
TAGTGCCGGCGACAAATTTCGTGCCAATGCCGCCGCCTCACAGCCATCTGCAAACTTGCAGCCGCCGCAGGCTCTCTCGGCAGCCCTTGCAATCAGCGCACCCTCATCAATGGGATAGGGGCGTGCCTCTTTTAGTAGCTGCTCTGTCTGCGCCAGCACGCCGGACACCATCTCCAGCCGCACCTGTGCAAAACCGATTTCCCCTCGCCGCTGCACAATCCTTGGCTTCTGCGGCGCAAAAAGGCTGGCAAAGCTGCCCACCAACAATGCCGGCACGGGGGTATAATCCACCTGTCCGCACAATGCCATCACCAGTAAATACACCCCTGTGGGCACAATTAAATACCCCATCCGTGGCAGCCATGTCAGCAGCCGCACCAAATAGGCAAGGCACACCACCGCCGTCATGGGGATGGCAGTAATGCCGGATAAATCCAGTGCCATACCTGCCACCGCCACTGCCGGAAAGGGCGCTGTCAGCACCAGCATAGCCGCCGCCACATAGCCCAGTGGCAAAAAGGACACCGGCGCAATCTGCGCCAATGCCAGCACCCCAATGCCCATGGCAACCCAATCTGCCATAGGGTCACGGCGCTGCTGCACCAACACCAGCAGCCAAGTGCTGCCGGCAGCAATGAAAATCCGCAGCACATACATGGCAACCGCCGCACTCTCTCCCTGCCAAATCTGAAAGGCAACCCCCACCGCCGCCACAATCAGCCCTGCCATGGCAGACAGCAGCGGTGCAACGGTTTTTTGCCGCTGACTTAGCAGCATACACACCGGCAGTCCCACTGCCACCCAAACAATGCCCTGCAGCCCAGCCTGTCCCCAAAAAATCCAATAGCCCAAGCTGCTTGCCAGCGCAAAGGGCAGCGGCAGCCATCCCGGCAGCCCCATGCACAGCACACTCAGGCAGAAGGGCTGCGGTGCATTTCCAAGGCTCGCAGCGCTGAGGCACAGCCCGGCAAGAAAGCTGCCTGCCACCAGCAGCATCCGGCGAATTTGGGCATCTGCCAGCCATCGTCTGACCATTCTTCTCCAACGATGAACGGGACCACCCAACAGCATTTTCATAAGTACCACGCCTTTCTTTATGTTTTCCTACCTGCATGGTATCACGAAGAAATTGTTTTTCCTGTCGAAATCATAAGGAAAGCGAAAGTTTCTTGCAAGATTTCTCAATTCGTTGTATAATGCAGAGGAACACACAAAGGAGGCTGTTATGGGCAGAGAATTTGAACTGAAATACGCCGCCACAGCGCAGGTCCAAGCCGCCATTGCCGCTGCATACGGCAGCGGTCAGCAGCTGCAAATGGAAACCACCTATTTTGACACGAAAGACGGCAGCCTTGCCACCCGAAATATGACCCTGCGGCTGCGGCTGGAAAATGGCAGCTGTGTTTGTACTTTAAAAACGCCCCTGCCCGATGGCAGTCGGGGAGAATGGGAATGTGACGCCCCCACCATTCAAGAGGGCATTGCCTCTCTGCTGGCAAAGGGCGCACCCGCTGTTTTGCAGACGCTGTCCGCCAAAAAATTACAGCCGGTCTGCGGCGCTCGTTTTACCCGTTTGGCAATCGCCGTGCCCACCTCTGACGGCATGGCTGAGCTGGCGCTGGACAAAGGCATCCTAACCGGCGGTGGCAGAGAAATCCCTCTGTGCGAGGTGGAGGTGGAGCTGAAATCCGGCTCAGAAGCAGCCACCCTTACCCTTGCCCATCAGCTTGCGGACACCTACAAGCTGACCCCTCAGCCCATGAGTAAATTCCATCGGGCAAAGCTTTTGGCAAAAGGAGAATACCATGGCTGATTTTGGAACATTATCCCAAAAATACGATAAATTTGTGCTATTTGATACAGAAACCACCGGTCTTGAATACAGCCGGGATGAAATCATCGAATTTTCCGCTGTGGTGCTGCAGGTGCAGGATGGTCAGACACAGGTGGTGCAAGAATACGACAACCTCATTACCCTAACCCCCGGCAACACCGTTCCGCCTAAAATTCAAGAGCTGACGGGCATCACCCCCATGGACATTCTGCAGCGTGGCATCCCCAAGGAGCAGCTCTGTGCCGACATTGCCGCCATGGTGGAGGGCAACACTCTGCTGTTGGCATACAATGCCCATTTTGACTTAAGCTTTTTGTATTATTTGCTGCTGCGCAATGGCAATCCCATGATTCTCAAGGGCAAGGATAAGCTGGATTTGCTGACGGTGTACAAAGACCGCCGCCCCTATCCACACCGGTTGTTCAACGCCATTGATGCCTACAATCTTTCGGGCTCGGTGGTCAATTCCCACCGAGCCATCGATGATGTGCTTGCCACCGCCGCCGTCATGGAAGCAATGATTGCGGAAAAAGACGATCTGGAAAGTTATGTAAACCTATTTGGCTATAACCCTAAATACGGCATCGAGGGCAAGCCCATTGGCACAGTGACCTATAAGCCCCAAGGGTTTGAAAACCTTACCCCCCTCTACGAAAAATAAAAGGCGTGCATTGCACGCCTTTTATTTTTTTACAAATGCCGTGTCCATTCTGCTACCATCAGCCCCGGAACCATCCAAATACAGCCGTACAGCAGTAAATTATAGGACTCCAGCAGCTCTGTTGCGCCTACAATGGACAATACGCCCACTGCCAACAGCCCCAGCACGCCGCCCAACACATGAATGGCAGCCCCTGCCAGCCATGTTCTGCGCAGCATCGCACCGCCGGTGATAGCAAATGCCTTTTGGGCAAGCCCATTACGGGTGGTCAGCGCAATGACCGACGCATTTTTACGGGGTCGAATTTCCGAAAGCTGAATTCGGGTCAAACAGTCGGGGAATATCATGCGCTCCGTGTTAACCTCCAGCTTTCTTTGCAGGAAGGCTCCGGTCATCATAAAATCACAATCCACCAAAATCGGTGCGGCATTGCGACAGCCACACAGGGTCCTAAGTCCTGCCGCAGCAGACTTGGAGCGATGATACGCCACCACAAACACGCCGGAAAGCGTTCCGTTGATTGCCGTATAAACCGCTTGGGGCAGCCGTGTTCCCTCCGGTATCTCCACCTGCATACCACGCATAAAGTCCAGTGTTCCCACCAGTACCTCAATGCCCTCTATCAAGCCGCCGATGCCATCGGGATAGCCGGCGAAATCCTCCACCCGACACTTTCGGGCGTTTCGTCCGGCACGCAGCTGGGCAAAGGGAGCAGCCAAGGAGCCGGCATCCGCATCCATCAGGGCTGCGGTGTATGCCACCACCGTATCCGGACTCATTTCGCCATAAAAACGCACGCCGTTAAGCTTTGCTGCTGCACCGGGGAACAAATCCTCATGGCTCACCGGATACACGCCCATTTTATCAATCGCCTGTATGCCCCTCCAGCCACACAGCACCGTTCCCAGCTTTTGCATCCTCTTTTCCAGCACCGCCATGGGGCGCTGAATGGTCACAAAGCCGCTGGCAGGCATGGCAACCAGCAAGGATGCCGCAAACACCCGAACACCCACCGATGCCCCGTGCAAAATTCCTGCCACAACTGCCAAAATCAGCCCTGCACCCATGGCCCCCAGCACATAGTGCGCCATGGCTTTTTCCGGTGCAGACTCCTGCTGATAATGGTCCATAAAGTCCTCCGAATGTCCCTCCGTGGACTGATAGGCCGGCAGACCGTCATAATAATCCTCAGTTTTCACCACCGCTATCAGCTCCTGCGCCTTGCGCAGGGTATCCATTTGGCTGATTTCCGTTTGCCGCTGCTGATAGGCACTCCACTGTGCCATCAGCATTTGCAGGGAAAACACCGCTCCAAAGGGCAGCCGGTTATTGAAAAGACAAAGCACGCCGTCAATACAGCAAACCCCTAGATTTACCGCCAACAGTGTCCGCAGCCGAAATTTCCGCTGCAGCAAATCCGATACGCCCTCCAAAATCCGCCGATAGCCCACCAGCGCCGACAACAGCACCGCCAACAGCTGTCCAAATACCAGCAGCTGCAGCTGTGGCTGCTCCATGCGATAATACAGCATGGAGGTGGCAGCAGCGGTCAGAAAAATCATTAAATTTAAAAAAAGTCCTGCTTGCAGCCTGCCAAGCCCTGCTTCGGACAAATCAGCATACCGCTTTTCCGGTTCCTGCTGCAGCTTTTGCTGCAGCAGCTGAAGCCGATTTTTCGGTGGAAAGACAATGGGCTGCTGGGGTTGATACGACCCCATGGGTGCATCATATTCCGGCTCCCAGTTCTCAGAAAAGGGTGCTGCCTTTTCCTTGGAGGGGCTGTGGTAAAATCGCATATCCCCGTCCAAATCCGGCAGAGGCTTGGTGTCCTGCAAGTCCGTCTTTTCTGCCCCCTGCTGCAAATCTCCCAGCCGTATGGTGTCGGCAGATATATCCGGCGTTTCCTCCGGCAAGGGCTGGGTGCTGTACTCCCGGATAATGTCCTCCAGGTCATCCAGCGTATATTCCTTGTGGTCCATGGAAATCTCCTTCACGAAGCTTAACCCAGTCGCTGACGCACCGCCTCATACAGCAAAATCGCTGCAGCGGCAGAGGCATTGAGAGAAGAAATTCTTCCCTGCATGGGAATACTCACCATCACATCGCAATTTTTCCGCACCAAAGCACTCATGCCATCGCCCTCGTTACCGATGACAATGGCAGCAGGACCGGTCAAATCCGCCTTATACATCGGAATCGAGCCCTCTGCTGCTGTGCCGAACACCCACACACCCTGCTGCTTTAATTCCGCAATGGCATTGTTGATATTGGTCACCCGTGCCACCTTCATATATTCCATGGCACCGGCAGAGGCCTTGGCAACCGTCGCCGTCAAGCCCACACTGCGGCGCTTGGGGATAATCACACCATGTGCGCCTGCACATTCGGCGGAACGAAGAATCGCGCCCAAATTATGAGGGTCGGTCAACTCGTCGCAAATCACAATCAGCGGTGCTTGTCCACGATTGGCAGCCTCCTGCAGAATGTCCTCAATGGTGGCATATTCATGGGCAGCCGCCAAGGTAATCACACCCTGATGGCTGCGGGTAAAGCTCATGGCATCCAGCTTCCGGCGGTCCACCGGCACTACCACAGCGCCAGCCTCCTTGGCTTCTGCAGCCAGCCGCTGCAAGCCCCGGTCCGTATCACCGGCAGCAATAAATACCTTGTCAATGGTACGCCCACTGCGTAGTGCCTCCTGCAGGGCATTGCGTCCCTCCAGCTGACCCTCTACCTCCTCCACCGGCTCTTGACGGACTTCATACGCCGTACGGGCAGGGCGGTCATTGCGGCTCTTGCGATCATTGCGCTCGGTGCGTACCGGGCTGCGGCGTTCTTCTTTCATATTGTAATCGCTCCAGTTCTTTTCAATTTTTCATTATTATAGCAGATTTTTCCTTGCTCCACAACCGGAATTTTGCCGTTTATAGGAGAAAATCCAGCACATTTCATTTTTTGCCAGTAATTTACAGAAAGTTTACCGGAAATACAGGAAACTTTCATTGCCACGGAGCAAAAAATATGCTATGATGAGCAAAATGTAAAGCCTAAAGGAGGCGAATGGCAAGTGGACCCCAATCAAAACGATTCTTCCAAAAACACGAAGCCTGACGGCAAAAAGCCGAAAATTCGCATTTTTACCCTGCTGCTGATTGCCATGGCGTTGGTGCTGCTGTTTACCGGCATCTATAACTCCATTGCCGGCAGCAAATACCAGCTGCAAACCTACACGGAGTTTCTCACCGCTATGGAGCATGGTGAGCTGGCGCAGGTGCAGTTTCAGGCAGACCGCATCATCTATCTAACCAAGGCAGAGGCTGCCAAAGAGCCATCCCAGCAAAAAGCCTGCTACACCGGCTTGCCCAACGGTGATGTGATGGCGCTGATGGACCGCATCCGTCAAGCCAATCCCGATGTGGATATGGAGAAAAAAATTGTAGAGGATAACTCCTTCATTATGATGATTCTCTCCTACGGCTTGATGATTGGCGGTTTGGTGCTGGTCATGAGCCTGATTTCCCGGCGGATGGGTGCAGGCGGCGACATGGGCGGCAACAAAGCCAAGGTGTATATGGAAAAGCAAACCGGTGTCACCTTTCAGGATGTGGCAGGTCAGGACGAGGCAAAGGAAAGCCTGCAGGAAATTATTGACTTCCTGCACAACCCCAAAAAATATACGGAAATCGGCGCAAAGCTGCCCAAGGGCGCTTTGCTGGTAGGCTCTCCCGGTACCGGCAAAACCCTGCTTGCCAAGGCAGTGGCAGGCGAAGCCAATGTGCCCTTCTTCTCTATTTCCGGCTCGGATTTTGAGGAGATGTTTGTAGGTGTAGGCGCCAGCCGTGTCCGCAGCCTGTTCCAGCAGGCTGCCAAGGTTGCTCCCTGTATTATTTTTATTGATGAAATTGACGCTGTGGGTCATCGGAGAGATTCCCGACTGGGCTACAACGACCAAACCCTCAATCAGCTTTTGGGCGAATTTGACGGCTTTGATTCCAACAAGGGCATTGTATGCCTTGCTGCCACCAACCGTCCGGAAATCTTGGATAAGGCACTGCTGCGTCCCGGTCGGTTTGACCGCCGAATCGTGGTAGACCGTCCCAATCTGCAGGGCAGATTGGATACCCTAAAGGTACACACCCGAAAAATTCGTCTGTCAGAGGATGTGGATTTAAAGAAAATTGCTCAAGCCACCGCCGGTGCGGTGGGTGCAGATTTGGCAAACCTTGTAAATGAGGCTGCTCTGCGTGCTGTCCGTCACGGACGGGCTGCGGTCAATCAGGACGACCTGCTGTCCTCCTTTGAAACCGTGATTGCCGGCGCTGAGAAGAAAAACACCGTTCTATCCGACAATGAAAAGCGGCTGGTATCCTACCACGAGGTAGGTCACGCCTTGGTATCCGCCTTGGAAAAGGAGGATACCCCCGTCACCAAAATCACCATCGTTCCTCATACCGACGGTGCACTGGGCTATACCCTGTATCTGCCGGAGGAGGAAAAATTCCTGTCCACCAGGGAGGAGCTGCTAGTGCAGCTGAAGGGGCTTTTGGGCGGCAGAGCCGCTGAGGATGTGGTGTTTGGCACCATGACCACCGGTGCTGCCAACGACATTCAGCGTGCCACCGCACTGGCAAGAAACATGGTTGCCCTCTACGGCATGAGTGAGGAGCTGGGGCTGATGGCACCGGCCGTCATTCAAAATCAGTATTTAGACGGGCAATCCCAGCTGGACTGCTCCAATGAAACCGCAGCCAAAGTGGATGCTGCAGTGCAAAAGCTGCTGCGCAGCTGCTATGAAGAAACCAAGGTGCTGCTGACTGAAAACCGGGCACTGCTGGACGAAATTGCAGCCTATCTTCTGCAAAAGGAAACCATCACCGGAGAAGAGCTGATGCAGTTTGTCAGGAAGTCCACCCCTGTTGAAACCGTTGCCGACGATGCGGCAGCAGAAACAAGCGAAGAATAACCCCCCAATGCCCTGCCCCCCCCGGCAGGGCATTTTAGTAAATTGCATCACACAAGGCTCCTCCGGGGGGAGCTGGCACGGCATAAGCCATGACTGAAGTGGGCTTGACAAAATATCCATATTACCGATGGACGAGGCTGATGAGACACCGCTGGGCTTACGGTTTCCACCGTCCCCAGCACCGCCCAAGGCTTTGTCCACTGACGCAACTGATGAGACACCGCTGGGAATACAGTTTATTCTGCGCCCAGCACCGTCCAAGGTTGCGTCATTTTATTTTCCGCACGGTAGGACTGGCTTTCCTTCGGTCATACATATCTGATACTGCACTTCTCACGGCAAACAGGTGTTTTTCGTAAAAAGACAGCAAATTTTCACAAAAACCCGCTGCGATTTTCAGAAATATTGCACATGGATTTCTTTCCGAACAAGAAATTTCCCTTTTTCACAAATTTGTCGTTGAAATTTCGCTCCCATTCGTGTATAATGACACTTAATCTGGTGTCTACCACACCGAAGTAAGGTATGGAGGGCAAAAGCCTTCCTGAAAGGAGCAATCACAACTATGTACACAGCCAACGCCATTCGTAACATCTGCCTGCTGGGACACTCCGGTTCCGGTAAGTCCGCTCTGGCAGAAAGCCTGCTTTACATGACCGGTGCCATTGACCGTATCGGCAAAAACGCCGATGGCAACACCGTTTGCGACTATGACCCCGAAGAGATTCGCCGCAATGTGTCGATTTCTACCGCTGTGGTGCCTCTGATTTACCATAACTGCAAAATCAATGTGCTGGACACCCCCGGTGGCTTTGATTTCTCCGGCGCCGTGGTGGAAGCACTTCGGGCTGCTGACGCTGCTATCATCGTGGCTTCCGCCAAGGATGGTATCACAGTCGGCTTTGAGAAGGCATGGAAGTACTGTGAAGAACGGAATATGCCCCGTTTTGTCTACATTTCCAAGGTAGACGAGGACAATTCCGATTATAACGCCACCTTTAACGCCCTGCGTGAAAAGTATGGCAACAAGATTGCTCCTGTGGTCGTTCCCATTTGGGACTCCAGCAAGAAGATTACCGGCATCATCGATGTGCTGAATAAGCGCGCCTATGAAATGCAAAATCTGAAGCGGGTGGAAATCTCTGTTCCCGATGACAAGCTGCCCGTTATCGAAGAATTTAACGATGCCTTGAAGGAATCCGTTGCGGAAACCAGCGAGGAATTCATGGACAAGTTCTTCGGCGGCGAGGACTTTACTTACCGTGAAATGATTACCGGTATGCACAAGGGCGTCATGGACTGCACCCTGTATCCGGTGCTGTGCGGCTCCGGCGTCAACTGCTTGGGCAGCCTGATGCTAATGGACCATATCATTGACCTGCTGCCCAACCCCGTGGAAGGCAACTATCACAAGGCAACCACCGCTGACGGCAAGACCGAGGAGTTCGTGGTTTCTCCCGGCGGCGTTCCCTCTGCCTTTGTGTTTAAGACCGTTTCCGACCAGTACGGCAAGTACTCCTTCGTAAAGGTTCTCTCCGGTGCAATCAATGCTGACACCACCTTGGTCAACGCCCGTACCGGCGAAACCGAGAAGCTGGGCAGACTGTACGCCATGTGCGGCAAGAAGGCTACCGAAATCAAGGAGCTGACCTGCGGCGACATCGGTGCCATCGGTAAGATGGACAAGGTCAAGACCGGCGATACCCTCTGTGACCCCCGTAAGGTAGTCGCCCTGAAGGGTCTGCCCTATCCCCCCGCTTGCTATTCTGTTGCCATCAGCCCCAAGGTGAAGGGTCAGGAAGATAAGATTGCTGCCGGACTGGGCAGACTCAACGATGAAGACCCCTCCTTCAGCCTGTTCAACAACGCTGAAACCCGTCAGATGGTGCTCTCCGGCGTAGGCGACCAGCAGCTGGATGTGTTGGTAGCCAAGCTCAAGAGCCGCTTTGGTGTGGATGCTCTGCTGTCCCCTGCCAAGGTTGCCTACCGTGAAAAGATTAAGAAAAAGGTGGAGGCCCACGGCCGTCACAAGAAGCAGACCGGTGGCTCCGGTCAGTTCGGCGATGTTTGGGTGCGTTTTGAGCCCCAGGAGGAGCAGGAAGAGCTGATTTTCGATGTAGCCGTAGTTGGCGGTGCTGTGCCCAAGAACTTCAACCCCGCTGTTGAAAAGGGTATTCAGGAAGCCGTTCTGAGAGGTCCTTTGGCAGGTTACCCCATGGTCAACCTGAAGGCAACTCTGTACGATGGCTCCTATCACCCCGTGGACTCCAACGAAATGGCATTTAAGCTGGCAGCCATTTTGGCATACAAGGAGGCAATGCCCAACGCAATGCCCACCCTGCTGGAGCCTGTCGGCACACTGGCTGTCACCGTTCCCGACAGTTACATGGGCGATGTCATCGGTGATTTGAACAAGCGCCGTGGTCGTGTCATGGGCATGAACCCCGACAACGAGGGCAATACCGTTGTGGAGGCCGAAGTCCCCATGGCAGAAATGGGCTCCTACGCCATTGATCTGCGTGCCATGACTCAGGCAAGAGGCTCTTTCACCCTGAGCTTTGAGCGTTATGAAGAAGTACCCAAGGCAAATCAGGCAAAGATTATTGAGGACGCCAAGAACGAAGAAGAATAAGCACTTTTCCAAGAGAGCCTGCCCCCGCAGGCTCTCTTTTTTCCATAACGACTTTATTTCTTTCATTTTTTTTGCAAAAATAGGAAAAATCATTATTTTTTCGGAAAAAGGTTTGCTTTTTTCCAATTCATGTGCTATACTATTTCCGCATTTATGAAAAAATGTATCAAATTACCGTAACGGGCAGCTTCTGCCCAAATATATTGAAAGGGGTATTACACCAATGCACAAGTATGTTTACCTGTTTACCGAAGGCAACGGCTCCATGCGTGAGCTGCTGGGCGGCAAGGGTGCCAATTTGGCTGAAATGACCAACATCGGTCTGCCTGTTCCGCAGGGCTTTACCATCTCCACCGAGGCTTGTACCAAATATTATGACGACGGCCGCCGTATCAATGAGGATATTCAGGCTGAAATCATGGAATATGTGGAAAAGCTGGAATCCATCACCGGCAAGAAGTTCGGTGACTTGGAGAATCCTCTGTTGGTTCCTGTGCGTTCCGGCGCCCGTGCCTCCATGCCCGGCATGATGGACACAATTCTGAATTTGGGTCTGAACGAGCAGGTTGTGGAAGTTATGGCTGCCAAGTCCGGCAACCCCCGTTGGGCTTATGACTGCTACCGCCGCTTCATTCAGATGTACTCTGATGTGGTTATGGAAGTGGGCAAGAAGTACTTCGAGGCTCTCATCGACGAGATGAAGGAAAAGAAGGGTGTTACTTTGGATGTGGAGTTGACCGCTGAGGATTTGAAGGAGCTAGCTCGTCTGTTCAAGGCTGAGTACAAATCCAAGATTGGCTCTGACTTCCCCTCCGACCCCAAGGAGCAGCTGATGGGTGCTATCCAGGCTGTGTTCCGTTCCTGGGACAACCCCCGTGCCAATGTCTACCGTCGTGACAACGACATTCCCTACTCTTGGGGTACTGCCGTCAATGTGCAATCCATGGCATTCGGCAACATGGGTGACGATTGCGGCACCGGCGTTGCCTTTACCCGTGACCCCGCCACCGGCGAAAAGAAGCTGATGGGCGAGTTCCTGACCAATGCACAGGGTGAAGATGTGGTGGCTGGCGTTCGTACTCCCATGCCCATCGCTCAGATGGCTGAGAAGTTCCCCGAAGCTTTCGAGCAGTTCGTAAATGTTTGCAACATTCTGGAAAACCACTATCACGATATGCAGGACATGGAGTTTACCGTGGAGCACGGCAAGCTGTATATGCTGCAGACCCGTAACGGCAAGCGTACCGCTCAGGCTGCTCTGCAGATTGCAGTTGACCTGGTGGCTGAGGGTCACAAGACTGAGGCTGAAGCCGTTCTGATGATTGACCCCCGTAACCTGGACACCCTGCTGCATCCCCAGTTCGATACCAAGGCTCTGAAGGCTGCTACCCCCATCGGTCGTGGTCTGGGTGCTTCTCCCGGAGCTGCCTGCGGCCAGATTGTTTTCTCCGCTGAGGATGCCGAGAACTGGAAGAACGCCGGCAAGAAGGTTGTTTTGGTCCGTTTGGAAACCTCTCCTGAGGACATCACCGGCATGAAGGCCGCTCAGGGCATTCTGACTGTCCGTGGCGGCATGACCTCTCACGCAGCCGTTGTAGCTCGTGGCATGGGTAAGTGCTGTGTTTCCGGCTGTGGCGAAATCGCCATGGACGAGGAAAACAAGAAGTTCACCTTGGCAGGCAAGACCTACCATGAGGGCGACTGCATCTCCATCGATGGCTCTACCGGTAACATCTATGACGGTTTGATTCCCACCGTGGATGCAGAAATCTCCGGCAACTTCGGCACCATCATGGGCTGGGCTGACAAGTTCCGTGCCCTGAAGGTCCGTACCAATGCTGATACCCCCACCGATGCCCGCAAGGCTCGTGAGCTGGGTGCAGAAGGCATCGGCCTGTGCCGTACCGAGCACATGTTCTTCGAGGCTGACCGTATTGCTGCCTTCCGTGAGATGATTTGCTCCGATACCGCCGCTGAGCGTGAGGCTGCTTTGGAGAAGATTCTGCCTTATCAGCAGTCCGACTTCGAGAAGCTGTACGAGGCTCTGGAGGGTATGCCCGTTTGTATCCGTTTCCTGGACCCCCCGCTGCATGAGTTTGTGCCCACCACCGAGGAGGACATCGCTCTACTGGCTAAGACTCAGGGCAAGAGCGTTGAGCAGATTAAGGCTCTGATTTCCTCTCTGCATGAGTTCAACCCCATGATGGGTCACCGTGGCTGCCGTTTGGCTGTCACCTACCCCGAAATTGCCAAAATGCAGACCGCTGCTGTCATCCGTGCTGCCATCAATGTGCAGAAGGCACATCCCGAGTGGAACATGGTCCCCGAAATCATGATTCCTCTGGTTGGCGATGTGAAGGAGCTGAAGTTTGTCAAGGCTGTGGTGGTGGAAACTGCCAATGCTGAAATCGCTGCTGCAGGCGCTACGCTGAAGTACGAGGTCGGAACCATGATTGAGATTCCCCGTGCCTGCCTGACTGCTGACGAAATCGCACAGAATGCTGACTTCTTCTGCTTCGGTACCAACGACCTGACGCAGATGACCTTCGGCTTCTCCCGTGACGATGCCGGTAAGTTCCTGAACGCTTACTACGACACCAAGATTTTCGAGAACGACCCCTTTGCCAAGCTGGACCAGAATGGCGTTGGCAAGCTGATGAACATGGCTTGCACCTTGGGCCGTACCAATAACAACCACCTGCATGTCGGTATCTGCGGCGAGCATGGCGGCGACCCCACGAGCGTGGAGTTCTGCCACCAGCTGGGTCTGGACTATGTGTCCTGCTCCCCCTTCCGTGTGCCGATTGCCCGTCTGGCTGCTGCACAGGCTGCCATCAAGGACGGCAGGAATTAAGTTCTGATTACCTGCTGTTTGCGACATTCCTTGTGCCAAGCGAAGATGCGAAAGCGTATTTGTACAGCTTGAGCAATAAACGCAGAGTTCACAAATGGAAGGACATTCGGGTAAACCTTTATATCTAATTGAGAATCCCCAACTGCAACCGCAGTTGGGGATTTTTGTCGTTTGTGGCACATTTGTCTTGTAGACCTGCCTTCGTTACAATGGTGGCAGAAAAACAAAAAAGGAGGCGAAATAAATGCAATCAACCTTTGAAATACTGGGTGGCACCTATCGGCAGGAGGGTGACTATCTGCTGCCCAATGTGAAAGCACCGGAGAGTCCGGCTATTGGCATTTGGGGCCAGCGGCGGCACAAGTACCTCATGGAACACAACCACGCTCTTTATACAGCGCTGTTCCTTAGTGGTAAGCTGACTACCCACTTAGAGGAGATTGACTGGGTGGCAACCAAAATGTATGACCGGCTGGTAGAGCAGCTAGAGCAGCGGGACGATATCACGGAAGAACTTAAGGCGCAGCACCAAATGGAATGGGTGCGGCGGATGAATGCAATCTGCAGTGAGGCAGAAACGGTAGTTATGGGGGAACTGATTTATGATTGAGATTGCTAAACGATTGAAAGCCTATATAGACAGCCATCCCTTCGATCCCGGTGACAGCGATTGTGAAACCGTTTTGGATCAGCTGTACCAAGCCTACGCAGAATCCCACGAATCCGACCCGCCGGAGATTAGCGACGGCTTCAAAGAACTGGAAGAATTCCTATGCTTACTTCCCTTGGAAGATAACAACGCCGTCTTTAACCTCTGCTGCCGCCTTTGCAGTGCCTACGAACACAAAGCCTTTATTGATGGTCTCCAATACGGAGCACATTTGATAAGAGACCTAATATGACTAGCCTCCCCGTGCTTCAAAAGCATGGGGAGGTCTTTTTGCTATTTGACAATCATTTTACAAACCTTGTCTTTTGGATTTTACATTGACTGGATATGATAAAGCCATAAGGTCCACAAAATAGATCCAAAAAAGAAAAGGAGTTTTTATTATGAAAAAGTTAGTTTGTATGATTTTGGCCGTGGTTATGGCACTGTTCCTGGTTGCTTGCGGCAACAAAGAAGAGAAGGTAGTTTCCACCGACGGCTCCACCTCCATGCAGAAGGTGATCAATGCCTTGGGTGAAGCTTACGTGGAAGAGACCGGCGCAAAGTTCACTTACAACGCTACCGGTTCCGGTACTGGCATCAAGGCTGTTAAGGACGGCACCTGCGACATTGGCCTGTCCTCCCGTTACCTGAAGGACAGCGAAAAGGCTGAGGGTCTGAAGGAGACCATCCTGGCAATCGACGGCATTGCAATCATTGTACACACCGACAATACTGTTGCAGATCTGACTGTCGAGCAGATTTCCGCTATCTTCAAGGGCGAAATCACCAACTGGATTGAAGTCAGCGGCAAGGACGGCGAGATCGTCTGCATCGGCCGTGAAGAGTCCTCCGGCACCCGCGACGGCTTTGAGTCCATCACCGACACCGAGGATGCGTGCCAGTATCGTCAGGAGCTGACCTCCAACGGTGCAGTTCTGACCGCAGTGGCCGAGAATCCCAATGCCATCGGCTATGTTTCTCTGTCCTCTGTCAAGGACACCGTTAAGGTGATCAGTGTTGGTGGTGTTGCTCCCAGCGAAGAGTCTATTAAGGACGGCAGCTATGCTGTGCAGCGTCCCTTCGTGCTGGTCACCAAGGAAGGCGTGGCTTTGAGCGAGACCGCACAGGCTTTCTTTGACTTCGCAACTTCTGCCGCTGCAAATGAGATCATCACCGCAGCCGGTGTGGTGCCTGTAAACTAAACAAGTAACGCGGCGGTGAAAATCGCCGCTTACTGTGCATCTTTAGGTGAAATTATGAAAAGCAACAAAGCATTTGAAAATATCGTACACGGCATTTTCCTGATCTTGGGCCTTGTGACCGTTGCCTGTGTGCTG
>JAZOPV010000036.1:0-12187 GCA_045655745.1 Faecousia sp.
AATAAATTTGTCTAGCAAATTTTACTCAAGAATTTTCGTTGGCTGTTAATAAATTCGTCTTATACACGATTCTTAAACAATCCATTTTAATTGTCCAAGGTGTTCATTTCGTCTTTGCGTTATTCAATTTACAAGGTACAGAATGCTGTGCTTCGCGGCGGCAGCTTGGATATGATACCACCGTTAAATCATTTTGTCAACCCTTTTTTTGCAAAAATTCCAAGTTTTTTTATGCAATTTCAAAACTCCGCAAAACGCACAAAGGTCACCATTTTTCAAGGATATTGGCTGTGATTTCTGTCAATGCATCTGCCGCATCTACGGCATTTTCCTCATTAGCTGCCAAGTCTGCCAAGCTCACCATGCCGCAAAGTTTTCCGTTTTCCATCACCGGCAGCCGCCGCACCTGTTCTCTGCCCATCAGCCGAGCCGCCAGTGCCGCATCCATGTCCGGTGCAACGGATATGACACGCCCCGTCATCACATCTCGTACCTTAGTAGCTGCAGGTTGTCGTCCGGATGCCATGCAACGGACCACCAAATCTCGGTCCGTCACCATGCCGCACACCCTTCCATCCCGTCCGCAGACCGGCATTGCACCAATATTATAATGGGTCAGCGTCCTAGCTGCCACCTCCACCGGCTCTTCCGGATGAATGCGCACCACATCCTTGGTCATAACCTCCCGTACCTTCATGATTTCCCTCCTTGCAGGTTTTCCCAAAGGATACCCAAAATTCCGGCAATCTATTCATTTTTGCAGAAAAAACCGCTCCGGAAAAACCGGAGCGGTCATACTATATATAATAATTAGAACTTGCACTTCTCCGCAATATATGCCTTCAGCTCGGAAACGGGAATCCGCACCTGCTCCATGGTATCACGGTCACGAACGGTGACACAATTATCCGCAGGGGTATTCTCATCGCCAATGGTCTGGAAGTCCACAGTGATACACAGAGGTGTGCCGATTTCATCCTCACGGCGGTAACGCTTGCCGATAGAACCGGCATCATCAAAATCCACCATGAAGTCCTTCTTCAGCTCCCGATAAATTTCCTCTGCCTTGGGGCTCAGCTTTTTGGACAAGGGCAGCACTGCAGCCTTGAAGGGTGCAAGATAGGGGTGCAGACGCAGCACAGTACGCACATCGTCCTTGCCGTTTTTGTCCTGACCCACCACTTCTTCATCATAGGCCTCGCACAAGAATGCCAGTGCCACACGGTCGCAGCCCAAGGAGGGCTCTACACAGTAAGGAACATAATGTTCATTGCGTTCCTGGTCATAGTACTCTAAGCTCTTACCGGAGGCTTCCTGATGACGACCCAAATCATAATCGGTCCGGTCCGCAATGCCCCACAGCTCACCCCAGCCATTGCCAAAGGGGAACTGATACTCAATATCGGTGGTGGCACGGGAATAGAACGCCAGCTCTGCCGGGTCATGGTCACGCATCCGCAGGGCTTCTTCCTTAATGCCCAAGGAAATCAGCCAATTCTTGCAGAAATCCTTCCAATAGGCAAACCATTCCAAATCCGTACCGGGCTGGCAGAAGAATTCGCACTCCATCTGCTCAAACTCACGGGTACGGAAGGTAAAGTTACCGGGGGTAATCTCATTACGGAAGGACTTGCCCACCTGACAAATACCGAAGGGCAGCTTTTTACGGGTAGTACGCTGCACATTGGCAAAGTTCACGAAAATGCCCTGTGCGGTTTCGGGACGGAGATAGCACACCGAGGAGGAATCCTCCGTGACACCGATTTTGGTCTGGAACATCAAATTAAACTTCCGAATGGAGGTAAAATGATGCTTTCCGCAGGAGGGACAAACCACATCCTCATGGGCGGCAATAAAGGCATCCATTTCCGCCTGACTCATGGCGTCTACATTGACCTCCTTGCCGGACGGAGCAGCGGCAATCAGCTGGTCGGCACGCTGACGGGATCCACAACCCTTGCAGTCCACCAGCGGGTCAGAGAAGCTGCCCACATGACCGGTGGTAATCCAAGTCTGAGGATTCATCAAAATGGCGGCATCCAAGCCCACATTATAATCCGATTCCTGCACAAACTTCTTCAGCCAGGCCTTTTTCACATTGTTCTTAAATTCCACGCCCAAAGGACCATAGTCCCAAGCATTGGCAAGACCGCCGTAAATTTCGGAACCTGCATAGACAAAGCCCCGGTTTTTGCACAGGGACACAATCATATCCAAGGTCTTTTCGCTGTTCTTCATTATATTTCCTCCAAATTCGCCGGATGATTTTCAATTTCTTATTATACAGAGCTTATTTTTAGAAATCAAGCCTTTTCTACGGGATTATATACCAATTCCGGGCCTAAATCCTCTGCCATGAGCCCATAAATCCGTTCTCCCAGCTCCACTGTGGTCAGCCCTGCAAATTCCTCCGGCTGAAGCACCTGCACCAAATGCAAATACACCTGCGTATTTCTGGATTTCAGGGCATTGCCGAAAATCTTATTCGTATTTTTTAGGGTGCACACCACAATGGGCACCTGCGCTTTTTGGGCAATTTTGAACACGCCGTAGCGGAAATGCCGCAGCAGCCCATCCATACTGGTATAGCCTTCCGGAAACACCGCCACAGATGCCATATCATTTTTCAGTATCTCAACGCATTTCAAAATGGTCTTTAGTGCTTCCCGGTCATTTTCCCGATTGATGGGCTGGCAGAGTATTTTGTGCATCAGCGGTCCAATCAAAAACCGCTGGTCATTTTCTCTCTTAGAAATAAAGGCAAGCTGCTGACGGGGAAAGGCTTTCAGCAGTGTTACCGGGTCCATGTCATTGATGTGATTGCACACCAACAAAAATCTACCCTGTACAGGTATTTTTTCTGTCCCCTCGGTGTGAAGCTTCGCCCCCAAAATAGGATAGGCCGCCTCACAAAGCAAATTTATAATAAAGCGGTAAAACCGATTGTCCTTTTTTTGAGGTTTTTTCATATCCACCACTGCGCACAATAGCCACAGCAGCAAGAAAACCAGCACCGAAAGGCCCACAAAGGTGGCAACAAAGCTCACCGGTGCAACCCACAGCCAACTTTGACTGTTGCCCAGCGAAAACAGCACCGCCGACAGCACTGAAAGTGCCGTCACCATTCCAATCAACATCGTCTTATCCCTCCGAAGCCCATATAATAGAAGCATTATACTCCATTTTTCTTCGGGAAACAATCCCTATTTTACAGATTCTTCCGGTTGTTTTTTACAAAAGAGTGGAAATCCTCGCAAAAACATGATATAATAAACTATTATAGCGTTCTAAACACTACATACGAAAGGAACGAATTGATTATGAGCTTATCCGCTTCTGCTCCCTGGCTGGCATTTTACGGCAACACCCCCGCCACGCTGAAATACCCCAACAGCACCATGTATCAGCTGCTGTCTGCCACTGCCAAGCAGTACCCGGAGCATACTGCCTATGTATTCATGGGCAAGGAAACCTCCTACCGTGAATTTGCAGGCCGCATTGAATCTGCCGCCCACGGGCTTTATGCCATGGGCATCCGCAAGGGCGACAAGGTCACCATCTGTATGCCCAATTCTCCGCAGGCACTGGATTGCTTCTATGCGCTAAACCGACTGGGTGCAATTCCCAATATGATTCACCCCCTGTCTGCTGCCAAGGAGATTGCTTTTTATCTGAATGTATCCAAGTCCAAGGCAATCTTGACGCTGGACCAATTTTATCCTAAGGTGGATTCCATTCGGGGCGAATTAAAACAGGACTGCACTGTCCTGATTGCCCAAATTAAAGACGAGCTGCCCTTCCCTCTGAATATGCTCTATCCCATGACCAAGGGGGCAAGAGCCATTCCCAAGCTGCCCAGAAAGGGTTACCGACTGTGGAGCAGCCTCATCAAATCCGGCAATGGTATTGTCCTGCCGCCCCATGACGGCAAGGCAGACGACTGCGGCGCAATTTTATATTCCGGCGGCACCACCGGCACCACCAAGGGCATTATGCTCTCCAACAAAAATTTCAATGCCCTGGGTCTGCAGACCATTGCTGCCTCCGGCTATCCCTCCATTGCCGGCATGAAAATGCTGTCGGTGATGCCGGTGTTCCACGGCTTTGGCTTGGGCATTGGCATCCACACTGCCCTCATTGGCGGTGCGACCTGTATCCTCGTGCCCCAGTTTACGGTGCAGACCTATGCCGACATTCTTAAAAAGCAAAAACCGGACTTTATCCCCGGCGTGCCCACATTGTTTGAGGCATTGCTTCGGGCAGAAAGTCTAGAAAATGTGGACCTTGGCTTCCTCAAGGGCATTTTCTCCGGTGGCGACAGCCTCAGTCCGGAGCTGAAGAAAAAGGTAGATGCCTTCCTGAAGGAGCATCATTGCTCCCAGCAGATTCGGGAGGGCTACGGCACAACCGAATGTGTCACCGCCTCCTGCCTGACCCCCAAGGATTACGCCCGCAGCGGCTCTATCGGCGTTCCCTTCCCGGATACCTTCTATAAAATTGTTACCCCCGGTACGACGGAAGAATGTGAGCCCAACATTGAGGGTGAAATCTGCGTTTCCGGTCCTACCGTCATGCTGGGTTACATGGACAATCCGGAAGAAACTGCCTCCACCCTCCGCGCCCATGGGGACGGACGGGTTTGGCTGCACACCGGCGATTTGGGTCATATGGACCAAGACGGCTTTATCTACTTCCGTCAGCGGATGAAGCGGATGATTATATCCTCCGGCTACAATGTGTACCCCTCTCAGCTGGAAAACATCATTGACGGGCACGAAAAGGTGCTGATATCCTGTGTCATCGGTGTCCATGACGAATATCGGGGTCAAAAAATCCGTGCCTATGTAGTCCCCATGCCCGGCATTGCTCCCTCCGAGGAACTGAAACAAGAGCTGCTGGATTATTGCAGTCAGCATATCGCAAAATACGCCATGCCTCGGGAGCTGGAATTCCGCACGGAGCTTCCCAAGACCTTAGTGGGCAAGGTTGCCTATCGGGTGTTGGAGGAGGAAGCCGCAGCAGAGGCACAGAAATGAAACGCCGAATTTGGGAATTGGATGCCTTTCGGGGCATCTGTATCATCGGTGTGATTTTTGTCCATTTGGTTTTTGATGTAACGGTGCTATTCCGGTTGGCAGATTGGAGAATGCCTGCTTGGTTTGCCCTCGTGCAAAATTGGGGCGGTGTTTTGTTTGTAGTGCTGTCGGGCATCTGTGTCACTTTGGGCAGAAAATCCCTGCTTCGGGGCGCTACAGCGCTGTCCTGCGGTATGCTGATTACCGCTGTGACCTTCGGTATGTACAAGCTCAATATGGCAAGTGCAGACATCATCATCTATTTTGGCGTACTGCACTGCCTTGGGGTCTGCATGATGGCATGGGCACTGTTTCGGCGTCTGCCCACTTGGGCACTGCTGGGCATTGGTATTCCCATTGTCCTCATCGGTATGGCAATCAATTTCCTGCCTACCTGCACACCCCCCTGCTGGACACAGTTTGGTCTGATGTACCCCGGCGGTGGCGGCGATTATTTCCCCCTGCTGCCCCAGCTGGGCTTTTTCCTGCTGGGTGCTGTTTTGGGGCGCACGATATACGCCAAAAAGGAAACCCTGTTTCCAAAGGTCAATGCACAGAATCCCATACTTCGCTTTTTTACCTTTTGCGGTCGACAATCCCTTTGGATTTACCTGCTGCACCAGCCCATTTTGGCAGGCATCTGCACGGTGCTGACGATTGGCTGATACTTTTCGTCCCGGAGGACAAACTTTATGATGAAATATTTACGCTACGCCCGGCACTTGGTGCTGCCCTGCGGCATCGTGGGCATGGGTCTGCGGCTGTGGATGCTGCTGGATGGCACAGATGAAAAGGGACTGTACCCTGCCCTGCATATCGGCTGGATTTTGCTGTGGCTTCTCACCGCTGCCGTCTTGGTTTGCCTGTGGCTGATTACCCGAAAACCCGGTCAAGGCAGCCATTATTCTGCCAATTTTCCTCCCTCCCTGCTTTCTTGTATCGGCTACTGGATAGCCGCAGCGGGCATGGTGCTTTTCGAAGTGAAAACATGGCTTTCCGGCACAGATACCATCGGGAAAGTCGCCTGTATAGCAGGTATCCTCAGCGTCCTGACCTTCCTGCCGGCTGGCTGGGCCCGTTATCGGGGCAAAGCCGCTTTCCCGCTGACGCACCTGTTCCCCTGCCTGTTCTTTGCCCTGCTGATGTTCCGTATAAGCAAAAATTTTAGCGCAGAGCCGGAGCTAAGCCGCTTTCTGCTGCAATTTTTAGCCCTGTTTACCAGTGCCATTGCCTGCTATCAGCTTTGGGGCTTTGACGCAGACATGGGTAGCCGACAAAAAAGCCTGTTTTGGAGCTTGGCTGCCGCTTACTTCTGCTTGGTGGCAACGCCCGGTGCGGAAGTCTTATATCCGACCTTAGCGCTGTTCCATCTGACAAGCCACTGCACCCTGCAGTATCTACCCCAGCAGGAAGTGCCGGACACACCCCAGCAGCCTCAAACACCCACCATGACCCCCTTGGAGGAGCAGGGTCCGCAAATTCTCTCCTCTGAGGATATTGCACAGATGACAGAAATCATCCCCAACGAAAATCAAAATCCGTAAAGAGGTGTCCCATGGAGCTGCCGCAAAATGTATTGACCTGCATCCAATCTATAGAGCAGGCGGGCTATCCTGCCTATGCAGTGGGCGGCTGTGTCCGGGATACCTATCTAGGGCAAGCGCCCAAGGATTATGACCTCTGCACCGCTGCCACACCGGCAGAAATCCGGCAAATTTTTTCTGCCTATCCGCAAATCCACAATGGCGAAAAGCACGGCACAGTGGGCATCATTTTTCCCGACAACACTGTCTATGAAATCACCACCTTCCGCACAGAGGGCGGCTATGGCGACAGCCGCCACCCGGATTGGGTGCGATTTGTGCCCACTGTGGAGGAGGATTTATCACGGCGAGATTTTACCGTCAATGCCATGGCATACTCCCCCCTTCGGGGCTTTGCAGACCCCTTCGGTGGGCAACAGGACCTAAAAAATCATGTGCTGCGCACCGTCGGCGTTCCGCAGGACCGGTTTTCCGAGGATGCCCTGCGGATTTTACGGGGTGTCCGTTTCTCCGTCACCTACAGTTTGAACCCGACAGATGAAACCCTGTCTGCCATGGTGCAGCTTGCTCCACTGATGGAGCAGCTGGCACGGGAACGGGTTTTCGACGAATTATGTAAACTAATTATTCACATTGAGCCCTCTCACATGGCGCTGTTTGCGCCCATTTTAACCCAAATCTTACCGGAGCTTGCCCCTGCGGTGGGGTTTCAGCAGCACAATCCTCACCACATTCACGATGTCTACACCCACACCGCCCATGTGCTGTCCAAGCTGCCGCCCAATTTACCCCTGCGGTGGGCAGGACTACTACATGATATAGGCAAGCCGGAAACCTTTTCATTGGATGAAGAAGGCTGCGGTCACTTCTATGGACACGCCGCCGTCAGCGCCCAAAGGGCAGACGAAATCCTGCTGCGGCTGAAAGCCCCCACCGCCCTGCGACAGCAGGTGGTAACACTGGTGCAGCTACACATGACATCACTGCCTCCGGAGAAAAAAGTATTGCGGCGGCAGCTGCATAAGTTGGGCGCAGAGACACTTTTTTCTCTGCTGACTCTGCAGGAAGCAGACATGGGCAGCAAGCACAGTTCTAAGGAAAACCGTTTTTCCGAGGTTCGTTCCATCATTCAGGAAATTTTAGAAGAAAATGCCTGCCTTTCTCTCAAGGATTTGGCGGTCAACGGACACGATTTGATGGCTTTGGGCTATTGCGGTCCGCAAATCGGCGTTTCCCTAAACAAGTTATTGGATGCCGTTTTGGACGAACGGGTGGAAAACAGCCGTGATGCCCTGCTGTCCTACCTATCCAACCTGACACAAGAAAAATAAAAAAGCAAAGGATTGATAACCAAATGAAGCGAAAAACCAAGAAAAAACTCCGCAAACTCTCCCTATCGCTGGTGGTTTTGGTCATTTTACTCATTGTCAGCTTCTTCTACCAAAAGGGCATGGTTTCCCTGCCGGAGCTGCCCGTCCCCTCTACGCCTCCTACCTCTCCCACCCCTGTAGATGGCACTTTGCAAGTACACTATATTGATGTAGGGCAGGCGGACAGCATTCTGCTGGTCTGCGGTGAGGATACCATGCTCATCGATGGCGGCAACCGGAGTGACGGAGATTTGGTAGTGGATTACATCTCCAATTTGGGCATTGACCAACTGGATTATGTGGTTGGAACTCACCCCCACGAGGACCACATGGGTGGTCTGGATGAAGTTCTCAACGCCTTTCCCACCGACAATCTCTGGACTCCTGCACTTAACAGCGAAGCCACCAGCAAAGCATTTATTCAAGACTTTCTTGCCGCTGCACAGAAACAAAGCCTCTCTCCTGTCCAGCCCGAATTAGGCGAAACCTATCCCTTGGGCGAGGCAGTCATCACAATGCTAGGTCCTATTTCCTACGATTACAGCAATCTCAACAACCTTTCCCTCATTCTAATGGTAGAATTTGGTGGCACTCGGTTCTTATTCACCGGTGATGCCGAAGTCATGGCTGAAAATGATATGCTGGATTACTGGGGTGAAAACTATAATTTCCATGCGGATGTGTTGAAGGTGGGACACCATGGCAGCAAAACCTCCTCCGGCTATCGACTTCTGCGAGAAGTGATGCCCCAATACGGTATCATTTCCGTTGGCACAGGCAACGATCACCTGCACCCCAATGAAGAAGCCCTGTCCCGATTGGGCGATGCAGAAGTTCTGACCTACCGTACTGATTATTTGGGCTCCGTGATTGCGATTTCCAACGGCAGCACCATTTCCTTTACATATACCTACGATGACAAGCTCCCCTACATTCCCGAATAACAAACAACGCCGGAGGCAATGCCTCCGGCGTTCCAATTTTTAGCTATTCTTCATAACCACCGTATCAACGCAATCGCCCACATGCTCACAAGCATCCAAGCAGGTCTCCATCTTGTCCAAAATCTCTCTCCATGAGATGATTTCCAGCACATCGGTAAAGGTTTCCCGAATGTTGTACTTATACTGCAGGTACAGCCGGTCGCCCTCCTCCTCCAAGTCACTGAGCTTAATCACCAAATCGTGGAGCTTAGTAGGCTTCTTGAAGTTCTCAAATTCCTGCAGCATATCCTTCATCACGCCGCAGGAGCGCAGAATCAAACGGGTAAAATTCACAACCTCATTGGGTATCTGCTTGATGTGGTTAACATAAAGTGTCATCAACACATCCTCCACACAGTCCGTCACATCGTCAATGTTATGACTAAGCAGATCCAAATCCTCCCGGTCCACCGGTGTCACAAACGCCTTTGCCAAGGCAGAGGACATGATGTGTTTTTTCTCATCGCCCTGATGCTCATATTTGTGCATGATCTCCAGCATATTCTGCATACGCTTCACATCATAGTCCGACAGACACTCCACCAAATAGCTGGCTGCCTTGCAGGCACAGTCCGCCGCTTCAATCAAATTATCAAAGAAAAATTTATCCTGTTTGCTTGCCATTTTCATTTCCTCCTCTATTATAAGAACATCCGCATGAACAGCTTTGTCATCAAAAAGCCCACCAGACCGCAGCCCGGGAAGGTCAAAATCCAAGTCAGCACCATTTCCTTCACCACACCAAGGTTAATTGCCTTGATGCTCTTGACTGCGCCCACACCCATAATGGCAGTGGTCTTTGCATGGGTGGTGGAAACGGGCAAGCCCAGCACCGAGCACAGCAGCAGCGAGGACGATGCCGCAAGGTCAGCGGAGAAGCCCTGATACTTTTCCAGCTTTACCATGTCCATGCCAACGGATTTGATGATTTTCTTACCGCCGATGGCAGTACCAACGCCCATAATCAAGGCGCACAAAATCATAATCCACGGCTCCGGAGTAGTGCCATCGGGAATGGCCATCTGATTTTGGGACATAAAATAGCAGAAAATGATGATGCCCATAAACTTCTGTCCGTCCTGCGCACCGTGCATAAAAGCAGAATAGGCAGCACCGGCAATTTGGGCATATTTGAATACCGGCTCGGTCTTGGGTCGCTCTACCTTCCGGAAAGAAACCGTCACCAGCTTGCACACGCTCCAGCCCAAGCCAAAGCCCAAGGAAACGGAAATCAAAATGCCGTACAGCACCTTCACCCATTCGCCGCCGTTAACACCGGCAAAGCTGCCATGCAGAGCAATGGCAGAACCGGTCAGTCCTGCAATCAGCGCATGGCTTTCACTGGTGGGAATACCGAAAACAAAGGCAGCCGTTGCCCAAGTGACGATGGCAAACATGGCAGCCGACAGCGCCACAATTGCCTCCTTGGAATTGGTGCCGAAATCCACCATCTTGGTGATGGTCTGAGCAACCTTGGGGCTTATCATGGTCATGACATACACGCCAAGGAAATTAAATACTGCCGCCATAATAATGGCTGCTCTTGCAGACATACAACGGGTAACCACACAGGTGGCGATGGCATTGGGTGCATCTGTCCAGCCGTTGACCAAGATAACACCCATGGTCAAGCCCACTGCGATTGCCAGCAGCGGATTGGCGGTAATTTGCCCCCAAAAAGCTTCAAATGACATTCCGTTTCCTCCTGAAATGAAGAAATGATATAGAATTGTTGCCTTCAACATCTTACCATAGAATATGCCAATCGTCAACAAAAATCACCCCAACTGCGGTTGGGGTGATTTTACATTTTAATACATACCGCCCTGTGCGGCAGCGGCAGCAGCGGCTGCATCTGCGGCAGGGTCCGGCTTGTCTGCCACAAGAGATTCGGTGGTCAGCACGCAGGAAGCAATGGAGGCGGCATTTTCCAAGCTGGAACGGGTCACCTTGGTGGGGTCCACGATACCGGCAGGAATCATATCCACAAAGGTTTCGGTGTAGGCATTGTAACCGTAGCCCACCTTTTTGGAAGAACGGATTTTCTCATACACCACGCTGCCGTCTACACCGGCATTCTCCGCAATTTGACGGATGGGTGCCTGCAGTGCAGTCGCAATAATTTTTGCGCCGGTCTTTTCGTCACCGCTGAGCTTAGCAATCAGCTTTTCCACAGCGGGGATGGCGTTGACCTGCGCCGTACCGCCGCCTGCCACAATGCCCTCTTCCACAGCGGCACGGGTGGCATTCAGTGCATCCTCAACACGCAGCTTCTTTTCCTTCATGGCAACCTCGGTCTGCGCACCCACCTTGATAACGGCAACGCCGCCGGAAAGCTTTGCCAGCCGCTCCTGCAGCTTTTCACGGTCATAGTCGGAGGTGGTGGTGGCAATGGCAGAACGAATTTCATGAGCACGGGCAGCAATGGCAACAGCATCGCCCATGCCAACAACGATGGTGGTGGTGTCCTTGGTCACAACCACCTGACGGGCACGACCCAAATCGTTCAATGTAGCCTCGGTCAGCTCCATGTTCAGGGTGCTGGAAATCACCGTACCACCGGTCAGCACTGCAATATCTTGCAGCATTTCCTTGCGGCGGTCACCAAAGCCGGGTGCCTTGACGCAAACGCAGTTAAAGTTACCACGCAGGCGGTTGACAAGCAGTGTTGCCAGCGCATCGCCCTCCACATCCTCAGCCACAATAATCATCTTCTTGCCAGCCTTGACGATGGGCTCCAAAATGGGCAGAATTTCCTGAATGGAGGAAATCTTCTTATCGGTAATCAGCAGGTAGGCATCATCCAAAACAGCCTCCATCTTGTCGGTATCGGTCACCATGTAGGGAGAAACATAGCCCCGGTCGAACTGCATACCCTCAACCACCTCCAAGCCGGTTTCGGCGGTCTTGGATTCCTCGATGGTGATGACGCCCTCAGTTCCTACCTTCTCCATAGCCTCTGCAATCAGCTGACCGATTGCCTCGTCACCGGAGGAAACAGTACCGACACGGGCAATGTCCTCGCTGCCGTTGACAGGCACAGAATTTGCCTTGATTGCCTCAACAGCAGCAGTCACTGCCTTTTCAATGCCCTTGCGCATCACAATGGGATTTGCACCGGCAGACAAATTCTTCAGGCCCTCACGGGTAATAGCCTGTGCCAGCACAGTAGCAGTGGTAGTGCCGTCACCTGCCACATCGTTGGTCTTGGTGGC
>JAZOPV010000037.1:0-14212 GCA_045655745.1 Faecousia sp.
ATCATTCTCGATGTGATGATGCCGGAAATGGATGGCTTGGCCGCCTGCAGCAAAATCCGTGAATTTTCCAATGTGCCCATCATCTTTTTAACTGCAAAAACAGATGATATGGACAAGCTTATCGGCTTCGACCACGGTGCAGACGACTATCTCACCAAGCCCTTTAATATTTTGGAGCTGAAAGCCCGTGTCAAGGCACTCCTGCGCCGAGTCAACCCCGGAGAAAAAGACAATGGCAATGTGCTGACCATTGGCTCGATTACCCTCAATTTGGATGCAAGAACAGCCTTGGTTTCCGGTCGTATGATTGACCTCACCGCTAAGGAATTCGATGTTGTAGAATTTTTAATGCGAAATGCCAATCGTGTCTATTCCCGAGAGGCACTTCTGGACACCATCTGGGCTTATGAATACCGCAGTGATATTCGAACAGTCGATGTGCATATCCGCCGACTGCGTGAAAAGCTGGAGGAAAACCCTGCTGAGCCCAAATATATTATGACGAAATGGGGCGTTGGATATTATTTCCGAAAATAAAAAACCAAAAATCCGTTCCTATTTCAGTACCCAGCTTCGATATGCCATGACCTATGTGGTGCTGACCTTTGCGGTGCTTGTTTTTTTGAATATCTATTGTTCCGAAATCAATCAGCGGCAATTTTTTCAAGGCAAACAAAACACTATGGTGGAAAAAGCAACACTAATTGCAGGTGAAATTGCAAAAGCAGATGTACTGAATCATGCAACTGCTATCAATGTAGTAAGCCGTACCGACATTGACAGCCTTTCTCGTCTGATTGTGACCGATGCTTCCTCTGCCATTATCTATGATTCCACAGTAGAAATATCAATTTTGTCCCCCACCTATGCCCTGTTCCCACAGGTCATACAGGCACTGCAGGGCGTAAAAGTGTTTACCGCTAATTATCACGACGGTTTTATTACCTCCGTTGCAGCAGTGCCGATTATCAACGGTAGCGCAACCACCGGTTGCCTCTATATTATCGAATTAGACGGTGAGGACGGTCATCTTCTGCAAACCCTACAAAATAACATTCTAACAATCACACTGTTATTGGAAATCGGACTGATTCTGTTTGCCGTATTCTATGTCAAACGATATACCAGACGGCTACGGAAAATTATGGCTTCTATGCGCATTATTCAGGAGGGTGATTATTCTCATAAGGTGCGTCTGGGCGGTCATGACGAGCTAACCATTTTGGGTGAAGAATTTAATTATCTAACAGAACGACTGCAAATTTCAGAGAATAAGCGTCGTCAATTTGTTTCTGATGCGTCTCACGAGCTAAAAACTCCGCTTTCCTCCATCAAGCTTTTGTCAGACTCAATCTTGCAGTACGATATGGATATGCAGACAGTCCGAGAATTTGCCGGTGACATCGGCTCTGAAGCAGACCGCCTAAACCGCATGACGCTTAAGCTTTTGGCACTAACCAAGGATGAAAGCGACACTACCGAGAATGAGCTTGAAATTATCTATATGACCCCCACCATTGAACGGGTGGTCAAAATGCTCAACGATATCGCAGGAGCAAACAACATTACCATTACCACCGAGCTGAAAAATGACTCCCCCATCCTAATACAGGAGGATGACTTGTACCAAATCACCTTTAATTTGGTAGAAAACGGCATTAAATACAATGTTTCCGGCGGCACCCTGTCCATTTCCCTGCATCGGCAAGAAGATATGGCAACACTGCGCATCAGCGACACCGGTGTTGGCATTCCGCCGGATGCACTTAGCCATGTATTTGAGCGATTCTATCGGGTAGATAAGGCTCGTGCCCGACAATCCGGCGGCAGCGGTTTGGGACTCGCCATTGTCAAAAATATGGTAGAACGAAATAACGGAGAAATCCATGTACAAAGCACCGTTGGCAAGGGTACGACCTTTACGGTTTCTTTCCCTTGCTTCGATATGGAGGTTGAAAGCGATGAAAAATAAGCTTTCTATGCTGCTTGTGCTGCTGCTTATTCTATCCGGCTGCAGCAAGGTACCGAATAAAACCGTTTCCTTTTACTATCCGAGTGCCCAAAGTACATTTGTCTCTACCAACAATGTCATTCTTCCGGAACAGCGCACAGATATCTCTATCAATGACGATATTTGCAACATTCTTCAAAAATACCTGCAAGGGCCTCAAGCGCTGTCTTTTCGGACGCCATTCCCATACAATACTTCCCTGATAGAAGTTCAGTCCATCGGAAGCAACCTCCTCATTGTGCTCAGCGATGAATTTGCAGCACTATCCGGCGTAGAACTGATAATCGCCTGTGCCGGTATCACAAAGACTTGTCTAACATTGCATGATGCAGTCAGCGTCACCATTCAAACTGAAACAAACCAGCTTTTGAACGGGCAAAAGAAAATCACCATGACTGCCGATAGCATCCTGCTGTTGGACAACAGCGCCGTACAAGAATAAACACAAGGAGCATCAAATGAAATTTATTTCTTGGAATGTCAACGGACTTCGAGCCTGTGTGGGCAAAAACTTTTTAAATGATTTCAAGCAGCTGGATGCCGATTTCTTTTGCCTGCAGGAAACCAAGCTGCAGGCAGGGCAGATTGAACTGGATTTACCCGGTTACAGCCAGTATTGGAATTATGCGGAGAAAAAGGGCTACTCCGGTACTGCCATTTTTGCAAAGCAGCCTGCCCTCTCTGTTCGGTACGGAGTTGGTGTTCCGGAATTGGACACCGAGGGTCGGCTCATCACCTTGGAGTATGAAAATTTTTACCTTGTCACCTGCTACACCCCCAACGCTCAGCCGGAGCTAGCCCGTATCGAGCACCGTTTAAGATGGGAAGAAGCCTTCCGCAGCTATCTATCCGAACTAGATAAAACCAAGCCGGTAATCGTTTGCGGTGACTTAAATGTGGCGCATAACGAAATTGACCTAAAAAATCCCAGCTCCAATCGAGGCAATCCCGGATTTTCTGACCAAGAGCGAAATGCCTTCACTCAGCTTTTAGGCTGCGGTTTTACGGATTCCTTCCGCTATCTCTACCCCGATACTACCGGAGCATACAGCTGGTGGAGCTACCGCTTTAACGCCCGTGCCAATAATGCAGGGTGGCGGATTGACTATTTTGTTGTATCCAACCGACTGCAAAGCCAAATCACAGCAGCTGCCATTCATGCAGCCATTACCGGCTCTGACCACTGCCCTGTTGAATTGCAGCTGGACATTTGAATTTTCAGTTGACAAGTCGCCAAAAAACGGCTATAATGGCAAGGCTGTCAAGCTTTGCTAGTGTAGCACAGTCGGTAGTGCATCTCACTCGTAATGAGAAGGTCGCCTGTTCGAGTCAGGTCACTAGCTCCAAATATCTCTCAGCCTCATAGAGGCTGAGAGATATTTTAATTTAGATAACTTACTCGAAGAATCAAGTGCAGCAATCCTTTGTGTCCCAATCCCACTGTTGAAAAGCAGAAATTTTTGTGCTATCATATCCAAAGAATTCCTTTTCAGGAGGTTATTTGTGAAAATCTATTTGCAATTGCTTATATCCTTTTTCAAGGTTGGCATTATTACCTTTGGCGGCGGTTACGCCATGCTTCCCATGCTGCAGCGAGAAATTGTAGAAAACCGTGGCTGGGCAAGCGAGGAGGAGTTGATGGATTATTTCGCCATCGGGCAATGCACTCCCGGTGTCATCGCTGTGAATACAGCCACCTTCATCGGCAAAAAGGTCAAGGGTATTTCCGGTGCGATTGTGGCAACCCTCGCCATTATTCTCCCCTCTCTCATCATTGTTTCCCTTTTGGCAGGCGTGATTGAGGCCTTTTCACACATTGTATGGGTTAAAAATGCCTTTAGCGGTATTCGGGTTTGTGTCTGTGTACTGATTCTTAATGCTGTGGTAAAACTGTTCAAAAAAGCAGTTCTTGATGTCCCCACGCTGATTATCTTCTTGATTGTCACCTTGGGCAGCACCTTTTTACCCCTGTCACCCATCATCTACATTTTGATTGCAGCCGTTACCGGCATCTTGTTAAAGCTACGGGAGGGCAAAAAGGCATGATTTATTTACAACTGTTCTATGAATTTTTCAAAACAGGACTGTTCGCCGTTGGCGGTGGCATGGCAACCATCCCATTTCTCTATGAAATGTCCAACAAAACCGGCTGGTTTACCCACACCGACCTTGCCAACATAATTGCAGTCAGCGAATCCACCCCCGGACCTATCGGTGTGAACATGGCAACCTATGTTGGCTATATCACCGGCATGCAGCAGGGCGGTGTTTTTAACGCACTGCTTGGAGCAGTGACAGCCACACTGGGTCTTGTAACCCCTTCTGTGATTGTGATTTTGATTGTCTCTGCCATTCTATCAAGCTTCCGAAACAGCACCGCCGTCAACAACACCTTCTATGGCTTGCGTCCGGCATCCACGGGACTGATTGCCTCCGCTGGAATCAGCGTTGTGCTGACTGCCCTGTTTTCTGTTGACACTTGGAATGCAGGCAGCTACCTATCTGCCTTCAACTGGAAAGGCATCATCCTTGCAGTTGTCTTGTTTATTGCCACAAACTATATTCCCAAGATAAAAAAGCTACACCCCATTATGTTTATCGGCTTTTCTGCCGTCATCGGCATCCTGCTTCAAATGAAATAAAAAAATCACCCGGAAATCCGGGTGATTTTTTTACATATCCAACATCTTTTCCAAAGCCGCTAACTTCAAGCAAAGGCAAAAAACTTCCATTGCCTGCTGCAGCTCTGCTACCGGCGGATAGCTGGGCGCAATGCGAATGTTGCTGTCCTGTGGGTCAATGCCGTAAGGATAAGTTGCACCGGCACCGGTCATCACAATTCCGGCATCTTTGCACAGCTCCAATGCCCGTTTCGCCGTACCGGGCATTGTGTAAAGACTGACAAAATAGCCACCCTTTGGCTTGTTCCAACGGGCAAAGCCCCAAGGAGCAATTTCCCGTTCCAACATCTGAAGCACAATCTCAAACTTGGGCGCAAGCACAGCAGCGTGCCGTTTCATAATCTCCAAGGTATGCGCCTTATTTTGCAAATATCGCACATGGCGCAGCTGATTCACCTTGTCGTGAGAAATCATTTGCACACCCATCAGCTTTTCCATATAGGAGATATTGGTTTTGGATGCTGCCATTGCGGAAATTCCAGCACCCGGATAAGTAATTTTAGAGGTAGATGCAAATTCAAAGACCATATCAGGCTTGCCCGCCTGCCGGCAAAGAGAAATCATATCCGCAAAGGGTACAAATTCCCCTTCAAACTCATGAATACAGTAGGCATTGTCCCACATAATGACAAAATCCGGTGCTGCGGGCTTCAAGTTTGCAAGACGGGCAATCGTTTCATCGGAATAGATAATTCCATCGGGATTTGAATATTTGGGCACACACCAAATGCCCTTAACGCTCTTATCCTTCACCAGCTGCTCCACCATATCCATATCCGGACCGTCTGGTGTCATGTCCACGGTAATCAGTTCTGCCCCAAAAGACTGCGTAATCCGAAAATGCCGGTCATAGCCCGGCGCAGGGCAAAGAAACTTCACCTTTTCTTCCTTGCACCAAGGTCTTTCACTGCTAGCAAGCCCGTGCGTGTACGCTTTGGAAATCAAATCATACATCAGTGTCAGGCTGGCACTTCCGCCAACGAAAATTTCCTCCGGCTGACAGCCTAAAATATCTGCCCAAAGCACCCTTGCGCTGGGTAATCCCGTTAGCAACCCATAGTTGCGTGCATCCTCCCCTGCATCAATGCAGTCCTCCGGAGCAGACAGCACATTCAAGATGTCGCTGACCGCATCCAGTTGCTCCGCAGAGGGCTTTCCCCGTGCCATATTCAGCTTTAATTTTTTGTTTTGCCATGTTTGATAGTCCAATAAGTATTGCCGATAGATATCCTGCATTTCTGTCTTGGTCATGGGTATCCCCTCATTTCCATAAATTGTTAACACCATTATACACACATTCATCAAAATTGCAACAGGTCAAAAAGCCTTCAAGGTCAAAAATTTGACCTTGAAGGTAAATATTATTTTCCGGTAGAGCCAAAGCCACCTGCACCTCTGTCCGTATCAGACAAATCCTCCACTTCCTCATAAGCCGGTGTCAGTACCGGCGTAATGACAAACTGCGCAACCCGTTCACCGTGCATGACAACCTGCGGTTGCGTGCCGTGATTATGTAGCGCAATTTTTACCTCGCCCCGATAGTCGCTGTCCACAACACCAACCTTATTGGCAGGTGCCAAATCCCGTTTGCAAGCAAGACCGCTGCGGGCATAAATTAACCCGGCACAGCCCTTGGGCACTTCCAGCGCAAGCCCTGTAGGAATAAAAGCCGTTCCACCCGGCTCAATGATAACACTTTCCTCAAGGCAGGCGTACAAATCAGCCCCTGCCGCCTCTGCAGAGCCATAGGTAGGCAGGATTGCCGCCGAATGTAGCTTCTTAACACGAATATTCATTTTTTCAATCCCCTTTCTGTGGCTTGCCAGTCCTCCCACAGCACGATTTCTCCTTTTTCTAATGACGAGGGCACATGAATAACCCGCTGGTTAGAGGATCCACGGAAACGGAGGCTGAGATTTTTTAGTTCCTCCACAAACCGCCCATCCACCAAGACCTCCAAATAGCTCAAAAACTCCTTGGTAATCTCAAAATCACCCAGTTTCCCTGCCAAAATATCTCTGTCAAATAAGTAACCGGAAAACGCCCAAATTGATTTTTCCGGATATTTCGCCTTTACCTGCCGAAGCAAATCAACCAATGCCGGCTGATTTTGTGGCTCAAAGGGCTCGCCTCCCAGCAAGGTCAATCCCCGCACATAATCCGGCTTCAGCATATCTAAAATCATATCAACGGTGTCCTGCGTAAAGGGTTCGCCGTAATCGAAATCCCATGCCACCTGATTAAAGCAGCCCTTGCAGTGATGGGTACAGCCCGACACAAACAGACTAATTCGAACGCCCGGTCCATTGGCAATGTCACAGTTTTTTATAGTTGCGTAATTCATACAGCTCCCCCTATCGCTTTTTCTAAAAGCTGATTGATTTTTTCTAAATAGGCATCCCTTGCCACCAAAAAGCTGACTCCATGGGTAGCCCCCTCCACCAGCAGCAGGCTTTTGTCACCGCCGCAGGCATCGAAGCTTTGTTTGGTCATTTCCGGCGGCACAAAATCATCTTCAAGCCCGTGTACCAGCAAAATCGGGCGTTGATTATCCCGCAGACATTTGGTGCTGTCCATTTCCGACAAGCGAAAACCGCCAAAGTATCGGGCAAACAGCCCTGTCGCCCATATAAAGGGAAATGCCGGAAGATGGGTCTGCTGCCGAAACACATGGGAAATAATAGCTTTCGGCGAAGTAAAACCGCAGTCAGCCACAAAGCCCCGTACATTTTCCGGCAGAGTCATACCTGCAAGATACATTACCGTGGATGCGCCCATGGATAGACCGCTGCACACAATTGGATAACGCCCAAACCGTGCATTATGCAGATGAATCCAGCCTAGCAAATCCTGACTTTCCTTTACCCCAAAGGTAATGTATTTTCCCTGACTTGTACCATGTGCCCGATGCGTTGGCAGTAGGATATTCATGCCCCGACTGTGATACAGCTCAAATGCCAAGGAAAAGTCAATCAGCACGCAGCTGTGATACCCATGGGCAAACACAATCGTACCCTTGGGATTTTCCGCCGGTACCCACACAGCATGCAGCTGCAGCCCCTCCTCGTTGGTCATATACAGGTCCTCTGCCTGATGTGCCTGTAGCCACTGATGTCCAATGCGGATATTATTGGCGTGCTTTCCAAAAGGGGTTTTCAGGACAGCAGCTTCATCTGTCCAATCTACCGCTGCACCCCGACCGCAGGCAGCAAAAAACAAATAACCGCCCACCCCAAAGCAAAACGCAACCAACACTGCTACAGCAATGATAAAAACAACCATTATGATTCCTTCTTTCCCAGTTGAGAAAACCAGCGGAAGCTAAGGGGAAATACTGCCCCGGCAACCACCACAATTAAGAAATATCGCACTGCTCTGCCGGGATATTCTCCAAAAAGACTGCCCAACACATCCCGTAAGCCTTCCTTTACCAGCAGCACCAGTGCCAGCCCTGCAACGACCTTAATAATTTGCACCCACCACAGAGCTTTCACCTCAAAGTGTACCCACTTTTTGTCCAAAAAGTACGCCAAAAGCAAGCCCAAAGTAGCACCCAGCAGTGTATAGGCATTTTTTACACCGGAGGCATAATTGTGTGGATCCATATCCGCCGGAAAGGGATAGACTGTCACAAACAGCAAAAACAGTGCCGACACTGCAGCCATAGCTGCCACTGTCTGCGGAATATACTTTCCATCCTTCAAAAAGCGGAATGCTAAAATCAGTACCAAAGCACACAACGCCCCCGCCAGCACATCAGCCGGTGTATGCACACCCAAGTACATTCTGGAAAAGGGTACCAGCACTGCCACCGCAATCAAAATCCAACGCAATACTCTGTTTTTTTCGGTGACAGCCACGCCGCCAAAGATGCCCACCGCATTCTGACTGTGTCCGCTGGGAAAGGAATAGCCGGTTGCCGTCTCTCTCGCCTGTTCTACAATGGTAAAATCTTTATCCAACACCCAAGGTCTTGGGATACGACACAAGAGCTTCAGTGTTTGATTGAGAATTGTGCCGAAAAAACCAACCCCCAAAATATAATACCCACGATTTTTGTCCACACACCAAAAAACAATCAACGCCACCACCAAAAAGGCGGTTTCCTCACCAAGGGCGGTAATCAGTAGCATGACTTTGTCCAAAATGGGAAAGCGAATACCCTCCAGCAAATACAAAAATTCCATAAATACCCTCCCATTGGTAGATTATTTCAATAATAGCACATTTTGTTATGCACTTCAAGCCCAAACCCAATATATTGTATTTTATTTTTACGCAAAAAAGGAGGGGCGATTCGCCCCTCCCAATCTTTCATACATTACCAAACCTGCTGCACAATCAAATCCTCTGCCAGCACATACAGCCAGCCCTCAATGCAATCGGCACGCACCTGGTCTAAATAGTAGTCAATTTTAATTTCTTTCAACTCACGGAAACCGCTTCCGTCAAAATGCAGCAGCATATACTTACTTTCGCCGTTCCAATCTCCCACTGCAAGACCAATCAGCTGCTTTTCCCGGTCAATAAAATAGGCTTTATAATCCTCAGAGAACCAGCAGGTCTTTTCATGGCTTGCAATCGGCTCCACGCCCTTTTCCGTTTCCACATAGGCTTCAAGCTTCAATTCTCTGTTCTCATTAAAACCGATACCCAGCAGATAATCGCCGAAGTTCACCAGCGAAGAAGAAAATCCGTCAATAATAGGAGTTTGCTTGTAGGTGATATTTTTGACATTGGACAGGTCAAAGAAATACACAGGGTCTGACAAAATAATCACCTCAGCTGTGCAAATATAGCCTTTATCCTCGTCAAACCGAGCCGAGGTGACCTCCTCCCCGTCAGGTGCAAAGCCGATGACAGAGCCGGCAACCTGCCATGTCTGTAAATCCACGCAGTACAGATTGCAATTTCGCCCTGTATTCACATTTTCCACACTGACAGTATTATCTGTTCGGGTTTCTCTCCGAGTCCTTACCACGGTACTGGTGGCAACCCGCAAAATGCCCTCATGCTCATCCATGGAATACTGGTTATTTACTGTTCCTTCCAAACGGACACTGCCCAATAGCTTCAGCTCGTCTGCGGTATAGTTAAAGCCCGTAATCTGAGTCATCGCCTTGGTGGTGGTGCTGCCGTCCTCATTTTCCAAGGCATCCGTATAGCCAAAAGTGGCATACACTGTGTCTTCCGATACATACAGCTGCTGTGAATAGCTGAGCATAGCGGCGGTGTCCTTTACCTCAAGCATTTTTCCGTCAAGCTTTGCAACCACAGTATACTTTGTATTGATAGGATTTTCCGGACAGTAAATATTCTCCGGCTCAATCAGCTTCATTTCCCCGGCTTTTCCGTAAATCGGCACAAAGGTTTCCGGCTTATCAAAATCAATCTCGTTGCCCCATACCCCATAATTATAGGTCAGCAGAATGTCACCGCCCACCATACGGGAGGAAATATAATCACCCTTAAAATACAGCTGCTGGGTTTGACAAATATTCTCCGGGTCTGTTACATCCAAACTGGTCAGCACCAAATAGCCGCCCACCTTGGAATAGTAGCCGCCGGAAACCACCGTCACCGTGGAGCAGTCTGCCGACAGATACATTTGAGCATTGCGATTATAGCCCCAAACCTCCGGAACAGCCAGTGTCTTATCCTGCGTCTGAACCTGTTGCTTTGTATAGAACACATCCGTGTCGTATTCTACAATAAAATTTCCAATCAGTGCAGAATTTTCCTTATCAATACTGTAGACATTCAGCACATTTCCACGCAAATAGTAGATGAATTTATCGCTGCGCTTAAATAAATCCCCCTCAATGACACCCTCAACCTGATTATCCGTTACCTCCTCATATTGCTGCGCTCCCGGTGCTAAGCTGGGGAGGGTCACACTGGTCGTGCCCATTGCATCCCCGGCAACAGCGCCATCAAACCACAATTCACTATCGGGCGCATTCCCCTTTTTTCCGGCGGAATGAAAGGCATCCTTCAGCCATTCATAGTTGTTTTTATGTGCCGGCGGATTGTAGGTCAACTTATTTAAACCGTGAATCAGCCCATAATAGGGGTCATTTTTATAACCGGAAACATCCGGAAGTTGATTGTGGTAAGGCAAAAATAGAAATAATGCTGTAGCAACAATAAACACGCTCAAACAGCCTGCTGCCACCATTCGCCGTCTTGCCTTCAGCTTTTTTGCCTTGCGGCGAATGTTGTCCATATATTCATCATAAGTCCTCATCCGATATTCCCTCCTGTATGAGTAATTCCTTTAAGACGGCTTTCCCACGGAACAAAAGATTGTATACCTGCTTTTTGGATTTGCGCATAATAAGGCAGAGCCGTTCTGCCGCAAAGCCGTCAAGATAGTATAGCTGCAATGCTTCCCGATACTGTACCGGTAACCGCTGCAGGCAAATGTAAATCTTTTCGTTGCGCTCCCGAAGCAGCAAATTCTCCTCTGTATCGGATGTAGAAAGTATATTTTCCACATCCTCAAGCGGAACTTCTCGGCTGTGACGGCGCAGATAATCCACTGCCTTGTTTCGGGTGGTCTTATACAGCCAAGAGCGCACCTGCTCCAAGCTGTCAAAACCGCCGCCCTTTACAAGCAGCGCCGCAAAGGCATCCTCCATGGCATCCTCTGCCACAGCAGCAGAGCCAACCAGGCAATATGCGTAACGCACCAAGGGCTCTGAATAAGTCCGCACCAAAAATTCCAGAGTTTCCGGAGAATTCAGATTACGGCGGTAGCTACTGACACCGGAATCATGCATCGTCATCACCTCTCTGTTTCTAAATCGTTCCAAGGGAGGAATTTACTCACCAGATTTTGGATTTTCCATTATTATAGTCTTTTTCCCGCCGCCGTGCAAGAAGCTTGTGTTTTTTTCATAATGGCGGTATAATAGCCTCATACTAATGAAACGAGGATACGCCTATGTTTTCAACCCAGCCCCGTTGCCTCTATCAGCATAATCCTTTGGGCGAGGTCATTTGCCAGCTTCGCTTTCCGGAGATTTTGACCATTGAAACCAATCTTCCTGCTGATTTTCAGGAATCCATTCGGGATGCCTTTCCCGTCTATTCCTGTCATAAAGAAAACAATCCGCCAAAGCTTGTGGGCGCAGGCAGTGCTATTCATCTTGAGCCCCAGCCTCAAACCAATAATTATCAGTTCCTATCCGCTGACGGCGCATGGAAAGTCAATCTCACCAAGAGCTTCATTTCTCTTTCCTGCAGCCGGTATACCTGCTGGGAGGATTTTGCCCTGCAGCTGGATAAACCTCTTGCCGCCTTTATTCAGCATTATCGCCCTGCCTATTTTGACCGCATCGGTCTGCGGTATTTGAATTTCATCTCCCGCAAGTCGCTGAAAATTGAGCATATTCCCTTTCGGAAGCTGATTGAAAGCCCCTACCTCGGTCTACTGGCAGATGAGGAAATTCAGGAGACTGCCTGCAGTAAAAATATCTTTGAAACGGAGCTTGCCATCCGTGGCGGCTGCCGTGCTAAAATTCACGCAGGTCCCGGTGTCATCAAGCGAAACGGGCAGGAGGATAAGGAAGTCCGCTTTATCTTTGACCAAGACCTGTTTATGACAGGAAAGCTGGCAATCAATCTTTCTGCCGTCATATTGGAAACCCTGCACGCACAGGCAGATTCCATCTTCCGTGGTGCAATTACCGACACCCTCCACAATGCCATGGAGCCTGAGATTTTATAAGGAGAAATTCTATGTTTGGATATTATTATGGCTTTGATTTAACCTATCTTGTTTTGGTAATGCCATTTGTGATTTTATCGCTCATCGCCAGCGCTAGAGTCAATTCCACCTTCAATCGCTATTCCAAAATTCACTCTGTCCGCCGTATCACCGGAGCGCAGGCAGCCCAACGGGTGCTGTCTGCCGCAGGTGTCAGCGATGTACGGATTGAACGGGTGGGCGGCAATCTGACCGACCATTTTGACCCCCGTACAAGGGTCATTCGCCTGTCGGATAAGGTCTATGATTCCACCTCTGTGGCTGCCATCGGCGTTGCCTGCCACGAAGCCGGTCATGCGGTGCAGTATGCTGTCCACTATGCCCCCATTAAGCTTCGTGCCGCCATCATCCCCATTACCAATATCGGCTCTATGCTTGCCATGCCCCTCATTTTACTTGGTCTGCTGCTGAGCTTTGGCGAAAGCTACTCCTATTTCTTTGTCTATTTGGGCATCGCCTGTTTCGGTCTTTCTTTGGTATTTCAGCTGATTACCCTGCCTGTGGAATTTAACGCCAGTCGCCGTGCCTTGCAGGCAATCGAAAACGGCAATCTGCTGACCGATGAGGAGCAGGTCGGCGCACGCCGTACCCTTCGGGCAGCTGCCATGACCTATGTGGCTGCCGCTGCGGTGGCATTGGTACAGCTTCTGCGGCTGATATTACTCTTTGGAGGAAGAAGAAATGATGACTGATGCGTTCATTCCTGACCCATTTGGAAGCATCTTTTACCCCATTCCTGTGTTCTCAATCATCTTCTTCCTTATTTTCTTCGGTATTTTGGGATTTATAGCATATACCCTATTTAAAGGTGCAAAACTAGAAAGAAAGAATAACCATTCTCCCAAACTAACAGTCAATGCTACCATTGTCACCAAACGAATACAGGTTCGTGGTGACCACAGCCATACCACCTATTACGCCACCTTTGAGGTAGAAAGCGGCGACCGGATGGAGCTGCAAATCCCCCATAACCAATACGGTTACCTGGTTGAGGGTGATTATGGGCGTGTCACTTTTCAAGGGACACGGTACATCGGCTTTGAACGAAGCTAATATTTTCCGCTCCGGTATTGACAATCGGGGCGGAATTTTGTATACTTTTTCGAGTGAAAAACATAAAATGAGGTCAGAAAATGGACGAATTATTGCAGCTTTACACCGACATGGGCATTTCCCCTGCCGTTTATCACTATGGCGAAGCCGCCTTAAAAAAACTCAGCGACCGCTTTGCCGCCATTGACCGCATTGCAGAATATAACCAAGCCAAGGTCATCTCTGCCATGCAGAAAAATCGGGTATCTGCTGCCTGCTTTGCCGGCACCACCGGCTATGGCTATGACGATGTAGGTCGTGACAACTTAGAACGGGTCTACGCCGATGTGTTTCATACAGAAGCCGCCCTTGTACGTCCCCAAATCACTTGCGGCACGCATGCTTTAACTGTTGCGCTGGCAGCCAATCTTCTGCCCGGCGATGAGCTTCTTTCTCCTGTCGGTGCGCCCTACGACACCCTGCAGGAGGTCATCGGCATCCGTCCCAGCCCCTGCTCCCTTGCAGAGTACGGCGTTTCCTACCGACAGGTGGACTTGCTGCCGGACGGCAGCTTTGACTATGAGGGCATTCGTAATGCTATCAACAGCAAAACCAAGCTCATCACCATCCAGCGCTCCAAGGGCTATGCCACCCGCCCCACCTTCTCTGTCACTCAGATCGGGGAACTGATTTCTTTCTGCAAATCCATCAAACCTG
>JAZOPV010000038.1:0-6758 GCA_045655745.1 Faecousia sp.
GGTACCATTGCGCTGTTCTTTATCGGAAAGCACAGATGATATCTGAACCGGTAGTAGATATACAATTCTACACACCGGAGAGCGAGAATTCCGGAAGTGGGTGGAAACCTGCCTGCTTGCATGATACCCTTTGAATGAAAACGAAAGGTGGGTAAATCACCTTATGAGAACTGTAAAAATCGTTGCGGATTCCTCCGCAAATTTGATGGAACTAAAGACTGTTGCATTTGATGCGGCACCACTGAAGATCATTACCGCTGAGCGGGAATTTGTGGACGATCGGAATCTGGATTTGGATGAAATGATCAGGTATTTCAAGACCTACAAGGGCAGATCGCAAAGCTCCTGCCCCAATCCTGAGGATTGGCTGATGACCTTTGGCGATGCAGAGGATGTTTTTTGCGTTGCTATCACCAGCGGCTTGTCTGGTAGCTACAATACTGCTTGCATCGCTAAGGAGATGTACGAAGCAGAGCATCCCGGCAGACGGGTTTTTGTGATCGACTCTCTTTCCGCAGGTCCGGAGTTGACCCTGATCGTAGAGAAATTGGAAGAAATGATCAGCGAGGGAAAGTCATACGAAGAGATCTGCACCTACATACCGGAATACCAAAAGAAGACCGGATTGCTCTTTATGCTGGAATCCCTGAATAACTTCGCCGCTAACGGTCGTGTTTCTCCGGCTGTTGCTAAAATCGCCGGTGTTTTGGGTATCCGCATTGTGGGCAAGGCCAGTGATGTGGGCACTTTGGAGCCTACGGATAAGTGTCGGGGCGAAGCAAAATCTCTGAGTGCGATTCTAAAGCACTTGAAGGAAAGCGGTTTGAAAACTGGCAAAGTCATTCTGGCACACTGCTTAAATGAATCTGCTGCCAACACTCTGAAGAACATGATTGAGACAGAGCTGCCTGGTG
This sequence comes from Faecousia sp., assembly GCA_045655745.1. Classification (GTDB taxonomy): domain Bacteria; phylum Bacillota; class Clostridia; order Oscillospirales; family Oscillospiraceae; genus Faecousia. The sequence continues at coordinate 915 of JAZOPV010000038.1, forward strand.
TGGCCGTAAAAATTGGCATCAATTTGGGCCTGTGTAGCTTCTACGCAGAGAAGGGCGGTCTGCTGGTCGGCTTTGAAAAGTATTAACGCTATGGAAAAGAAACAACCTTTGCGGTGGGTCAGACTGGATAATGCTGCGAAGATATATCCTGCAGCCCGTAGAAAGAATTGGAGCAATCTGTTCCGTCAGTCTGTCGCCTTGTCAGAGAACGTAGATGTCCAGGTGCTTCAAAGCGCTTTGGATGTAACGGTGAAGCGTTTTCCTTCCATTGCAGCCAGACTGCGGAAGGGCGCGTTTTGATATTATCTGCAGCAGGTGGAATCTGCGCCCCAGATATGTGAAGAACACAGTTATCCGCTGGTGTTTATGAATCGGGAGGAAATGCGGAAGTGTGCCTTTCGCGTGATCGCTTACGAGAACCGGATCGCTGTGGAATATTTCCACTCCTTAACGGACGGAAACGGCGCGCTTGTCTTCCTGAAAAGCTTGACGGCGGAATATCTGGAGCAAAAGTACCGAGTTTCGATACCTTTTGAGAACGGCGTTTTGGACAGGCGGGAACTCCCCAAAGAAGAGGAACTGGAGGATAGCTTCCTTAAATATGCAGGCAATGTACCTGCCAGCCGAAAGGATACCAATGCGTGGCATATGTCCGGTGAGCCTCAAAAGGATGGCTTTCTGAACCTTACCTGTTTTCAAATCCCGGTAAAGCCTGCGCTGGAACTGGCGCACAAACATAACGCTACATTGACCGTATTTATGAGTGCGGTAATGATGAAGGCGTTGCTGAATCTTCAAAATGAGAAGAATCCAAACACCAAGCGGCAAAAGCGGATTAAACTGCTGATCCCGGTCAATTTGCGAAATTTGTTTCCCAGTAACACGCTGCGAAACTTTGCTATGTATACCATACCGGAACTGGATCCCCGTCTTGGAGCATATTCCTTTGATGAGATTTGCAAAATTATTCAGCACAAAATGGGTACGGAGTTTACGGAAAAGCACATGAGCTGTGTCATCGCAACCAATGTAAACGACGAGCGAAATCCCTTGGTGCGGCTCATTCCGCTGCCCCTGAAGAACGCTGTTATGAAGGCGATCTTTGACAGTGTGGGAGAAAAGAAGTCCTGCCTTACTTTGTCTAACTTAGGTCAAGTAAAGATCCCGGAAGCTATGGCGCAGTATGTCAGACGCTTTGATTTTATTCTTGGTGTCCAGGCAGCGGCTCCGTACAATTGTGGGATGCTGTCTTACGGGGATACGATCTACATAAACTTTATCCGTAATATTCAGGACGCGGAATTGGAACGGCATTTCCATGCAGTCCTGCAGGAAATGGGTCTGCCTACTGTGGTAGAGAGCAATCAGAACGAGAGGTGAACGGTATGTATTGTATTGAATGTGGCGTAAAGCTTGGAGAAGCGGAAAAGAAATGCCCCCTTTGTAATACCGCCGTTTATCATCCGAACTATGTTGATCGGCCCGGTAAGTCGCTTTACCCCAGCGAGAAAATGCCTAAGAAAGCGTCACGATCCAAAGCTTTGAACGGCGCAATGATTATCCTGTTTTTGATTCCGCTCTTTGTTTGCTTTGTTGCGGATCTGCAATTGGATGGGAGATTGGAATGGTCCGGTTATGTGGCTGGTGCGCTGATGCTCTCGTATACCGCATTTGCGTTGCCTATGTGGTTCCAGAAACCCAATCCGGTTATCTTCGTGCCCTGCAATTTTGCTGCCACAGCCTTATACTTGCTGTATATCAATATCGCTACTGGTGGAACATGGTTTTTAAGCTTTGCTCTTCCAATTACCGGGGGACTTGGTTTCATTACTTGCACGGTTGTTACCTTAACAAGGGCAGCCGCAGAGGCAAACATGCCAGGACTACGGTTTGGGGTCAGCTGCTGATTTGTGAGTGTGGACACACCTTTAACACCCGGCGGTGGGATCGTCCCGACCGGCAACCGGGAAATGCCTACCAGTGTTATAGTTCTGTTCACACAGGCTCCTACGAAAGCCGAAAGAAGAAGGGACTTCCGTTGGAGGGTATCTGCCAATCTCCCATGATCCCGGAATGGCGCTTGCAGATGATGGCAAATTTGATCTTCCGTAAGTATCTGTCGGAGAAAGATAAGGTTATGGCTTTGGCCAACTCCATCTTGGAAAGCTATAATGAAAACACCGATGAAGACCGCCGAACCGAAGCGGCTTTGGAAATGAAGCAGCGGGAACTGGACCGTCTGCAGAAGCGGTTGGACAATCTGATTGAGATGCGGGCCGACGGCGACTTGAGCAAGGATATGTTCCGGATGAAGTCCGAAGAGTTGGAGCCGAAAATGCAGAAACTTCAAAAGGAGATCGAGGAGCTTTCCCAAAAACGCGAACCCAAGGTGATCGAGCATTACAAGGAGAAGCTCACGATTCTGCAATATGCCCTATCTCAGTATTCCTGCCCGAAAGAAGGCGAGGATGTTCCGGAATCTGTCATCGAAGCTTACTTTAGAAAAATCGTGGTCAAGAAAGACGGATTTGACTGGTATTTACGCATGGGTGGCGATCCGGACAAGCCTTTGCACTGCAAATTGGAAGGAAAACGCAGGTCTACTACGAAAATTGTGGTGACGCAGGATTTTTCTCCTGCCCTTGATAGTAGCACCACAGGCTGCTATTAAGGGCTAATCTCTAATATAAAATCCCCACCGAGAAATCGGTGGGGATCATTTTTTGTCATTTTTTAAGGGCGCGATCAGCCGAACAGCACCGGGATGAACTTACAGCAAAGCACCACGGCAATAAGCGCGATGGGATAGGTGGCGGCGTAGGCAGAGGCCACCGCCTCGGTTTTTGCCACCGACATAAGCGTGCCTAAAGCCGGTGTGCTGGTCATACCGCCACAAATTGAACCAAGAGCGCTGAGTACGTCAAGCTTGGCGATCAGCACTGCCAGTATGTAGCCCACGATCATCGGCACCAGCGTCATCGCAATGCCCCACAGGAACAGGGCCACACCTTCGTTGGCAACTACCTCCAGGAAGCCGTTGCCTGCCTCGGTGCCGGCGCCCATCAGGAACAGGGCAAGACCGATCTCCCGGACCACGTTTAGCGTATTTTTCGGAACGTTGATAGAAACAGGTCCGATGTGAGCAACGTGTCCCATAATCAGACCTGCCAGCAGCGGGCCTCCGGAAGTACCAAGAGAGAAAGAAGCGCCGCCGGGCAGCGGTATTTCAATCTTACCGATAATATAACCCAAAATTGCCGCAACGGCTAATGCCAACAAGCCAAAATTATCCAGCAGCTTATACGTTTTTGCAACAGTTGCCTTTTCAGCCGCTTTTGTTGCGGCATCCAGCCGCTGACGCTCTTTTTCAACATCGATCTTGAGCATCTTCGGAATCAACTGCACGAACAGCACAACGCCCACCACACCAAAGGGATAGGCGATACCGTAGCCAATCGCCGCACGGCTTGCTTCACCGGTGGCTTCCTTCGCTGCCGCCAAACCGGGGGTGCTGGTCAGCGCGCCGGACATCATGCCCACCGCGAGGTCGTTGTCCACACCGCCAAGGGTGATGGATGCGGCACATACGCCACTGCCCACCAGAATAATGGCAATGCCGAGAATGACGTAGAAAATAGCGGATTTCTTGAAATTCCGGAAAAACGTCGGGCCGGCAATGAAGCCAACCGCTGTCACAAAACAGATGAGTCCCAGATTCTTCAAAACATCCGGTGCCATCAACTTAAAATGGCCAAATACAAGCGCCACAAGCAAAATGCCGGAGGTGCCCAGCGACAATCCCTTAATCGTGATACTGCCGACAAGATAACCCAGCACGGCAATGGAAAAGACGATCACAAGGGGACTGGTAAAAATATTACCTAGCCAATCGAGAATGAGCTCCAATGAATACACCTTCTTCTAAAATTTTACATCCCATTATTTATACACCATTTTACAAAAAAAATCAAGGTTAACATCTCCCTCTTTTGCGGTCTGCACCACAGGCTGCCATTAAGGGCTAATCCTCATAACAATGACCTGTTTTTGGGCAAAGCCGATTTGAAAAAATAAGGCAAAACCGAATATAAAAATTAAGACCTTGTAGGAGCAATCCTATGAGGTCTTTTTTTACACAGAAGCCCTTGAAAAATCTTATAAAACAAGAATTTTGTAATGCTTTTTGCCCCTAAAATTATAATTGGGTATGCCCGGTAACAACCGCACCTGCGAAAGCAGGTGCGGTTGTTGTGATAAGGTCACAGAAAAAGATGGGAAAATTCGGTTATTCTAAAGAAACAGATTGGGAAATCCATTCCCATTGACAAGCCCTTGCCCGTATGCTATTTTAGCAAAAAGAAAATCATACGGAAATCTTCTACAGGAGTGCAAAATATGGAACTATTTGATGTCATTGTCATTGGCGGCGGCCCCGGTGGGTATCTTGCCGCAGAGCGTGCCGCCCACAGCAATTTGCGTACGCTCCTATTTGAAAAGGAAAAATTAGGCGGTGTTTGCCTGAATGAGGGCTGTATCCCCTCCAAAACCTTGCTGAACTCCGCAAAAGCCTATGTCCACGCCCTCCACAGCCAGCTCTATGGGGTCAGTTGTGAGAATGTAACCATTGACCAGAAAAAGGTCATCGCCCGTAAAAACGCCGTGGTGAGCACCCTAACTGCCGGTATCAAAGGCAAGCTGAAAGCCGCAGGCGTGACGGTCATCCCCAAGGAAGCAACCATTGTGGGCAAGGATGCGCAGGGCATCTTGGTCAGTGATGGCGCAGCCCAATATGCCGGCAAAAACCTGATTATTGCCACCGGCTCTTCCAATGTCATCCCCCCTATCCCCGGCTTGCAGGAGCGCGTTGGCAGCTTTGTGCTGACCAATCGGGAGATTTTGGACTTAGAGGAAATTCCCCAAAAGCTAATCGTCATCGGCGGTGGTGTCATCGGTCTTGAGATGGCTTGCTACTATGCCAGTGTTGGCTCGAAGGTCACCGTCATCGAAATGCTGGACCACATTGCCGGTGCTACCGACTCCACCCTTTCCGCTATGCTGAAAAAGGAGTTGGAGCAAAAGGGCATTCGCTTCTATCTATCCCACAAGGTTGTGGGCGTGGAGGACAATGCGGTGCTGGCAGAAGCTGCCGACGGTCAGCAGGTGCGTATTCCTGCCGATAAGGTGTTGCTGTCCATTGGCCGCAAAGCAAATTGCACCAATTTGGGCTTGGAAACCATCGGTGTCAATTTTGACCGTGCCATCCCCACCGACACCATGTGCCGCACCAATGTTTCAAATGTCTATGCCATCGGCGATGTCAACGGCCATCATATGCTCGCCCACACCGCCTATCGGGAAGCTGAAGTGGCTGTCAGCAACATTTTGGGCAAGCAGGACGCCATGCGATACAACGCCAATCCCAGCGTGATTTACACCTTCCCTGAAGTCGCCTCTGTGGGCAAAACCGAGGACGAGTGTAAGGCAAAGGGCGTGGACTACGAAGTCCAGTCCCTCTCCATGCGTTATTCCGGCCGGTTTGTGGCAGAAAACGAAGGCGCAGACGGCATCTGCAAGATTATCATCGACAAAAAACGCCGCACCATTTTAGGCGTGCATCTGTTGGGTGCTTATGCAGGCGAAATCATTTGGGGCGCTGCGGAGATGCTGGAAATGCAGTTCCGGGTAGAGGATGCCCGTCAAATCATCTTCCCCCACCCCACCGTCAGCGAAATCATCCGTGAAGTGCTGTGGGAGTTCTAAAAAATCGTACTCGCACTATTGACATTTGTCTTTGCGTGATGTAAAATAACCCAAACCGTTGAAGAAGAGTGAGTAGGCTTCCTC
>JAZOPV010000039.1:0-7096 GCA_045655745.1 Faecousia sp.
GTGCCATTTTCAGCCTGAAGGCGCAGATCGTGTTCAAATTGCAGGATCTCGAATACCAGACCCCGGAGCTGACGGCTTTCCGTGCTTCCCTGGTGGAGGATATGGTAGGCAAGGTTCAGGAACTGAACCGGGAGAATTTTGCCGTGTGGCAGCACCTGAAATTCGTGGAACTGTTCTCTGATCCCGCCAATTATGCGGCGCTGACCTACGAAAATACCCTGCAGATGCAGGAAGAGCTGGCACCGCTGATCACCCCGGATGAGGACGATGCCAAAGCGGTGCGCTTTGATGCGCTGATATACGGCATTGAACTGGCCTATCTTATGGGAAAGAAGTATGCCAAGGCAAGAACCGACCTCTTTAAGAAGGTCAGCGGTATTGCTTCTGTTGCCAACATTCCGGAGATTATGGTGCAGAGTGAACTGATCAATAAGATCCTGCACACGGATTATCTGGAGAACGCAGGCATCAACGAGTTTGAGCATATCCGCGAGAATCTGCGCGATTTAATGAAGTACATTCAGCCTCATCATCCTACATACACCACGAATTTTGCTGACGAACTGCTGTCTATGGAGTGGAATGAATCCGAACTGGAAAATGACGATCTCAAAAACTATAAGATGAAAGCGGAGTTCTATGTTCGACAGCACCAGGATAACGCAGTTATCGCCAAACTGAGGACCAATCAGCCGCTGACAAGCGCGGATGTGAAAGTGTTGGAGGGTATTCTGTGGAGTGAGGTTGGCACCCAGCAGGACTACGAAAATGAGTACGGTAGCAAGCCTTTGGGTGAGTTTGTTCGTGAACTTGTGGGACTGGATATGAATGCCGCCAAGGAAGCTTTTGCGGAGTTCCTGAATGACACTGCTTTGAACAGCAATCAGATTTTCTTTGTGAATCAGATCGTGGAGTACATTGTCCATAATGGTTTGATGAAAGATATGTCTGTCCTACAAGATGCGCCTTTCACCGATAATGGTAGCGTTGTGGAAGTCTTTACTGATTTGACCGTGTGGCTTGGCATTAAGCGTGTGATCGATCGCATCAACGCAAACGCCATTGCGGCATAAAAAATATAATTATAAATCAATCCGGAAAAATGGAGATCATATTCTGCCTCTATTTTTCCGGATTTGGTTATACTATGATTATGCTACACAGCAAGATTGATAAAAGACGAGCTTGGTACCTTGGGTATTTAGAGGGCAAACAACGTCAAGAAGGCAAAAATACTAAAAAGCGACACTAAATTTAAAAAATTTAGTCCTAATGGAACACGAAGTAATGGGTCCTAAGTTGACACAAGCAGAGGGTTTTGTGTTGGGTGTAGCAGCAAAAATGTTCACCATTGCCGGACCTGTTATCGTCTATGGTCTGTCTGCCGGAGTGGTGTATGGGTTTGTTTATTGGCTATACGACCTGCTAAAATAAAATGGAAAAAGGAGAATCTGTTTAAAAGCAGATTCTCCTTTTTTGTAATGCCTTGCTGCCGTTTTGTGGGGAATAGCTGCTGACGGAGTATTATTTCTTTTGCTTGCAACGGTTGTGAAATTGGTATATACTAATGGTAAGGAAAATGGAGAGGTGATTTCATGGAATTGAAAGTGCTGTGTGTGGGTGATGTGGTGGGTGCGCCGGGTATGGAACGCATCAGCCGTTCCCTGCGTTATCTGAAAGGGAAAACAGGGGCGGACTTTGTCATTGTCAATGGCGAAAACGCCAGCGTGGTGGGTATGACACCCCAACAGGCTGAAGCCGTTTTTGATGCCGGCGCAGATGTGATTACCATGGGCAACCACACCTTTGGAAAGCGGGAGCTATGCGATTATTTAGACGAAAACAGTCGGATGCTTCGGCCTGCCAACTATGCGCCCCAAGTCCCCGGTAAGGGTTGGGGCGAGTATGAGAGCAAAGCAGGGCAGGTGGCGGTAATTGACCTGATTGGCAGGTGCAATATGGACTACGGTCCGGACAATCCTTTTTTGCTGATTGAAAAGATTTTGCCTCAAATCAAGGCAAAAATCATTTTTGTGGAAATGCACGCTGAGGCAACCTCGGAGAAGCTGGCGATGGGCTATCTTTTGGATGGACGGGTCAGTGCGGTTTATGGTACGCATACTCATGTGCCCACCAGTGACGCACAGATATTGCCCAAGAGCACCGGCTATGTGACGGATTTGGGTATGACCGGTCCAAAGCATTCTGTTTTGGGCATCCGTCCGGAGCTGTCCATTGCAAAATTCCGAGGCGATTTGACTGGCCGTTATCAGTGGGCAGAGGGTGCAACCAAGTTGGAGGCCGTTCTGTTCACCGTTGATGGGGCAACCGGCAGTTGCCGGCGGGTAGAAAGGGTGGATTTGTACGATGAAAATTCTTCACGCTGCTGATTTTCATTTGGATTCGCCCCTGTCCGGCCGTGAAGGGGCGGCAGCCGAACGGTTGCTGCAGGGGCTGCGTTCCGTTCCGGAGAAAATTGTTTCGATTTGCGGGGAAGAAAAGTGCGATTTGTTGCTTTTGGCAGGCGATTTGTTTGATGCACAACCATCGGCTGAAAGCTTGCAGTTGCTGAAATCTGCCTTGCGGGATGTGAAAATTCCCGTGTTTATTTCTCCCGGCAACCACGATTTTTGCAGTCCTGCCAGCTGCTGGCTGACAGAGCAATGGCCGGAGAATGTCCATATTTTCACTCGACCTATGGTGGAAAGCGTATCCGTTCCGGAATTGGATTGCCGTATTTACGGCGCAGGCTTTGCAGCTATGGATTGCAATGCGTTATTGGATAATTTCAGGACGCAGGGGCAGGAAACCTATCATATTGGCGTTTTCCACGGCGACCCGACTCAGAAAAATTCGCCCTATCATCCCATTTCTCAGCAGCAGGTGGCAGATTCTAATTTGAATTATCTCGCCCTTGGACATATTCATAAGACCGGCTCATTCCTTGCTGGGCGGACGCTTTGCGCATGGCCCGGCTGCCCCATGGGGCGTGGCTTTGACGAGTTGGAGGAAAAGGGCGTGCTGCTGGTGACGGTAGAGGATATGGTTACAGCGCAATTTGTGCCGTTGGATACCCCCCGCTTTTACGATTGGCAGGCACAGGTGCAGACCACTGCTGCCGATGCGGTTTCACATTTGCTGCCTGCGGTGGGCAATTCCGATTTTTACCGCATTACCCTTACCGGAGAAAGTGCCCCGGTGGATATGGATGGGCTTCGGGCGCAATTTTCTCAATTTCCCAATTTGGAACTGCGGGACAGAACCGCACCTCCTGTGGATTTGTGGAGTGCTGTGGGTGAGGATAGCTTAGAGGGTGTTTATTTTCGGATGCTTCAGGATGCGCTGGAAAATCAGAATGGCGCAGACCGGGATATTATCACGCTTGCAGCCAAAATTTCCAGAACGATTTTGGATGGGGGAGAGGTGGTGCTGCCATGAAAATTTATTCTATGACTGCTACCTTTGGCAAGCTGGAAAATCAGACCTTGACATTAGAGTCGGGTCTGAATGTGATTCACGCCCCCAACGAATGGGGCAAATCCACATGGTGTGCCTTCCTTGTCAATATGCTTTATGGGTTGGATACCGGCGCAAGGAGCAAAAAAGCTTTCTTGGCAGACAAGGAACGTTATGCACCATGGTCCGGTAGTCCCATGTCCGGTCGGATTGATTTGTGCTGGCAGGACCGAAATATCACCATTGAGCGCTGGACCAAGGGACGCACCCCTATGGGTGAGTTTCGTGCTTATGAAACGGAAAGCGGCATGGCAGTGCCGGAGTTGACTGCTACCACCTGCGGCGAAGTGCTGCTGGGGGTGGAGCGCAGTGTGTTTTTGCGTTCCGGTTTTTTGCGGTTGACGGATTTGCCAGTGACGGAGGACGATTCTTTGCGCCGGAGGCTCAACAGCCTTGTGACCACCGGCGATGAAAGTGATGCCGCAGATGAGTTGGCGCAGAAGCTAAAGGAACTGAAAAATAAGTGCCGCTTTAACCGCACCGGTTTGATTCCGGCGGCAGAGGCGGAGGAAAAAGCGTTGGAGTCTAAGCTGCAGCAGCTGCAGCAGCTGCAGGAAAGTACTCAGCAGGTGCTGGCACAGCAGCAAGAATTAACGCTTAGAATTTCTCTGCTGGAGAATCACCAAAAGGCCTTGGATTATGCCGCTGCGGAGGAACAAAATCGCCACATCTTGCAGGCGCAAATCAGTCGGGAGGAAGCCAAATCCCGGTTGCAGCGGCAGCAGCAGGAATGTGCGGATTTACCGGAGGAAACACAGGCAAAGGCTGTAACGGAAAGACTGCATCAGCTGCATCAACAGTCCATGGAGCTGGATTTGGAAAAGCAAATGCTGCCCACTGCCCCTCAACAGCCCACAGCACCCAAGTGTTTTGAGGGTATGACAGGCGCTGAGGCAATCGCACAGGTTCAGTTGGATGCAGAAGCTGTAAAGCGTGGGCAGAACAAGGGCGGATTACTTAAAATCACAGCATATCTCCTGCTGGCACTGGGCTTGGTGGCAACGGTTGTGTTGTTGTTTGTTAAGCCCGTTTTGTGTATTGCCTCTTGCATTTGCGTGGCATTCGGCGGTGTGCTGCTTTCAAGGACTGGGAAAAAGCAAAAAAATGCGTTAGTAGAGCGTTATGGCAAACTGCCTGCGGAGCAGTGGCTGCCCATGGCAGAGCAATATGCAGCCGAGCAGGAACAGTATTTACGGGCTCTTTATCAATATGAGGAAAAGCTGCAATCTCTCCAGGATAGAAGGCAGCAGCTGGCTGCTCAAATTTTGGAGCTGACGCAGGGCACACCCATTGGGCAGTGCATTGGTCGGTGGGAGGAAATTCGCCGGCAGTGGCAGAGCCTTTCAGATGCAAAAAAAGGCTATGAAGGCGCAGAAGCCTACGCCGAAACCGTTGCAGCCATGGCTCGTCCGGTGCAAAAGCCGGAGCAACCGGATGAGCTGACCTTTTCTTCGGCGGAAACCAACAGGATGCTTCAGCAAAGTCGGGAGGAGCAGCACCGTTTGCAGCAAAATCTAGGCATCTACCGGGGTAAAATGGAGCTTTTGGGGCAGGAGGATGCCCTGCAAAATCAGCTAAAACAAGTGCAACAGCGCCTTGACCGACTGAACCAAACCTATGGGGCGCTGGAACTGGCGCAAAGCACCCTTGCAGCCGCAACCACGGAGTTGCAACGGCGGTTTGCGCCTCAGATTGCGCAGCAGGCGCAGGAGATTTTTGGGAAGCTGACCCATGGACGGTATGACCGGCTCACCATGGCACAGGATTTGTCCTTGAGTGCGGGTGCGGAGCAGGAAAGTGTGCTGCGTACTGCCCAGTGGCGAAGCGAGGGCACCATTGACCAAATGTATTTGGCGCTTCGCCTTGCCGTGGCAAAGGCGCTGATACCGCAATCACCCATGATTTTGGATGATGCGCTTGTGCGCTTTGATGATGTGCGTCATGCGGCTGCCATGGAGCTTTTAAAGCAGGAAGCCCTGCAGCGGCAAATCATTCTCTTTACTTGCCAAAGCAGAGAAACGCAAAAAAGGAAATCCGGGATCGAGAGTGCAACCCCTCATTTCCTTATGTAGATAAAAATTATAGCTCAGAGAAACCATAGCTGTTGACCAGCGCATCAATTTTTTTGCCTGCCTTACAGTAAGGGCAGTCCTTATAATCATAGCTGGCATAATCCGGCAGGTCGGAAACGGAGTAGACCGAACGGATCGGGTAACCGTCAATTTCGTCCACAGCCCGATAAATTGCGGCGACACCTGCCACCTGACCGCCATAATAATTGATGGCTTCGATGCTCTTGCGTGCTGTAAAGCCGGTGGTGACGGATGCCGTCAGCACCAAAACATGCTTGCCCCGAATCATAGGTTGTATATTGTCTCGGAAAATCATTTGGGAATTGTTGTTATATTCCGGTTCCAGTACATATATGGTCTGATGAGCGTTGATGGTGCAGAATCCGCTTTTGGTCAGCTCCTCTGCAACACAGGTGCCCAGAACGGTAGTGCCGTCCAAACATAAAATTGTGTCCACAGGGGTATCGTTGATGAAATGGGACACCAGTTGATAGGCACTGGCTTTGGCTTCACTCAAACGGGTTTTTTGGAAAGTAATATCAATATAATAGTTAATGTGGCTGTGATTGGTGGCAAAGTGACCGTGCGCTACCCGTAGAGGAACATTCCCCCGGCGGCGTTGCAGGTGCTTGAGTTCAATCATTTGCTTTTCCTCCTTCCTTATCAAAAAAAGAAAGCGCTTTTCGTCCGGCAGTTACGAGCGTTTCTGCCGGTCACGAAAAACGCTTTTTTTCATTATACTTCAAAAGAGCATTTTTTGGCAAGAGGAAATCCCTCTAAAAATTTATTTATAATATTGTGCAGATTGCCGTTTTTTCAGCATAGGCGCTTGACGAATAAATTGCTGGGCAATGATATCGCAGATTTCTCTGCGTTCTATCATTTGATAAACCTCATCGATACTAACCCACTTGACATCGACTGTTTCGCCGGGTAGAAGCACGATTTCTTCTAGCGGGGTACAGCGGTGAAGACAGTAGAAGTCGAAAAAGATGTTGCCCTGCAAACCGGTTTCCAGAAATTCGAATTCGCTTTCTGCAGCATGGATACCGGTTTCTTCAAACAGTTCTCGCCGGATAGCTTGCAGACTGGTCTCGCCGGCTTGAGAGCTGCCACCGGAGTTTTCCCAAGTGCCGGCAAAGCTCTTTTCGGGTGCACGCTTGGTCATTAGCACCTTTCCATGACCGTCATAAACCCAAACGCAGACAGCCAAACCATATTCGTCTGCACCCCATGGATCGCCACGGCGGTGAATTCGTCCGGTCAGATTTCGGTTTTTATCATAAATATCATTGTATTCCATGGACAGTACCTCTTGAAGTAGTGATTTTAAGATAACATCTATATCGTAAAAAAGCAAGCGGTACAAATTGGAGTTTAACGGGATGTGGTACTTTTCTTGCTCCGCCAAGAAAAGTACCAAAAGAATGCGGCATAGGGGAGGCACTACGAGCAAATGCGCATGAATTATGGTATGCTTGCCCCCGGCAAGCATAGAAATTGCGGAT
>JAZOPV010000040.1:0-88357 GCA_045655745.1 Faecousia sp.
TGCACCGTGGTCGAAGCCGATAAGCTTGTCCATATCATCTGTTTTTGCAGTTAAAAAGATGATGGGCACATTGGAAAATTCACGGATTTTGCTGCAGGCGGCCAAGCCATCCATTTCCGGCATCATCACATCGAGAATGATGAGGTCCACAGAGGGGTCACGGGCTAATTGGACGGCCTCCAACCCGTTGCAGCCTGTTACCACATCATAGCCCTCATTTTGCAGGTTGAAACGGATGCCTTTGACAAGCAATGCTTCGTCATCAACTACCAAAATTTTCATGGCAGGTCCTCCTAAACAGTAATTTTATCCAGTATGGCGGCAAGAGTTTTCTCTCCGATGCCGGAAACATTTAATAATTCTTGCACAGATTGAAAGGGTCCGTGCTGCGTGCGATAAGCAATGATGCTGTTTGCCTTGACCTCCCCGATACCCTTGAGCTGTTGAAGCTGTTGGGAGGTTGCGGTGTTGATATTGATGGGGAAGTTCTGGGTAGCAGTGATGCTTGTGTTCTCGGTGGGAGCTAGGGGATTAGGCGTGTTGACAACAGAAAGCTGCACATCATTGTGACTTCCGGCTCGTCCGGTGTAAAAGCCTGCCACAAAGGAACAGAAAAGCAAAGTGACACAGATAAGTGCAAGGAGAATAGATTTTTTCATGGCAGGGAAATTACCTCTTTCGTTGACTAGGGAGAAGTTTATTGATATAATGATTTTATTATACACGAACTTTTCCTGCCGGGCAAGTCCGGCGTGATGAATTGAGGATGAAAAATGAAAAAATTTGTTGTGATTTTCCTGATTTTGGGTTGTTTGCTGCAAATATTTGGTCCAGTCACTGCGTTCGCGGCAGACTGCAGCGCTCTTTCTGCCAGTCAAGGGGTTGGAAATGCAGAGCCTTACAGCGGTACTGCTGAGGCGGTGGTGCTGTATGAGCTGAGCTCGGAAACCATGGTTTATACTCACAATGCAGATGTCAGAATTAACCCAACAGGACTTGTGAAGCTGCTGACGGCTTTGATTGCCTTGGAAAAGGGCAACCTTTCGGATAAAGTGACAGTGACGCGTAGCGCAATTAATTCTGTGGGTGTGGGCGTTGTGTCTGTAGGGCTGAAGGCAGGGGAGCAGCTGACGCTGGAGGATTTGCTATACTGTATCATGGTGTCCTCTGCCAATGATGCCTGCGCTGTGGTTGCGGAGCATATTGCAGGCTCGCAGGCGGAATTTGTCAAACTGATGAATGAGCGAGCCGCAACCATGGGTTGCGCCGGCTCTCATTTCACAAATGTACATGGACTTGCAGATGAAAAACAGTATTCTACTGCAAGGGATTTGGCGATTATTACGGAAAATGCCATTAAAAACGAAACATTTTTGCAAATGTTTGGCACGGTGAAATACCAAGTGCCTGCTACCAATGCTGCCCCTGGCCGCACATTGTCAACCACCAATTACATGATGGACAAGAGCAGGAGTAAATATTACGATGATCGTGTCATTGGCGGAAAGCCAGCGGCGGCAACCACCCGTGACCGGAGCATGATTTGTCTTGCCCAAGCACAGGACAGCCGATATTTGTGCGTTGTGATTTCGGCGCAGGCGCAGGTGTCCGGAAATTCGGTTACCAAGTTTACGAATTTTTTAGAGGCGGGGGAGTGGCTGGATTTTGGCTTTAGCGGATTTGAAAGGAAACAGGTCACGACACCGGAACGATCTTACGGGATTTATCCTGTGACAGGTGGTGAAAACTATGTTTCCGCTGTTCCTGCCAGTCCGGTTTATGCTCTTTTGCCCCTTGAATATGACGCATCAAAGCTTTGGTTTGATACACAAATGGTGGAAAGTGCGTTGGTTGCGCCCTTGGCACAGGGGGTAAAAATCGGAACACTTCGGGTTTGCTATGAGGACTTGGTGCTGGGAGAGGCAGAACTGATTTCAAGGCATTCGGTTGCAGAAGCGGACAGCCGTATTACAGCAGCTACGCAACCGCAAAGGGGGATTGGTGCGGTTGGTATTCTACTGATTGTAGCTGGCCTTGCTGCGGCTTGTGCCGTTGTCTTTTTCATATTGCGTTACAAATCTCTGAAAATGCAAAATATCAAACAGGCATAATGGGTGGATTGTTGAAGCAAATTGACATTTTGAAAATAATTTGCAGTAGCATTTTGTGATAACCCCCTGTTATAAGGGGAGGAAAAATATTTGCAATTTTTTCAAAATAGGGCTTGCTTTTTTCGGCAAGGTGTGCTAATATACTCAAGCGCTAAGTTACGCAATCAAAAATCCGGGTGTGGCGAAGTTTGGTATCGCGCTTGAATGGGGTTCAAGAGGCCTCGAGTTCGAATCTCGACACTCGGACCAAAAATCCAAGAATCACAGATGTGATTCTTGGATTTTTCTTTACTATTAATAAAATTTATTTATAAATCGAGGAGAAAACAATGATTGATGTAGTCGCATTGGGTGAATTACTGATAGACCTTGCAAAAGCAGCGGTGTGTGCGAAATTAAAAGATATACGCTGATGTTATAATTGTGCAATCAAAAATACCCCCTGTGTAGAAAAATAACTACACAGGGGGCATTTCTATTTTACTTATTCACCCCGTTCGCCGTGGATGACCTTGCCGATGTTCCAAAGAGTGGCAACCTGCTGCTCAGCAAGTGCCTTTTCTTCCTCGGTTTCGTATTCCACATAAACGGTGTGGGCGCTGCAATCTGCACATTCTACCTGCACATTCCAGCCACCCTCGTGCATCAAAAAGCCGTTGCCACGGCAGATGGGACATTCTTCCAGTTCAATTTGATTTTTCTTATCCATAGTTCTCCTTATCGGAAGATATTTTCTTCCGTATCGTAAATTTCAAGCCGCTGACAGTGTGCAAAATCCGGTCTTAGCTCCGGCAAATACCCTTCAATGGCTGCAAGCAGCTGCATGGGATTTAAGGTGGGATTTTGACAGCAGACCCGAGCGTCTAGCCGTAGGCAGGTAGGGGATTGGGCTATAACCGCAATGGAGCGAAGCATGGGGATGATGTCTTGCTGTGTATTGCCGTTTTTGCTCTTTTTTTCTACCACAAGGGTGCTCTGCTGAAAAAGTTCTGTCAGCTTTTCGGCGGCATCGGCAGGGATGCCTGCGTCATATTCCAATGTGACGGAGCAATCAAGATACGCAAGATGCTTGAGTTTTTTGCCGTCTGTATACACCTGCAGTCCCCGGACACCGGGCACAAGGGTGTCATTCAATCGGCGCAGAATTTCTTCATCTGCGACAGCATTACCCTCTAAATCAAAGTCCAGCAGCTCACAGCGACTGCTGACGCCCACAGACAGCGGCAGAGCGATGGAAACAGAGGGACGGGGATTGTAGCCATGGGTATGGGTCAGGGGCAGGTTTGCCCGCTGAAATGCTCGCTGAAACAGACGCATCAAATCAAGGTGGGAGATATAAATTGCATTTCCCGTCTTTTCGAATAATAGTCTAGGCATCGCAGGACACCTCCTTCAGCAAGCAGTTTGCGCCACAGCCGGCACAATTCTCCCGACAGTCGGGCGTGACCTTTTCGGCATAGGCTTGTCTGCGCTCATGCAGCAGGAATTTTTTGCTGACACCCACATCAATGGTGTCCCAAGGCAGGATTTCATCCTCGCCATAGCCACGAGTGGTATAGAAATCAAGGTCAATGCCATGAGCTTTGAAGGCATCCAGCCACAGGTCATAGCGGAAATATTCATCCCAACCGTCCAACCTTGCGCCATTGGCAACTGCATGGGCAATGACGGGAGCAAGCCGCCGGTCGCCCCGTGCCATGACAGCCTCCAACCGGCTCAAATCCGGTGTATGATAGCTATATTCAATGGATTTGGAATAAAAATGGGATTTTAAGAGCTTACAACGCCGCAGATATTCCTCCGGTGTGATTTGCTGCTCCCACTGGAAGGGCGTATGTGGCTTGGGGACAAAAAATGCTGTGGCAACATGGACACGCAAGCCCCGTTTTTTATTGGTTGCGTGTTCTTTCCATGCCTGAATGATTTTGAATACCAAGGCGGCTATGCCGATGACATCCTCATCCGTTTCCGTGGGTAAACCGAGCATGAAATAAAGCTTCACATTGTTCCAACCGCCGGCGAAGGCGTTGGTGCAGGTGGTGAGAATTTCATCCTCGGTGAGATTTTTGTTAATCACATCCCGCAGCCGCTGTGTGCCGGCTTCCGGCGCAAAGGTCAGACCGCTTTTGCGTACGGTCTGCAGCTTTTCCATCAGTTCACGGGAGAAGTTATCTGCTCGTAGGGAGGGCACGGAAAGGTTAATATTATGGCTTTGGCAATAGGGGATGAGCTGGTCGGTCAACTCTTTCAGCCCCCGATAATCGGAGGTGGAAAGGCTGGAGAGGGTAATTTCATTATGCCCCGAATTTTCCATGGTTTCCGTTGCCTGCCGATACAGCACTTCAGGACTTTTCTTGCGGACAGGGCGACAGCTAAAGCCTGCCTGACAAAAGCGACAACCCCGAATACAGCCCCGGAAAACCTCCAAATTGGCACGGTCATGGACAATTTCTGTGGAGGGGACAATCATTTTTGTTGGATAATAAGCGGTATCAAGATTTTCGATAATTCGCTTCGTGATTTTTGTGGGAGCATTGTTTTTGGGAACGATGGCAGATAGTGTGCCATCGGCATTGTACTGATGCTCGTAAAAAGAGGGAACATACACGCCGGGGATTTTGGAAACCTCCAGCAAGAAGGCATCTTTACTCCATTGCTCGGCTTTGGCTTTGTCGTACAAGGCAACGATTTCCGTGGTAATTTCCTCGCCCTCACCCAAGGAGAAGAAGTCCACAAATTCGGCAATTGGCTCGGGATTAAAGGTGCAAACACCACCGGCAAACACCATGTTCTTTAGCCCCTTACGGTCAGCAGAGCGCAGGGGAACGCCGGACAAAGAGAGCATATTGAGTATGTTGGTATAACACATCTCATAGCCGATGGTAAAGGCAATCATGTCAAAATCCCGAACATATCTTTGGCTTTCCAGCGCCCAAAGAGGGATATTGTTTTTGCGCATGGCATCCTCCATATCGCCCCAAGGTGCAAAAACACGCTGACACCAAACGCCCTCTATTTCGTTCATCACACCATAAAGAATCCGCATACCCACATTGGACATACCGATTTCATAGGTATCCGGAAAACAAAAGGCAATATTGACCCGAACACTTTCGGGATTTTTTTGAATTTCATTAAATTCTCCGCCGGTATACCGAGCAGGCTTTTGCACGGTGGGGAGAATGCGATGCAGTAAATCGGTCATAGCCGTACCTCTTTATGATTGGTGGTTATATTGTATCGTTAAATGGGGCAGTTGTCAAACAGTTCTGCGTTTCTTTTCCGCTTCATTTGCAAAAGAAAGAACAATAGAATCAGGAACGGAAGAACGGATAGACGAAGCAGGCTGTAACCGCAGAGGAAAAGAATACCAAGGCGAATAAGAAGCTGTATAGCAGAAAATAGCTTGCGAGCCAGCGGAGGGGGAAGAAGAATGGAAAGCATATTTTTCATTGCCCGTCCGCCGTCCAATGGGAATAGGGGTATGATGTTGAACAGGCAGTGGACAAGTCCGCAAACCGCCGTTCTTGGCAGCCATTTGGACAATAAAAGTAGAGAAGCAGAGCCGATTGGTCCTGCCAATGCGGATAAAAGCTGCTGAAAGTGGGACAGCTCCGAGGTGCTCATCACAGCGCCGCTGCCGCTTAATCGCAGGAAGTGAATTTTGCCGCCAAGCAGGCGAATACAGATATAGTGGCAGCATTCATGCACCAAGGCTGCTATAATTGCCGCCACAACCCATTGAAAGGGTAGTAGCATCAACAAGGCTGCAAGCAGCAGGAAGAATGTGCCGTCAATTTCAACGGAAAGCTTGGAATTCATAGGCATTTTCTGAAATGGCGGAGCAGAATGCTTCCAGTGCGTCATAGACAGTCTTTTCACCGCTTTGTATTTCCTCAACGGCTCTTTCAGCGCCCACCCATTTGGGGCGCATTAGGCTGAACAGAAGGGCAATAGAAAGTAGCAGTATCATCCATATCGGTAGAGAATTCCTGGCTTTTACAGGGGGAGGGGATTTGCGTTTGGATTGATAACTCATAAAGATGTGCCTCCTTATATTACAGAGTACGCAGAAATAGAAATGCAAATGCCATGAAAATACAGCCGTAGGGGGTTGACAGAAGATGGAATTTTCATTATAATATCCAAGTTATCGGGGTGTGGCGAAGCTTGGTATCGCGCTTGGTTCGGGTCCAAGAGGCCTCGGGTTCGAATCCCGACACTCCGACCATATCGAGTGTTCTTAACCGATGTTAGGAACACTCGATATTTTTTTGCCTGTATTTACTTAATATTTTGTTGTTTGAGAGCAGATTCGTCTGCTCTTTTTCTTTTGTGATTACACTGCGCTTGGGAGATATTCAATAGCCACTCCCTGCCGTGAGTCGAGCTTGTAGGTGTGCTTGGGAACGATGCTCGGCAGATCGATGCAACCTACGAAGCGATAGCGAATGACAAGCCGTTGCGTTCTGTTCTTACCCGTTCCCTCAATTGGAAAGACCTCGATCTTATCAATAAGTTCTTGGAGAACGATGGGTGTGAGAGTTTGCATCGTCATAAGCGACAAATTTTGATTTATCGGTCTGTTGCTTAAGCGTTATGAAACGCTTTTGTATATCGATAGGCGGAATATAGATGGGGATGTTTTGCAACTCTTGTGCATTTATGTTCGCTTGTCCGCAGGCAGCCTTACACATAGAAAGTAGTAACTCTTTTACATATGGTAAATTCATATATTGCACCAAGAATTCCAGAGTTGCTTTTTCGTTCATTCTTACACGAATAACAAATCCGGCAAGAACCATAGTCTCATCTCTATCATAAAGACATGTTTTGCCAACGAGTTCTTTGCTGTTTGTACGATTGAAAAGTACATCACCCTTTCGAACTGTACATTTAGCCAGCTCATTGTCGGGGATATTAATTCGCTTTAGATCTGTTAGATCTAATTCTCCGCCATAGGTGATGTTATTCATTCTTAGATAGGGATATTTTCCGTCCGAGGAAGCCTGCCTGCTGGATCCATACCGAACATCACTCACAATATCTCGAATAGTCCCCATATTCCAACCAAAATTATTATCTTCTGGACGTCCAAACAGTTCGATAAATTGTAGTTTGTTGGTCTGTTTATGCTGGAGCAAGATGGCTTCGGGAAAGGCTCCCTCCGGGAGGGTGATTCCCCACGCGTGTGGGGAAATGTCTGCGAAGCAGACAAAAGGGCCCGGTGCGAAGCATGGCGCCGGGTAGGCGACTGAGGGAGCCCGTGCGACGAATAAAGTCTGCTTGCACAAAATGTTGAAACACCGACAAATCAAAGTTTGAAGCACTTTCCATACAAATAAAAAAGAGCCCGTTTGGGGATGATCCCTACGGGTTCTTTTTTTGATGGTTTCATCAAGGTTGGGGAGCAAGGGGCAGGTTGACAGTGGCCGAGCCGCGGCTGAAGTAGGTATCGGGCTCATAGGATAAGACCTTGACCGTCACCGTTTCACCCGTGGGTGCCGTCTTAAGCGCGACGGACTTCAGGCATTCGCCCGGGCGGATGAGACCGCTTCGTCCAAGCTCAGAGCCGTCCGCATCGTATACCTTGATAAGCAGCCAGACCTCGTTTTCACCGTGTGAGGCAAAGTAGGGAATCAGCTGACCGTCCTTATATTCGGGAGCACCGCAGATCGCGAAGGTATAGTTTCCCTCCACATCGATCGGGCGGTAGTCCGCACGCGCGAGCACCTCCGTTGGTACGCCGACAAGGGCGTTCTCTTCAAAAGGGGGGGCTTGGAACTCCAATATCACGGTTTCGGGCGACCGAGTGGCCAGCAGAACGGTCAGCACGATAAGTGCCGCCGCCAGAAGGCCGCAGGGGATCGCCAAAGCAAGGCGTTGCCGTTGGTCCATGGTTACTCTCCAAATTCTTTTGGCAAGCACACGGCAAAGCCGTGTGCTTACGGACTTTTACTTTTATTAGCTAATGACAACCGTTACCTTCGAGATGGTCGTCTCGGCGCTAACAGCCGGCTCTGCGCCGTTGATATAAACGGTGAACTTCGTAGAAGGAGGCGTGTTTCCGGAACCTACAGCGGAGCTCAGAGTCGCGGTTGCTGTTGTATCACCGCCGTTGAAGGTGGCGGTAATACCGGTGGTGTTCGTTACCTCCTCGATGGTAGCGTTAACCGTTACGGAATCGTTGGAGTGATTGGTAACCGTGATATCGGCGTCGGTATCGTCATTTTTCCATCTTCCGGTACGCAGGTTCTCATGAGAGGAAACGTCATAGCTATTGGAAACCTCATAGATGAAGACCATGGAGTCCCAGGCAAGGTCGATTTTGTACGTCGGAGTAGCGAAGGTTTCTTCAACCTTAACCTTTACAGGAATTTGCGTGTTGTTGTCGGGAACGTTGTTTTCAGCAACACCAACGGTAGCACTGCCGGCTTCAGCAAATACGTTAACCGAAAGAGTGAGCGTCATTACAAGCACAAGGACAAGAGACAAAAACTTTTTCATGATTGTGATTTCCTTTCTGAATTTTAATATATTATATTCGCAACGCTTGCCTCACGTGCGATGCGATTATAATTTGGGTTATTCGGTCACCGAGATCTTAACCTCGGTGATGTCGGACGAGATCGCAGCGCGCTCGCCCGTTTGGGGGTCATAATAATAGGTGCGGTAAAGTCCTGTGTAGATACCGGCGCGGATGCCGGCGTTGCGCTCGGACACGTCCATTCGGTAGATGGCGCCGCCTGCCGGGATCAGACCCGTGCGGCCAAGGAAGTACTCCTGTCCGTCCGAGATCAGATACAGCTCAAGAATCACGGCGTGGTTGGACTTGTTCGGGTTTTGGTAGTAGATGGTTGCCGTATTGGACGAAAGCGAGATGCTTGCCTCCTTGGTAAACACCATGGAAACAAAGCCGCCACCGCTTTCGGACTGCACCTTGTCGTCGTCTTCGTCGACGGGAAGCGTCTCGATGTCGGGGTCAATTTCGGGAAGCGGATGGTCGGGATGGATGACCACGGGCGGATTTGGGTTGACGATAAGCTGCGCCACCAGCACCGTGGTAACCGTGATCATCGAAAGCACCGCCAAAAGCGACAGAAGAAAGGGAAAACGGCTGCTATGGATCGCGATAAAGGTGTCGCCGCCCACGCAAACGTAGCCCTCGCGTTTATGAAGAAGCCCTGCGTGCTCGCCGTGGCGGAACACGTCGACCTCCTTGCCGCCGATGTGGAGGCGACCAACATGGCGCTCTTTTTTGGGCTCCTTCGGCTCCGCTTTCTTCTTTCTTAACCGCTTTGAGCTCTTTGCCTCGCCGACAACGGTATAGTTCTTTTCCGGATAGAGCTCACGCATCTTTTTCTCGGAATAACAAAAGATAAACTGGTCGCCCAGAAAGATCCGCTTGTCATAATCCTGTTTAAAAATATGATGAAAGCTTGTCATGTAGCCTCCTGATTCTTTTGAGGAAATGTGATAATTTGAAATTTGTCGGGGTGTTTATGTTTGAGCAAGATAGCTTCGGAAAGGCTCCCTCAGGGAGGGTGATTCCCCACGCGTGTGGGGAAATGTCTGCGAAGCAGACAAAAGGGCCCGATGCGAAGCATGGCGCCAGGAAGGCGACTGAGGGAGCCCGCGCGACGAATAAGGTCTGCTTGCACAAAATGTTTAAACACCGACAAATCAAAATTTGAAATCGGTCAATTTGCCTCACGGATGGTGAGGGTGCAGTTACCGGCGGTGAAGGAGTTGGGAAGAGCGAGCGCGCCGAGCGATTCGTTGTCCTCGAGATGGAAATATGCCGTGGTACGCTTTTGGTCTTGGCTTGTGCCAAGCGTGACCTCGCCCGTGATGGCTTTGGAGCCGGCGGCGTCGGAGCTATAGTAGCCCGTGATGCCCGGGTATTCGTTCGAGACGATGAATTTAAATCCGACGGCAATGCGCGTGCCGCTTGTGTTGTTGGTCACGCTGACGGTGTTACTGCCATCCAAGGGCGTAAGCGAGCCGCCGCTGTAGGTGTGCGTCTGCGGATCCCAGTTGCCAAGGTCGTAGCTGAAAAGCATATCTCCCCAGGATATATCCACCGAGATGGCGGTGCTGTAGTAGGTGACTGTGATCTCCACATGCGCCGCATTGACCACGCCCTCGACCACCGCCAGATTGGGCCGGTAGCCGTTAAGGCTTGGCGATGTGACCGAATAGCTGTCACCGTGAAGCACGCTTGCCCGATAGCTCTCGAGCTTCTGGGCGCCGCTTGGTGTCTCGTAATGAACGGTTACGGTGTAGGAGCTTCGGGTGTAGGTCACGGTGAAGACCAGATTTTGCGCCGGCATGATTCCCGAAATGTCGTCCGCGTCCTCGTGACCGGCCACGGTTGGCGAATCAAAGAAGTAGGAATTGCCCACGTCAAAGCTTGCGCTTGCCGACGGGTGCACCGTGTCGCCAAGATCGTTTACGTAATGCACGGTAATGAGGAAGGACAGGGACTTGAAGCTTGCTTCCAGCGTGGTGTCTGCCGTGATCTTGACCGTGTCGCCTGCCCTCACCGTGATGGCGCCGCGCTTCCAGCCCTCAAAGGTGAAGCCCAGCTTTACGGCGGTGGGGAAGGAGACGTATGATCCGCTTGTGGGATCGTAGCTGTAGATGCTGTCATACTCTACCGTGCGGGTCTCGACCACCTCGCCGTCCACCGTAAAGGTCAGCGTGTAGCGGTTCGGGGCGTAAGTAACGGTAAAGGTCTTGGCATCGTCCGCTGCGGTAACGCTTAGGGCCGGCTTGTCCGGCGTATAGCCGACGATGTTGGGCGAGGGAACGGTCACGCCGCTCTCGATCTTACCGAAGCTCAGCTCCACGGTGTCGGCGGCGGTCGTGCCGTCCGCGTAAAGATAATAGATGGTCACGCCCTCGGCCTTGGCGAAAGTGACGGTGATCTCCATATCGCCGTTCACGGTGCCCGTGACGGTGGGCATATCTGGAACAAAGCCACTCACGGCGGGAGAAACGATGCTGTAATCCGAGCCGTAGGCGAAGGTCTCGCTGTGGCTTTCGGCGGCCTTGGTGCCGTCCTCAAGCACGTAGTGGACCGTAACGGTGTAATCCTTGGGAACATAGCTGCCCGTGACCCACGCCTCACCCTTGGGCATGATGTGGTAGGTCTTGCCGTCCTCCTCGTCGACGTGCGTGTCCAGCTCGCCGAAGTCCCAGACGAACTTGTAATGCTCGTCGGGTGCGGGAAGCGCCGTTCCCGACGCGGCAAAGTCGGTCTGGGGATCGATGTATTCGCTGTAGTGCTTGCTTGTCAGCTGCAGCGTTGCCGTGGCCTCGCTGCCGGGCGCGGACTGGTAGACGTAGTAGAGCGTATGGTGCTCCTCGCACGCCGCCGCGGTGATGTGAACGTTGCCGGTGATGTACTCCTGATAGATGGTGACCTTGGCCTCGGTCGCGTGATTTTCATGGTTGGCGTCGGTATCGTAGCCGCGGTCGTAGGTATAGCCCTCGCCCTCCCTCAGAACCGTGTCGCCCACCGTAACGGTGATGGACTTGGGCAGGTGGTGCTCGTGGTGGTCTCCACCCGTTGCCTCGGTCTTGAGTGTGAACACGTAATCGTTTGTCGCAATATAGCCACCCGCGCCGTCGGAGCCAAAGGGGATAAGGTCACGTCCGTCCTCAAGCGTAACGCCGCCCAGCTCGATATGCGTTAAGTCAAAGGTGGCGGCAAAGTCGGTGTAGACCATGGCGGTCCCTGTGTCCGTCAGCGCATCGACCGCGCCGACCGTCGTGGCGTACGGGTCCTCGTAAAGAGGGCCAGCGCCCGCGTAAATGTCAAAGGGGGTGGTTTGGGAAACGTGGATGGGTGTGGCGTCCTCGCGGGGGTCGATCAGCTTCAGATAATCGGCCTCCCAGGTATAGCCTGAAAGGTCGGGAAGCGTCACGCTCTCCACAAGATCGTACATATAAAGGGAGTCGCCGTAAACGTAGGTTTTGTTCTGCACGGTGAGATCGTCCTCGCGGATCTGAAGCGAGGGGTCGATGGCCACGTTGGCGTAGTCCAGCGTACGGCTCTCGCCGATGCCGATGTAGTCCTCGGTTCCGGGCAGAGAGAGCTGCATGCCCGTAAGAAGTCCGGTGGTATCCCTTGCCGGCTCGATGACCTTGACGTCGTTACCGCCAAGGAATTTCGCACGCGGCGTAAGGTGGATGTTCACGGTGAATTCCACGTGCTTGTATTCGCTTTCCGCGTTCAGGAGGACGGGCGAGAGGGAGACGTTGGCCGTGACCAGCGAGTAGACGTAGTCCTCGCCGTCGGTCTTGGTGTCCTTGTCGATATAAGTCTGTGTATCATAGGTCACGCTTGCGCTCGATTTGTCGCCCGACGTGACGTCAAGCTTAACGTCCTTTACGGTGAAATACTTGGAGATGGCGGTGTCCAGCACATAGCGTCCCAGCTGTGCCTCGCTACCGCCAAGAGCCTCGCCGAGACTGTCGCAGGTCAGCGACGCGCCGCCGCCTGCCTGGAGCGTACCGGGATTGCCGAGAGAGGCGCTCTCGCGAAGCTCAATGCCGTCGGCATCCTTTTCGGCCGCGTAAATGTAGCTGGTGCCGGCCGTGCCCGCCTTTCCGCTACCGCCCCAGCCGCCGTCATTACCGGTAGCACCGGTATAGGTCGCAAGCGCGGCCTCGGTGGTAAGCTTTTTGGTGGATGCCTCAATGGCAGTGGGTTGTGTGCCGTTGGTGCCGTCCGACCAGAGTGCACCGGCGCCGCCGCCGCCCGGACCGCCTGCGGCGATCATCAGATAATAGTCAATGTCTCCGTTTTCGTCCAGCACCGCCACGTACGAGGGGTCGCCGCCAAGCGCACCCTTGTTGGTAAGGGTCTGGTCAGCCGCGTTTTTGCCCGCGTAGAACATAAGGCGCGTGCCGACGGGGAGATAGAAGGTGGCAGAAAGGTTGGCGCCCACGCCGCCCGTACCGCCGTTCGCACCCAGCAGCGTAAAGCTGGCCGAGCCGCCCATACCGCCGTTGCCGCCCTTGAGTGTGACGGTATATACGCCGTCGATGGGGATGGAGACGGTGGAGATGCGGCTGACGGTCTGACCGTTTTGATCGATGCCGCCGCCGTACTGTACGTTATTGAATTTGGGCATGCTGCCCTCGCTCTGGATGGAGCCGCTGGAGTCGGAGCTTACGTGAAGCCCAAGGACGTATTGGCCGTCCAAATAGGATAGCGACTTGTTGTAGACCACCATATTCTGCCCCAGAGTCTCCATGCCCGAGCCGGCGATGGTGATGACCGACACACCGGTAAAGGTTGCAGAGGTGACGGGGTCGCCAAGCTTGGCAAAGCTCTTTGTCGGCGTTTTTGCCGTGGCGCTCAGTTCAACGAAGAAGCGCGTGGTCTCGTCGGGCGAGACGGTGTTGTCGGTGCCGTCGTCCTTAAGCACGGGCACGGGGTTGCCGAGCTCGTCGGTCACGCTGTGCATGCCGATCTCCTCAAGGAAGCAGTACTGCCAATGCGCATCGTAATTTCCGCGCACGTCGGCGTAGCGGTCGACGTAGAGCGAGGAGACCTTGTGGGTCATTTTTTCGGGGTCAAGACCCTGCGGCGTATGGTTGACGGGGGCAGGGCTCAGCTTCAGCGGCACGTTGACGTAGCCGCAAAAGTTTTTCATGGGGATCTCACCCGCTGCGTGGAGGGCATTGCCGTCGGAGGGGATGGCGGTGATCACGCTTCCCGCAAACAGCGGTACGTTGTTGCCGCCCGCAAAGTCGGCCTTTGGCGTAAAGGTGAGACGGATGGTCAGGTGGTCGCGATCCTCACCCGTCGTGCGGTTGGGCATCAGCGAGACCTTAGGAATCTTGAATTTGGGTGTGGCCAACGCGCCGGCCGGGGTATTCTCATCGATGGGCGCGTAGCTGTTATCCGCGATGGAGTAGCTGACGTGGTCGATGTTGATCTTATCCGCGCGCTCCTCGGGGGTATCCACCTCGATAAACTCGTAGGGCTCACGCGGAACGCCGTTCACGGTATTGATGGCCTCAAAGGCAGTGATGTTGAAGAAGGGGGTACGTGCGAATTCGATGTTGAGGTCGGAGAGGTAGGAAACGTCGTCCTCGTCCAGATAGACGATGTGGAAGAAGCCGCCAAGTGCGCCGTCCTCGTCACCGGCTCTCTGGTCGGGACGCTCACGGCCGATGGAATAGTCCATCGCGTCCGTCTGCAGCTCCATGGCCAGACGGTCATCGCGGAACACAAAGGACGAGCCGCCGCCACCGCCGCCGACACCGGTTGCCAGCACCACGTTGGAGACCACGCCGCCCGAGCCGCCCGCAAAGCCGGCCCCGCCGCCGCCGCCGCGGTAGTTACCCGTACCGCCTGCGCCGCCGATGAGGTTTTTGTTCTGCGCACCTACCCAGTCATTGGGCTGGCCGCCCTTACCCAGGCTCCAGGCGGTAGTGATCACCTTGCCGGGGAGATAGGTTCCGCCCTGGCCGGCGTATTCGCCGCTTCCGTCGGTGGAGCCGCCGCCCACACCCGAGAAAAAGCTACCCGAAACGGCATAGCCCTCGGCCGCATCCAGCGTGCCCGATGTGGTGCCGAAATGTCCGCCGTCGCCGCCGCTTGCGTGGCTGACGCTTGCGCTGGTGGTCGAGCCAGTGCCCGCACCGCCGCCTCCGCCGGCGATCATGATGTACTTGGAAACTCGGTCGGCCTCGCTGACCGAACCGGTCAGGAGTCCGTTCTGATCGGTGTAGGTGTCGTAAAAGCGCTCGGCCTCGCTTCCGTTTTCGTAGAAGAAGAGGGCCGAGTAGCCGCCGCCACCGCCCACGGCCGTGCTTCCGCGGTCGCCCGCGCCTCCACCACCGTTGGCGCCGCCGCCCTTGCCGGGCTCGGCACTGACCGTCCCAGCGCCGCCCAGCGTGTAGTACAGCACGTCGCCTACCTTAAGGTCCATTACACCGTACACGTAGCCGCCAAGGCCGCCCTTGGCCGCACCGACCGATGCGCCGTCACCGCCCCAGAGCTCTACAAGGTAGCGTCCGTCGCGGTCAACCACGTAAAAGTCATCGGTGCTGCTGGTCAGATTGGTGTTCTGCTTGAGCACGGCATAGTAAGTATACAGGTCAACGGTCACGTCAAAGCTGCCGTCGCCTTTCTTGGTGATCTCAGTCCGGCTTAGCAGATGTGCGCCGTACATACCGGTGTGATCCTTTTGCACCAGCGTGTCCGCCGCCACTGCCGACGGAGAAAAGACCATGCTGCTAAACAGCATGCAGCACGCCATAAACAACGAAAGTAATCGATTTTTCATGCTCTTTTCTCCCTTCTTTTCAGCAATCAAATCTTTATAACTCATAATCTAAAATAAAACTCAAAGCAAAAAATGAATTCTTACTCAGTTTATAAAAGTATTATATATTTTTTAAAAAAAGTCAATAATTTCTAATAAAATTTACATTTGCTCTGCCGGGTCCTCCCCGTCTCCTACGCTTGGCAATCCCCCCGCTTTGTGCTAAAAGGAGGGGGATAAATTGCGATTTCACGAGTTCGTCAGTTTGACGAAGCAAAGCCTGATAAGATTCTCTTGTATCATTTGCCGCCCATAAAAGATCTGCGAATTTTTCAAGTTCATCTTCATCAGGGAGATCAAATTCATATGTCATCAATGTTGTCGGGGATAAACGCTTGGACATTGTTCCGTCGGAATACAGATCAGCAAAATCCCAGAAAGCATCTGTGGTCAACACGAACGGCAAGATGCATCCGATCACGGGATTGTTTACACGGAGAACGATAGAGTTGCCGGAGGTTAAGCCATCAAAATCTACCATAGAAGCTCGCTTGAGATAGACGTTTCTTCTTAATGCTATCGGAACTTTATTCGGAACAATATGCGGAACAATATATTCCTTTCATGTTTCAAAATTCCTTGTAAACACAAGCATTTTCGGAACTTTAGGAATATGTTTCAGCGTCCTCGGCTCTTTGCCTTAAATTACATCTGGTATGAACATTCCGACCAGTGTGAGCGTCCATAAGGGCACTCACTTTTTATATCTGTTATGAACATTCCGACCAAAAAAGTGCGAAGCCGTTGATACAAATGGTTTCGCATTTTTCTTGTTTTTAGCGACTATTCCATAATGCGAAGGAAAAGGGCGGTTATCTTATGTATGAAGTAATTAAACCGGAGCAACTAAAAAATAAAGAACAGTATGACTGGTTTCGAACTTTTTCCAACCCTTGTTATGGCTTCAATGTAAAAATGGATGTATCCGAAGTGGTGGCTTACAGTAAGCGTACAGGCACTTCCTTTTTTATCAATGTGCTTTACCTGATTACCACGGGGTTGAGCAGCATTGAAGAAATGCGGATGCGGAAGGTGGATGGAGAAATCCGCCTATACCACAAAATTAACCCCACTTTCACGGTGATGACCACTTCCGGTGTGTATGAAAACGCCGGCTTTGAAATGATTGACGAGTATCCGGGTTTTTATCAAAAGGCTGCGCAAGTATTACAGCAGGTGAAAAATCAGGAGCAGGCGAAGGAAACCTACAACGATAATGCACAACTTAACGATTACTATATGACCTGCCTGTCTTGGCTTTCTGTGGAGGCAATGAGCCATCCGCTGTGCAATAATAACCATGGCTCGTCCTCTTGCCCTCGGATTTGCTGGGATAGGTATCGAGAGGAAAACGGACGGCTTGTGATGCTATTAAATATTACCGTTTCCCACTGCTTTGTAGATGGCTATCCGCTGTCCTGCGCCTTCCGCAACATTCAGGAAAATTTTAACCGTATCGAGGAAATTGTCAACGGGCGCTGAAATATATATATTTGCA
The DNA here is from genome assembly GCA_045655745.1 of Faecousia sp. GTDB lineage: Bacteria > Bacillota > Clostridia > Oscillospirales > Oscillospiraceae > Faecousia. Next base: position 16,959 of record JAZOPV010000040.1, read on the forward strand.
AATACAAAAAACTCCTGACCACTTTTGCGGTCAGGAGTTTTTGCTGTATGAGGATAGGAAAGGGTTACCTTGCGGAAAACTTTAAAAATGCTAAAATTCCATCGTATATTCCTTGGGCAAATAATTCAGGGTGTTCATCCATCAATGCCGCATCGGAGCTGTTGCTAATGAAGCCCATTTCAATCAACACTGCCGGCATTGTCGCTTTTTTAAGAACGAGCAAATTAGGCTCCAGCTTTACACCTCGATTTTTAAGTCCTGTGGAATTAACAACTCCTTGCAGCAAGCTGCTGGCTAAGGAATTGGAGGCACTGTCTTGACCCGCAACATACACCTCAGTTCCATGGACGCTTTCCATTTCAAAGGAGTTGGTATGTAGGCTGATAAAATAATCAGCGTTGAAATCCTTTGCACCCTGAACGCGTGCTTCAAGACTGGATGTATTATCAGTGCCTAAGACGGTATCGGCAGTGGGGCGGGAAAGACGAACTTCAAATCTACCATCCGCTTTTAAAAGGGCTGCAAGAAGGAAACCGATTTGAAAGGTGAGGTCCTGCTCATAAAGCCCATTGCCTGTGGCGCCCGAATTATAGTAGGAAGTAGGATTATGCCCTTGGTCAATGTAGATTTTAATTTTCTTGACAGGGGTGTTCGTGGTGATGCTGTTTTGTAGCTTTTGAACTTGTTCTTGAAGCAAATCAACTTCCTGCTGCAATGCTGCGTTCTCATCCTTGAATGAGGCGAGCTCCTGCTTGATTGTTTCGTTATTTTCTTTTAGAGATTCAATTTCTTGTTTTGCGGCTGCGATGCTGCTATTAAGTGAATTGATTTCGTTATGAGCAGATGAATTGCTGCCCTTTAATGATTCGATTTCCTTTTCGGCGGAATCAATCTTTTCTTTGAGGGAAGAAATTTTGTTTTCAGCTACTTCGTAACTGTTTTTCAGGGAATCAAGCTCCTGCTGAGTCGCTTCATGATTTTTTGTGAGTGTATCCAGGCTTTTCTTTGCGTCCAAAAGCTCAGCCTTTAAAGCATTCATTTCGTCAGCAGAGGCATAGGAGGTACAGCCGATGCAGGTGGAAAGAACAAAAGCCATACACAGGACAATGCAAATCGCCTTTTTCCATGCCCTCGATTGATTGGAGCGATGGGCTTCTTTTTTGACTAAAATATTTTCGTTATAAAATTTCATATTATTTTAATTTTCAGTTATTTTGGTGTATGTAATCTTATGTTATGTAGTGTTTAGCCAACAATGCTCCGAGCAACATGGATACCGCTGGCAGAGGCGTGGGACAGAGAGTGGGTAATTCCGCTGCCGTCACCAATGATGTATAAGCCCGGATGGCAGGATTCCAAATTCTCGTTGACTGCCACTTCCATGTTGTAGAACTTTACCTCCACGCCGTACAGAAGCGTATCATCATTGGCTGTGCCGGGAGCGATTTTATCCAGCGCAAAAATCATTTCGATGATGCCGTCCAGAATACGCTTTGGCAGCACCAAGCTCAAATCGCCAGGGGTTGCGTTTAAGGTTGGGGTAATGAACGCCTCCTCAATCCGGTCACGGGTGCTTCTTTGACCTCGGATTAAATCACCGAATCTCTGTACGATGACACCGCCGCCCAGCATATTGCTCAGCCGAGCGATGCTTTCTCCGTATCCGTTGGAATCCTTGAAAGGTTCTGAAAAATGCTTGGCAACCAAAAGTGCAAAGTTTGTGTTGTTTGTTTGCTTGGAGGGGTCTTCATAGCTGTGCCCGTTGACCGTAATAATGCCGTTTGTATTTTCGTTGACTACAGCGCCCTTGGGATTCATGCAGAAGGTACGCACAAGGTCGCCGTATTTTTCCGTTCTGTACAGGATTTTGCCCTCATAGAGCTCATCGGTCAAGTGGGAGAATACTTCGGCAGGCAGTTCAACCCGAACGCCGATATCAACACGGTTGGATTTGGTGCTGATGTTCAGTTCCTTACAAACCTGCTCCATCCATTTACTGCCGATTCTGCCAACGGAGATAATACAATCCTTACAGCTGTAGATGCCATTTTTGGTTTTAATCTCATATCCGTCCGCTGTCTTATCAACGGATTCTACTGGCGTATTGAAATAGAAGGTAACCTTATCCTTTAGATGCTGATATAGGTTTTCCAGCACCACATAGTTGATGTCCGTGCCCAAATGGCGCACAGAAGCATCCAGCAGGTGCAGGTCATTTTGAATGCAGAGCGTCTTAAATTTGCTTCCGCTGGTTGAGTATAGTTTCGTGCCCTCTCCGCCGAAACGCATATTAATTTCATCAACATAATGCATTAGTTCCAGCGCCTGCTTTTTGCCGATGTATTTGTAAAGAGTGCCGCCAAAATCATTGGTAATATTATATTTTCCGTCAGAAAAAGCGCCTGCACCTCCAAAACCACTCATGATAGAACAGGACTTACAGCTGATACAGGTTTTTACCTTTTCGCCGTCAATGGGACAGTGGCGCTGCTGTAAGGTATGACCTGCCTCGAATACAGCAACCTTAAGCTGAGGGTTCAGCCGGGTTAATTCATAGGCAGAAAAAATGCCGCCGGGTCCGGCGCCAATAATCAAAACATCGTAGTTCATAATGTATCTCCTAGCTTTGCATGACTTTTTTTTATTCTATCATATACACAAGTAAAAAACAATGACAATCTTCCAACTTTTATAACACCGGATTTAGTCACCGTCATTTAGGCTCAATTGCCACTTGAAATAATTTAGAGAATGGGATATAATCAATTTGTTCATTTTTTGATTTTTCGGAGGTACTATGTCGATTGTTCGATTTTATCGTGGTGACCCGAAAAATGCGCCCAAAACCACGCAGCGTACCAGATTGGGCGCTAACGCCATCATCACCTGCAACCGTAGGTTGCTACTGGAAAAGCGGCGTGACAGCGATACTTGGGGGCTGGTGGGCGGCGGCGTAAAGAATTATGAAACGCCGGAGCAGGCGATTGCCCGGGAGGTATACGAGGAATTGGGGCTTCGAATTCCCAAGGAACGGTTTCGCAAGCTGGAGGTTTTCGGTGAGCCGGGAAGAATAGCCGCATATTGTGACGGCAGCATTTGGCGGATGGTTATTGTTGCATTTGCGCTTGAGCTGGAGCAAGAGCCACAAATTCGTATTAGTGCAGAATCGAGACAAATGCGTTTTTTCTCAAGGGAGGAGCTTTCTCAAATTGAGATAGTGGTCACCCATGAGGATATTGTTCAAAAATGGTTTTTGGACATTTTATAAATTCTTTAGAAACAGAGAGGGAATAGATGGATACAAAAGTCAGGCGTGGAAAATTAACAGCACTTGAAAAAAGCTGGATTCTCTATGATGTGGGCAACTCCGCCTTTGTGCTGCTGGTTGCAACCTTATTGCCGATTTTCTTTGAAACAATTGCATTGGCTGACGGTATTAATAAGGAAATGTATCTTTCCTATTGGGGCTATGCAGGGTCTATTGCTACTGCTTTTGTGGCAATTATCGGACCGGTTTGCGGTACGATGGCTGACCATAAGGGCTATAAAAAGCCGATTTTTGCCTTTTGCTTAATTGTGGGTATTTTCGGCACGATTGCGTTGGGCGCTGCCGGAAGCTGGCTGTTTTTCCTTGCTGTGTATATTCTTGCAAAGGTCGGCTATTCCTCCAGCCTTGTGTTTTACGATTCTATGCTGACAGAAGTGACTGACGAAAAGAACATGGATAAAATTTCCTCCATGGGTTACGCCTACGGTTATATTGGCTCGGTCATTCCCTTTATTGTGTGTCTCGTGTTTTATCTGTTCTCCGGTTCTTTGGGACTGACAGAAACACAGGCTATGATTATTTGCTTCCTTATTACCGCTGGATGGTGGCTGTGGTGCAGTATTCCGCTGCTGCGCAATTACAAGCAGACAGCTTATTTACAGCAGCAGGGGAAACCGCTGCAATCCTCTGCCCGAGAATTGGGCAACACGCTGAAGCATGCTGTGAAGCATAAGAAAATTGGACTGTATCTGCTGGCGTGTTTCTTCTTTATCAACGGCGTATATACCATCATTGACATGGCAACTGCCTATGGTACAGCACTGGGTTTAGAAGCGCAAGACTTGCTGTTGGCATTGCTTCTGACACAGTTCGTAGCTTTTCCGTTTGCAATTTTGTTTGGACGATTGTCAGCGCAAGTGGCAGCAGGAAAGCTGATTAAAATTTGTATCATCTGCTATACCTGCATTACACTGTTTGCTATGTTCCTGGTAACCGAATGGCAGTTTTGGTTGTTAGCGGTACTTGTCGGTATGTTCCAAGGCGGTATTCAGGCACTGAGCCGGTCCTATCTCGGAAAAATCATTCCTGCGGAGCACAGCGGTTCTTATTATGGACTGATGGATATTTGCGGAAAGGGCGCATCGCTGCTGGGTATGCTGGTTGTGAGCTTTGTCAATCAGATTACCATTGGCATTCAAATTCCTCCGATTTTCGGCTTGCAGCTGCAAAATGAGAATTTGGCGGTGGGTGCATTACTCATTCTATTTATCATCGGCTTTGTGCTGTTCTGCAAAGCGGACAAAATGAATCAGGATTAAAACATATCCCCGGTAGAAAGTTCCTCTACCGGGGGAATTTTTATAAAAAAATCTTTCACTATATTAATAATTATTCTTGAATATTCAAAAAATATATGATATTATACATTTTGACGGTGCAGTATCCTAGTCAGGATAACCATTTTCCAGGAAGGGCCTAAAAATCCTTTAAAGGGCACATCGATGAAGTCCCTGGTGTTTGCTTTTTACGCCCAGTTTAGGGTGGATGCTGGGGGTTAAGGATTTCGGGCGCGCTCCAATGGCATGGAGCATACGACCCGGTTTCCGTGGAGACCTGGATTTTGTGTGACGAAGGTGGAGAACTCCAATGTGGAAGCCCCCCTCGCATACGAACCAGGTATGAACCTGCAAGGCAGTGCGCAGAATCGTGTGCTGTGTGCAGTGTAGCCTGCCTTGAGTGAACATGTGGGGAAAGGGGAACAAACAGTGCGGTGTTTATGGCCATAACGCCTGCTGTTATCGCCCTTGGAAACCATGCTTGCAAAAGAGGCTAAGACTATGGATTATTTTGTCGTGGAAATCACCTAGGCTGTCGTAATGGGGCAGACAGGGGATTACAGTACGGACTAAGTGGCAATCGGGTATTCAGCTTTGGCAACATCTGAACGGACGGATGAAATGGAAACGGCCTTATCGGCAACGAAAGGTTCTGTCCGGTGAAAAACAACCCGACCTAAGCCGTAAGATTTATCCTGTCTGCTGCCGTCATTTTACTTATTAAGGAGAAATTTACCGTGTCTAAGGCAGACCCAGAATCGCAAAAAATGGAACGCAGAAAAAATATTCGGTGGGTGATTTCTGTTTTTCTATCAACCATCGTGATTTCCGGAACGATTTCATTGATTTCTGACGAATTGATGGCTATCAGCGGCATTTTTGCGGCGTTTGCGATTTTGTTAGCGATTGTATTTATCGGTATTATTTTTGATGTTGTGGGCGTGGCTGTTACTTCAGCAGATGAAAAGCCCTTTCATTCCATGGCGGCGAGAAAAGTGCCCGGCGCACAGGAATCTCTGTTGCTGCTGCGAAACGCAGAGCGTGTCAGCTCCATTTGCAACGATGTGGTTGGCGATATTTGCGGTGTTGTGTCCGGCTCTGCAGCTGCTACCATTGCGGTACAGCTCATTAGTAAGCTGGACTTTTCCCTGCCAATGGTTGTTTCGCTTTTGATGTCTGCACTGGTTGCAGGACTGACGGTAGGAGGCAAGGCCATTGGCAAATCCTTTGCCATCAATTCCAGTACAAAAATTGTCACTCAGGTCGGCAGAGTTGTATATTTTCTGCGGAATATTCCTAAAATGTTTCATAAAAAGAACAATTAATAGATAGGTTGTGTCAATTCGTGAGTATTTTGAATCAGATTCATAGCCACGAAGACCTGCTCGGCCTGTCCCAGCAGGAAATGGCCTGTCTGTGTGATGAAATCCGGTCCTTTTTGGTCCACAGCATTTCTCAGACCGGCGGACATCTTGCCTCCAATCTGGGAATGGTAGAACTGTCTTTGGCTATCGAAACCGTGTATAATACGAATGTAGACCGCTTGGTGTTTGATGTGGGTCATCAGTCTTATGTTCATAAGCTGTTGACCGGTCGCCAGGCGGATTTTAGCCGTTTGCGGCAATTTGGCGGTATTTCCGGCTTCCCCAAGCCGTCAGAAAGCATTTCTGACGCTTTTGTGGCAGGTCATGCTTCCAGCTCTGTGTCCATTGCCTTGGGCATGGCAAGAGCAAGGACCTTGACAGGGGAGGACTATCACATTATCTCGGTCATTGGAGACGGTGCGGCTACCGGCGGCATGGCGTATGAGGGGCTCAATGATGTGGCTGTCAGCAAAGAGCCTATGGTGATTATCCTCAATGACAATGAGATGTCCATTGCTCCCAATGTGGGCGGCTTTGCCCAGCACCTGCGGCGTTTGAGGACGAAGCAGGGCTATTTGGGATTTAAGACAAAATATCGGCGTGCAATGTCCAAAACCGATTTTTCCCGTTGGATTTATCGGCAGACACACTGGCTTAAGAATCGGGTAAAGCGGATGCTGCTACCCACCACCATCTTTGAAAATATGGGGCTTTCCTATCTTGGACCGGTGGATGGCAATGACCTGCAGGGCATGATTGAACTGCTGCGAATAGCCAAGGAAATGCAAGAGCCGGTACTATTGCATGTGTATACCCGTAAGGGTATGGGCTATGCCCCGGCAGAGAAAAATCCGGCTAAATTCCATGGTATCGGCAAATTTGATGTAGAAACCGGAGTTGCTTTAGCCGCCGGAAAGCCCAGCTTTTCAAATTCCTTTGGAAAGACAATGGTGGAGCTTGCCGCTGATAATCCAAAGCTTTGTGCCATTACAGCGGCAATGCCCGATGGAACAGGACTTTTGGAATTTATGCAGGCTTATCCGGAGCTGACCTTTGATGTGGGAATTGCGGAGGAGCATGCCGTTTCCATGGCAGGCGGACTTGCCAAGCAGGGAATGACCCCCGTTTTGGCGATTTATTCCACCTTTCTGCAGCGAGGTTTTGACCAGGTTTTACAGGATATTGCCATGCAGCAGCTTCATGTTGTGCTGGCGATTGACCGGGCAGGGCTTGTGGGTGAGGACGGAGAAACCCACCACGGCGTATTTGATGTGGGATTTCTTCGAATGATTCCGGGGATGACCATTTTGTGTCCCGGCAGCATCGCTGAGCAAAAGGATATGCTCAAGTGGGCAATTCAGCAGCATAATGGTCCGGTTGCTATTCGCTATCCCAGAGGAGGCAACCGCTGGTTGACAGATTCCGACTGGAGTTCTGGTGAGGATATTGCCTGTAAGGGCGCTTTGAAGTGCCATAAGTTTGGCAAGGATGTTGTACTGGTCACCTATGGCGTGGTGGTAGAAAATGTGATGCATGCTGCTGAAATTTTAGAGAACAGGGGAATCTCTGCCGGTGTAATTCGCTTACTGAGCGTTGCTCCGCTGCCAATGGAGGCATTAATATCTGCCCTTGGCACTTACAAAAAGGTGGTTGTGGTGGAGGAGGCTTGCTCCGGCGCCGGCATCAAGGAGGCTCTTGCGTGGCAGCTTCAGTCAGTATTGCCCGATTGCCATGTAAGCGGAATTGACCTTGGCGGTCGTTTTGTCACCCATGGTGATATTCATTTGCTATATCAAAATTACGGTCTGGATGGAAATTCCATTGCTGACTATGTAGAGGGGGCAGATAAACCGTGAAAAATAAAAAAAGACTGGATGTTCTGCTCACAGAGCAGGGGTATGCCGACACCCGCTCCAAGGCACAGGCGATTATTATGGCTGGGCTTGTTTATGTAGGTGGGCAAAAGGCGGACAAGCCCGGCATTTCCTATGAGGAAACGGTCGCCTTGGAGGTACGGGGGGAAAGCTGTCCCTATGTTAGTCGTGGTGGTCTAAAGCTGGAGAAGGCATTGCGAAATTTTGGCGTCAAGCCGGAGGGCTATGTATGCAGCGATTCCGGCGCATCCACCGGAGGATTTACCGATTGCCTGCTGCAGCAGGGCGCAAGTAAGGTTTTTGCCATTGATGTGGGCTACGGTCAGTTGGATTGGAAAATTCGCTCCGACCCTCGTGTGGTGGTGATGGAGCGGACCAATATCCGCTATGTGACGCCGGAGGATTTGGGCGAACCGTTGGATTTGTCCGTGATTGATGTCAGCTTTATCTCTTTAAAAATCGTACTGCCTGCCATTAAGGCATTGCTGAAACCCGGTCAGGGACAGGTGCTGTGCTTGATTAAGCCCCAATTTGAGGCAGGTAAGGAAAAGGTGGGGAAAAAGGGCGTTGTTCGGGAGCCGGAAACCCATAAAGAGGTGCTGGACAGTTTTGTGGAGCTGGCACATAGTTTGGATTTTAAAATTCTTGGTATGACCTTTTCTCCGGTCAAAGGTCCGGAAGGGAATATCGAATTTTTATCTCATTTGACCCTGGCAGAGGCGCAGGGAATTCAGCCGGACACCGCTGATGTGGTGGCGCAGGCGCATGAAGCATTGAGGGCTTAACGGATGAAAAGAGTAATTTTAACCCCCAATCCCTATCGGGACAAAAATTTCCAAACAGTCCGGTCGGCAATGAAAATTTTGCAGGATGCCGGTATGGAGGTGCGGCTTTGTCTGCCCTTTGAGGTGGATAAAAGCTATGAGCTTCCCAAGGATTTGCAGTTTCACCGGCTTGATAAGGAGGTATCCCGTGCAGAAGTGATTATTTGCTTCGGCGGTGACGGCACAATTTTGCATACCGCAAAGGCTGCTACTCGATACTCTATTCCGATTTTAGGAGTAAATATCGGCACAATGGGCTTTATGGCGGAGCTTGAAAGCAGTGAGCTTCAGGAACTTGCCCGGCTTGCAACTGGCGATTTTACCATTGACAGCCGTATGATGTTGGATGTAACGGTCCAACGTGACCGAGATATTCTGTTCCATGATTTGTGCCTGAATGATGTGGTGGTGACCAAGGGCGCTGTTGCAAGAATCGTTCATCTAAGCGTTGCCTGCGATGGTGTGCAGGTTATGGAATGCGGCGGAGATGGACTGATTGTGGCAACCCCCACAGGCTCAACTGCCTATAGCTTATCTGCCGGAGGTCCGATTGTAGAGCCGGAGGCGCACAGTATTCTGTTGACACCCATCTGCGCTCACGACATGGTCAGCCGCAGCATTGTAGCATCAGATAAGCGGATTATTACGGTGGAGCTGACCCGCAACGCAAGGCGAAATGCTTTCCTCTCTGTTGACGGAGGCAAAGCAGTAAAGCTGAATATGGGTGACAAAACCACGGTGCGGAAATCCCAAAAAGAAACCAAGCTGATTCGGCTGAAAAGCCGGAGCTTTTATGATGTAGTTAACACAAAATTTAAGAACTATTGACGGGGTAGCGATATGAAGACACAAAGACAGGCAAAAATAATGGAAATTGTTTCCTCCCGTGATGTGGAAACCCAAGAGCAGCTGCTGGAAGAATTACAGGCGGCAGGCTTTTACAGCACACAGGCAACCATATCAAGGGATATTAAAGAGCTGCGGATTGTCAAGGAATTAACCAAATTCGGCACCTACCGTTACAGCACTGCTACCAATGAGGTTGCCGGTACATTCTCCAATCGGCTCAACACTATTTTCAGAGAGTGCGTGACCAGCTATGATTATGCGCAGAATATTGTAGTGGTGCACACCATTCCTGGACTCGCAGGTGCAGCCGCCTCTGCGGTGGATGCTATGGCGATGCCCTTTATTGTGGGCACCATCGGTGGTGATGACACCGTTTTGATTGTGATGCGTGAAAACAATGCGGCTGCCGCTTTTTGCGGTGAGCTGAAAGACTTGCTGAACTGACAGACAGGAGGGATTTGGGGTGCTGAATCTGCTGCACATTGAAAATATTGCGGTGATTGAATGTGCCGACATTTCCTTTGACCGGGGCTTTAATATCCTGACGGGTGAAACGGGCGCAGGCAAATCCATTGTGATTGATTCCATTTCTGCCATTTTGGGAGAACGGGCGTATCGGGATATGATTCGTACCGGTGCTGCAAAAGCATCCGTACGGGCGGTTTTTACGGGAGTGCCCCACCTGGCTTGGTTTGAAGAAAACGGCGTTTCTTATGACGATGAAACGATAATTCACCGTGAGATTTTTTTGGACGGTAAGAATATTTGCCGTGTGAATGGCTGCTTGGTCAGTGTATCCATTTTGCGGAAGCTGGGGCTGCAGCTGATTAACATTCACGGGCAGCACGATTCTGCGTCATTGTTTGATGAGGAGAATCATCTGCTTTTCTTAGATTCCTTTGCGGATAATGAGGCGTTACGGCTGGATTATCATGATAAATATCAGGCAGTTTCGGCGCTACGGCGAGAAATCGACCGCATGAGCATAGATGAGAGTGAAAAGCTGCGGCGTATGGAAACGCTGCGGTATCAAATTGAGGAAATTTCCAAAGCTGACCTGCAGGACGGCGAAGATGATGCCTTGCAGGAACGGCGAAAGCTGCTGCAAAATGCGGAAAAGCTGTCTGATGGCATCGGTGAGGCAGTGGAATGTCTGTACGGCGGCGAGGATACGGACGGAGCTGCATCGTTGCTTGCCCAGGCGGAACGGGCATTGGGGAGGCTTGGTCGGTATACAGATGCTTTTGAGCAGCTGCAAAGCCGGGTCGCTGACCTGATGTATCAGGTGCAGGATGCTGCGGAGGAAATTCGGGATGAGCAGTCAAATTTAAGCTACTCAGCCGATGAATTGGAGCAAATCGAGGCACGGCTGGATGTCATACATAAGCTGCGGCGGAAGTATGGAGTGACCTGTCGGGATATTTTGGATTATTTGGAAAAAGCAAAGCAGGAGCTGGATGAAATCGAGTTTGCCGATGACCACCTTGAACGACTGAAGGGAAAGCTTTCCAAGGCGGAAAAGGCGGCATGGGATGCGGCAATTTTACTGCGAAGCAATCGGAAAGAGGCATCTATCCGGCTATCCAGCCAAATTTTACAGGAGCTTGCCCAGCTGGATATGCCCAAGGTGCAGTTTGAATGTGCGTTTACCGAGCAAGAGCTGTTGGCAAACGGCGCAGACGGGGTAGCGTTTTATATGTCTGCCAATGTGGGCGAGGCATTAAAGCCTATGAATAAGGTTGCCTCCGGCGGTGAGTTGGCACGCATTATGCTGGCGATGAAGAATGTATTGGCGGAAAAAGACCAAGTAAATACGCTGATTTTTGACGAGGTGGATACCGGCGTATCCGGCAGAGCTGCCCAACGGGTTGCGGAAAAGCTGAAAAGTGTGGCGCAGCATAAGCAGGTGCTTTGTGTTACCCATTTGCCACAGCTGGCGGCATTGGCGGACACGCATCTGCTGATTAGCAAGCAGGAACGGCAGGGGAGGACCTATACGACCGTGACACCCCTTGATTTTGAGGGACGGAAACGGGAGCTTGCCCGAATTATCGGCGGCGCAAATATTACGGAAATTACCTTGCAAAGTGCCCAAGAAATGCTTTCTACTTGACAAATCTATATATATTCGATAAAATAGCGAGGAACACATGGATGGGATGAAGTAAGCGTCCATTTTCTCTCAGAGAGTTGCCGGTTGGTGCAAGGCAACGGGAAAACACGCCCAAATACCTCCCGGAGTGGCTTTTTTGAAACAAGAGTAGGAAAAGACGGGTTTCGCCCGATACAGCGAAAGTCGTTGTTGGACGACATGAGGGCTCTATCGTGAGGTGGGGCTGAATCAGAGGTGGTACCGTGATTTTTCACCCTCTGTCCTTTTGGGGACAGAGGGTATTTATTTGAGGTACAGAGAGATGATTAGAAAACCAATCGATGTTTTACATCAACACGAGGTGCGTAAAACCGCAAAGCAGAAACAGGCATTTCGGGCTGCGCTGTCGGATTATTTGTCCGGCAAGGGTTACCATGTTCAGCTGCAAGCCATTGGTAAAAAGGGAAATAATATCATTATCGGCAATCCGGAAAAAGCAAAGCTTTTGGTGACGGCGCATTATGATACCCCGGCAAGGATGTTCCTGCCCAATTTGATTACGCCTTGCAATTTATGGATGTTTCTTTTTTGGCAGGTGCTGGTGGTGGGACTTTTTTGTGTTCTATCCGCAATACCAGCCATTCCGTTTTGGCTTATTTGGGATATGCCGGTCGTAGCATTTATGATTTGGTATGTGGCATATTTCCTTTTATTCATTATTTTATTGCGAGGCCCTGCCAATCCGCACAATGCTAACGACAATACCTCCGGTGTTGTAACCCTGCTTGAAATTGCCGAGGCACTTCCACAGCAGCTTCGGGATGAGGTTTGCTTTATCCTGTTCGATTTGGAAGAGACAGGCTTGGCTGGGTCAGCAGCCTACCGAAAAGCACACAAGAAAGCAATACAGCATCAGCTGATGCTGAATATGGACTGTGTGGGTGAGGGCGACGAAATCGTTCTGTTCCCCGTCAAAAAGCTCAGAAAGCAAAGCGCAACCGTCAGTTGCCTACAGAATTTGGAGGGCAGCTACGGAAGCAAGCGTGTAACCGTACATATCAATGGCTTTTCTTATTATCCCTCTGACCAGCGGCGTTTTCCTATGGGCGTTGGAATTGCTGCCCTTCGCAGGGGAAAAACAGGGTTGTATTTAAGCCGTATCCATACCAAACGGGATATTATTTTAGAGGAAGAAAATGGACATATTCTGCGAGATTTACTGGTGGATTTCATCGGCAGCTACGCAGCGCAATAAGAAAGGAAATAAAAAATGAAGATTTATGATGAACTGGTCGCCCGTGGACTGATTGCACAGGTGACAAATGAAGACGAAATTCGTGAAATGATTGACAACGGCAAAGCCGTCTTCTATATTGGCTTTGACCCCACTGCAGATTCCCTCCATGTGGGTCATTTCATGGCGCTGTGCCTCATGAAGCGGCTGCAGATGGCAGGCAATAAGCCCATTGCCCTGATCGGCGGCGGTACTGCCATGATTGGTGACCCCTCCGGCAGAACAGATATGCGGTCTATGATGACCAAGGAGGTTATTGACCACAACTGTGCCTGCTTCAAAAAGCAGATGGAACGCTTTATTGAGTTCGGTGAAGACAAGGCTCGCATGGTAAACAATGGCGATTGGCTGCTGAATCTTAATTATGTGGATTTCATTCGGGAAATCGGCGGATGCTTCTCTGTTAATAACATGCTGCGTGCAGAATGCTTTAAGCAGAGAATGGAAAAGGGTTTGAGCTTCTTGGAGTTTAACTATATGCCCATGCAGTCCTATGATTTTTACTACCTGTTCCAGCATTACGGCTGTAATATGCAGTTCGGCGGCAACGACCAATGGAGCAATATGCTGGGCGGCACAGAGCTGATTCGCCGGAAGCTGGGCAAGGATGCCCATGCCATGACCATCACTCTGCTGCTAAATTCCGAGGGTAAAAAGATGGGCAAAACTGCCTCCGGTGCGGTTTGGCTTGACCCCAACAAGACCTCTCCCTTTGATTTCTACCAGTACTGGCGGAATGTGGGGGATGAGGATGTACTCAAGTGCATCCGGATGCTGACCTTCCTGCCCTTGGAGCAGATTGATGCCATGAGCGATTGGAAGGATGCGCAGCTGAACACCGCAAAGGAAATTTTGGCTTATGAGCTGACCAAGCTTGTTCACGGCGATGAGGAAGCAGAAAAGGCACAGACAGCTGCCAAGGCGTTGTTTACGCAGGGCGGTGACGACAGCAATATGCCCACTACAGAAATTTCTGAGGAGAAACTGGTGGACGGCAATATCGGCATTCTGAATTTGATGGTCGCCTGCGGTCTTGCTCCTTCTAATAAGCAGGCTCGCCAACTGGTTGAGCAGGGCGGTGTTTTTGTTAACGATGAAAAAGTGCCTGCCGCAACCTTCCTGATTTCCCGGGAAATGCTTGTAAAGGGCGTGAAAATCCGTAAGGGCAAGAAGGTATTCCATAAGGCAGTGCTGGCATAATTTCGTCCAGTAGAGCTTTTTTCGTTACTGTACTTTCTGCTGGACATTTTTCCGAAAATTGTTATATATATAGAGGAAGTGTGGAAAAAAACGGAGGCAACGATATGAAACTGAACAATAAGCGAACCGTATTGGTTGGATTTGCGTTTATGTCCATCTGCGCATTTTGGCAAATGTATGATAATATTATGCCATTGATTTTGGCAAATAATTTTCAGCTGGACGAATCTCTGACCGGTCTGATTATGGCGGCGGATAATATTTTGGCGCTGTTTCTGCTCCCGTTTTTTGGTGGGCTCAGTGACAAAATCAATACGCCCATCGGTCGGCGTATGCCCTTTATTCTCGGTGGAACGGCATTAGCAGTCGCTTTCTTAAATTTACTGCCTGTTTTTGCAAATCTTTATTATGTAAACCCCAGCAACGGTTTGCTGATTGGCTTTATCATTGTTTTGGGGTTGCTGTTGATTGCCATGGGTACATATCGCAGTCCGGCTGTTGCGCTGATGCCCGATGTAACACCGAAGCCCTTGCGCTCTAAGGGTAACGCCATTATCAATCTCATGGGCGCAATCGGTGGATTGCTGTATTTAGGTGTTGCGGCTGTGGTGTATTCAAAGTCCATGGTGGAGGACAATTTTACACTGGGCTACATCTCCGGTGAAAATGGTGTTCAGATCCCTATGATTGATTATACTGTGTTATTTGCTATTGTTACGGGCATTATGGTTGTGTCCATCGGTATTTTGTTTGCAACCATTCGTGAGCCAAAGCTGTCCAGTGAAAACCGTGTTTATGAGGCAGCACATCCGGAGGAAAATTTGGCTGCAGTTACTTCTGCCGGAAGTGAAGTTCTGCCAAAGCCAGTCAAAAAAAGCTTAACTTTCCTGCTGCTGTCTATCGCTTTGTGGTATGTGGGCTATAACGCAGTTTCCACTTGGTTTACCACCTATGTGAGCCGGATAATGGGAGAGGGCATCGGGGGCGCATCCACCTGCCTTTTGGTTGCAACTGCCGGTGCGATTTTATCCTATATTCCCATTGGCAGCTTGGCATCCAAAATCGGTCGCCGCAAGACTATTTTGGGTGGCGCAGCACTGCTGGCAATTTGTTTCTTTGTTGGTTTTATTGTGACAGCCAATGCAACTGCCATTACACCGCCGATGTATATTTTGTTTGTACTGGTGGGCTTGGCTTGGGCTGCCATCAATGTCAACAGTTTGCCCATGGTTGTGGAAATGTGTAAGGGCAGTGAGGTTGGCAAATTTACCGGACTGTATTACACCTTTTCTATGGCGGCGCAGGTCATTACACCAGTGGTCGCCGGTATGCTGCTGAAGATTAACTATAAGTTCCTGTTCCCGTATGCTGCATTTTTTGTGGCGTGTTCCTTTGTAACCATGCTCTTTGTCCGTCACGGTGACAATAAGGTGCAGGCGAAGAAGGGACTGGAAGTCTTTGATGTTGAGGAGTGATTGACCATGTTATATATAACGGTAGGTATTTTAGTTTTTGCATTTTTGTATTTGCTGTGCCTGAAAGGGCGAACCGGACATCCGGGGCTGCAGCAGCTGCGTGGCTGGAACTATGCGCATCGGGGATTACACACCTCCGGTGTGCCGGAAAACAGCTTGGCGGCGTTTCGGGCGGCTGTGGCACAGGGATATGGCAGTGAATTGGATATCCATCTGATGAAAGACGGCAATTTGGCGGTGATACACGATTCCTCGTTGAAGCGGATAGCAGGTGCAGATGTGCAGATTGAGGACTTGACCGCTGCGGATTTGCAAAGCTATCGATTAGAGGGGACAGAAGAAACAATTCCGCTGTTTTCTCAGGTTTTAGAGGTTTATAACGGAAAAGCACCCCTCATCGTGGAGCTAAAATCTGCCGGTGGCAATCACAAGGAGCTTTGCGCTGCAGCCTGCAAGCTATTGGACAATTATCATGGGGCATTTTGCATGGAATCCTTTGACCCACAGTGCATTTTTTGGCTGCGGAAGCACCGTCCGGACATTATCCGAGGTCAGCTTTCGGAAAACTGGATGAAGCACAAGGTTAAGTGGTCCCTGTTTACTCGGATTGTGATGACCTATCATATTTCCAATCTTTTGACAAGACCGGACTTTATTGCCTATCGGTTTGCCCACAGAAAGACCTTTGGCACTGCCATTTGCCGCAAGCTTTGGGGTATTCAGGGTGTAAGCTGGACACTGCGCAGCCGTGCGGAATATGACACGGCGGTCAAGGAAGGCTGGCTGCCTATTTTTGAAAACTTTACTGTATAACAAAACTCCCTTCGGACATATCCGAAGGGAGTTTTTCTTAGATTTCGTTTGCCTTGTCCAACATATCGGACAGCTCCGAAATGCGTTCAATAGGGAAGGGCGGATTCCCAATGGGACGCATGGCAATGCTCATGAGTTTCATAGGGTTGTCATCGGCGGCAACCCGATTGGAGCTTAAATCTCCGCACCGCTTGCAGCGATGAATGATTGCCCATTCGCCTTTGTTGCGCACCCAAACCGCCACAGGCTCCATAATGCCACCGCAATCCGCCTCCCGGTCACCGGGCTCAATGTCCAAGTGCAGGCTGGACAGGCAGTAGGGGCAGTGGTTGCGGTGTTCGCTGGAAGCGCCCTCCGGAACGACCAGCCGACCGCAGTTGCTGCACTCAAATTCTTCCGTGCAGGCATGGGTTTTATAATAGCCCTTTTCAAAGGATTTTCTTTTGTTTTCCCGATTCATGGTATCCTCCGGCGATTTTTTTCTCATTTTAGCACAGAAAACGGAAAATAGCAACCACCAGTTGACAGATTATAAATCCAATGCCGGATTCATAGCATAGATGTTCTTTTGATTGAGCTTTTCACGCAATAGCTGCGCTGCCTCACCGAAACGCTGGAAGTGTACGATTTCCCGTTCCCGCAGGAATTTGATAACATCGTTTACATCCGGGTCATCGGATAGCCGCAGAATATTATCATAAGTTACCCTTGCTTTTTGCTCTGCTGCCAAGTCCTCCACCAAATCTGCCATGGGGTCACCCTTGACCTGCATGGATGCAGCAGACCATGGGAAACCGGAGGCGGCAGTGGGATACACACCGGCACTATGGTCTACAAAATAGGGCGCAAAGGAGGAGTTTTCAATCTGATTTTCTTTCAGATTTCTGGTAAGCTGGTGAACAATGGCGCCCACCATTTCCAAATGTCCCAACTCTTCTGTGCCAATGTCGGTCAGCAATCCTTTTAGCTCATCAAAGGGCATGGAGTATCGCTGGGACAGATACCGGAGCGATGCACCCAATTCACCGTCAGGACCGCCGTACTGGCTGATGATGATGGAGGCAAGCTTTGGATTGGTTTGGGCAATCCGAACGGGATATTGCAGCTTTTTATTATAGACAAACATAACCTACCTCCTAGTTTTTGTAGTATTCCCAAGGCCAAGGGTCAGACAGCCAGGTGTATTGCTTACAGTCAGTTGGCATTCCGTGAGAAAGGGGCATATCCTTTTGTGCAAATTCTGCCATACCATCATGGTAGATTCGCTGATAGTTGCGATATACCTCTAAGGCTTCCTTGTCATCACGGTGGGTGTCCAAATACAGCGCCAAGTCATTTAGTGCAAAGCCTAAAACCTGCAGCTCCGACAGGGGAGTGACAGGCACTTCCTTGGTATTTACCATGTTCATAAAGGGTAAATCCAGTCCCGGATACATTGTACCACGAATGAAACCCTTGCGAGCCTCATAACGAGGTGGATTTTCTCGCTGAAAGGGGACATAGGGATTGGCAAGCGGTGCATTTGCCGGCAAAATTCCCTCCATGGTTTCCCGTTGATTCATTCTTTCATCCAAGTGTTATTCCTCCAATCAAAAAGGCGTAACGACATTTTTCGGTCGTTCCTTGTCATACTATGTGACATTGGGAGGATATGTGTGGATAAATCAAAAATTCTTCGCCGGCAGTTATCTATATATCAATAATGAGGGGGTGTCAAAAATGACACCCCCAAAAAATTATTCTGGTTTTTTTAGGACGCTACGGTATCCGTTTCCGTATTGGACACAGCGAGATACTCGGCTTAAGGTGGCAGAAGATATGCTGGACTGCGCCATGACTTGATTGTAGGTATTGCCGTTGATTAAAAGCTGTGCGGCGAATAAACGCTCTGCCATGTTTTCAATTTCTTTTTGGGTACACAGGTCCTCCAGCAAGGTATATATTTTATTCTTATCTGAGGTTTCAGCAAAAAGTTGACAGAGAATGTCGATTTTTTCATTATTCATAGAACGTCCTCCTTATAAGCCTTCCAAAGTTGCGCCTAAAAAACTTTGGGTTTTTGGGCTTTGAGGAGCAGAGAAAATCTGCTCCGGTGTTCCGATTTCTTCAATGACGCCGTCTGCCATAAAGATTACCACATCTGCAACACTGCGGGCGAATTCCATCTCGTGAGTCACTACAATCATGGTGGTGTCTTTATCTTTTAAGCTTCGTATTACTCGCAATACTTCGCCTGTCAGTTCCGGGTCTAAGGCGCTTGTGGGCTCGTCAAAGCAGAGGACTTTCGGTTCCATAGCCAAAGCACGGGCAATCGCAATCCGCTGCTGCTGACCGCCGGATAGCATATGGGGATAATTATATGCTTTGCTTCTCAGTCCTACCCGTTCTAAAAGTGCCAACCCTTTCTCCTGCAGAGTATCTTCAGCACCCTTCCTAAGAAGCTTGGGCGCCAAAATTACATTTTCCAAGGCGGTATACTGTGGAAAAAGGTTAAAATTTTGGAACACTAAGCCGAAATTCAAACGGTTTTCCTGAATCTGAGTCTCTGTTAAATGATTTCCGGTGAGACAGTTTCCATCAACTAGAATCTGCCCTTCATCTGGGGTTTCAAGAAAATTTAGGCATCGCAGCAATGTGGTCTTTCCGGAACCGGAGGAGCCAATAATAGCAAGGACCTGTCCCTTCTCCAGCGAAAAGGATACATCCTTAAGAACAGCGGTAGTACCGAAGTTTTTTCTAATATTTTTTACTTCCAAAACTGGCATAGCTTAGCTCCTAAAAAAGTTAAATTTCCGTTCCAGCCGGTCAAAGAGTATGGTAAGCAACCCGCTGAAAATTAAATAAAATGCTCCGGTGTAGAATAGGGGCCAAATGAGTCCTTTTTTGATGAAAGATTGACCCATATAGATGATTTCATAAACTGCAATGATTCGGGCGAGGGAAGTGTCCTTTACAAGAGTAATGACCTCGTTGCTCATGGGTGCTAGAATTCGTTTTATTACCTGAAGCAAGACCACATGAAAGAAAATTTGTTTGCGTGTCAGTCCCAGCACTTGACCTGCTTCGTATTGTCCTTTTGGAATGGACAAAATACCGCCTCGGTAAATTTCCGAAAAATAGCAGGCATAATTTATGGAAAAAGCAAGAATAACTGCCCAAAAGCGTGCCATGGAGGGTAATCCAAACAGCAATCCCGGACCATAAAATACGAGAATTAGCTGAAGCATTAGGGGCGTGCCACGGATAATCCATACAAAAAAACGGGTTATTAGGCTTAAGGGGCGGAAAGAACTCATAGACCCAAAACATACAACCAATCCAAGGGGGATGGAGAATACCAAGGTCAGGATAAATATTTTAAGTGTTTCCCAAAAGCCAATCAGCAGCTCCAATGTGACGGACCAAAACATGGAATATCCTCCTTACGCATTTCGTGATGGAGGCAGGATGGGGGAAGCCCATCCTGCCGTTTATTCAGCCAGTGTCAGGTTATACTTTTCTGCAAGCGCAGGTAATGTACCGTCAGCCATCAGCTTTGCCATAATTTCATTGACCTTGGCGGTGATGTCAGAATCCTTGCGGAAGGCGATGCCATATTCTTCACTGGTGAGCTTCAATCCGGGAGCAAGATTTGCGTAATTAGAGCCATCACCGGTCATGGCATAAGCCATTGTAATATCGATCACGCAGGCATCTGCTGTTCCGGCTTTCACTTCCAGCATGGCACTGGTTTGGTCACCCACAGCAACATAATTCTCGATTCCAGCAGCAACCAGTGCTTTCTCACCGGCAGAGCCTTTTTCTACAGCGAAATTGAGAGCCTTTAGGCTTTCAACATCCTTGTAGTTTGCAACTACATCGGACTCCATAACTACCACCTGGGCGTTCAGCACATAGGGATTAGAAACACTGGAATTCAGTAATGCTTCATCGGTAATGGTCATGCCGTTCCAAACACAGTCGATGTTTTTGGTCTCCAGCTCGTAGAACTTTTGTTCCCAGTCAGCCAAAAGGAAAAACTCGACCTCCACCTTTAACTCTTTGGCAACCAAGCGGGCAAATTCGGCATCAAAGCCGGTCCAGTTGCCGTTTTCGTCCTTATAATCCATGGGAGCATAGTCTGTAATGCCCACAACAAGCTTGCCCTTGTCTTGAACATACTTTAGGTCAGAATCCGCTTTGCTGCTGCAGCCTGCAAGCAGCGAGAGAATCATTGCTGTGGTCATAATGAGTGCAATCATCTTTTTCATAGTAAATAGTTCCTTTCTGTTGTGTGGTTGTTGGTATGACTGGATTATACTCTAGTTCGCTAAAGAAGTAAAGCGTTATTTTCCGTTTTTTGCAAATTTCAGCAATATTAACAAGTCGCATGGCGTTTATATTCTAAAATTATTAAAGTGTAACAATTTATACGATTCGTTTTTTTAAGGAGTCCTTTAGTTGTCCTGCTAAAAAAGAAATTTTGTGCAGAAGTGATTGACTATTGGTTATGTAAGGACTATAATGATGAAAAAATTACAGGGTGTTTTTATGAAATATTTACAACAAAGTCTTACTATTCTTGGATTTTCACTGCTGGGTGAAGTGCTTCAAATGCTGATACCGATACCCATTCCTGCATCCGTATACGGCATGGTACTTTTATTTGTAGCGCTTTGCTTAAGGCTTGTAAAGCTGGAGCAAGTGAAGGATGTTGGCAATTTTATGATTTCGTTGCTTCCGTTTTTACTGGTTTCGCCTTCGGTGGGTATTATAGAGCATTGGGGTATCATTCAGCCGAATTTGCTGCCTCTTTGTATTATAATTGTGGCAACGACAGTGCTGACCTTCGGCATTTCCGGTCGACTGACCCAGTTATTCACCAAAAAGGGAGGCAAGCGTCATGCGTGATATTCTGTCTGCCAGCCTTTTGCCGGTTGTAATTACATTGTTGTGCTATCAAGCCAGTTCTTTTCTTCAGAAAAAACTTAAGTTGGCACTGTTCAATCCGCTGCTGATGAGTATGATTATGGTAATCAGCTTTTTACTGGTCACCAATATTGCCATTGAGGATTATCAAAAGGGGATGGCAATTGTTTCTTGGCTGATGACCCCAGCGACTGTCTGCCTTGCAATTCCAATGTATCAGCAATTTCAGACATTGCGTTCCAGTCTAAAGGGCATTTTAATCGGCGTACTTGGAGGAACGCTTGCATCCATAGCGATGGTTTTTGGTTGCTGTTTGCTGTTTGGTTTTGATAATATTTTGATTTTTACATTACTGCCGAAAAATGTTACCTCCGCAATTGGTATGAAACTAGCAGAAATGAGCGGGGGCATACCGTCCATTACTGCGACAGTTATCTGCATCACCGGCATTTTGGGAAACATGGTTGGAACAACGCTTTGCAAGCTTTTCAAAATCACAGACCCTGTGGCACAAGGTGCAGCTTTTGGTACAGCCTCTCATGTGGCAGGCACTGCCAAAGCCAGTGAAATCGGGCAGCTTCAGGGTGCGGTCAGCAGTCTTTCTCTTGTTACAGCAGGAATTATTACTTCTATTCTAATGCCCGCAATTGTTGCAATGATATAAGAAACAGGCACTCACAAGGAGTGCCTGCTTTTTTATACAATTTCTTTTCCTGCTTGGAACACTTGATAGGAGCTGTAATCATGGCTACATACAAGAAAATCTGCCTGATAGCCAACTGCAATACAACCCACCTCGTTTTCTGCGCCAATAGCACAGGCAGGATTATAGGTGGCAGCACGAACGGCTGCTTCTTCGGTAATGCCAAAGGAAATTGCGTTGACCATGCCCTGATAAAGGTTTGCAGCGGAGCAAGCAATGGTGCCGTCCGCTAACCGACCAACGCCACCCTTTAGATAGGCGGTCTGTCCACCCAAATCAAAGGGGCTGTCTTCTGCCATGCCGCAGCATCGTCCGGAGTCAGAAACCAAAATCATCCGCTCTGCGCCAAACATTCGCCATGCCAAACGGACAGCGGAGGGATGAATGTGGTAGCCATCGCAGATGATTTCTGCCCGGACCTGTTCGCTTTCTGCTGCTGCCGGAATGACACCGGGCAAGCGGTGGCTGATTGGGGGCATGGCGTTGTACAGATGTGTCAAATGGGTAACACCGGCATCAATGGCTGCCTTAGCTTGGTCATAATTACAGTCGGTATGGGCGATAGATACGGTACAAGATTTACTGGCTTTTATAATAAATTCTACAGCACCCGGCAGCTCCGGCGCAACATCCACAATCCGAATGAGTCCGCCGCATCTTTCTTGCAGCTGCTGAAAGTCATCGAAATCCGGATTTTTTAAATAGTCGGCATTCTGTGCGCCTCGTTTTTTATAGCAGAAGTAAGGACCTTCCATTTGAATACCACGCAATCGGCTGCAGCCATCAGGCTTGTTATCCACAAGTTTCCTTGCAGATTCAAATGCCTTGGACAGAACATCATAGGGAAGTGTCATGGAGGCAGGGGCAAAGGAGGTAACGCCGCAACGCAGATAATGGCGTGCCATTTGAACTAGCCCGTCATAATTTCCATCAGAAAAATCGTAGCCGCTGTTTCCATGGCTATGCACCTCAATCAGTCCGGGAATGACGGTTTTTCCTTGCAAATCAATGGCTTCGTCCGGAATAACGGGGCTGTTTATGGCTGTAAATTTTCCGTTTATAACCTCAAAATTTCCCATTTCAAATGTAAAATTACGGGTAAATATCCGTGCATTCTTAAAAAACATAAGATAATCTCCCATAGTTGCCTAATTGTCGAAATTATTATATCATGGTTGTCAAATTCTGCACATAGATTGCAGAGAGGTGTTGTCCATGAGAAAATATTTTCTTCGATTCTTTCCACTCTACTGCTTCACCGCAGCGGTTATGGTGCTATTGTGCTATTCCGGAAGCCGGACTGTCAGCGTGATGGTGCAAAATACACCGCTGCAGAGGCAAAATATATTTATCATTGATGCCGGACACGGGGGAGAGGACGGAGGGGCGACCTCCTGTACCGGCGTGCTGGAAAGCCAAATCAATTTAGAAATTGCGGGACGGCTTAATGATTTATTGCATTTTTTAGGTCATGAAACCAAAATGATACGGACATCGGATATTTCCATTTATACGCAGGGAAACACCATTGCTGCAAAAAAGGTCTCGGATTTGAAACAGAGAGTGAAAATTGTCAACGAAACCCAGCAAGGAATCTTGGTTTCGATACATCAAAATATTTTTGCAGACAGCCGCTACAGTGGTGCACAGGTTTTTTATAACGACCAATCCCGAAAATTGGCGGGGGAGCTGCAAGGCAATTTGATTGCAGCCTTAAATCCCGGCAGTAACCGAAAAAGTAAAGCAGCCAATGGAATTTATCTAATGCAAAATATTGAAAAGCCGGGAATTTTGGTGGAGTGTGGATTTTTGTCCAATCCGGAGGAGGAGCAGCGACTTCGTTCAGAGGATTATCAGAAAAAGTTGTGCTGTGTATTGGCTTCAACGCTGAATTTACACACCGGAAATACTTGACGGGCGAACAAATGATTGGTATAATATTTAGAAAGAGAGAAAGGGGCTCAAACGCTATGGCAAAAGCAAAATCCGTATTTTTCTGTACATCCTGCGGCGCAGAATCCCCCAAATGGATGGGCCGCTGTCCGGGCTGCGGTGCTTTTAATACCATGCAGGAGCATATTGAAAAGCCATCTGCTGTCGGAAAGGCAACGGTAAATGCTGTTGGTATCGGAAGAAAGCCCACACCCATCAATCAGGTGGAATCGGGAGATGAAATTCGTTTCCCAACAGGTATGGGTGAGCTGGATAGAGTTTTGGGCGGCGGCGCTGTGGAGGGTAGTTTGGTGCTGGTTGGCGGTGCGCCCGGCATTGGCAAATCTACGCTTTTGCTGCAGATTTGCAATCAACTTTGCGCCGGTCGAAAGGTATTATATGTTTCAGGCGAGGAAAGCGAACGGCAGCTAAAGCTCCGGGCTATACGGCTGAATGTTCAGACGGACAATTTGTATATCCTGTCGGAAACAAGGCTTTCCGATATTTTGGAGGCGGTGGAGGAATTACAGCCGGATATTATCATCGCCGACTCCATTCAAACCCTGTACAACGAAGAAAATGAATCCTCTCCCGGCAGCGTATCTCAAGTAAAGGACTGCACCATGTCCTTTATGACACTCAGCAAGTCGCAGGGAATTACGGTATTTGTGGTAGGTCATATCAATAAAGACGGCAACATCGCAGGACCGAAGGTGCTGGAACACATGGTGGACTGTGTGCTGTATTTTGAGGGAGATGCCAATTCCTCCTATCGACTGCTGCGGTCGGTGAAAAACCGCTTTGGCTCTACCAATGAAATCGGTGTGTTTGAGATGGGAGATTCCGGACTAATTGAAGTGCCCAATCCCTCTCAAATGCTGTTGGAGGGGCGCCCAGAGAGCGCCAGCGGTACTTGTGTTGCCTGCGTAATGGAGGGAACACGCCCAGTGTTGGCAGAAGTACAGGCGTTGGTAACCAAGACATCCTTCCAAGTGCCTCGCAGGACCTCTGACGGCTTTGATTTCAATCGAGCAGTACTTCTGTTAGCAGTTGCGGAAAAACGGGCAGGGCTGAAGCTGAGCCTGTTTGATGCCTATATCAATGTGATTGGTGGCTTGCGGCTAGACGAGCCGGCAGCTGATTTGCCGGTTGCATTGGCAGTTGCGTCCTCCTATCGGGATGCTGTGATTGCAGATGATTTGGCAGCCATTGGTGAGGTAGGCTTGACAGGTGAAATTCGGTCGGTATCTCACATGAATCAGCGGCTGGCTGAAGTTGCGAGATTAGGCTTCAAGAAGTGTATCATCCCTAAATTTGGCTCAGAAAAATTGGATATTCCGCCATCTTTAACGGTTTATCGGGTACGAAATCTAAGAGAAGCCATTGAAATGTCTATGTAAATAACGAAAAGCCGGTGTTCTTAAAGAACACCGGCTTTATCATGCTGCGGAAAGCAAACATGGAAGGGAAGTTGCCTCCCGCAACCCGTGGTTGCGATTTACAGGATTAAAATACCCAATAAGAAGCCCAAAACCATGCCTGCAACACCCACAACGGCAAATTCCAAGGGGCTTCTGACATAGCGGACACGGAAAACCTTCTGCAAGACGGGCTTTTCCACTACTTTTTCAACTTCAACCAGCTTTTCGACTTCCTTTTCGACCTCGACAATCTTCTCAACCTCGACTTTTTTCTCAACCTCGACAATTTTTTCGACTTCGATGGTCTGGGGTACTTCGACTATTTTCTCAACTTCAACAATCTTTTCAACCTCAATAACTTGAGGAACTTCCACGATTTTTTCGACCTCTACGATCTTCTCCACCTCAACGGTTTTGACCGCATCAGTCGGGGCAGGGGACACGCCCTTGCGTCCGGTGGCAAGGAACTCCACCTCGGTGTCCAACACTTCGGCAAGTCGAATCATTTTCTGAGTGTCGGGGGTTGCCAATCCGTTTTCCCATTTGCTGACAGCTTGACGGGATACCTCCAAAGCAGTTGCCAGCTGACCCTGGGACATATTGCGCTCCTTGCGCAGCTCAATAATTCTATCTGCAACTGACATAAGCATTCTCTCTTTTTCTATAAAATATTAGCAACTACTGGTTGCATTTCCCATTCTACATAATTTATTCCGAAAAGTCAAGCTTTGAAAGCGGATTTGCTTCTGCAGCCAATTTTAGCTCCGTGCTTTCAATATGGGTGTAAATTTGGGTGGTATTTAAGTTTTCGTGTCCCAAAACTTCCTGCACGGTTTTCACATCCACACCACCGGAGAGCATCATGGTTGCGGCAGTGTGACGCAGCTTATGAGCAGACAGCTGTGTGGCATCCAAGCCAGCTATTAGCAGGTATTTCTTCACCATACGGTGTACAGCAGTGACACTGATGCGATTATTATCCCGTGAGCCAAAGAGTGCCCGATTGTCGGTTAGTATTTTTTTGTTGCGTTCGGGCAAATAGGCATCGATGGCTTTCCGGCAAGGAGTACCAAAGTATACGAAACGCTCCTTGTTTCCTTTACCAACAACACGAATTCGGTCCTCATAGACATCAGTCAGGTTTAATCCAACCAACTCGCTGCGGCGAATGCCGCAATTTAGAAACAGCATTAAGATGGCATAATCCCGTTTTTCATTTGGTCCGGAAACTGCTTTTAGAAGTGCCGCTGATTGCTCTAGGGTTAAGTATTTGGGCAGGCTTTTGCGCAGTTTGGGATATTCCATTTCAGCAACGGGGTTTTCAGTCAGCTGCTTTGTTCGCACGGTTAAGTACTTATAAAAGGATTTAATAGCAGAAAGCTTTCTAGCTCTAGAGGAGGTTGAAATGCCATATTCCGGAACCGCAGATTCCGGATTGGATACACGGTCGTTGGTAAGATACGAAAGAAAATCAAAGACATCGGAGCTGGTGATGCTACGAATAAAGTCTAGGTCCAAATCCTTGATGGGAATATCTTCCAAAGGCGTGTTGACCGGCATATCATTGCGCATCAATCGAATGAAGCGCAGGAACATTCGCAAGTCAAGGTAGTATTCGTTGATGGTCAGCTGAGACTGACCCTTAATGGTTTCATGATAGATTAAAAATTCACGAAGGATTTGAGGACAATCATAATATCGCTGCATATTTTTCTCCTTTATAATAAAGTGGCTTGAAATTACTGAAAATGGCTCGAATTTGCCGGAGGGAGGCTTGTATAGCTATATTGTATCATATCTGTACTGAAAACGCAACAAAATTTTTATTTTGTTGCGTTCGATTTATTGATATGTTCAGGCGGGCAAGGCTCTGCCCTTTCAACTTCCATATTATTACGCAAATTATTAACAGCTCTTAATTTGACATTCTCTGCCAAAGGTACTATAATATTAGCATGCTTTGACAGAAAGGAGCGTTGATGTCATGTGGAAATTTACATATAGCAAACGAATGCTTGCGGTGCTCCTTTGCGCACTGATTTTGCTGCTGGCTACCGGCATTTTTTCGTTAGACCATGACTGCTCCGAGCTTCACTGTCCAATCTGTCAAATTGCAGAAAATAACCGTGAGCTTTTTGGCATCGGCAGGCTGACTGTTTTGAGTGTTTTAGGTCTGCTCATTTTTGTGGGGTGTTTTGATTTAACAAGAACATTCCGTGTTGCCTCATTCTCGCCGGTTGCATTAAAGGTAAAGATTACATCCTAAGATATTCCCTTTCGGGCGTTTTGTCCGAGATACGTTAAAATTGACTGAAAGGGATTATCGAAAAATGATTGCAATAAAGAACGTTTCCAAGCAGTTTCCCAACGAAACTGCCATTGATTATCAGGATATTACCTTTGAAACCGGTAAATCCTATATGCTTTTGGGTGCTTCCGGCTGCGGAAAATCTACGCTGCTGAACATGATTGCAGGCATCCTCTCCCCTAACAGCGGCACCATTGAAATTGACGGCGTGGAAATGTCTGGCAAAACACAGGCGGAAAAGGACAAATTCCGTATTCAGAAAATCGGCTATATTTTTCAGGATTTCAAGCTGATTAACGATATGACGGTGATGGACAACATCGAAATTCTCCGTCTTGAAAAGGTGGATATTGGCGCAACAGATGAAATTTTGAGCGATTTAGAGATTTTAGATAAGAAAAATAAGCGTGTTAAGCATTTATCCGGCGGCGAACGGCAGAGAGTTGCCATCGCCCGTGCCATTGTCAAAAAACCGGACATTATTTTGGCGGACGGGCCCACCGGCAACCTGAATTTCACCATCGGTGAGGCTGTTATTCAACAGCTGATTGCTGTTTCCAAGGGCAAAACCTTGATTGCTGTGACCCATGACGACCGTCTGGGTAAGTATTTTGACCATATCATTGACATGAACCGAATCACCGGCGGACGCCGGGACATCCATGTGGAAGGTGGTGCTCAAAATGCTTAAATTTGCACTGAAAAACATGGCGATTAAGCGGGCAAAAATCATTTTAATTGTGATTTCTATTGTGATTTCTGCCGCAGTAGGCATTCTTTCCTACAATATTTCCGCACAGGTGGAGGACGGCATTATTTCCACCACGGAATACTATGATACCATCATCGGACCTGCCGGCTCTGCCACTGATTTGGCGATGAACACCATGTTCTTTACCGGCTCTATCACCGAAACTATCCCCTATCAGCACTATTTGGATTTGAAAAATGACACCCGTGTAAATCTTGCAGTGCCCTTTGCCATGGGAGATAATTTTAACGGCGCAAAGATTATCGGTACGACACCGGATTTTCTTGCACGGAAGAATTTGGGCAGCGGCACTATGTTTGCAGACCATTTTGAGGCTGTAGTGGGCTATGAGGTTGCCAAGGCAAACAACCTGAAACTGGGCGACCACATGGTGACCTCTCACGGTGTTTCGGATGGCGGACACGCCCATGAAGCTACCCCGTTGACGGTGGTCGGCATTCTTGAAAAAACCAATACTGCTTATGACAATGTGGTCTTTACCCAAGTGGAAACACTTTGGGCTACCCATGGTCATTCCGAGGAACATGAGGAACACGACGAGCATGAAGAACATGGAGAAATCTGTGCGGTGCTGGTGAAATGCAAGACCCCCGGTCATATTGATGCTATTCAGAAAAAATATAAGGCGGATGCTTCCCTGCTTGTCATCATCCCCATGGCTGTCATGCGTGAGGTGCTTGCAAATATTGACACCAGCGTGTATATCATTTATTGTCTGTGCCTGATTATTCTGATTATGAATATCTGCATTATCTCTGTCATTACCCTACTGAATATGTATGACTCCAAAAAAGAAATTTCCCTCATGCGGCTCATTGGCATTGGCATGAACAAAATCAATATGCTTTATATCATTCAAAACGGAATAATTGGCATTTTGTCGACCGCCTTGGCATTTGGCGTTTCTCGGCTATTCCTGATGGCGGTACGCAGCTATGTTTCCGGCATGGGCATTGTGCTGAATATCGGCAAGGTCTATCCTCTTGAATGGCTGATTATGGGCGTGATTGCGGTTATCAGCATTCTTCCCACGGTGATTTGCACCTTGAATATGTCGAAAAAGGATGGAATTGCAGAATGAAAAAACGAATCATTTCCTTTCTTTTGCTGCTGTCCTGCCTGCTTTCCTTTTTTGGATGCGGTAAGGAAAAGCTGCCGTCAACTCATCTAAGCTTTTCCGATACCAATTTGGAGGATATGCAAAAGCTGGACGGGCAGGTCGTGACCATCAACGGCTATATGTCCACCCTCTCCCCTATCAGCGGTGCTTTTATATATCTGCTGAATTTGCCCTATCAAAGCTGCCCGTTCTGTGAGCCGAATTCCACAACGCTTTCCAACACCATTGCTATTTATGCGCCGGAGGGAAAAAAATTTGAGTTTACAGACCGGCTGATTCGTGTGACGGGCACGCTGGAATACAGTACCGGAGAGCAATTTACCGATGAATACAACTATCAATACAGCTTCCGTATTGTGGACGCAAGCTACACAGAGGTGAATACCTCGGAATTGGGCGAGCACCTGCAGCTGTGGCAGAACTTGGCGGCAACCGGTGTGATTCCGGAAATTTATGCCATGTATGACTATCTTGATTTTATTTGCTTCTGGGGCGGCTATACCGCAACCTTTACAGGCGGAAACCGGGACTATCTTTATCCCAGCGACTTAAAATATTATCTCTATAATAATGATGCGCAATACTATTATGGATATGCAGAGGGGTATTTTGATGCCTTGATTGATAAAATTGAAGAGGTTGATTCCACTGCCTTTTCCGATTTGGTCAGTAATATCCGTGATGCAGAGCAGTTTGCGCAGGAGGTTTTGCTTGCCATTGAACAGCGGCAATATTCCATGGTGGCGGAGTATACCAAGGGAAATAACAACGAGCTTCTGTTCGGTGATGGCAGAAAGCAGTATATCATGAATGATTATGCTCTCTACAGTGAGAAAATCAATGCGCTTTTTAGACAATTTGCCTTATGGATGGGTGAATGGGAAGTTTAATAAAGAATCATCCCTCCCGATTTTCGGGAGGGATGATTTTTGCGATATTTTGAAAAATAACTTTACTTTTATAACAAAAATCGGTACAATATATGAGAGCATTTTCCAATATGGAGGATTTACATATGAACTTTAAGAGAATTGGCGTACTGACCAGCGGCGGTGATGCACCGGGAATGAATCCCTGCGTTCGTGCCGTTGTCCGTACTGCCCTGCATCACGGCATTGAGTGTTACGGAATTCGCCGTGGCTGGAACGGACTGATTACCGGCGATATTATTAAGCTGGATGAAAAAAGTGTATCTCATACCATCAACCGTGGCGGCACCATTCTATATACAGCCCGCAGCAAGGAATTTTTTACGGAGGAAGGACAGCACAAGGCTGTTTCAACCTGCAAATTCCTTGGCTTGGATGCCATTATTGCCATCGGTGGTGACGGCACATTCCGGGGTGCATTGGCACTGAGCAAATATGGCATTCCCGTTATCGGTATTCCGGGCACGATTGACAATGATATTTCCTGCACCAATTATTGCATTGGCTTTGATACAGCAGCCAATACGGCGATTGACTGCATCGACAAGCTGCGGGATACCATGCAATCCCATGAGCGCTGCTCTGTGGTGGAGGTCATGGGTAGAAATGCCGGCTTTTTGGCGATGTATGTAGGTCTTGCTGTGGGTGCAACCGCAATTCTTGTACCGGAGGAGCCCATTGATTTTGAACGGGATGTCATTGAAAAAATACGCCGGGCACGCTTTAATGGCTTTACCCATTACATGATTGTTGTGGCAGAGGGTGCAGGCTCTGCAGCAGATATTGCCAAGCAAATTAAAGAATCTATTGATTTAGACCCTCGTGTGACCGTGCTTGGACATATTCAGCGAGGCGGTGTGCCAAGTGGGCGTGACCGTGTCAACGCAACCAAGATGGGATATTTAGCAGTGGAACTGCTGCTGCAGGGCAAATCCAACCGTATAGTATGTACAAAAGACGGAAAGTTTACCGATGTAGACATTAATGAGGCATTGGAAATGCAAAAAAGCATCCAGCAGATGGAAGTGGATGTTTTGGCAGCTATGACCGGAATTTAATAGAAAGGACCGATTCATTAGAATCGGTCCTTTTTCGTAAAAAACAAACCTGCCACAACGACTAGGCAGGCTTGTTATGCTTTAGGATGACATTTTTCGTAAACAGATTTTAGCTTTTGGTTGACCATTTGTGTGTACATTTGGGTGGAGGAAATGTCGCTATGCCCCATCAGCTCCTGCAAAGAGCCAAGGTCTGCACCGTTTTCCAAAAGATGAACGGCAAAGCTGTGACGGAGGGTGTGAGGTGTAATCTCCTTATTAATATGTGCGCTTGCTTGATAGTGCTTTAAGATTTTCCAGAAGCCCTGTCGGCTCATGCGGCTGCCTGAGATATTGACAAACAACGCTTCCTCAGTAGGGTCAGCCAGCATACCTGCACGGACATCACGCAGATACAGCGCTAATGCACGCAGTGCTGCCGGATACAGCGGAATGGAGCGGCTCTTGCTGCCATTGAAGCATTTGATAATCCCAAGGTCAAGGTTGACATCATCAACATTTAAATCAATCAGTTCAGAAACGCGAATGCCGGTGGCGTACATCGTTTCCAGCATTGCTTTATCCCGATAGCCCTTGGCATCGGTCATGGAGGGTTGTGCAAGCAGGAGCTCGATTTCTCTGCCGGTAAGAATTTGCGGAAGCCGTTTTTCGCCCCGGTCTACATGCATATCCATGACAGGCGTCTGCTCTACAAAGCCAGAGGACACCAAATGTGCATAAAAATTTTTGATACTGGCAAGATTTCTGGACAGCGTTGCACCAGAGCGCCCATCCTCTTGCAAATGCTTAAAATAGGAGTGAATATTCAGTTGGGTGGCATCCACAACCTCTTTTCCCTCTGATGCGTACAGCCACTGCGAAAATTGGCGAATGTCACGCATATACGAGGCAACTGTGTTGGAGGATGCCTGTTTGACCTTAGATAGGTATTTTTCGTAGGCAGAAATCAAATCCAACATGTACTCGCTACCTTTTCTTTCTGAAATAAAGACGAAAAATAAAGACCAGAGATCTCAACTTTGCCGAAAAAACGGCATTGTCTGCGGCATCTCGGTCGCAAAATTCCGTATTCGCTTCTATTGAAAATAATATACCCCAAACATTGGGAAATTTCAAGCAGAAAAGCCAATATATGTATTTTTTGTAAATTATGCCTATTTTTTATGTTAACACGATTATGTAAACCGATATAACCGCAAGCCCTTCTATTGGACTGTAGAATAAACATTTAGAAGATGTGGGGGTGGAGCTCGAAGCCCACCCCCTAAATATTGTATGTTAGTTATGACGAATTGTTTTTAGCGATAGGTAAATGAAATTTACCGCTTTGTTCATTATGCACAACTAGACCTTATAGCGCCGATTAAATCGTTTGTTTTTATGATTCTTTTGCCGGAATCCCATCAATCCGACCACCACACAGCTGCCGGTTATGGTCAACGCAGCCGCACCCAGTCCACGATAAGTTCCCTCAAAAAACAAAGCATTCATGCAAAGAAGCGTAATGTAATAGATTCCGCCGCTAATTAGGCTGTAAATCATCCGCTTCTCCCCTATTTTCCCCACGGTGAACAATGCGCCCAAAAAGGAGGCAAGAATTGTGGCTGCTACCGCACCCGGTGCAATCATTCCTTCCTCAATTTTTTGCCCAGCCACCAGGGTTGCCACCAGTATCGTCACCAATAGCATGGTTATCACAGCGACACCCCACCCCATAGCCAGTCCAATTGCAATTTGCGTAATTTTGCTCTTATTTTTTTGCTGATAAGGCATTTCCCTCTCCCCTTTCTGTTCATGCTTATGCGGTCATCAACAAAAAAATAACCGGAGCAGCATTTGGCTGCTCCGGAATATATAAGTGCGGTTAAACTTCCTGTTCTACCTGAGGCTCTGTCAGCTCCTGTAGCTTGGCACGAGTGTTCTGCACCTCTGCCAAAGAATTGGCAATGGTTTCCTCAGTGCGGCGCAGAGCGTCAATCATGTAGTCGTTGCTGGCTTTGCGCAGAGCATCAATCTGCTGCTTGGTCTGCTCTACCATGTCCATGCACTGACGCTTGGCTTCCTGATAGATGGTCTGCTGAGAAACCATACGCTCCGCCTCTTCCCGAGCATTGCGGACAATATTTTCAGATTCCCGCCGTGCCTGTCCAATCAGCTCATTGCGTGATTCTACAATGGTACGGGACTGCTTGAGCTCAGCAGGAAGCTGAGCAATGACTTCGTCGAGCATATCTAGTACCTTATCTCGCTCGATGATACACTTATCAGCTGCCAAAGGCAAGGCTCTGGCATCCTGCACTAAATCGTACAGACCGGTAATGAGATCTTCAATATGCTTCTCGTTCATTGGGAAGTTCCTCCTTGACGGTTTGTTTTTATTTTTTTCTGAAAATCCGGAATGATTTCCTCCGGTAAAAATTCAGATAAATCCACATCGTAGTTACCCAGCTCCTTAACTGTACTGGAGCTTAGATACATATACTGATGCTCAGCGGTCAGGAACATGGTGTCCAAATTGGGATTGATTTTGTGGTTAATCAACGCCATCTGGAACTCATTTTCAAAATCAGAGCCGGCTCGCAAGCCCTTAATAATTACACAGCTGCCTTTGCGTTGAGCATAATTTGCCAAAAGCTCATCTGAGCAATCCACATCTACATTGGGCAGGTCCGCCGTAATACGGCGAATAAAATCCACTCTCTCCTGCAAGGTAAACATGGGGTTTTTACCGACATTCACCATGACACAGACAATTAGACGGTCAAAAATACCTGCGGCACGGCGTATAATATTTAGGTGACCGCTGGTAACCGGGTCAAAGCTGCCGGGATATATGGCGATTTTCATAGTAACACTTCCTAATCCTTGCGGTAAAGAGTGATATCGGTTTTGCCGTATTTATAATCCTTGGAACGGGTGTACCCCACAAATTCCAAAGTTAGCGCTTTTTCAATCGGTCGCTCACAAACTATTATACCACCAGATTGCAAAATGTCAATTTCTGTGATACATTTTAAGGCATTTTCCAGAAAAACTTCTGCATAAGGTGGGTCAAGCAAAATAATATCGAATTTCGCCTTGCATTGCCGCAGAAAGGAAAGATAATCACTCCGAATAACACTTCCCTGCTGCTCCAGCTTGGTACGGCGGAGGTTTTCCTTAATTAGGGCACAGGCTTTTTCGCTCTCATCTATGAAAACGGCAGATTTAGCGCCACGGCTTAGTGCCTCAATGCCCAACTGTCCTGTTCCGCCAAACAGGTCCAGCACTGCTGTACCGGGCAGGTCAAACTGAAGGATAGAAAATACCGCCTCCTTGACTCTGTCGGCTGTGGGACGCGTAGAAAGCCCCTCCGGCGTTTTTAAATTGACACCTCTGGCAGTTCCTGAAATAACACGCATTACTGTTTCTCCTCATTGTGAAAATGGTCAAATACCGCTGCTGCGGCATCCTTCGGAAGTAGTCGCTCTAATTCAAGTAGAGACGCATTTGCAATGCCGTTGAGTGACTTAAACTGTTTTAACAGCCGCTCCTTCCGCTTCGGTCCAATACCCGGAATGCTGTCCAACGCAGAATTTTTTAGACGCTTACTTCGCAAGTTGCGGTGATAGGAGATGGCAAAGCGGTGTACCTCCTCCTGAATATTACCGATGAAAGAAAATATCGACTGATTGTTATCGATGCGAATTTCTTTTCCCTCTGCCGTCACCAGTGCCCTTGTGCGGTGTTTGTCATCCTTAACCATGCCGAACACCGGGATGTTCAGTTCCAACTGTTGCAGTACCTTCAACGCTGTGTTGGCATGGGTAATGCCGCCGTCTATCAACAGTAAATCCGGCGGAATATCAAAGCCCTTATCCCCTGTCTTATAACGGGTAAAACGCCGCAGAAGCACTTGCTCCATGGAGGCATAATCATCCTGATTGGCAAGTCCCTCCAGCTTAAAGCGCTTATAGTCGCTCTTTTTAGGCTTTCCATCCTCAAAGACAACCATACCTGCTACAATATCTGTGCCGGAAATATTGGAAATATCATAAGATTCTATTCGAATAGGCGCAGACATAGATAGCATTTTTCCAAGCAGGGACAATGTGCCGGAGATGCGCTCCTCCTTGTCTGTCAGACGCTGCGCCTCCTCTGTGGCATTTTTATTTGCAAGCTCCACAAGACGAACATTATCTCCTCGCTGGGGTGTGCGCAGGTGGGGCTTTCGCCCAAAGCTTTGCTCCAATAGCTGAGCAAACAAGTCACTATCCTCCAATTCAAAGGGAAGCAGAACAATTTTGGGTGCCATGCCACGGCTTAAATAATACTGCTTCATGAGGCTGGACACTGCCGCCTCTTTGTCCTCCGGAACGGAAAAGACCTCATATTCCTTATCCAGCAGATTACCGCCGGTAAAATGAAGCACCGCAAAACACGCCTTGGTTTCAGACTGACCGTAGCCAATGACATCTGTATCTGCCCGTGTGCCGGCGGTCACAAGCTGCTTTTGACCCAGTGCCTCCACTGCGCTGAGTCGGTCACGCAGGCTGGCTGCCAGCTCAAATTCTAAATTATCGGATGCCTGCAGCATCTGCTGACGAATTGCATCGGCAGTGGGCTTATAATTGCCAAGCAGCAGCTGCCGTGCCTGCTCAATTCTTTGGCGATAATCCTCTTTTCCTTTGTTTTCCATGCACCAGCCGGCACAGCGATTCATGTGATAATTCAGACAGGGTCTGCCCTTTCCAATATCACGGGGAAACTGCTTTTTGCAGGCGGGCAGCTTCAGCGCACTGCCGATTGCCTCCTGAATACTTTGGGTCAAACCCCGACTGCCAAAAGGTCCAAAGTACTCTGCCCCGTCATTGGCAGGCTTTGCCACCATGGTGATGACGGGATAAGCCTCCTTGCGATTCAGCCGCAGATAGGGATAGCCCTTATCATCCTTCAGTAGAATGTTATATTTGGGCATATACCGCTTAATCAAGCTACATTCCAGCACCAACGCCTCGAATTCCGAAGAAGCAACAATGACCTCGAACTGGTGGATTTTGCTGACCATCAGTTTGGTTTTGGGCGAATGGGAGGCAGTATCCTGAAAATACTGGCTGACCCGATTCTTCAGTTTTTTTGCCTTTCCCACATAAATCACAGTGCCTGTTTTATCCCGCATGAGATATACACCGGGGGCATACGGCAGGGTCAGGGCTTTTTCTTTCAGTGCTTCGAAAATCATACAATCACCTAAAAAGAAACCGCCTCAATGCCAAAGCATCAAGGCGGCAATGGAATAAAATCAGTAGACATCTCTTTGCAGCAGGGCTTCCAGCGCAGCTACCGCCGCCTCTGCATCGGAGCCATCAGCAGACAGCGTTACCGTAGTTCCGGTTACGATGCCCAATGACATCATTCCCAGCAGACTTTTGGCATTCATTCTACGGTTGCCAGCCTCCAAATAGATGGAACAATTGAATTCATTTGCCTTCTGCACAAAATATGTAGCCTGCTTGTTATGCAGACCAGATTCGCAGCGCACGATGATTTCCTTACTAAACATTTTCTTCACTCCTTACCCACCACTGCTATACAGCGGTGCTTAAATATATGATAACAAATTTGAATGAAAAGTCAACTGATTTTCGAAAAATCACCGAATTTCAGCGATTGTAACGCCGTCCTCACCCTCCCCGTAGACACCAAGACGGAAAGATTTGATGAATTTATTCTTCTTCAATGCTTGATGGACGGCAGCTCGAAGCGTTCCCGTTCCCTTACCGTGAATAATACGGACAGAGGGCAAATTGGAACGGACTGCCCCATCAATGTGCAGCTCCATGGCACAAATTGCCTCAATGGAATCCATGCCACGCAAATCCACCTCACTGACAGCGGCGTTGACATTCATGACTCTGCCGGAGTGCGCAGGTCTTGCTTTTTTTTGCTCGTAAGGATTGTCCTGCTCCAAGAGATAAATTTCTTCTGCTTTGGCATTCATTTTCAAAACGCCAGCTTGCAGCTGATAAGTGCCATCCTTGTTGATGGCAATGACACTGGCTTTTGTTCCCAGCTTCAAAAGCTCCACCGTATCTCCCACTAAAATGCCCCGGGTGGGCTTGGGGCGCTCCTTTTGGGGTAGCTTGGCACGGAGACGGTCCTCTGCCTCGTTCAGGCTGCGGCGAAGCTCTGCCTGCCGCTGATTGATGCCGGTGGCATCAGCGGAATCCTGCAGCTGCTTGCGCAGTGCCTTTAATTCCTCGCTGGCGGCATTGGCTGTAAAGCGGGCATCCTCAATAATGCGCTGTGCTTCTCTTCGTGCCTGCTCCAAAGCCTTATCCCGTTCCTTTTGAAGCTGAATTTGAAGCTCCTCACTTTGCTGTCGGATACCCTCCGTTTCCCGATGCAGCCGCTGCGCCTCCAGCTTGGCGTGTTCCATCTGCTGTCGCTGCTGCTCCAACTGAGATAGCACATCCTCAAAATCCTTATCGCTTTTACTGACCAAATCTCCGGCTTCCTTTAGAATATGCTCTGCCAAGCCCAGCTTTCGGGAAATGGCAAAGGCGTTGGATTTGCCGGGAATACCAATCAGCAGCCTATAGGTGGGGCGCAGGGTTTCTCCATCAAATTCACAGGAGGCGTTGATGACGCCCTTGGTACGCATGGCGTACAGTTTTAGCTCAGCATAGTGGGTGGTGGCAACCACACGGCTACCCATTTTTCGGCAAAATTCGATGATAGCGGTGGCAAGTGCTGCGCCCTCTGCCGGGTCAGTGCCTGCCCCAAGCTCATCGAACAGAACCAGCGTCCGGTCGTCACATTCAGCCACCACATCTACAATAGTCCGCATATGGCTGGAGAAAGTGGACAGGCTTTGAGCAATGGATTGCTCATCACCGATGTCCGCAAGAATGGCATCAAAGGTGGACAGGCAGCTGCCATCCCCTGCCGGGATATGCAAACCGCACTCTGCCATCAAGGTCAAAAGACCGATGGTTTTAAGTGTGACCGTTTTACCACCGGTATTTGGTCCGGTGATAATCATGGAATCAAAATCCGTTCCCAGCCGCAAAGAAATAGGCACAACCACCTTGGGGTCAATCAGCGGATGACGGGCGTTTCGCAGCTCTACCCTGCCGCTGTCATTCATAATCGGTGTCCACGCACGCATCCGATAGCCGAGGCGTGCCTTGGCAAAAATTACATCCAGCTGCACCAAAATCCGGAAATCATCATTGATGGATTCTTGATAGGCAGCTGCCTCGGCAGACATCTCTGCTAATATGCGCTGAATTTCCTTTTTTTCCTTCAGCTCCAGCTCCCGCAGTGCGTTGTTGGCATTGACTGCCGACATGGGCTCTACAAAATAGGTTGAGCCGGTGGCAGAAACATCGTGAACAAGACCGGGTACTTCTCCCTTACATTCGCTCTTGACCGGCACAACATAGCGTCCTTGACGAATGGTGATAATCGGCTCTCTAAGGAATTTGACATAGGCAGGCGAAGAAATAATTTTTTGCAGCGTATCCCGAATTTTGCCTGCCTGCAGCCGCATATGGCGGCGAATATCGGAAAGCTCCGGCGAGGCGTTGTCGGCGATTTCTTCTTCGGACAAAATCGCACCGAAAATTTTGTCCTCTAGATATTTATTGGCAACAAGGCTCTGAAACAACGAGTCCAAAACCGTTGCCTTTTCATCTTCGGAAATATAGCC
Source organism: Faecousia sp. (assembly GCA_045655745.1). GTDB lineage: Bacteria > Bacillota > Clostridia > Oscillospirales > Oscillospiraceae > Faecousia. The sequence continues at coordinate 56,193 of JAZOPV010000040.1, forward strand.
CTTGACGGTACGGGCGCAGCGAAGCACCGAGGCAATCTGCAGAAGCTCCTTTGGCTGCAGGACACCGCCCCGGTCAGCCCGTTCCAAAGAAACAGACACATCCCGTACCTCCCCAAAGGCAGGGTTTCCCTTTCGTGTACAAAGCTCAGAAGCAGCAGTGGTTTGAGCAAGCAGTGCATTGACCTCCTCCAAATCGGAAACAGGTCGCAAGCCTAAGCAGGCATCCTTACCTGCTTGACTGCCGGCACATTCTGCCAGTTGCTCCAAAACCAGCGGCAACTCCAGCTTTCGCAAGGATTTTTCGTAAAGTTCAGACATGGTAATCTCCTATAAACAGGGATTTATAAAAGTCAAGCGTGGAAAAGCCTCTTTCCAGTTGTGTGGTGAGGTAACCCTCTGTGACGGAAGAAAGTTGCTCCAGTGTTTCAACAGGGGCATCAAAGGAAAACAGTTTTTTCGGATTGCAAAAGACGATATAGCGCATGGCTTGCAGCATACTTTCCGTGACCGGCATCCGAATGCCCTGCTGCCCGTCATCCACACAGTCCTTACAAATCAGTCTGCCTTGGGATAGGTCAAAGCGGTTGGCATTTTGATTGCCGCAGACATGGCAGCCCAATAAATCCGGGCTATAACCGGCGATACTGGCGGCACGCAGCTCAAAAACCGCCTTTACCATAGCTTCCGGCTTATGGAGCTTGTCCAAGGCATAAAGGCAGTTCAGCAGCAACGACAACAGCTCCGGATTGGGCAAATCCTCTTGACTGAGCACCTCTGCTACCTGCGCAAAATATGTACCCAAGGAAAGCTTGGTCAAATCACGCCGCAGCCCGTGAAATAATTCCACGGACTGGGCTTCATTGACAGTGTACATGCCATGATATTCAAACAGCGTAAATTCGCCCATGGCAAGCAGCTGACAGGGCGCAACCAAGGGGGAATTTTTTCTCCGCAGTCCACGGGCCTTTACAGTCAGCCGCCCATGTTCCGGGGTCAAGACGGTCAACAGGCAGTCCCGGTCATTGTAGTCCGTTACCCGCAGCACCAATGCTTTCGTTGTCAGGTACATGATTTTGCTCCATCCTTTTGGCTTGGTTGTAAAGCAAATACGCCTCCGGAGAACCGGTTGCCAAAAACAAATTCCAATAATCTTTTTCGTTCATGTTCACCCCTCCTGTCCATAGGATTTGCAGAACAGGAGGATTTTACAAATGGAAAATTATTCGCGGTAGCCGAAGTTCTTCACCATGAAATCGCTGTCACGCCAATTTTCCTTGACCTTGACCCAAGTGGTCAAGTAAACCTTTGTGCCCATGAATTTTTCACAATCGGCACGAGCCATGGAAGAAATCTTCTTCAGCATTTCTCCCTTTTTGCCAATGATAATGCCTTTATGACTGGCTTTTTCACAGTAAATGGTGGCATCCAAATCGATAATGCCGTTTTCACGCTCTGTAAAGGTATTGATTTCCACCGCCGTGCCATGAGGAATTTCCTTTTCCAAATTCCACAGCAGCTTTTCACGGATGATTTCAGCCATGACCTGTTTTTCCGGCTGGTCGGTGGTCACATCATCCGGAAACAGGAAGGGGCTTTCAACGCAATATTTTTCGCATTCCGCCAGCAATTCATTCACACCATCTCCGGTTTTAGCCGAAATGGGAATGATTGCATCAAACTTTGCAGCCTCGCTATAAACGGCAATGACCTCCAGCAGCTTGTCCTTTTCCACGGTGTCAATCTTGTTAATTGCCAAAATCACGGGGCAATGCTTTGCAGAAAGCTGTTCCAACAGCAGCTGCTCCTGCTGCCCCACAGAGGCAATAGGCTCTACCACCAAAACCGTCAAATCCACATCCGCAATGGATTCCCGAACAGCACTGACCATGAAATCACCCAGCTTGGTTCTTGGTTTGTGAAAGCCGGGAGTATCCACAAAGACAAACTGGGAATTGCCCTTGGTCAGAATACCGCAAATGCGGTTGCGGGTGGTTTGGGGTTTATTGGAAACAATGGTTATTTTCTCACCCACCAAATAATTGGTCAAGGTGGATTTTCCCACATTGGGGCGACCTGCAATGGTGATAATGGCGGTTTTTGTATTCATAGGTAATTCTCCTCAATGTAAAAATCAGTCCCGGCGCATACCCTTGATTTGTGCGGCAATCAGCTCTTCCCTTTGACGCATTTGCGCCTTTTGCTCACCCTCGTCCATGTGGTCATAGCCCAAAAGATGCAGCACAGAATGGATGGTGAGATAGCCCACCTCCCGTTTCAGGCTGTGTCCAAATTCCTTGGCTTGCGCAGCGGCACGCTGCAATGAGATGCAAATATCACCCAAGGGGCACAATCCGGTTTCGAGGTCAAGATAAGCCGCCCAGTCCTCGGGAGGATTTCCGGCTTCTAACTGAAACATAGGGAAGCTCAGCACATCGGTGGGCTTATCCACATTGCGGCTGGCTGCATTGATGGCATGAATTCCTTTGTCATCCGTCACCAAGACATTGATTTCGCAACCGGTGGTTACCCCCTCCGAAGTCAATACCACCTCAATGCAGCGGCGAATATGGAGCGCAACCAGCGGTTGCTGCAGTGAAAACCCGTCAAATGTGATGTTAATTTTATGTTTTCCCATATTATTTCTTCCTCTGATAGCTGCCCTTGAATTCAGGCTTTTTATTATCCGGCTTGGCTGCCTTTTCATAGGCATTGATAATTTCCTGCACCAAGGCGTGCCGCACCACATCGGCGCTGGTCAGCTTGCAAATGGCAATATCCTTGACGCCCTCCAAAACACGGACAGCATCCTTTAGGCCCGAAACCTTATCATCCGGTAGGTCAATCTGTGTCACATCACCGGTGATTACAATTTTTGAGCCAAAGCCCAAACGGGTCAGGAACATTTTCATCTGCTCCTTGGTGGTGTTTTGCGCCTCATCCAAAATAATAAAGCTGTCATCCAGTGTTCTGCCACGCATATAGGCAAGGGGTGCTACCTCGATTGAGCCACGCTCCTGATATTTTTGAAAGGTTTCTGCCCCCAGCATATCAAAAAGCGCATCGTATAGTGGGCGCAGGTAAGGGTCAACCTTATTTTGCAAATCACCGGGCAAGAAGCCCAGTCGCTCACCGGCTTCCACGGCAGGTCGGGTCAGAATAATCCGATTGACCGTACGTTCCCGAAAGGCGGCCACTGCAGCAGCCACTGCAAGATAGGTCTTGCCCGTACCGGCAGGACCAACACCGATGGTAATGGTGTTTTTCTCAATGGCTTTCATGTATTTTTGCTGACCAAGGGTTTTCGCCTTGATGGGCTTTCCCTTGGCAGTGATACACACCACATCCTTGGCAACCTGAGCAATCTGCTCAGCATTGCCCTCATTGACCAAAGTAATGAGATAGCGCACTCGCTGCTCATCAATGATTTCACCCTTGGAGGCAAGGGTCAATAGACCCTCCAGTGTTTTGTGGGCTTTGTCCACAGCCTCCTCCTCACCGGTAATTTTCAATTCCGTTCCTCTGTTGACAACGGAAACGCAAAGGCTTTCTTCAATGCGGTGGATATTTTCATCAAAGGAGCCAAAGACACTCATCAAATCTTCCACTCGCTCTGCATTGATTGTTCGTTCAGCAATTTTACTCATGCGAAAAAATATTCTCCTCCATGCGTGTGATACCCAGCAGCTCATAGCAGCTATAGCTTCCGTCCAAGCGGCAAACATCCTGCAAATGGGAAAAAATTTCATTGCTCTGCAAAACCTTTCCGGCAGTCATTATTTGCGGCAAATACGCCTTTGAAAAATCCGAAAGGACTGTTTCTGCTTCGGAAAGGATTTCCGGCGTGTCCTCATAAGAAAAGCTTTGCTCTGTGATAATGGCAACCGGAAGAACAAAACCGCCGGGCAGCGTCAAATAATTCTCCTCATATATTTTAGCACAACCTGCACCCGAAATTCCACTACCTTTGAAGAAATTTATGCGTTTTTTTCCAAAAATCAGCGAATAATTTTTGTCGGAGGCGGTCGATTGACTTCGTTTTTCATATTGCAGCGGCATAAGCGTGGTTAGAGTGCGCATTGTTTCCCCATAAACCTCTCCCTCGGCACGGGTGGCAAGAATAGAAAGTCCGCAATCGGTGAAACCGGAAATCAGCACTTGACCCTGTTTGACCGCCTGTCCTGTATGGCAGAGCGCATTTCCACGCAGCACCGTCATTTCACGGACAATTCCATCTCGAATTGCCACTACATTTGCAACACCGCCCTGTGGCTTTGGCTGACCCAAATCATTCCGTTCCCGAACCGTAATGATTGCAGTACAACCCTTGGTATTGACTCCTGCCCATTGCAGCTGCGGCATGGCTTCCAGCAAGGCATTCTTCATCCGTTCGCTTCTGACCTGACGCCGGGATGCACCAAAATGCACACCACATTCTGCCGCCTTTTCCAAAATCAGCCGGTCGGCCATGGCAGAATTACCCTCTACCCGAATGAAAAACACACGGCTTGGCACAAAAAAACTGGCAAACATCAATAGCAGCATTCCAACAAGTAAAACCGGTCGCTTTTTCAGCGAAATCAGCGAAAAATAGATACCGGATTTTTGCTGCAGGATGATTTGTTCTCCCCTTTTCCCAGCCAAATAGCACACTTTTTTTGCATCACTGCGGCGAACAGAGAACTGAAGATGCAATTCATCCTCGGAAACAGCGTCCTGCAATACAATTCCCTCATTTGCAAAGGCTGCCACAGCGCCGGAAATATCGGCACTGACTAACTCCAACCGCACCATTCCTGCCAGCGATTGCCAAAAATTCACCTATATTTCCCCCTTATCAATTCAATGCTGTCAATGGAGCCGGTGATGACCAGCTTCTGCCGTGTCATTTGGCATAGCTGCAGTCGATTTCCGTTGACATTGACTGCCCCGTAATTCAACCGCACTTGTATTCGTTCCTGTCCATATTGGGTCACGCCATGATGATTTTCAATCAGCACACGATTTGTCCCCAACAGCTCCACCAGTGGCTGTCGGGGAATACTTTCCTCATTCAAATCAGCGCTTTCAAAAATTTTCTGCATCAAGGACTTTTTTTGCTTCACAGCCCTCACCTTCCTTTAGAAAAAGTATATGCCGTGATTGTACTGTTTTTTCATGGACAGTGCATAGAATCCTTCGAGGTGATTTGTGTGGTGCTTCGAATTCTTGCATGGGCAGGTGCAATGCTTATTTTGATTTTGGATGCCAAAACCGGCATGATGGGGGCAAAAGCCGGTATCGAATTGTGTTTTACAACAGTGATTCCTGCCCTGTTTCCGTTTTTTATCGTCAGTCCCCTGCTGCTGTCGGCGCTCATGGAACGAAAATTAAAATTGCTGCGTCCAATTGGCAGACTGTTAAAAATACCCCAGTGCGCAGAGCCACTGCTGCTAGTGGGACTTTTGGGCGGTTATCCGGTAGGCGCGCAAGGTCTTGCGGATGCCTACCGCCGAGGAAAGCTTTCAAAGCAAGACGCAGAACGGATGCTATCTTTTTGCAACAACGCAGGTCCTGCCTTTTTGTTTGGCATGGGCGCAGCTGTGCTGCAAAAGCCGTGGTTGTGCTGGATTGTGTGGGGAATTCACATTCTCTCTGCGCTGATAACAGGAATTCTCACACCCGGCAAACCCCATGGGACTATGGCAGCAACCTCGGTATCTGCAGTTTCTTTGGCAGATGCCATGAAGCAAGCAATGAGAGCAATGGCATCCGTCTGCGGTTGGGTGGTGGCACTGCGTGTGCTGCTTTCGTTTTTGCAGAGGTGGGCTTTTTGGCTTTTTCCAAAGGAACTTCAAATCATATTTTCCGGTCTGCTGGAGGTAGCAAACGGCTGTGTCGACTTGATAGAGATTTCTCAAATTGGGCAAAGATTAACCATTTTTGCCTTGTTTATCAGCTTTGGCGGTGTCTGCGTGATGCTGCAAACCAAAAGTGCTGTCTCCTCTCTTTTTTCCTGCAGGAATTATTTCCTGGGAAAAGTTATGCAAAGTGCCGTTACCCTGCTATTTTGTGAGGCGGCACAGCTGCTGCTTGAAAAAAATGTGCGGTATCATATTGGGTTACCGGCAGTGATTGGCTGCATATTGATTTGCATATTATACGGAAAAGTGTCTAAAAAATTGCAAATTCACAGTAGCAATCCGGTATTACTTGGTGTATAATGGTAGCAGCTTACATAGGAGGACAAGAATATGCTGTTTCGTAAGAAAATTGAAGGGGCTTGTGAATACTGCACCTACAGCACACCGCTGAATGACCACTCCGTATGGTGCAGCAAAAAAGGTGTTAAGGAACATGGGGAAAAATGCCGCCGCTTTCAATATGACCCCTGCAAGCGTGTTCCCTCCAAACCCAAAGCATTGGACTTTTCAAAATATGAAGAATATGACTATTCGTTATAAATAAAGCTGACCGGAGAGCTGCTGCTCTCCGGTCATTTTTCATTTTGTTCTGCCCACCATATCCAATGCCAGTTGCCGCAAAAGGTCAGTGTTTTCAAAAGCATCCAAGGCAGAAAGCCCCGTTTGGGTGTATTTGCGAACCAATTTTTCACATTGTTCCAGCCCGTAAAGGCGAACAAAGGTGTTTTTCTCTTGGTCTGTACCGACACCCTTTCCCATTTCCTCCTGCGTGCCGATGACATCCAGCATATCATCCCGAATTTGGAATGCAAGACCGATTCCGGCAGCAAATTGAGCTGCCGCCTGTAGCTGTTGCTGCGTACCGCCGCCGGCAAGGACACCCAGCACGCAGGCAGCGTGAATCAATCCGCCTGTTTTGCGGCTTTGAATGTCTAAAATTTCCTGCTCCGTGCAAAGGCGCTGCTCACTCAAAATATCCAGCACCTGTCCGCCCACCATGCCGAGTGAGCCGGCACATTCCGACAAAACGGAAATCGCCCTGCCCAAATCCTGCGGATGAGGAAGCTCTGCCTTGGCAGCGAGAGTAAAGGCATCTGTAAGCAGCGCATCTCCTGCCAAAACTGCCATTGCCTCGCCGTAGACCTTATGATTGGTAGGTCTACCACGGCGAAAATCGTCATTGTCCATACAAGGCAGGTCATCATGAATCAGGCTGTAGGTATGAATCATCTCGATGGCAGCCGCAAATGGCGCAGCCTTTTTCCAATCAGCGCCGCAGCATCTGCAGAATTCAAACACCAAAATAGGGCGCAGCCGCTTGCCCCCTGCCAAAAGGCTGTAGGTCACGGCATCATAAAGCTGCTTTTGGGGCTGATTATTCAGTTGCTGATAATGGTCAGTCAGATATGCCTCGATGTACTTGCGATACTGCGCCAATGTATCATTCATCTGCAAAGTCCTCAAGCACAGGGCTGCCATCGGCGGCGGTCATGACCATTTTTACCTGCAATTCGGCAGAATCCAACAGCTTTCCACAGGCAGCGACCAAATTTGTGCCCTCCTGAAATAGCTTCAAGCTCTCCTCCAAAGGGGTTTCACCCCGTTCCATAGAGCGTACAATCTGCTCTAAGCGCAGCATATTTTCTTCAAAGGTTTTGTTTTCCTGATTCATATCTTCTGCTCCTTTACATCTGTAACCGTGGCGATGAATTGTCCATCTGACAGTGAAACACGAACTGTATCACCGGATTTTATATGGGAAACACTTCGCACCAAGTCCCCCTGCTCTGTCTGCGCCATGGCATAGCCTCGAGAAAGCACCTTTAAGGGGCTCATGGCATCCAGCTTGGCGGTCATGGCAATATAGCGTTGCTTTTTTCGGCTGAGCTGTTGTACTTGAACGGCAAAAAGCCGGCTCTGCAGCAGCTCCAATGACTTTCTGCGCTGACTAAAATAGCCCTGTGGACTTTGCAGCGCCGGACTGCCGGAAAGCACATTCAAATGCTGCCTTGCTGCCTTGATTTGGCGACTCATGTATGACGCCATGGCGGCTGCCATTGCGTCTAAGGTCTGCTGCAGGGCATCTTGGTCCGGAACTGCCAGCTCTGCACCATTAGAGGGCGTTGCGGCACGCAAATCTGCCACAAAATCAGAAATGGTCACATCCGGCTCATGTCCGACAGCAGAAATAATCGGGATTTCCGAACGATAGATGGCGTGCGCCACCACTTCCTCATTAAACGCCCACAAATCCTCAATAGAGCCACCGCCTCTGCCCACAATCAGCAGGTCAGCCAAGCGATAATGGTTGGCATAGGCAATGGCGGCAGCAATTTCGCCGGGGGCTTCCGCGCCCTGTACCCGTACCGGCAGCAGTACCACCTTGGTCAAGGGATACCGCTTGCGCAAAATCCGCAGCATATCGTGAACTGCCGCACCGGCGGAGCTTGTGATGATACCGATTGTACCGGGCAGCTTGGGCAGCGGTTTTTTATGGGCTTGGTCGAATAAACCTTGCGTAGCCAGCTTGGTTTTCATCTGCTCAAAGGCAGCATATAAATCGCCAATGCCGTCCAACGCCAAATTGGTGCAATACAGCTGATAAGCGCCGTCTCTTGGGAACACACTGATTTTGCCCATGGCAATAATCTGCATCCCGTTTTCCGGACGAAAACGCATCTTGAGGGCATTTCCCTTGAACATGACGCATTTTAATGCGCCGCCCTCGTCCTTCAATGTGAAATAGTGATGTCCGGAGGGATAGAGCTTATAGTTGCTGATTTCGCCCTTGACGGCAACCGCACCCAACAGGCGGTCACTGTCCATCATGGAGCGAATATATTCATTGATTTGGGTAATGGTTAAGACTTGCTGTGCCATCTTATTCCCTCCCCATTCTATCCGCCAAGACAGCTACGCCCATGGCATTGTCTGTGGAAAACTCCGGTTTTGCAAATACCGGCTTTAGCGGTGAGAGCATATTGCGGAGCATGGAATTAGATGCCACGCCGCCGGAAAATACCACTTCATAATCAGGATACGCTTTTAATGCATCCAGCGTGGTTTGATAGACACTGTAGCACACGCACCGCAGCGCATAACCGGCTGTTTCTTCCGGAGAATTGGACAGAGCATACTGTTGCACCTTGTTTTGAATACCGGAAAGTGAAAATTCAAGATTGCTGCACTTGACCTTGTAAAAATCCTGTTTCTGCGCTTCCCTGCTGAGGCTGTCCAGCGCCTTACCTGCAGGAAACGGTAGCTGCAGCATGACACCGGTGCGGTCAATCAGCTGACCGGCAGAAATATCCGTTGTGCCTCCGATGCGGGTACAGCGGACATTTTTGCCCTCCGGCTCAACCAAGAGCAGCTCCGTAGTGCCGCCGGACAAATGCCATGCCAAATGGGGCTTATCCATCAAATCCATGCGGTTGGCGCTCCAAAGGCTGGCTGCCACATGACCCTGCTGATGAGAAACCTCCACCAAAGGGACTTTGTGCAGCTCCGACAGCATCTTGGCATGGGAATATCCAACCATAAAGCAGGGCATATAGCTGCCCTCTACCGCCCTTGGGCGGGTGCTGACACCGATGGCACGGATTTCCTCCGGCTGAACATGGCAAAACAGCCTGCCGGAAAGCTCCGGCAGGCTTTTGATGTGTGCAAATACAGCATCGCTCTGGCGCAGACCCAACTGACCCTGCTGCACAGGCAGCAGCTTGGAGCAGTTTACACCCTCAACCCCGTCAAAACAGGCAATGGAGGTGGTGTAATTACTGGTATCAATGCCAATGACACTCATTATACTTCCTCTTTCTCTGTCTGCGCTCTGGCGAAAGAGCCCAAAATGCCGTTAACAAAAGCACCGGTATCATCACCGTCGTACTTCTTGGCAAGGCGAACAGCCTCGGATACAGCAACGCCGGTGGGAACATCCTCCACATACAGAATTTCAAAAATGGCCAGCTGCATAATGGCTCTGGTCAATCGGGAAATACGGCTTACATCCCAACCAATGGAGTATTTACCGATTTCTTCGTTTAAAGGCTCGATGCGGTTGGCAACGCCAGCCACCACCGAATCAATATAGCTCAATTGGCTTTTACTGGGGCGGTCGGTATAAACCTCATTTTCCTGTGCCAAGGCAGAATAGTATTCTTTCTCCAACCGGACAGAAATGACATGCTCCGGCTCTTCGCCGGTAAATTCTCTGGCGTAAATCAAATGTACCGCCAGTTCTCTGGCGTCTGCTCTTGTCATAGCTACCCCTTACTTACGGATAATGCCGCAGATATTAACATTTACGGACGAAACACGGTTGCCGGTGGTGGATTCCACAGCAGCCGTCACACTGGCTTGAATGGATTTTGCCACATCAACCACACTATGACCATAGTAAATCATAACATTGCAATCCAGCGCAATCACATTGTCATCAGAAATGGAAACTTTAACACCCTTGCCCCAATTCTTCTTGCCAATTAACTCGGCAATATCTGCACCGGGCTTGGTGCTGACACCGGCAAAGCCTTCAATTTCAGACAGCGCATGGGCGGCAATGGTTGCTACCACATCCTCAGAAATCATCACAACACCCTTTTCCTGGGGCTGGGTGATGTACTGTTTATTATCAGCCATGGAAATACCTCCTGGTTTTTGATTGTGCGTAAACACAACATACTTTTGTGTATTGTACCACCAATATGCAAAAAATACAACTGTTTTTTACGAAAAATGGCTCTCGGAATTACTCCGAGAGCCGATATTTTCAAATTACTGAACCTCCACCACATGAATATCGTTCAGGGTAAATTCCGACTGACTCAGCACAATATCAGAAATGACCGCAACATCTGTTTTCTGCAGTCCACCCTCCGGTGTGGCAACGGCAATGGAAATTCCGTTCTCACTCATATACGCCACACAGTCCCGATACCCCTTGGCAATTACAAGGCTTTCAATCTGCGCTTCACACAGAGCAGTTTGAATGATTTCCTCCAGCTGCTCATTGGTCTGCGCCACCTGCTCCTGACTGCCGTATGCCATGGCTTCCTGCAGAAGCGACACAGCACTGTCCCGTGCCTCCTGTCTTGACAGACGGACAGCGGCAAAATAATCAGTGGTTACATTGGTCTGCTCGTCCTCCGGCTTTTGGTCCTGTCCCCCCATGACCAACATATCATCATTCATCAGCTTGTCAGAATTGAGGGTGTCTTCCAAATTTTGCGTGTCCTGTCCGCCGGTATAAACCCAGTTGAGATAAATACCGGAGCACACAGTCAGCAGCACCGCCATAGCAATGAGATTTTTCTTCCAATTTTTCATAAATGATTGCCTCCATTCATTTCATTTTCAATACAGAAATTTGGTCTGCGCCAAGTCCGGTTGCCTTTGACACCGCTTCCACCACAGCCAGCTTTACCGCACTATGGTCTGCGCCCTGACATACCACAATCGCCCCTCTGTAAACCGGCGGCGTGACTTGGCTAATCAACGCCTCCTCACTGCGGTCAGAGGTGGAAATAATAATTGTTTCCTTGTGAATACTGGAGCCGCCATCAGAGGAGGAAATGTCCTCGTCATAATGATACTGGATATGCTCCCCTGTCGACACCGTCAGCATCACCTGTACCTTACCAACACCGGAAATTGCCCCAAGAATTTCCGCCAGTTCTGTAGCTGCATCCTTTTTTACCTGCACAGGCGAAGATGTACTGGGAACATTATCCTTGGAAGCGGTGTGATTGGGAATGGATAAAAGCACCAACCCAACCAAAATGATAACCAGCGGATAGCGGTATTTTTTCAGCAACGCCGGTAGTGCTTCCAGCTTGTTTTTTATGTCCATTTTTGATTCTCCTTTGCAATGCCAAGTTCCTGTGCAAGCATTTGCTGCAGTTGCTGCTTGGCATAGGGTGCAACTGCTCCTTTCAATCGCACGGCGATTGGAATGGGAATTTCGTCATCGGATACAGTCACCTCCACTGTCAGTTCTGCTTTGAAAGACGAGGCTTTCCTTAAAATATATGATTCTGTGCGCTGCTTTATGAGCATTTTAACTTCATTTTTTGCCTGCGCCGCACCCTGCTGTGCTGCAGAATTAGCCTGCTGCTTGATATCAGAAATCAGCTCAAATTCCTGCAAATCAATTTTGGCTGTAGGGGTAAGAACAGTTATCACAAGAAAAAGTCCCATCACCAATTTCCCAACAGCAGCGCTTGTTCCCTCTTTGGGTAAAAAACGCTTTGCAATGCCGCAGAGAATCGCCGCAGCGCTGATTGATAAAAGATATGAGCGTATCTCCGGCAATTATCCCATCCCCCTTAAAAAACAAACCGCGCTGATTAGCTGCAGCAAACAAACCGCCCCTGTCATTGCCAAAACCAAACCCATTACTACAGTAAAATCCTCCATCAGTGTGCTGACGCTCTTGGGGCTGAATGCGCCGGAAATCGCAGCTGTTACTTTCAGCAGCAGATAGTGAATCCCGATAGTAAAGAAGGGCAAAATGGTTAGTGAAAGTATGACCAGCATTCCGGAGATTCCGACAGTGTTCTTTGCCAATGCGGCGCTGACCAAGATGGTTTCCGATGCATCCGATAGGATACCGCCCACCACCGGCACCATGCCGGAAATAGTAAGTTTTGCAGCCTTCACAGCGGTTTGGTCGGCAGTACCTGTAATAACACCGGTGAGGGTAATATAACCGGTAAAAACATACAACAGACACTTCAGCACCCACACAAGCGCCCATTTCACAAAGCCACGCAGCTTTTTAATAAGGTCATCTGCTGTAGCCGCATTGACAATAGACAGTACCAAATAGACATACGCCATTGGTATTAACAGGGATGTAACCACACTGCACAAGAGTGAATCAAACAGCGCTGTACCGGCATAAAGTGCACCGGAGCTGGTAATTCCTCCTTGTGCTGCCAATGCAGCGGTCATCACCGGAAGCAGAAGCCTGCCGTAATGGCTGATATTCTCGATTGTTTCAATACCCAAGGAAATCATGGAGCCGGTGCTGCCAAGCATCAGGCAGGAAACGCCGATGACACCTGATAGTTCTACCGCCGATTTGCTGCTACCCTGATAGGACTGTAACACAGATAGCAGCAACCCTGTTGCCAGCAAGCTCAAACAGAGTTTCATGCTTTTCGCAACCTGCGGTTGCGTTTTTTTCACAGCCGTTTTCACCATTTCCCACAGCTGCTGAGAAAATCCGTTCGTACCCTCCGATAAGAGCTCCTCTGCTTCCTCCGGCAGGGGCGGAGCTGCAATATCCGTGGCAGACACCGGAACTGCCATTGCCAATATTAGCAGAATAATCATCAGTAATTTTTTCATAGCTTCCCTAATATGTCCTTTAGTAAATCCAAAAAATGAGAAATGAGTGGCAGTGACAAATATAAAATCATTGCTGTTGTCAGAAATTGCAGGCTCTTTCCCATTGCAGAATTGCCGGAATCATTACAAATCAGTGTTGCAATTTCTGCTGTTACGGAAATTCCGACTATTTTTAGTAAAATTTTGACCTGCGGCTGATTCAGGCTGCCGAACTGACGGATTGACTCCATAAAATCCATGACAGGCTGAAGGAATCTACCTGCAGAAAGCACCACCATAGCACAAACCAGCAATGACAGCAGCTGTCCTATTTCCTTTCCCTGTCCACGCAAAGAGAGCGTCAATACCGCTGCCAACAATACAGCACCAATCGCTTGAAAATATCGTTCCATTAAAATTCAAATAAGGTCTTCACCAAATCAAACAACTCTGCAATCTTCTGCGCCACAATCATCAGCACTACCACTAGCCCTGCAAGGGTGGTCATGGTTGCCTGTTCGTCCCTGCCGGAACGCGACAGCACCTGATTGAGCACGGACACAATAATGCCCACTGCCGCAATTTTGAATATCAAGTCAATTTCGATGGTCATAACAGTAAAATCACCAGTCCAATTCCGGTACAAATGCCCAGTGTTTGATAGTTTCGAAGCTGAGGAGCTTGCTTTTCTGTGATGGCGTTGTTCGCCTGCCTGCAGCGCTCAGCAGCACCCTCTAAAACGGAGAGCTGTCCTTGAATATCAAATTGTCCCATGCCCTGCCCCAAGGTCTGCAGCTGTAAAGCAGTTTGGGGTGGAATATTCCGTACCGATTCAATCGCATTTCGCATACAGATAGCAGCATCTGGCGTCAGCTGCTGCTCCAGCTCTGCGGAAAGCTGCTCAAACACCTTAGAAACAGCCCCCTTTGTATGTGCCGCTGCACCCCGACACAGCTCCGGCAACGGGCTCATGCGATAGGACAGCTCACATATCATCCACTCCAGCGCAGATACCAGCTCCAACAGGGCATTTTGCTCTCTACGAACATTCTGCGAAGCAGAAAAACCAACACCGGAGCAGCCTGTAATAATACAAACAGCACCCATTACCTTCAATATCATGATGTTATCCTTTCCGTACGCCAAGTCTTGTCCTGCTGTAAAATAACTATGGTATCAAATAGTCCGCTTTGCAAAATAGGCGCATACAGCGGTCTTCGGTGCAGGTCATCCATACATCCTGCGTGCGCTGTTGCCAGTAATTGCACACCGCACCAACCGGCATGGAGCATAGCTTCACAGTCATCAGCCGCCGTAATTTCATCCACCGCAATGCAATCCGGTGTCATGCTGCGCAGCACCGCCTCAATTCCCTCTGCCTTTTTACAGCCGGAAAGTACATCCGTGTTTTGCCCCATAGAGAATAAACCGCCAGACGGAAAAAGCTCCTCCCGTTCATCCACCACCGACACTGTTTGTCGCTGGGCTCGCTGACGAATCAAATCCCGAAGCAGGGTTGTTTTCCCACTTCCCGGTGGTCCAATGACCAAAATCGACTCATTGCGCAACCACAGGTTGCGGCTGATGCCTTCAAAATCCCGTGCAACCCGAATATTGACCGAACGTAACGCTCCAATCCCTGTCATCACGCCATCCCGAACAACTGCTTGTCCGCAAAGTCCAATGCGATGTCCTCCCTGCGATGTCAGGTAACCTTTGGCAATACCGGAGGCTGTCCATGGGGAATATCGGCAGGCAGCGTTCACAATATATTGCAAATCCTCCGGTTTTGCAGTCTGCATAAAATTTGTTCGCAGTGTCTTGTGCACCAGTAGAACAGGCTGATTTAACCGCAGTCGGATTTCTTGCAAAGTATCTCTCCCCTGCTTGTCCACCTCTCGACCAAGCCATGGCGGCAAAATTCCAAGAAGCTCTTTCCAGTAACAGTTCAATGTCATCACTCCTACCTAACCCTATGCGGCGCTTGCGTTACGCATGACAATAAAAAATCCCTCCATGGGAAAGCCATGGAGGGATGATAGGCGTTATCGTTTATTCTTTTTGTAGATGATATTCAAGCCCTTTAGCAGCAATTCCTTTTCCAAAATAATTTTATGTCTGCAATAAGGCGTGATAAACTGTGCCAAGCCGCCGGTGGCAATGATGGTAGATTCATGTCCCAGCTCATCAGCAATCCGGTCAATCAGTCCGTCCAACATACCGGCTGTGCCGTAGACAATGCCGCTTCGCATACAGTCCACTGTATTCTTGCCGATGACAGCCTTTGGCTTATCCATACTGATGCCGGGAAGCTGCGCTGTGCGGCTGGACAGCGAATCCAGCGATACCATGACGCCGGGGAAAATCATGCCGCCCACAAACACATTTTCCGGTTCAATCACCGCAATGGTAGTGGCTGTACCCAAATCAATCAGCACCAAGGGCGCAGGATATTCAGCCAGTGCTGCCACAGCTGCCACAATCAAATCACTGCCAACCTGTGAGGGAATGTCCATGTGAATATTCAGTCCGGTTTTCAGCCCTGGTCCGACCACCATGGGCTGCTTGCCCACCACCTTGCGGACACCGGTATTCACCGAGTTAAACACCGGAGGAACAACCGATGCAATGATACAATCAGAAATCTGCTCTTTGGAAACGCCGAACGCCTCCAACATATTTTTGATTTCCACGCCGTACTGGTCTGATGTCTTCAAACGGTCGGTGGAAATTCTTGCTTTAAATAAAATCTCGTTATTTTTAATACAACCGAGGACAATATTGGTATTGCCAATATCAATGGCTAAAAGCATACTGTAACTCCTTTGAATTAGGCTCTATTACCCTTTACAACACGACAAATCCGCTCTCCGGCAGGGCTAAAAACAACATTGATAATTAACTCAGGAACAAAATTTGCCAAAATAAGACCTGTCAGCACATAGCCTATCAAATCGCCGCCGCCAGCCCATACCGAGAGAACATCAATAAAGAATAAAAACATGGAAGCAACAAAGATGCCAGTGTTGAGTACAGGACACACGATTGCAGCCAGTAGCATAGCCACATAGGAATTTTTGTCTTTCACAAGACGATAAATGAGGCCCGAAACATAACCGGCAAGCGTTCCCTTTGCCATCACCACGAAAAAGCAAATCACGGGGTTTGCTTGGAATACCATTGCGCCACCGGGGTCTGCGCCCGTGATACAGTTGATGTAAACAATGGCACCAAAGGATGCACCCAGCAACGCACCTGCGCCGGGTCCATAGACAGCCGCACCAAGAACAATGGGTATCAGAACAAGGGAAATTGAAAATCCACCCACCGGCGGAATGATGCTGCTGATTGCTTGCATGACCACAACCATAGCAATCATCAACGCAATTCCGACCATTTTCATGGTGCTACTTTTTTTGTTTTTCATATTTAATTAC
Organism: Faecousia sp.; assembly: GCA_045655745.1. Lineage (GTDB taxonomy): Bacteria > Bacillota > Clostridia > Oscillospirales > Oscillospiraceae > Faecousia. The sequence continues at coordinate 72,859 of JAZOPV010000040.1, forward strand.
CTCCTGCTGCCGTTCCGGTTTTTCCCGGATACAGTGCATTATTTGTGGCAAGCCACGGCTTTATTATACAACAATATTTTGCATTTACAAGCAAAAAATTCCTCCGCAGATTTCTGCGGAGGAATGATTGGATTATTTGCCCTTGGCGGCTTTCTTCTCAGCCTTTGCCTTAGCACGAGCCTCGGCAACCTTCTGCTGCTCTTCCTTTGCCCTTGCAACAGCGGTTTCGTTGGTGGACAGTGCCCACTTGGCAAACTCGATACGCACTTGGTCGGCACCGGTTTCGATGACAAACTTGTCTTCCTTCACATCCACAACCTCACCCATAATGCCACCGATAGTAACGATTTCGTCACCCTTCTTCAGATTGGAGCGCATTTGAGCGGCTTCCTTCTTCCGCTTGTTTTCGGGGCGAATCATGAGGAAATAGAAAAGAACACCCATGATAATAAGCATGGGCAGCATTCCAAATAAGCCTCCGGTGGGTTCAGCAGCCGGAGCTGCATCAGCTAAAAATTGCAACATATTCAAACTCCTTTTGTTAATTTGCTTGATTTATTATAGCATTATTTCCATAAATTGCAAGGAGAAATTAAATTCTGCGGCCTAATTTCTCAGAATATTCCCGGCGGAACGCATCAAAAGAGCCTTCATCCAGTGCATTGCGGATTTTTTCCATCAGTTTGTTGTAGAAATAGAGATTATGCATAACAGACAAACGCATAGCAAGCATTTCCTCCGCCACAAACAAATGACGGATATAAGCTCTGGAATATCGGCGGCAAACGGGACAGTCACATTGAGGGTCAATGGGGCTTTCGTCCAGCATATATTTTTGGTTTTTCAGGTTGATTGCGCCCTCCCAAGTGAACAGCCGAGCATGACGGGCGTTTCGGGCAGGCATGACACAGTCAAAGAAATCCACGCCACGAGCAACTGCCTCGATGATGTTGCTGGGCGTGCCGACACCCATGAGGTAACGGGTTTTCTCTGCCGGCATATAAGGCTCAACGGCATCAATGATGTCATACATCTCCTGGGCTGTTTCACCCACTGCAAGACCGCCAATGGCGTAACCGGGCAAATCCAGCTCAGCAATCCGCTTCATGTGGTCAACACGGATGTCGGCGTAAGTACCGCCTTGGTTGATACCCCACAGCATTTGCTGGGGATTGACAGTATCCGGCAGCGCATTGAGTCTTGCATTTTCCGCCTTACAGCGCACCAGCCAACGGTAAGTCCGGTCCACACTTTTCAGCACATAATCCCGTGGAGAGGGATTTTCGATACATTCATCAAATGCCATGCAAATATCCGAGCCTAGATTAGACTGAATTTGCATACTCTCCTCCGGACCCATAAAAATCTTGTGTCCGTCAATATGGGTGGAAAAATACACGCCCTCCTCCTTAATACGCCGCAGGGATGACAAGCTAAACACTTGAAATCCGCCGGAATCCGTCAAAATCGGACCGTCCCAAGTCATAAGCTTATGCAGACCGCCCATCTGCCGCACCACCTTATCGGTGGGACGCAGGTGCAAATGATAGGTATTGGAAAGCTCCACCTGACAGCCGATATTTTTTAAATCCTCCGCACTCAGTGCGCCCTTGATTGCGCCCTGCGTGCCCACATTCATAAAGACGGGGGTTTGGACCGTGCCATGGGCACAGATAAATTCGCCACGGCGTGCTTTTCCCTCTGTTTTTTTTAGTTCAAACATAACTTACTCCATTTTATTTACGGAAAATAATATATAATTTGGTTGGCTCGTGTGTACCGTAACGGGTGGTATGAACGATGTCGGTGACATAATGAAAGCCACATTTTTCTATGACACGGCGGCTTTGTGTGTTGGTTAAAAAATGTCCGCAGGCTAGATAGTCCCATTTGAGGGTATCAAAGCAATAGTCTATCACTGCCTTGACCGCCTCCGGCATCAAGCCTCTGCCCCAATAATCCTTACTCAGCACATAGCCGATTTCCCTGCCCATAAGCATGGGCGGAATACCCAGCTCCTGTGGCTCTCGCTCCAAGCCCAATGAACCGATTACCTTATGGTTTTCTTTTAATTCAAGGGCAAAGGTTTTCTTGCCGGCAATGAACATATTGAGAATTTGTTCCGATTTATCGATGTTCTCATGGGGCAGCCAACCAGCCATTTGACCAACTCCGTCCACCCTTGCGTATTCATAAAAATCCTGCAGGTCGGACTGTCGCCACGGACGCAAAATCAGCCGTGGAGTTTCAATTCGCGTTTGATTGACATCCACAGGGGCAATCATAAAAAATCTCCTATCAGGTATTCCCAATAAACATGGCATCGCCAAAGCTGAAGAAGCGGTATTTTTGCTGCACCGCTTCGGCATAAGCAGCCAGCACATTCTCTCGTCCTGCAAAGGCAGAAACCAACATGACAAGGGTGCTTTCCGGCAGGTGGAAGTTGGTGATAAGACCCTGCATTGCCTTAAACTGATAACCGGGATATATAAAAATTTCCGTCCATTTGCTCTTGGCTTCAAAGCTGCCGTCATCATTGACAAGGGATTCCAGTGTGCGGCAAGAGGTTGTTCCAACGCAGATGATTCTGCCACCCTTTGCTTTTGTTTCGTTCAACACAGCAGCAGTTTCCGGGGACAGCATACAAAGCTCTGCGTGCATATGATGCTCTGCAATGGTTTCTGCCTTTACCGGACGGAATGTTCCCAAGCCCACATGGAGTGTTACAAAGGCGGTATGAATCCCCTTTTCCCGAATTTTATCCAACAGCTCCGATGTGAAGTGCAAGCCTGCAGTGGGCGCTGCGGCAGAGCCGACTTCCTTAGAGTAAACCGTCTGATACCGCTCTTGGTCCGCCAGCTCCTCCTTGATATACGGCGGCAGCGGCATTTTTCCAAGGCGCTCCAGCACCTCAAGGAAGATGCCCTCATAGTGAAATTCCACCACCCGATTGCCGTCATCTTGCACATCGGTCACGGTGGCGGTCAATTCGCCGTTTCCAAAGATAACCTCACTGCCCACCTGCATCTTTCTACCGGGTTTACAAAGGCATTCCCACTTTTTGTCACCAAGGTCACGCAGCAGCAGCACCTCCACCGCACCGCCGGTGGGTCGGTGTCCCAACAGTCTAGCGGGCAATACACGGGAGTCGTTCATCACAAGGCAATCGCCGGGCTGTAAGTAATCCAAAATATCGTAAAAATGGCGGTGCGCCACCGCACCGGTTTTTCGGTCCAGCACCAAAAGCCGAGAGCTATCCCGTTGCAGCAGCGGTGTCTGCGCAATCAGCTCCTCCGGCAAATCATACCAAAAATCACTGGTTTTCAAAGAAAATCCTCCAACCTATCCTTGCGTTTTAAGCAAAGCACGCATTATTTTATAGCCTATAGTATAGCCTATTTCCCCATATTTTGCAACAAGCAAAAAAGGTTTTCTATGCATAGATTGGCATGGAGGTATTGATTTATGGAAAATGTATTTTTTACAGGCGCTTGCACGGCGCTAATTACACCCTTTATCGGAAAACAGGTTAATTTTCCAATGATAGAGCGGTTGCTGCAGCGGCAGATAGATGCCGGTATTTCAGCAGTTGTACTGGGCGGTACAACCGGCGAAGCCCCTACCCTGTCCGACCGGGAAAAAATAGAGCTTTACCGCCGGGGCAAGGAATTTGTAGGTGACAGAATGAAAATCATCTGCGGCACAGGCTCAAATGACACCCATCACGCCGTTGAGCTAAGTGTAGCGGCGCAAGAAGCCGGTGCAGATGCGCTACTGGTGGTTGCCCCCTACTACAACAAAGGAAATCCGGAGGGTCAGGTTGCCCACTACATAGCCATTGCTCATGCTGTGAAAATTCCGGTGATTATTTACAATGTGCCAAGCCGTACTGGGGTGGATATTCCGGTGTCGGTTTACCAGCGATTAAGCCGAGTACCAAACATCATCGGTGTGAAAGAAGCAAGCACGGATATTGTAAAAACCATACGCATTATCAACACCTGCGGCAAGAATTTTACAGTTTGGAGTGGAAATGATGACATGGCGGTGGCGGCTATGTCAGTTGGTGCAAAGGGTATTATCTCCGTTCTATCCAACATTCTGCCTGTTGAAACAGCTGCCATGGCAGAGGCAGCCCTTGCCGGAGATTTTGACACGGCAGGAAGCCTGCAGTGCGCCTTGCTTCCAGTCATTGATGCGCTATTTCGGGAGGTAAACCCCGTTCCGGTCAAGGCTGCCATGAAGCTCATTGGCTATGACTGTGGCAACTGTAGGTTGCCCCTTGTAAACGCATCTAAAGAAACGGTAGCAGAACTTCAAAAGCTGCTTTTATAAGAAACAGCCCACCATTTGGTGGGCTGTCTTTTATTTTTCATACTCTGCAATGATAAACTCTACAGGCGTGGTAAGGCTGGAAAGAGGCAACAGCTTTTCCTTATCCTTTTGAGAGGTATGGAAATAATATGGGGTCATACGAAATACCGCCTGTATATCCTGCTGCGATGCAAGGGTAATGGTATCTGTTATTTTCGCTGTCCCAACCAGCTTGAGCCGATTGGTACTGGGTAGCTGCTCATCATTTTCGTAGGGAGTATCGTATACCGCCTGCTTGAGTTCCCACAGATGATACCGTCCGGGAATGACGGTCAGCAGCCTGCCGCCGGGCTTTAATATTCGGCAAAAGGACTCCTCTTGAAAGGGTGCAAACAGATGGGTGGCATAGTCCATGGATTCCTCTGCAACGGGAATGGCTGCCATATTGGCGACAAAATAGCAGCAACCTCCCCTTTTGGCGGCAAGACGCACCATTTCCTTAGAAATGTCGAAGCCGTAGACCGACAGCTTGGGATTTTCGCCCAAGGCAGAGGTGTAATAGCCCTCTCCGCAGCAAATATCCAGCACACTACCCTGTTTATCATTAAAATACTGACACAAGGCATTTTTTAAGCTTTCATAGTACCCCTTATTCAAAAAATCGCGGCGGCTTCGGGCAGAGACTTTATCGTCTCCTATGAGATTTCCGGCTTTTGAGGTGCGAAGCAAATTCACATAGCTCTCTTTTGCCACATCAAAGCAATGACCGTTTGGACAATGAGCAGCCTTTTCGTCTATTGTAAGCAGCTGACTGCAGACCGGACAAACAAGCATACTCTCCCTCCTTTGCATAAAGAAACTATTTTCTGACCATATTATAATTCATCCTATATAAAAATCAATGACCATTTTCAGGAGGCGCAATATGTGTACAGCCATTACCTATCGGCAATATTTTGGTCGAAATTTGGATTTGGAATACAGCTATGGGGAGCAGGTGGTGGTTATGCCCCGAAACTTCCCATTTGCCTTTCGCTGTGGGGTGACACTGGAGCATCATTTTGCCCTTGTGGGCATGGCTACTGTGGCGGATAATGTGCCACTTTTTTACGATGCTACCAATGAACGGGGTCTATCCATGGCTGGGCTTGACTTTCCGGACAATGCCTACTACCCTCCCACAACCGAGGGCGAAACAAATATTGCCCCTTTTGAGCTGATTTCATGGGTGCTGTCGCAATGCGATTCGGTGAATGCAGCAAGGTCTTTGTTGGAAAAAATACATCTGTCCGATATTCGCTTCAGCAAGGAATTTCCCCAAGCACCGCTACACTGGATACTCTCCGACAAAGAGCAGTCACTGGTGCTTGAACCCATGCAGGACGGGCTGAGAATCTATGAAAATCCGGTGGGTGTGCTAACCAATAACCCGCCCTTTCCCTATCATCTGTCTCATTTGGCAAACTATCGACATCTGTCTGCCGGCGAGGAATCAGCTGATTTTGAGCATATTCCGGTACAGCCCTACGGCGGTGGTTTGGGGGCAATCGGACTGCCGGGAGATTTTTCCTCCGGTTCACGGTTTGTTCGTGCAGCTTTTGTCAAGCTTCATTCCCACTCTGACGGCACAGAATTAGGTGATGTGACCCAATTTTTCCACATTCTCTCCGGTGTATCCATGCCAAGAGGTGCAATCCGTGTCAACGGGAATAAAGACGAAATCACCCGGTACAGCAGCTGCTGCAACATGGATACCGGAACTTATTATTACACCACCTATGAAAACCGACGAATAGAAGCAATCAAAATGCAAAATACGGATTTGTTATCGGAAAACCTGTCCGTTTTTCCATTGAATCCAAAGCAGGATATTCTATATCGAAATGAACGGGATTAACTGGACAAATGCGTAATTATGTCCTATAATGGCAGTTAGAAAGGAAGGATACGCTATGAACTGTAAAAACCTTTTCTTCGACTTAGACGGCACATTGACGGACTCCGGCGAAGGTATCATCCACTGTGCGCAGCAAACCCTTGCCCACTTTTCCCTGCCTGTACCGGATAAAACAGCGCTGAGAATTATTGTCGGTCCTCCGCTGCGTGGGGCATTTCTGAAATTCGGCATTGACGAGGCACAGCTGGAAAATGCCATGGTTTATTTTCGAGAGCAATATCTTGCAACCGGTCAGTATGAAAACTTTCCCTACCCAGGTATTCAGCAGCTGCTGCAGCGGCTGAAGGACGATGGACACCGACTCTTTGTCGCCACCTCGAAGCCGGAAACCGTGGCAATCAATATCCTAAAGCGTTATGAATTAGATGGCTATTTTGAGGTAATTTGCGGCGCAACCATGGACCACAGCCGAGATACCAAAACGCAGGTTATTGAGCACCTTTTGACCCAGCTTGATACTTCCTTTGGCGTGCCGCTGATGATTGGCGATACCGTTTTTGATGTTGAGGGTGCTGCGGCGCTGAACATTCCCACAGTAGGTGTTACTTGGGGCTATGGTGAGGCTACTGATTTGAAAAATGCCGGCGCTGTTGCCATTGCAGATAGCATGGACAGCCTGTATCAAATTATTTCTGCCGATTAAAAAAACTGCCTGAGAATTTTCTCAGGCAGTTTTTTTAAACTTCCTCCACCTTAATGGTGTTGGTATTGCCGCTTGTACCGTTAATCGGGCCGCCGGTCAGGACAACACGGTCGCCCTTTTCCAAATTCAGCAGCTTTTTTGCACTGGATACCGCATGGTAGAACATTACATCAATAGAGGTAAATTGGTCTGCCATTGCCGGATACACGCCCCAACTGAGCGAAAGCTTTCTCCAAACCTTTTCCTCGGTGGTAAATCCAATAATTGGTGCAGGACAGCGGAAACGGCTGACCATCATAGCCGTTTTGCCGGACATGGAGCAAACCACAATTGCTTTTGCATCCACATCGATTGCCATGGCGCAGGTGGCATGAGAAATGGCATCCAAGGTATTTTGGATACGGAATTCATAGGTCAGGAACCGCTTTTTATAGGAGGTGTGCTTTTCGGTATAAGCCACGATTTCAGCCATGGCTTTCACTGCCTCCACCGGATACTTACCGGCAGCAGATTCGCCCGACAGCATCACGGCGCTGCTTCCGTCGTACACCGCATTGGCAACATCGGAGATTTCTGCACGGGTGGGTCGGGGGTTATACATCATAGTTTCCAGCATCTCTGTGGCGGTAATCACCCGTTTGCCCAGCAGACGGCACTTGCTGATAAGATACTTTTGGATAGAGGGCACTTCTACAAAAGGAATTTCCACGCCCAAATCGCCTCGGGCAATCATAATACCCTCGCACAGCTCACAAATTTCATCAATGTTATCCACACCGGAACGGTTTTCAATTTTTGCAACAATATCGATATTGCTGCCGCCGTTGGCATCCAAAAATGCGTGCAGCTCCTCCAAGTCCTTTTTGGAAGAAACAAAGGATGCAGCAATAAAATCTACATCGTTTTCAATGCCAAACAAAAGGTCCGCTTTATCCTTTTCAGAAAGGTATGGGCCGCTCATGACCTTGTTGGGGAAGCTCATGCTCTTGCGGTTACTCATCACACCACCGCTTACGACTGTACAGACAGCGCAGTTGCCTTTGAGCGCTACCACATCAAAGGATATCAGTCCGTTGCAGACCAAAATCCGGTCGCCCACCTGCAGATTTTTAATCAAATCCTTATAATTGACGGATACGATGGTTTCATCACCTTCCACCTCATCGGTGGTAAAGGTAAAGGTGTCACCGGAACGGACAGTCACCTGCTCGTTTGCAAAAGTACCAATGCGATATTCAGGGCCCTTGGTATCCAGCATAATGGCAATGGGCAAATTTAATTTTTCACGCACCCGCTTGACCAAGTCCATTTTTGCCTTTTGCTCCGCATGGTCACCATGGGAGAAGTTCATTCGGGCAACATTCATACCTGCATGACACATGGCAGTCAAGGTCTCCTCGTTCTGACTGGCTGGTCCGATAGTGCAGATAATTTTTGTTTTTCTCATAGGGTTACCTCATGTTTCAAAAAAGGAATTTTTCACCCAATTTTAACATGAGGAAAAAAGAAAGTCAATTAAATAATTGTAACATTATAATGCTCAAGCCAAAAATTAATCTGCAGCATATAGGCAATGGTTTGGGGTCTGCGCATAAGCTGACCATACCACGGCCAAGCAAAATCCATATCCAGCAGCTTTTCCAGTGTCGCCCTTGGCACAAGGGTAAAAATCGGCGCATTTTTATCCTCCAGCACCTGCCACAGAAGCTGAGAAACGGCATCCAAGAAATGAGGGTCATGGGTTTTGGGGAATGGGCTTTTTTTGCGGTACAACACACTTTGAGGCAAATACCCCTCCATAGCATAGCGCAGCAGTCCCTTTTCCCTACCCCTGTAGTCCTTCATATCCCATGGCACACTGTAGAGATATTCTGCAATCCGGTAATCGCAGAACGGAACTCTCACTTCAAGACCCGAATACATGCTCATGCGGTCGCTGCGATCAAGCAATGTCTGCATAAACCAACGGAAATTTAGGTTGACAAGCTCTTTCATTCTTCGCTCTACGGGTGATTGATTTGGTAAAATATCTGCTTGCTGGATGGTCATTTGATAACGGCTATATACAAATTCCTGTGGATTGAGCTTATCCAGCAGCCATGGCTGCAAAAATTCAATCCGCTGCGCCGTTGTTTGCGCCCATGGAAAGCCGTCTGTTTCCCGAATTTGTGGGTCGCGATACCAAGGATAACCACCAAAAATCTCATCGGCGCACTCTCCTGAGAGTATCACCTTCACATGAGGGCTGATTTGCCTGCAAAAAGCAAGCAAAGAGCAATCCACATCTCCCATCCCCGGCAAATCTCTTGCAATGGTGGCGTCCGCAATGGTATCCAGCAAATCCGTGGGTGAAAGCACTGTCCAATGATGATGAGAATCTAGGCTTTGCTGCATAATACGGATATACTCTGTATCGGAATTTGGCTGAAATTTTCCGGGAACAAAATATTTTTCATGGTCCAAGTAATCAAGGGAAAAGGTATCCAGCTTTTCGCCCCGGCGTTCCTTTTCTCCGGCGCAGATGGCGGAAATCAGGCTGGAATCCAAGCCACCGGACAGAAAAGTACCTACAGGTGTATCTGCCACCATCTGCCGTTTTACGGCATCCAGCAGCAAACAACGGACCTTTTGCGCCGTGTCCTCAAAGGAATCCGTATGCTCCCTATCAGTTAAACGCCAATAGCGGTGAATCTCCAGTTTTCCTTGCTGATAATAAGCGTAATTTCCCGGCTCCAGCTCATAAATCCCGTGAAACACGCCGCTGCCCGGTGTTCTGCCAGGACCTAAAAGCAGTATTTCTCCTGCACCCTCCGCATCCAGCTGTGCCTCTACGCCGGGATATGTGAGTATGGTTTTCATTTCCGATGCAAACAAAAAGCCCTGTCGGTGCTGCTTATAAAAAAGCGGCTTAACCCCAATCCGGTCACGGGCGACAAACAGTCGATTGCTCTGCTCCTCCAAAACTGCAAAGGCAAAAACGCCGTTAAGCTTTTCCAGTGCCTGCTCCTTCCACTGGCAATAGGCATGAAGCACAATTTCCGCATCCCCATAACCGTCAAATTCATGTCCCATCGCCGAAAGCTGGGCACGAATTTCCAGTGCATTGTAGATTGCGCCGTCAAAGCTGATGACATAGCGCTCCCCTGCCCAATCCAATATCATAGGCTGGCTGCCACCGGTGTGGTCCAGATTGGCAAGCCTTGTATGTAGCATAACACTGCCCTTGTGTCTGTAATAGCCCTTTCCGTCCGGTCCTCGGTGTTTCATGGTCAGCAGCATTCTGTCCAGAACCGTATCTTCTGTTTGCAGTTCAATGACTCCTGCAATGGCACACATCGGCATCATTCCTTTCCTCATGAATTCTATGCCGGAAGAGGCTGCTTTGTGCGTATGATTTATTTATTTTGCGGTCATACTGCTATTGGGTGATAAAAATGAAAAACAGCAAGGAAATCTTAACCTCTGTGCTCCATACCACACAGATGGGGCAAACCGGCATCCGCAGTGTGCTGGATAACGCCATCAGACCCGGTCTAAAGCAGGAAATGCGTTCTCAGCTTCATGAGTATGATGAAATTGAAAAGCAGGCGTTGCATCTTGCCACAGCCCGTGGCTGGTCGCTGTCCAATGTCAATCCCGGCGTCCGGAAAATGGCAGATATGATGTCCAGAGCACGGCTCATGGGCGGCGATGTGGATTCTAAAATTGCCGGAATGCTCATTCAAGGCAATACCCGTGGTATGATTTTGGGGCTGAAAAATCTACACCACGGAAGTAAGGACGACAGCTCAGTTACGCAGCTTGCGCAGCGGCTTTTGGACAGCGAAACCACCAATATCCGCAAAACACAGCCCTTTTTGTAACGCTCCTACGGGAGCGCTACATAGCACAAAAGCAAAACCCTTTGCATAAACTAGTTCATAACCGTGAAAGGAGGGATTCCCCTGCCTGATATTGGATACATAGATGTATCGGCTTACACCAGCAATGCCCGTATCCCCCTAGAGGATGTGGCCATCACTGTCACAGCTGAGGACGGTACTGCCCTCGCCATGCGACTGACAAACCGAAACGGAGAGATTACGCCCATCGAAATCCCTGTGCCGGATGTTTCCGCAGGTCTGCAGCCCAACACCGGCGTTTCACCTTATACGCCGGTGAATATTTATGCCCGCTTGGAGGGCTATGAGCAGGTCGAAAACGAGAATTTGCAGGTATTCCCAAGGGTTGTCACCCGACTGAATTTGGAAATGATTCCCTTGTCGGAGCTGCCATCCAGTTGGGATAAGCTGGTAGTGTACAACACACCGCCACAGAATCTGTAAGGAGTACGCCATGCCAACTGTCATTCCTTTTGTACCACAATATATTACTGTCCATTTGGGAGCGCCCAATGCATCTGCTGCCAATGTTACCGTTCCCTTTGTAAATTATGTAAAAAATGTGGCATCCAGTGAAATCTACCCCACATGGGACGAAAGTGCTCTCAGAGCCAATATCCTTGCCATTGTTTCCTTTGCGCTGAACAGAGTTTATACCGAATTTTACCGAAGTCGAGGCTATGACTTCGACATCACTAATTCCACCGCCTTTGACCAAGCCTTTGTCAACGGAAGAAGCTATTTTGACAATGTTTCAAGGTTGGTAGACCAGCTGTTTAATGATTATCTACGCCGTCCCGGCTTTGTAGAGCCGCTGGCAGCAAAATTCTGCAACGGTACAACCGTCACCTGTGAGGGCTTGAGCCAATGGGGCAGTGAAAATCTTGCCCGTCAGGGCTTTAGCTCCGTTGACATCCTGCGCAATTACTACGGAAATGTAGAGATTGTCAACAATGCGCCCATTATGGACATTACCTCCTCCTATCCCGGCACTCCGCTTCGGCGTGGCAGCTCCGGACCTTATGTAGTAGTGGTACAGGTATCCCTCAACCGCATTGCCCAAAATTACCCAGCCATTCCGAAGCTCGCCACGGTTGATGGCATATACGGTAGCCGAACCGAAGCCTCTGTCCGTGCCTTTCAACGAATTTTCGGCTTGACACCGGATGGAATCGTGGGAAAAGCCACTTGGTACGCATTGGTGCGGTTGTATACCGCAGTCACAAGGCTGTCGGAGCTGCGCAGTTTGGGACAGCAATTTTACAATGTCAACTGGGAATATCCCGATGCCATCACCCAAGGCAATCGAGGAGAAAAGGTACGGCTATTGCAATATATGCTGACGGTATTGTCCACCTATATCAACGAAATCCCATCCGTCACAGTAGACGGCATCTTCGGTCCGGCAACGGCAGAGGCTGTTCGAGCCGCCCAACGATATTTGGGACTGCCCATTACCGGCACGGTGGATGCACGGACATGGGATGAAATATATGACCAATTCTCCGGAATTGAAAATACTACATTGCGTAATTTGGAAACCTTCCCTCCTGCACAATCCAATTCCGGCACAGGAAACGCCAACCGCACCCGTTACGCCCGCACCTCAACCATGACACAATACCCCGGAGAAACCGTGCAAACCGGCTCCCGTGACCCCGTCAGACAGGAGGTAGTTCGATGAGACCCAGAGAATCCTTTATTGGCCAGCCGGTTCGAAGCCTGCAAACCATGCTGCGTGTATTGGCAGAGGATGATAAAAATTTATCCAGCCTGATTCCAGACGGAATTTTCGGCGTGCAAACGCGAAAAGCTGTTTCCGATTTTCAGCGAAAATTCAACATTCCTGTCACTGGCGTTGCCGACCAAGCAACATGGGAGCGCATTGTATCGGAATACCCCCCTGCGCTGGTACGGCTTGGTCCTGCACAGCCCTTGCAGTTAATTCTCAACCCCAATCAAGTCATACGCCGTGGCGAAGCACATCCCTATCTCTATTTGATACAGGGAATGCTTGTCACCCTTGCGGAGGCTTACGGCAGCATCACTGCCCCCAACATCACCGGTGTTTTGGATGAGGCTACCTTTGATGCAATTTCCTCTTTTCAATATTTAAGCGGTCTGCCGCAAACCGGAACTATGGATAAAATTACCTGGAAGCACTTGGCATTACAATATCCGCTGGCGGTTAATCATCTCAAATCGGAAAACCGGAGAACAATCTGATATTCCAGGATAATTTTCCTATTTTCCCTTGATTTATCCAAATGAATGCAATATAATAATTATTACATTTTCACACAATGCACATCCTGTGTGCCGGAGGACTCCATAATGATTAAGGACTGGAAAAAAGATATCCTGACAATCCCCAATATTCTCAGTCTGTTCCGACTGCTGCTGATTCCCGTTTATGTAGTCATTTACCTCAATGCAGAGCAGCCCATAGACTACGCTATTGCTGCTGCTATTTTGGCAATCTCCTGTCTGACCGATATGATTGACGGCAAAATTGCCCGTCACTTCAATATGATTTCCACCATTGGCAAGGTATTAGACCCCATAGCGGATAAGGCTACCCAATTTACCTTGCTGCTATGCCTTGCCATTCGCTATCCCGTACTTTGGTCGCTGGCGTTTTTGTTTGTCATCAAGGAGGGTTTTCAGCTGATTGCAGGGCTGATTACCTTTAAGCATGGCAAGATGCTGACCGGCGCTTTGATTTCCGGCAAAATTTGTACCGCAGTCCTTTTTATCAGCTTGATTGTTATGGTGCTAATGCCCAATCTACCGGAGAATGTCATTCACATCATCACACTGGTGGATGCGGTATTTATGCTGATTGCCTTTATTCACTACGCCCGTACCTACTACAAAAAAGCACCGATCATTCAGGATATTCCAGATAATGAATAAGAAAAACCCGGAGAAAATCTCCGGGTTTTCATTATAAAGGGCTGCCTATTGGCAGCCCTTTAATTCTTACTTGCGGTGGCGAATGAAGCCAAATAGCTTTGCAATCTCCATCACCACAAAGGGTACGAAAATCAAGCCCAAACCCACCAAATAATGAATGGGATTCAGGGAAATCAATCCGAAAATACCACGCACAGGGGTAAACATTACCAGCACCACCAAGGCTGTGGAAGCAAGCGCTGCCTTATTCAAAGTAGCATTCGTGAAGATGCCGATTTTAAACAAAGAATGGTCAGAACGCATATTGAACGCCTGCACCACCTGGCTCATTGCCAGTACCATAAACGCCAGGGTCTGACCGCCCTGCTCACCATAGCCAAAGACCTGCTCACCCAAATAGAAAGCAATCAATGAAAGCGCACCAAACATCACACCCTGAAGAACAGTCCGAATACCAAAACCATTGGCAAACAAGCCTTCACTCTTAGGCTTGGGATTGCGGTCCATAATATCCTTTTCCACAGGCTCCATGCCCAGTGCAATGGCAGGCAGGCTGTCAGTCACAAGATTAATCCACAGCAGCTGCATGGAAAGCAGCGGAGATTTATGCCAAAGCAGCATGGCGACAAACACCGTAATAACCTCGCCAATGTTGGTGCCCAACAGGAAGCCAACCACCTTTTTGATATTGGCATAGATGCCTCTGCCTTCCCGAACAGCATCCACGATGGTAGCAAAATTATCATCGGTTAAGGTCATATCGGCAGCACCCTTGGCAACATCCGTACCGGTGATACCCATAGCACAACCAATGTCGGCAGCCTTCAATGCCGGCGCATCGTTGACACCGTCACCGGTCATGGAAACAACCTGACCCTTCCGCTGCCACGCCTTGACAATGCGAATTTTATTTTCCGGAGAAACACGGGCATAGACAGAAATGCTTTCTACCTGTGCATCCAGCTCGCTATCGCTCATGGCATCCAGCTGGGCTCCGGTGATTGCCCGATCCCCCTCCTGCAGAATGCCCAGCTCACGGGCAATTGCAGAGGCAGTGACCACGTGGTCACCGGTAATCATGACAGGCTTAATGCCTGCCTTTCGGCAGATCGCAACCGCATCCTTTGCCTCCGGACGGGGCGGATCAATCATACCCACCAAGCCCATAAAGGTTAGGTCCTTCTCCAAATTCTCAGAGGTGGGCGTGTCGGGAATAACATCAATTTCCTTATAGGCAATGGCAAGCACACGAAGCGCATCTCCGCTCATGCTTTCCGTAAATACCCTTGCTTTTTCCAAATCACCGGCAACACAGCGACTTGCCATCATATCAAATGCGCCCTTAACAATTACCACATTTTTGCCGTCAATTCTGCAGACCGTAGACATAAGCTTCCGGTCGGAATCAAAGGGGACTTCCGCTAAACGAGGATATTGTCTATTCAGCTCATCCTTTGGCATACCGTTTTTATGGGCAGCCAGTACGATGGCGGTTTCTGTAGGGTCGCCGATATGCTGCTCCTGAACGCCGTTAAAAACCACACTGCCATCACAGCACAGTGTACCATAGCGCAGCAGCTTGCAAACTGCCTCGGAATTCTGATTTGAGATACTCTCTGTATCATCAGCCCCATCCAAATACGCCTTAACCAAAGTCATGCGGTTTTGAGTCAATGTGCCGGTCTTGTCAGAGCAGATGACGGACGCACTGCCCAAGGTTTCTACTGCAGGCAGGCGGCGAATAATGGCGTTTTTCTTCACCATGCGTTGAAGTCGGAGGCCAAGCGG
>JAZOPV010000041.1:0-3607 GCA_045655745.1 Faecousia sp.
TAGAGGATTAGTGTAACGGTAGCACACCGGACTCTGACTCCGTTCGCGGGGGTTCGAATCCCTCATCCTCTGCCAAAAATACCCCAACCACTTTTGTGGTTGTGGTATTTTTATCAAATGATGGATTCGAAAGAGCGACACCAGTCCGCAGACTGGTGTAAAAAGTGTCCGGTGGACACTTTTTAGCCCGTGGGAGAATCCATAGGCTTGTGAACGCACCCATAAGGGTGTGGGCACAAGCCTATTTTGTTAGTAGCTATCCCAGTAAAGGATGTATCTAAATTACCCCTAAACCTCAAAAACCCACAACCACTTTTGTGGTTGGGGTATTTTTATCAAATGATGGATTCGAAAGAGCGACACCAGTCCGCAGACTGGTGTAAAATTATCCAGCAAGTACTCGCAACCGCCATATCTTTTCCGTAAAAAAGCAAATCCATCCTTTATGAACAGAAAGAAACCATATGCTTAATTCTCCTCGGTTTCCTTCTTTTTAATATGCTCCTTCAAAACGACATTAATGTATTGTGATAACGACCTATCATCTTTTTCTGCTTCAATCCGAAGCTTTTCTAAAATATCATTGTCCAGTGTAATACTAATCTTCTCTTTTAAGGGCTTCATATTTTGCACCTCTTGTTTATTATATTTTTATTATATAATAAAAGCATGCCCAGTATTGACAAGTAGGATAAAGTAGTATAAAATAGCATAGTCGATATTCGACTACACTATTTTTCTAGGAGAGATAAAAATGGACCAACAAAAAATTGATATGTTTATCATGACAAACCAAAAGTACTTCCCTGCTGAAAAGATTATGTATCTTAAAGACAAATTAAGAACGATTGATGAAACCAAGTTTTCCCTTGTATCTACTATTGAATTGAAAGACCCCACAACCCTACTACTGATTTCTTTGTTCTTGGGCGTCCTTGGTGTCGATAGATTTATGATTGGCGATACCGGCATGGGCGTTTTGAAGCTGCTGACTGGCGGCTGCTGTGGCATCCTGACCATTATCGACTGGTTCTCTATCTCCAAGAAGACAAAAGAGCTAAATTTCAACAAGCTAATGTCCTTAATCTAATGAAGCAAATTAAATGTATAATTGGACATCTGCTGATATGTGGCGTACCGCTATTAAGTTATTTTGTTAAAATAACATGCCCAATACTCTTTTTATTCCGAACACCCTGCCCTACATGCGGAATTACAAGAGCCTTATTATCACTTTTAATATTTAATTGGGACGCTTATTGTGCCTATAACTTTATGGCGTTGCCCGTTACCTTGGTGACTGTCTTATTTATACATTTCAAGAACCTTAGAAAAAGTAAAATTTTTCAAGTCTTAGTATGCCTTGTTTTAGGCATCAATATGATACGATACATTTACTGCCTCTTTGCTAATCCCATATTTGCCGTTAGATAAAATTATCTTTTTCTGCGGGAGAGACACAAAAGTCCAACACCATGCGGTGTTGGACTTTTTGCATGAAAGAGTTTCGAGCATAGACAACCTGTCAGAATTATGCTATAATAACCTAAATGCAATTGAAGCGAGGTTTTGATATGCCTAAAATCACCTTTCAAATAGAAGCGGCTGCCCCTGTGAGCATCGAGGCAAATGTGGGCGATAATCTACTGGAACTGGCAAGGCGAGCCAATGTGGCAATCGATGCCCCCTGCTCCGGCAACGGCTCCTGCGGCAAATGCAGAGTGAAGCTGATAGACGGACAGCTGGAAACCATTTCCAGCCGCCATATTACGGCTGAGGAGGAGGCAGAGGGCTGGCGGCTTAGCTGTAATAGCAAGGTCATCGGCGACTGTACCGTTTTCGTGCCGGACATTGCCTCTGCTTATCAGTCCCGTATGAAAACCGCCGACCTGTCCAGCCCCCAAGAGGTTGCAATTTTTGAAAACTGTCAAAAACAGCTGCTTGACAGCGGCATTTCCTTTGAAAATCGCTATCGGGCTGTGGTCATTTCCGTGAACGAGCCCACCTTGGACGATACCATGCCGGATGCGGAGCGACTGACATGGGCATTGCAGGCAGAACTGGGCGTAGAAAAGGTGGAAATCCCCTTTGTGGTCATGGAAAAGCTTGCCTCCACCCTGCGAGAAAACCGGTTTTCCGTCTGTGTGAAGGGTGAACTGGAAGCAAACTGCTTCCGCTGTATGGAAATTTCCGCCCCCAACGACACCGCTATGGTAGGCTGCGCCATTGACATTGGTACTACCACCGTCACCATGGTGCTGGTGGATTTGGAAAACGGCAAAATCCTTGCCAAGGGCTCTTCCGGCAACGGGCAAATCCGCTATGGTGCAGATGTCATCAACCGCATCATCGAGCAGAGTCGTCCCGGCGGCAAAAAGAAGCTGCAGGACGCCATTGTGAAAGAAACCCTCAATCCCATTATCCGAAAGCTGTGCCAAAGTGCCAATCTTTCCGGCAACAGCATTTTGCGGCTGTGCGTGGCAGCAAACACCACCATGAACCATCTGTTTGTGGGCGTGGATGCAGAGTCTGTCCGCATGGAGCCTTACATCCCCAGCTTCTTTGGCTGGGAGGGCTTGAAGGCAGGAGATTTGCGCCTGCCCACCAATCCCCTTGCCCCCGTGCTGATTGCACCCAACATCGGCTCGTATGTGGGCGGTGACATCACCGCCGGTACATTGGCTGCCGGTCTGTGGGACAAGGATGAAATGAGTCTATTCATCGACCTCGGCACCAACGGCGAATTGGTATTCGGCAATCGGGATTTTCTCATGAGCTGTGCCTGCTCTGCCGGTCCTGCCTTTGAAGGCGGCGACATTTCCTGCGGTATGCGTGCCACAGACGGCGCTGTGGAAGCCTGTGTTTTGGACAAAACCACCATGGAGCCTACCTTGACCGTGGTGGGTGATGCCGAGCAAAAGGTAGTCGGCATCTGCGGTAGCGGCATTATCGATATTATTTCCGAGCTGTTCCGCTGCGGCATCATCAACGCCAAGGGTCTGTTTGTCCGGGAGGGTAAGCGCATCTGTCGAGATGCCCATGGCATGGGACGCTATGTCCTTGCCTTTGCAGACGAAACCGAAACCGGACGGGAGGTTTCCATCAACGAGGTGGACATTGACAACTTCATCCGAGCCAAGGGTGCAATTTTCTCCGCCATTGACACCCTGCTGAAAAGCGTGGATATGTCGGTGGAGCTGATTGACCGGGTATATGTTGCCGGCGGCATCGGCTCCGGCATCAATATGAAAAACGCCGTCAATATCGGTATGCTGCCGGACGTGGAGCTGGAAAAGTATGCTTACATCGGCAACTCCTCCCTCACCGGCGCATATGCCATGGTGTTGGGCGATGCTGCCAACGAAAAATGCGCCGAAGTGGGTGCAAACATGACCTATTTGGAGCTGTCCACCTATCCGGGCTATATGGATTCCTTTGTGGCAGCCTGCTTCCTGCCCCACACCGACGCGAGCCTGTTCCCCAGCTCCGTCCAGGAGATGTGATATGGTCCTGGGAAAGCAGCACCACATCGCCGTCATCGCATCAAGTTGGGAGAAGGCCAGGGAATTTTACATTGAAAAGTTGGGATTCCGGCTGATCCGGGAGG
>JAZOPV010000042.1:0-6077 GCA_045655745.1 Faecousia sp.
GCCGGAGCCGATGAAGCAGCCGCCGCCGACAGAGAAACGCTTGAGAGCTGCAGCGATGAACTTGCCGCCCGGTATGGCCTGCCATCTGCAGAGGAAAGCTGGGAGAGGTTCAAGGCAGCACATCCGGAGTATTTCAGCTGATTTCCGTAGTCCGGAATGGAAAGGCCACTCCGCCGGAGTAGTGCCCACGCAGAAACAAAGTGCCCGGTCAAGAAATCTTTTCTCCCGGAATACACCCCCCCCGGGGTCAGGTTTTTCCGACCGGATGAACTGGATCCAAAGACCGGAACACCGGAACCCCTATTGCCGGAGAGCTGCAGCAGCTCCGGAACCTTGGGCAGAACTGATAAAAGTAGCAGTAAGATTTTGCATAACCCATAGCGGAAAAAATGTGTGTAGTTAGAAATAGCCGTCGCAAGCCGTCATTTGCTTGCGACGGATATTTTTTTACTACATTACTACCGATTTCCGTAGTCTGCGAAAAAGGAGAAAGACCGAATGAATGATTTTTTACGAAAAGAATGTAAGATGCTCAAGGCTTTACAAGGAGTATCATACAAGGAGCTTGCCGAATACATAGACATCCGGCAAGACAGTTTTTATAGCTGGCTGCGTGGCTACTACAATTTGAGCCAAGAGAAACAAGACCAGCTGCGTTAGATTATTGAAACACTAAAGGAGATTTGACAAATGACACACTACACAGACTTTTTCCCGGTTGCCGCACTTGGCTACCAAACAAACTACCTATTGACCAGCTCCGGAGAGCTAATAGACCAGTCTTTCCGTCCGGTTAGTCTGGACAAGAGGAAAACCGTCTATCTAAAAGACACAGACGGCAAACCTTGCCGCCGGAGCGTTCGCACTTTGTATTTGTAGGCTTTTGGAAAGTATCTTGCACAAGATAACATTGAGAACCTACCCGGCGAAATATGGGAGCCAATAGACGAGCAGAATAAATACTTTGTAAGCAGCTGCGGCAGAGCTAAAAGCTACGCTCACCGGACAGCTCACCTACTAAAACCCATCACAACCGCAAAGGGATACTTGCGTATAGACTTGCGTGGTATTGGCTGCGGAATGTAGCTGCTACATAGACTTGTTGCACTTGCATTTATTCCCAACGATGACCCATTGCGAAAGCTGACGATTGACCACATAGACGGAAACAAGAGCAACAACAATGTATCAAATCTGCGTTGGCTGTCTATTGGTGATAATGTCCGGGCATACCAAGAGCTGAAGAAACAGAGGGAGAGTGCGGACAATGGCAGCTGCGGCAATACCTAATCAAAAGCACATAACAGTTTGCAAGGAGAAGTGCAGCAAAACAGACCTTTACGCTATGTATAACCTTGAAGCAATGCAATACGCTATGTCTAACCTTGCCGGAGAGAGCTTCAAGCTATGGTGCTATTTAGGCAAGAACCAGAACGGCTACTCTTTTGACTTGTCAAAGGTTGCCGCTCTAAACTATGGAGTAGGAAGCAAATCGTGTTATGACCGGGGAGTAAAGGAGCTGATTGCAAAAGGGTTCCTTGTAGAGATAGAAAAAGACGATTTCCGCTTTATAGAATACCCAAAACCAACGGAATGAGTATAGCTATACTCACTTTGAGTATAGGTTGTATTCATTTTGCATAGAGAAATAATAAAATAAAGACAGTTATATTATACAGTCAAAATAAAACCGCACAAGTGCGGTTTTATTTTTCCATCAAATGAACAGAAAAGGAGAAATACAATGGCTTTTTCACAAGAAATGATTGAGAAACTACACCGAGAGGGAAAGATGCCGGACTGGGCTTATTATCAGCAGAACGGCAAATCAGCACAAGAGAACTGGGAAGAACAACACCGGAAGATTATGGAACGGCTTTACGAATAGGAAGCACAGAAACAGCTTGAAAAAGACATAGAAAAGCAAGTCTATGATGCAGTAGAAAAGGCTTTAGACGAACTTTTGAAGGATTTCAAGTGATACAGAGCAGCCCCCTTGCCATCATAGGCGAGGGGGCTTTTTTCTTTTATAATGGGTCTGGGACCCCTTTTCCCTCTGTGGGGCTTCTGGCGGCTTTCTGGCGGCCTTTTACCTCTTGGGAATACAGGAACATTGCCAAGCCTATTTTCTCCGCTTACAGCGGCTCACCGCCCGCCACAGCCAGACAGAAAGAGAAACGAGGCCAGCCGCCACCATCGGACAGCCCAGACATCGGCAGGTTTTAGGATGCGAAATAAGGAAAAAATATTTTTTCAAATATTTTTATATCAAAAACCCGCGGACACGCGGCGTTTTATATCCTTTTATATATTTTTTTATTATCTTTTTTATTTACTATATTGTGTTGCGGTTCTAATTGCGACAAAATTACACCGCTGATACGACAGAACTACACCCATCTGCGACAAAACTACACCAGTGCTGCGACAAAACTACACCCACCAAATGTGGTGTTTGACCGAACATCCAGACCACAAGCCGCCAGCTGCAGCCGCTCCGGAGCTGCGGTTTTATTGCGACAGATTGACACCGAACTGCGACAAATTGACTTGACCTTTTGTCGCAGTTCGCCTATAATGAAATACACCAAGAGGAAAGGGAGAACACCCCGGATGGATAACAACAAAGCTATTGCAATCAAGTATGACAAGGCTTTTCACATCGTGGAAGCAAATGAACTGATACGAAGCAAACAAGACGATTTGACAGTATTGGAAGCCAAGCTGGTGCGGCTGGCCATTGCTCAAGTGCTGCAAATAGATACGGACTTGAAAACTTACTCTTGCAGTATAACAGAGCTGGCAGACTTTCTCAAGATGGACAGACACAACATTTACAGAGAAATGGACACGCTGACCACAAACTTGCTCCGGAAAGTCATTTACATACGCAAAAAGACACCGGGAAAGAATGGCAAGCCTGCGTTCAAGAAGTTCCATTGGGTAGATAGTGCCGAGTATGCAGACGGAATACTGATGCTCAAATTGTCTGATGATTTGAAACCTTACTTGTTAGGGCTGAACGAGTTCTTTTCCAGCTACGAGTATGCAGTCCCTTACTACTTGCCGAACAATAACAGTATGCGGCTTTTTGAATTGCTCTGGTCATTTGTAAATATCACATACAAAGACCGGGGACAATACAAAACACCCGTGTATTTGAATATTCCCCTTGAAAAGAACGAGTTCGCTTTCTCCATTGACTACTTGCGAGAGCTGCTAAACTGCGAGGACAAGTATCCAAATACGGGGGACTTTATCAAGCGTATTATTGACCCTTGCATAAAGGCCATCAAGGAAAACACCACGCTTTCCGTATCGTATCGCAAAGTCAAACACGGGAGAGCTATTGGGTTCCTTGTGTTCCGGCTGAATGACCCCCGGGACTATGACCCATCACTTGAACGGAAGCTCATTGCCGAGCTGGAAGAAGAAAGGAGAGCTGCAGAGTGAGTGCAAGTTTTATTCGCATAGAAGATTATGCAGCCATCACCGGACAGACTGCAGAGCAGGCCAGAGAGCAGCTGCAGGCTCCGGAGCTGCGGCGGTTCCTCATTGAACGCAATGGAAAGGCCGTGGTCAATGCCGAAGTGCTGACAGTCCAGCTTGACCGGAGAAATGGATCCAGAACAAGCGAACCGCAAAACCCAGCCCAAGAGCAGCCAGAACCCCAAGCGGAACACGCTGCAGCAGAGCCGGCTCCCGATGAAGCCGCTGCACTACGGCTGCAGCTGCAGGAGCAGCGGAAAGAGATTGAAGCCCTCCGGCTGCAGCTCCAAGAGAAAGACAGAGTGATTATAGACTACGCTGGGAAGTTTGCGGAAATGGCAGCACAAGCCCAGAGCATTGCTGCAGCCGCCCTAACTACCACCGGGCAGGCTCAATACCTGCAGGCTGCAGCCCAGGCAGACAAAGCACCTGGGGGAGCCGTGGCAGAACTGGAAGTTGTCCCCCCGGAAGAAGCTGCAGCCGCTCCGGAACAGCCTGCAGACAGTAGCAGCACCGGAGAAGTCCAGAAGCAGCACAAACGCAGCTTTTGGAGCTGGCTGCGTGGCAGATAAGGGGGAACGCAATGGAATGGATAGAAGCAAACCCCTTGCCGGAAGTCTGCCAGAGCTGCACAGAGCCGGATTGCTGGGAATGTGATTATGCCGGACTGCGTTGGTATTTGTCCCCTCTGGACGAGCTGAAAAGCCAACGGGCTATGCACTACAAGGCAATGGAAAGACACGCACGGAAAGTTGTAGAGCTTGACCAGAAGATAGCAGAGCTGGAAAAGGAGAAAAACAATGGATAAAAAAGACCTACTGACCATTTGGGGCTACTTGGAGAGCTACAAAATAGAGCTGCAGCAGTCTGTCCGGATGCTGCAGAACCTATGGGACAACCGGGAAACGCTCTGCAAGGAGAACAGAGAGCTTATAAGGCCGGAACTTATTGCAGACCACCGGAAAGACATTGACGAAATAACCCGGCTGCAGCGGCTTATAGAAGCTGCTGCACCCATTGAAGAATAACAAAAGGGGACAGCTGCGAAGCTGTCCCCTATGCTTTACCAGTTGCCCAGACCCTTTTTGACCTTTGTCTTGGGAGTTGCCTTTTCAGGCATCATACCAAACTCCGTCAAGAACCAGTCCCGGACTTCAAATGCGTTCAACATACGCTTGTAGCCCTCCGGTGCAGGCACTTCAATCATTTCTGCGACTTCGCTGGTAGTGCCGTCCCGGTGCTTGACAGTCCGCATAACAACATTGCCGTCTGCGTCAGTCTGTTCCACCTTTATCTTCTTGACGGGCTGCTTTTCATTCAAAATAGACAGCCACTTGTCCTTATACTCCGGAGCGTTGGTTTTCAGCCAAGTATCAATGTCCGGCAGAGTGATATTGTTATATACATCCTTGGACACGGGCTGACCCTTTACAAGCTCCGTCTGCTTTACGAAATAAGTCTTTTCCTTTTTCTTTGCCATTGTGGTTGCACCCCTTTGTTATGTATTTGACACAGTTATGATAGCTGCAGCAGTCCCAAAAGTCAAGCAAGTGTTTTCAGTATCAAATCTAACGATACACAAAAAAGTATCAAAAGTGCTTGACAAACTGACCATTGTGTAGTATTATTGTAGTAGCAAATCAACCGTTCGTTAGATTTGATACCACTACACACTACTACACACAAGGGAGAACAGCTATGGAACAGAAAATGATTTGGGGAATGACCCGTATCAGCACCGGAAAGCAGAGCATTGACAGACAGATAAGAAACATACTTGCAGCATACCCCACCGCCCACATTATACAAGAAGTCTATACCGGAACAACAACCAATAGAAAAGAATGGAACAAACTGTTTGCAGCAGTCAAAGCAGGCGAAACGATTGTTTTTGATAGCGTTTGCAGAATGAGCAGAAATGCGGACGAGGGCTGCGAAGCATACGAAGAACTGTTTGACCGGGGAGTAAATCTTGTGTTCCTCAAGGAACCCCATATCAATACCAGCGTTTTCCGGGAAGCCCTTGCAAAGTCCGTCCCTATGACCGGAACAGACATTGACTTCATTCTTGACGGAGTGAATAAATACCTTGTAGCAGTTGCCAAGTCCCAAATCCGGATAGCATTTGAGCAAGCCCAAGCCGAGGTTGATAATCTGCACCGGAGAACAAAGGAAGGACTTGAAACCGCCCGGCTCAACGGAAAACAGATTGGAATGAAAGAGGGAACCAAGCTGACAACCAAAAAGAGCGTTGCAGCGAAAGAAACCATCTTGAAACACTCCAAGGACTTCAACGGAACCCTTGACGATGCCGAGGTTATGAAGCTGACCGGACTTGCACGAAATACCTACTACAAATACAAAAAGGAACTGCGTGAGAGCGTGGGGGGCTAACCCCCACCGGCTCCCACCGGAAAGGAACACTATGACACGAAAAGAAATATATGACCAGCTGGACGAGCTGGACAAGCTGCGTTTCCTTGTAGGAGCTGCAGCATACAGAGAGCTGCAGGAGAATGGACAGATACCGCTGCAGGCCGGAGCTGCGGCAGAGCTTGAAACAGTAGAGCTTGAAAGTATGCTCTGTT
>JAZOPV010000043.1:0-33246 GCA_045655745.1 Faecousia sp.
AACATCTTCTACATGGGCTAATTTCTTAGCAATGAAATTGCCACCCGGGAAACCGGGTGGCATTTTTGTCCTTTTCCACGCATAGCAAAAGCCGCACCTGCAGGGGCGGCTTTTGCTATGTTTTTTCATTCCTCAGTCTTATAACCGTTGGGATTTTTGCTCTGCCAGTTCCAAGTGTCCCGACACATATCTTCCAAATTCTTCTCGGCTACCCAGCCCAACAGCTCACGGCTCTTGGCAGGCTCTGCGTAGCAAGTCGCCAAATCGCCGGGACGGCGGGGGGCAATCTCATAGGGCACGGGCACCTCATTCACCTTTTCAAAGGTTTTCACCATATCCAGCACGCTGTAGCCCGTTCCAGTGCCAAGGTTAAATACCTCTGTGCCATTGTGAGCATTCGCCCAGCTGATGGCTGCCACATGACCCTTCGCCAAATCCACCACATGAATGTAGTCCCGCACGCCGGTGCCGTCATGGGTATCATAATCATTGCCAAACACACTCAAATGATGTCTGCGGCCAACAGCGGTTTGGGAAATGAAGGGCATCAAATTGTTGGGAATTCCCTTGGGGTCCTCGCCAATCAAGCCGCTGATATGAGCACCGATGGGATTAAAGTACCGCAGCAGCACCACAGACCACTCCTTATCTGCAAAGGCAATATCCCGCAGAATCTGCTCGCCCATATATTTGGTCCAACCATAGGGATTGGTGCAGTTACCGGTTTTAGAGGACTCCCGTAGGGGCATCTCATTGTCACCGGAATACACGGTTGCAGAGGAGGAAAAAATAATCTTCTTCACATTGTGTGCTGCCATCACCCGACACAGGGTCAAGGTAGAGCCCAGATTGTTGCTATAATACCGCTCCGGCATGGCAACGGACTCGCCCACCGCCTTCATGCCTGCAAAATGAATCACGCAGTCAATGCTGTGTTTCTGAAAAACAGCGCTTAACGCCGCCTCATCGCAAACATCCAGCTGATAAAAAGCAGGGCGCTTACCGGTAATGGTTTCAATCCGATTCAATACCTCCACATTGGAGTTTGCCAGATTATCAACAATCACAACCTCCATGCCCAAATTCAACAGTTCTACGCAAGTATGGCTACCAATGTAGCCCATACCGCCGGTTACCAAAATTTTCATTTCGTAATCTCCTTTACAATGTTATGCATGGTTTCCCACTTGCTCTCCATGTCCGCCACCAGCTTCAGCTGTGTTCTGGCACGGTCCAAATTCTGTTGGGCATAATGGGTGCGGAAATAGGTATCACCATTCAGGAAATCCGCCAAGAACCGAATGCCGCACTCCAAAGTCATCATTTTTGCGCCCATGGGCAGCATTTCCAGCTCCAATGCAGTCAGGCTGCCGTTGCAGCCCTCCAAAAAACCTTCTGTATAGGCGCGGTACAACTCCATGTCACACCAAACTTTGTCCAAATCCTTTTCATCCTCGGCGGCAGTGGATGCGCCGAAGCGAATGGAGTCACCAAAGTCATACAGCGCAGAGCCAGGCATAATGGTATCCAAGTCGATGACGCAGACCGGCGTTCTGGTGTCGCAATCAAACAAAATATTGTTGAGCTTAGTATCATTGTGGGTCACACGCAAAGGCAGCTCGCCGTTTTCCAACCGGTCCACAATTTCTCCGGCTTCCTTTTCCCGTGCCAAAGCAAATTCCAGTTCTTTGGCGCACAGTTCCATTCTGCCCTCAAAATTCTTTTCCATCGCAGCATGCAGCTGGTGGAAGCGTTCCTTGGTATTGTGAAAATTAGCAATAGGCTCAAACAAGGTTTCTGCCGGGAAATCGGACAGCATCCCCTGAAAACGCCCAAATGCCAAACCGCTGTAATAGAAATCCTTGGGGCTTTCTGCCATTTGCAGGCAAATGGTAGAGGGCACAAACTCATACATTCTCCAATAATTTCCCTGCGCATCCAAATAATAGGCTTTTCCATCCACTGTCGTTACAAGGTGCATATAGCTTCTGGGGTCATCGCTATGTTCTACTAAAAAGGCAGAAATAGCACCGATATTTTCCATCAGCTCTGCAGGCTTGGTAAAAATCTGCTTGTTGATCTTCTGCAGTATGTAGTTCGGGCCGGAATTGCAGACCACCAAACAGGTTTCATTGATATGACCACAGCCATACAAGTTCCAATGCTCCAGCTGACCCTTAATTTTAAACTGGAGAATAATCTCCTTCATCCTCATTCCTCCCACAGCTTTTCGGGGTACAAGCCCTGATCCTTCATGCGCTGAACGGCTTCCACCACACCCTGCAGGTCCTGCTGATAAGTCACGCCATACCATGTTTCGTCAGTGGGCAGCACCTGCACAGTGCCCAATCCCTCCTTAATTTGCGCATCTGCTACAGAGGGCAGATAGAACTCGCACTTCAAGGGATTTTTCGGCATTTCATTTTGCAGGAAGGTCTCAAAGCGACTCTGGCACTGAGGAAAAATTGCCTTCTGGAAGCCCCACAAATTCATGGAAACCACCGTATCGCCGGACAACGGCTCAAAGGTAACGCCGTCCTCGGTAAAGGCGGCATCGTTGCCACGCTTTTCAATACGGGTACGCTCTGTCACACTGCGCAGCATACCATCCTTCACATCGCACACACCACGAGCTACATGACCATGTTCAGTTACAGTTTTGCGCAGCTGATAGCCCACCATGGCATGCTGATTGTCAGCATGCTCTGCCTGCAAAAACGCACCGATGGCATTAATGGCACCACGGCCATAAAAATCGTCCGCATTGATAACAGCAAAGGGGCCATCCACCACATCGGCGCAACAGGCAATGGCGTGTCCTGTACCCCAAGGCTTCACTCTCCCCTCAGGGATAGAAACATTCTCCGGAATCCGGTCCAGCTCCTGATAGACATAGCGCACATCAAAGTGCTTTTTCATCCGGTCGCCTACCAACTCCTTAAATTCCTTTTCAATGGCATGTTTGATGATAAAAACCACCGTTTCAAAACCGGCACGCTTTGCATCATATAGGGAAAAATCAATAATCTTATGCCCTTGCGCATCCACAGGAGTAATCTGCTTCAGCCCTCCAAAGCGAGAACCCATGCCAGCTGCCAGCACAACCAAGGTCGGCTTTTTCATTTTTATATCCTCCAAGCTTTTATAAAAATGCACAAGAAGGTAAGCAACGCCTACCTCCCTATGAAATTAGGTTTCATACCAGCGAATTTCATTCGCTTCCATGTCCAGCACATTGGCAAGCTGCAAATAGTGACCCTGATACTGGTGTCCGGTAGGCTCACCGATGCCGATAAAGCCGCCGCCTCTATGGACAAAGCCACGAATTGCCGCAGAAATAGTGGCATCCTCCCACTCATAACCGCCGGTGTGGGCGGTGTCGCCATCACCCAAATTGACGATAACATCAATGCCATCCAGCAGAGCAGGATTTTCCCGAATATCGTCAAAGGAGATAAACTTCACATCAAAGGGTGCGCCGGACAATGCCTCAATAACACCGGCATAGGAATAATTCTGCTTCTGATACAGCGCATGATGCACCATATGGCAGCCCCAAGCTCTCTGCTTGCCCCATGCGTTCAGTACCGCAACGGTCTTGACACAGTACGGGGTTGTGCCCTTGATATTTTCATACAACTCTCTAAACTCGTTGCAGACCGACTCCACATAATCGATAAATTCCGGGAATTGCAGTGCCAGCTTCAGATAGCCGCCATAACCAATCCGGTCAATGGGCTTGCGGAGAATAGCACGGCGAGCAGTGACCCAGTTTTCCTTGGCTTCCTTCACAGGGTCGCCGCCCTCATGGAAGGTATCCGGGAAGAAATAAGGCAGAAAACGACCCTCAGTGTACTTCACGCCGGGAATATCAGAAATCAATCGCAGCGTAGAGCCATTGCCCACAGAGCCAACCACCGCGTCCAAGCCGATGGTCTTAAACTCGTCCATAAAAGGCTCAGTGCCAATGAAGTGGTCGCCCAAGAACATCATGGCTTCCAGCCCCAGCTCATGAGTAATGTCCACCATTTCCTTTGCCAGCTTGGCAACCTCACGGCGCTGGAAGGCTTGGAAATCCTTAAATTCCTTAGAAGGAATACGATACTGAGCATTATAATAGCCCTGGTCAACAATGAATTCAGGACGGAACTTGTAGCCCACCTCTTGCTCAAACTGCTCCAAAATATAAGGAGAAACAGAGGCAGAATATCCATACCAATCCACATACTTTTCCCGCTTCAGCTCATCAAAAATCAAGGTGAACTGATGGAAGAAGGTGGTGTAGCGAATCACATTCACATAGGGATGGTCTGCAATGAACTTGCGCAGGCGCTCCATGGTGAACTTGTGAGTCTTAGGCTGACGGACATCAAAGGTAATCTGATGCTCAAAATCCTTCCAGCCATTGGTCACTGCATTGTATATATGTACCGGGTCCCAGATGATGTACGCCAGGAATGCCACGGTATATTCATGGTAGGGCTTGGCATCCTCAATCACAACACAACCTGTCTTTTCATTATACCACCATTTGTCAACTCCTACAACACTTCCCTCAGAGCGGTCCATGACCTCCCACCAGCGGCGGATGTCGTCACGGGTATTTACCTCCAGCAGCTCTCTGGAAATGCCCTTCATCAGCTCAATAGAGAGGGTGTTTTCGGTAGCGGTGTGGAAACCGGTCATGATATAGCACTGCTGCACCTCCTCCGGATTGGCCTTTGCCCAGGCGTTGTCCTTACGGGTGGTGTAGTATCATTTCCTCCTAAAGAAATTTTAGTTTTTTTGCAATTCAGATAATTCCGTTGCAGGTAATTACAGTATACAAAGGCAAGGGGAAATCGCAATCATCTTCTTGCGCTTGATTTTATATATCTTGCTGTCTTATTTACGATTTGTAACATGGCATAAATTCACCGCTTCGTTTTTGTTTATTTTAACAACAAAATCATTTAATTTTTTCATATAAAATGTCAAATTTTGCGCTTAAACAATTTATTTTTTGCCGAAATGCTTTCGCAAATGGTGTAGCTCTTGAAGTCGGGATTATAACCCACGGCTGCCACCGCTTCGGCATAGGTGGTGACCAGTTTGGGCTTGTTCACCGCTTCGGCGGGGTTTTTCAGCATATTTACCGGGGCGGTGCCGATCACCACCTGAAGCCCAGCCGTGCCGGAAATGGGCGCGACCATGCTGGTGGGCTGCTCGCTGGCATATACGCCATGCTTGTATCCCAAATTGCCCGAATTGTAGGATTCTCCTCCTCCTGTTATTTTTCGCAGGTTTTCCGCAAAGCCATGGGCATTTCTCCCACTGAATACCGCACCCGTTCTCACAATGGCAGCCCCACCAAATAAGAAAAGGCAGACACCAAAAGGTGTCTGCCTTTCATTATTCTGCAACCAATTCCTCTAAAACGCCTAAATCCCAAGCCAACCGACTCAGTACATATTTATCCCGAATATCCTTAGTCGCCTTTAGAACAAGTGTCCTCTCCTGCTGAGAAACGCCCAACTCCTGCAGTGTTTTGGGCATTTCCATCCGAATCAGGAGTGCCTCCAAATCCTCACTTTTGGGCAGTTCAGCGGCGATAATTTCCAGCAGTGCAGGATAGCACTGCAAAATTCCGTCCAGCCGCAGGGCATGGCGTGCTACATCATATTTTTGTTCCTTTTGCTCCAGCGCCACCATTTGCTCTGCGCCCTTGCCCAATAACTGCTGCAGAGTCTGCGCCCACACAGCATAATCAAACTGCTGCGCATACGCTTTTGCCTTTTCCCTATCCGGCGTTAATTGTATCAGCTTTTCATACAGTCGAACAGTTTCCAATGTACCCACTGCACATTGAATGCCATGCAGCTGTGTGGGCGTTCCAAAGGAAACGCCACGCATATCCAGCACATGAGAAATATAATGCTCCATACCGGAGGCAGGACGGGACAGCCCTGCATAATTCATAGCAACGCCGCCCATCACCAGTCCTTCAAACACCGCCTGCACCGCCGCTTTCTCTCGATGCAGCAAGCCCTCTGCATGGTCGACACAGCGCCGCAGAGCATAACGAATCAAATCCGCAATTTCTTCGCAATAATACTCCCCCGTCACCAGTTGGGAAATCCGCCACTCACAGATACTGACATATTTCGCCAGCATATCTCCCAAGCCGGACTTCAGCAAATGCAGCGGTGCTTGGCAAAGAATATCCGTATCGCCGATAATCACATCCGCCGCCTTAGTATTCAACGAAATCTTCAGCCCGCCTCTAGTCATGGAGGAGGTGGCAGAGGCATAGCCGTCCATGGAGGGGGCTGTTGCCACAATGATATAAGGCTTTCCGGCAGCAGCACTGATGAGCTTGCCAATGTCATTGATGACACCAGAGCCAACGCCCACCACCACATCACACCCAGCATCAAAATGCATCAGCGCTGAGCCCACACTGTGTTCATCCGGCTCCGGCGCTTCGCTATCCAAGCAGCAATAGCCCACTTGAAAGCCATGCTGCTCCAGCAGACGGCGCACCTCCGCTCTGGCAACAATGTCTGTATTTTTATCCGACAAAACAAACACACGCCGCGCTCCAAATGCCGCCACACATTCCGGCAACTGCTGCAGCACACCGCTGCCGCTGACAATTTTAGAAGAAAAGCGGTGGATTTTTCCGCACTTGCACTGTTTTCCATTCATCTGCATCAATCGTTCCACTGTTTATACCTCCAAGCCTCTCTTATTTTATAGTATAGCACACCTGTCCAGTATGTCCAAGGTGCTTTTTCATTGACATTCTTTCATCCGGCAGGTATGATAAAAGCATCATCAACAAAGGAATCCAATATGAGCAGTCATTCTCTTTATCTCTATACCAAGCCCTCCCGGCTTTTCTTTAAAACCGCAATTCCCGGCGGTATCAGTATGCTTGCCTCCTCCATGTACCAAATTTTCGACGCCCTGTTTGTAGGAAAATATTTGGGCACTACCGCCTTTGCGGCTTTGGGGCTGGCTTTCCCCTTGATTATCGTCAATTTTGCCCTGTCCGATATGATTGGTGTCGGCTCCTCCGTTCCCATTTCCATCATGCTGGGTCGCAAGGATGATGACAACGTCAACAATTACTTTACCTGTGCCTCGATACTGATTATTCTCACAGGAATTCTCAGCGGCGCACTGATGTTCCTGTTTGCACCGGCATATATGACCATGATGGGTGCGGAGGGAGAATTATTAAAGCTGGGTGCCCGGTTCGTCCGCACCTATGCGCTGTTCTCCCCCTTTGTGCCCATGCTGTTTTCACTGGATAATTTTCTTCGGGTGGCAGAAAAGCCCAATGTCAGCATGGTGCTGAACATCTGCACCAGCATCGGCATTGTGCTATTGGAGCTGTTGCTTATTGTGGAGCTGGGAATGGGCATTGAGGGCTCTGCCTTGGGCGGCTGCACCGCCATGTCTGTCTGTGTCATTATCGGCTTGCTGCTATTCGCCTCCGGAAAGCTGCAGCTCAAGTTTGTACGCCCCCGATTTAGCTTCGATATGCTCAAACAGTTCTACAAAAACGGATTGTCCACCTTTTTAACCAATATTGCCGGACGAATTTTCTCCATCGCAATCAATGTCCTGCTGTTGCAATTCGGCGGTGAGGGTGCTGTGGTTGTCTATGGCATTGCCATTACCATCTGCGGACTGATTGAAATGATACTCTACGGCATTATCGACTCTCTGCAGCCTGCCATTGGCTACAACTATGGCGCTGGACAGCTAAGCAGAGTCCGTGCCATTGAAAAATATATCATGATATTTGGCTCTGCCGTTTCTCTGCTGGGCGGTATCCTTGTCTTTGCCCTACCTGACGCCCTTGCCCTTCCCTTCCTCGATGACATTTCACTGCTGCCGTTAGCAGTACAGGTGCTGAAAATCTCCAGTCTTTCCTATGTATTCAAATGGCTGAGCCAAGCCATTCAAAGCCTGCTGATGGCGTTGGAAAGGCCGCTGCCTGCCATGGTTCTTTCCGTCTGCAACGCCAGTATCATTCCTTTGCTGTTAATCCCCATATTGCTGCCATTGGAGCTGACGGGCTTATGGTGGAATTACCCCATTACCTGCGGTATAACTACCGTTTTGGCTGTCATTCTGTTTTTTCGTAACCGCAGAATATTATCCCACGCTTAATCCCATCGGTTACAAAAAGTAGCCAATATTTCATAAATATTTTCTGCAACTTAAAAAATTTTTAATATTTATTCACTTTTTTTATTCACATCTGAAGAGTAAGATAAAAGTACTAAGTTTCATTCATTATCTTTTTCATTTTTCCTCTCCTCTTTTTCAAATGCAAAAGCTACAGCGCAGCTGTGGCTTTTGCATTTTTATTTTATCGTTACATATCCCGTCCCCTTTTGGGCATTCTAGCACAAGAGGTGACGAGATTTGTTATTATCATACATTCGTACTGCAATTTTATATCTTATCCTCATTGCGGTCATCCGGCTCATGGGTAAGCGGCAAATCGGACAAATGGAGCCTGCGGAATTTGTGGTCACCATGCTGGTGGCAAACTTGGCAGCAATTCCCATGCAGGATGGCGGTATTCCCCTGCTTTCCGGACTTGTGCCCATTTTAACCGTCTTGGGAGTGGGCATGGTGCTGTCCTCCCTGTCCATGCGGAGCATCCGATTGCGGCAGCTGCTGTGCGGCAAGCCGGTAATTCTCATTGAAAACGGGCGTATTCTGCAAAACAATCTCCGCCGCACCAGCATCACGCTGGACGAGCTTTCCGGACACCTGCGGGAAAAAGATGTGCTGAGCATTGACCAAGTGCAATATGCCATTTTAGAAACCGATGGCAATTTTTCCGTCTTTCCCTACCCCAAGTATCAGCCTGCCGCCGCCAAGGATACCGGCATACAGACAAGCCCACAGCATTTGCCCGTCACCATCATTGCTGATGGCTGTCTGCTTCGGCGCAATTTAAACCCCGCAGGCAAAACAGAAGCTTGGGTACAGCGCATACTGGAGGAACGAAAAGCCACCGTCAGCAGCACATGGCTATTGACGGTGGACAAAAGTGACCACATTATTTTCATTTCTAAGGAGGATGGCAAATGAAACGCTTTTGGATTGGCATTGCCATTTTAGCCATTCTTCTTGGCATTGGCATCGGCATCAGTACCGGTATGCACCGCATCCACGCCCCCATTGCTGCAGATTTGGAAAAGGCGTCTACCTATGCCTTGGCAGACAACTGGCAGGAAGCGCAACGCTTGGTGCGTTCCGCCACTTCCCGTTGGGAAAAGTACTACCGCTTCACCGCCGCCTTTGCCGACCACAATCCCATGGACGATATGGACGGACTGTTCGCAGAGCTGGAGGTCTATGCCAAGGAGCAGGAAATGCCCCATTTTTCCTCTACCTGTGCCTATTTGGGACGCCTTGCCACTGCCATGGCAGAAAGTCATCTGATCCAATGGTGGAATTTCTTATAAATTCGCCCCCTGCATCAGTTCAACCAACGCCGCAGCCAGCACCGGAACAGTCCGCAGCGCCTCTGCTTGGGTATTTCCGGCCGCCCCCACCTCCACAATCATAGCGCCCTTTGATAAATCATGGTTAAACCGTTGTGCCCTGAGCATAATGGGACGGGTGATACCCTGCACCTGCTGCTCCAGCAGCACCTGCAGCTTCAATGCCGCCGACAAATTATCCTGCCAAGTCGGATGATACAGCTTTGCCGCATCTGTTCCCACCACCAGCATCAGCTGGGCAGCTTTTTCTCCCTCCACCACTGCTGAGGTGGCATATTGACTGCCGTCACGGTTTAGCATAGCATCTCGATGTAAATCCAGCACCACCTGAATAGAGGGATACTGCTGTAAATACGACTGCACCGCCGTTCTGGCATTGTTATAGGAGCTGCTATAAGAAGGATAATCGTGAATTCGCCGGTCGTGAAGCACCGAAATCCCAGCCTCCTGCAGTAGCTGTTGCAGCAAATCCCCCACCGCTACCATATTATAGTGGTTGTCCAAGGTCCGAAATTCTGCGGTTTCCTCATAGCTCTGCCCCAATGTCTGGGTGTAGCTTTCACTGGCATGGGTATGCAAAATCAGTACCGTCGGCGCTTCGCCGGACAAATTCCAATCAAGTGGCTGTAACAGCAGCTCCTGTAAATTCGGTCTGCGATTACAGTCGGCTGCATAGCGCAGCTGTACATACTGCATATCCTCTGCCGTAAAGCTGCATTTTTCCGGTTTCGGAGATGATGGCAATGGCTGCCCCTGCGTTGGCTTGGACAGCCCACCCTGCGGCAATCGCAAAAAGGACAGCACTGCCTCCGATTGCTTTCCCTCCACCAACAGCTTTGCCAAGCGAAACCCCACCAGCATCCCCAGCAACAGGGTTAAAATAAGCAGCGCAGCACCAAAAACGGTGCTGCGTTTATTGGTATTCATTTTCATTCTCCCTTTCCAATCGGCAAGGGTATTTTCCCGCTATCCTTGGGGCGGACGCCAAGCAGGTCTGGCACGCAGGCTGCCCCGCAAATCCCGAAAAAAGTCCTGCAGCAGCTTTGCCGCCTCTTCCTCCCGAACGCCCTGTTCCACCGCAGGATGATGATTGAAATTCATGGAAAACAGGTCGCACACCGAGCCGCAAGCGCCACATTTGGCGTCCCTTGCTCCGTATACCACTCTTGGAATACGGGCATTGATGATTGCGCCGGCGCACATGGGACAGGGCTCCAGTGTCACATACAGGGTGCATTCCCACAGCCGCCAGCCGCCCAAACGGCGACAGGCATCATAAATGGCTTCGATTTCCCCGTGTCCCAAGGCATTTTTCTCCGTTTCCCGGCGATTTCTGCCACGACCCACGATTTCGCCCTTGCGGACCACCACACAGCCCACCGGCACTTCACCCTCCGCTGCCGCCTCTTTGGCAAGCTCCAGCGCCACATCCATAAATTCTGCATCCGTCATCCGTATCACCTCGGATACTATGATAGCCGAAAAACAGCCCCTTTGTCAAGCTTCCGTCAGCATGGCAGCAAACAGCACCGCCAGCTCCTCTCTGGAAAAGCCGCTGCTGCGGCAACGGTCTGCTCCGGAGGGCAATCCTTTTTCCATTGCTTGGGTCATGGCTTGCACATCCTGCTCGGTCAGTGGTTTCCCAGTCAGCAAATAATCCACCGTCACCCCAAAAGCATGGCTCAAATCCAACACCCCCTCCAGCGATGGCTCTCGCCGTCCCTGCTCATACATCCCCACCGTACTGGGGCTGATGCACAGCTGCCGCGCCAGCTCCGCTTGACTCCAGCCCTGCCGCCGCCGCAGCAGGCAAATTCGTTCACCCAGCAAATGCGTCCCCCCTTTTTTTAGCCTCATCATAACACCTGCAGGCAGTAAAAAATGAGTGAAATTTGGCACTTACACATTTCGCCAATATTCACACGACCTGTGTAGTATACTGTTTTTTGGAAAAAGTTGGAAAAAAAATCGAAAATGCCATTGATTTCCGACCGCCAATCTAACCAAAGAGGAGGACAAAATGAATTTATTGGAGCCTATCTATCTGTCCGATGTCCAGCGTGCGCCGGAAGGCGTTTGTCCCAACTGCGGTGGCAGCATTTATTCCCCCAGCTACCGCTGCCTCCGCTGCGAAAGGAGTCACCCATGACGCTGGCAGAATTAAGCCATTGCTATGAAGAAGCGGCTGTGCCGCTGCGTAATCGGCTGCGGC
This sequence comes from Faecousia sp., assembly GCA_045655745.1. GTDB lineage: Bacteria > Bacillota > Clostridia > Oscillospirales > Oscillospiraceae > Faecousia. The sequence continues at coordinate 11,728 of JAZOPV010000043.1, forward strand.
AGCTGCGGCAAGCATTGGCAACAGAAACCGACCCGGATGAAATTTGGCATCTCAAGCGCCGCATTGCGGAGCTGACACCCATGCTGCAGCAAATGAACGAGCTTGCTGAATTGACAGCCCATTACTATGACAGGGGGTATTACCGAAATGAAAAATATACTCTATGACGGCTACTTAGGACCTCGGCTGCCCAAGGAGGTACAGCTCAAGCGAGTGCAGCGGGTCATTCGGGAGGAGCTGACGCCCTTGCAGCGACAAACTTTGATGGACTATTATTTTCTCAAGCAGTCCATACCGGAAATTGCCGCCAAACGGGGGGTATACAAAAGCACCGTCAGCCGCACCCTGCATCGGGCAGAAAACCGCCTGCGGCGGTACTTAAAATATTGATGTTCGGCGTGCCACAGGCACGCCCTCTTTTTTGTTTACTTTTTGCCGGAAAAATGGTATAATTCAAAATAATCATCATTTCTCACAGGTGGAGGGGAAAACCATGGAAAACTACTTTCAAATGAATATGACCAAGGCAGAAATCGATACCTTTTCCAATTTATCCCTTGCCCACATTGGTGACGGGGTCTTTGAGCTGCTTTGCCGCAGCTACCTGTGCCGCAAAGGGGCACAAAATGTCAATTCCCTCCATCGGGACACAGTAAAGCTGGTCAAAGCCACTGCCCAAGCCCAATTTGCAGAAAAAATGCTGCCCCACTTGACAGAAACAGAGCTTTCCTATTACCGCCGGGGCAAAAATTCCCATGTCCACGCCGTACCCAAGGGCACTACCCCTGCCGATTACGCCAAAGCCACCGGGCTGGAGGCAATGTTCGGCTATCTGCATCTGTCCGGACAGGACAGCCGTGCCAACGAGGTATTTTGCATTGTAATGGAGGAGCTTTATGGCGTTTGATGCCTTTTACCTATCTGCCGTACTGGAAGAAGTTCGACAATTTCAGCACGCCCGTGTAGAAAAAATTCACCAGCCCAGTCGGGATACGGTCATTCTCCACTTAAAAGGTCGGGATGCCCGAGCCAAGCTGCTTTTGGCAGCCAATCCGGCTGCGCCCCGTCTGCATTTGACCACCGCCAATCCGGAAAATCCGCCGGAGCCACCCATGTTCTGTATGCTGCTGCGCAAGCATCTCGGCGGCGCACGATTGGCAGAAATCACCCAACTGCCCATGGAACGGGCAGTAATTTTCACCTTTGACTGCATTGATGAAATGGGTGATGCGGTACAAAAGCAGCTGGTGGCAGAGCTGATGGGCAAAACCTGCAATCTGTACCTACTGGACGGGCAAAACCGCATTCTTGATTGCCTGCGGCGTATCGGATTGGATTCCGGCGCAAAGCGAGCTGCCCTGCCGGGGCTATATTATGAAAAACCGGAGCCGGTGGAAAAGCAAAATCCCCTGTCCATGGAGGAATCGGACTTTTTGCGGCTGCTGAAGGAAGCCGGCGCAGACCTTCTTGCCGACCGGCTCATGGATAATTTGGGCGGTCTGTCGCCCTTGGTGTGTCGGGAGGCTGCCTTATTTGCCGCCGGTGATACGGACAGCCGTATCAGCGCCTTGGATATTCCTGCCACCGCCCAAAAGCTTTTCCTGTTCTTCCGGGAAAATTTGCTGCATCCCCAACCCAGCTTCTATGCGCAACATGACGGCACACCCAAGCAATTTGCCTTCTGCCCCATCCGGCAGTACGGTCAAAGCCAAACCGCCTCCGGCTTTTCTCCGCTTTTGGATATGTACTATACCCTCCGTGACCGCACCGACACCATGCGGCAAAAGGGTCAGGGCATCCGCAAAACCGTTACCAACGCCATTAACCGCCTGAGCCGCAAGCTTATCATTCAGGAAAAGGAGCTATCTGCCACCTATGACCGGGAACGACTGCGGCAGCTGGGCGATATTCTCACCGCCAACCTCCACCGCATTCAAAAAGGACAGACCATGGTGGAGGCAGAGGATTTTTACGATGAGGATATGAAGCGCATCGAAATTTCCCTATCCCCCCTGCTCTCTCCCCAGCAAAACGCCGCCAAATTCTACAAGGACTACACCCGTATGAAAAATGCGGAAAAGGAGCTGACACGGCAGATTTCTCTTGCTACGGAGGAAAAGCAGTATCTGCAAAGCGTGCTGGAGGAATTAAACCGAGCTACCTCGGAGCAAGAGCTGGAGGAAATCCGGCAGGAGCTGCAGGACACTGGCTATGTCCGTCCCGATGCCGGAAAAAAACGGGTCAAGCAGGGCAAGCTGCCCCCCATGCGATTTGAATCCACCGATGGCTTTGCCATTTATGTAGGTCGCAATAACCGGCAAAACGAGGAGCTGACCTTCAAATCTGCCCGCAAGGACGATTTGTGGCTCCACGCCTCCAAGGTTCACGGCAGCCATGTGGTCATTGCCTGCAATGGCGCTGTGCCGCCGGACAATACCGTCACACAGGCTGCCCAGTTAGCCGCTTATTATGCCGAAACCGGCGGAGGTCAAAACATTCCTGTGGATGTCACTTCCGTCAAGCAGGTGAAAAAGATTCCCAACGGCAAGCCCGGAATGGTGATTTACCACACCTACCGCACCGTCATTGCCAACCCTTATCCGGACATTGTGGTGGATGCACTCAACGCAGAAACCTAAAATTTTCCTATAAATTGATAAAAAGATATTTACTTTTTTAAATTGGTGTAGTATAATCAGCCCGAACAGAGTAGGAAGCCCTGCGTAAAGTGCCGTCAAAATGGGGAGTTGAGTGACAGACGAAGGAGATTTTCTCCGCGATAGGGACTCCGCACCCGCTGCCCATAAAAGGAAATTCTCCTTTATGAGAGCGATACTCAGTCGGGCGATTGACCGGCGTATTGCTGCAATGCCCAATGGGTTATCATGTGTACAATGCTTTGCTCCCCAACGATTTTTCGTTGGGGAGTTTTTTGTACCATCCCAAAAAGCAGCAGCCAGAACCGTCCTCGCCTTCAAATGAAGGAGGTTACTATGTCTAGAATTCAACGAAGCACTGCCCTTTATCCCCACCCCTTTTTCCGTGCCTATTGGCGTGATGCCGCCGCTGAGCTGAAATCCACCCGTATGCTGGTCATCACTGCACTGATGATTGCCCTGCGTGTGGCATTAAAGCCTCTTGCCATTCCGCTAGGTCCGCAGCTGTCCATTCAAACCGCCATGCTGGCAACAGCATTGGGCGCTATGGTATTTGGACCTGTCATGGCAATTCCAGCAGCCATTATTTCCGACACGGTAGGGTTTTTGCTGTTTCCCAACGGCGAGTATTTTCTGCCCTTTGTGCTGACGGAAATTGCCAGCACTGTTGTGTACGCCCTGTGCCTCTATCGGGCAAAGCCCTCTGCCATCCGGGTAACCCTTGCCCGCTTCTTCATCTGCTTTGCTATCAATGTGGTGCTGCAGCAATTTATTATTGCATGGCAGTATGTGTACATGGGCAATCCGGAAAAAGCCAAAAGCACTGTGTTGGGCATTATGGCACTTGCCCGTATTTTTAAAAATCTCTGCTTCTTCCCCGTAGAATCCGTGGTACTGACCCTGTTTTTGGGTGTAGTAATGCCTGTGGTGCAGCGCGTCCAGCTGGTCTATGCACGAGATGTGGATATGAAATTCAAGCCCAAGCAAATCATCGCCTTGGTGTGTATGCTGCTGGTGGGCATTGGCAGCTCCATAGGCTATTTGAATTACCGCTACAGCGCCACCGGAGAAAACAAATCCCGTACCTTAGACTATACCACGGAGCAGCGGATAGAAATTCAAAAGGACATGACCGCTCTGATACTGGACAAAACCGATGACTGGGACGATAAGACCGTCATCTGCATTGTCGACAGTGCCTACCGCCCCCTTTTTGACCAAGAAACCAGCTACACCCTTTCGGTGTATGTGCTGAACGAGGAAGCCTTTGCCGCCGGACAGGCTGATGCTGCCGCCAACGACAAGGTCTACAATATGGATACCCTTTGGGCATATTCCAAGAGCAGCCCCAGCAAGGATGCCTACAAGTCCTTGGAAAAGGTCGCCACCGTTTCCATGGTGTATGACGAAAGGGCAGAGCAGGCGCTCTCCTTCCAGCTAAAACCGGTAGAATAACACAACGCCCCGGACTTTCGTCCGGGGCGTTTTTCTCTATTTTATTTTAAGTTTTACCACAATTTTTGTGTATCCATTGGGCACCTCTATGTGGCGGTTGGGCATGTGAGCATCCTCCGGAAATACGATGTAGCAATAGCCCTCCGGAATCCGCAAAAGTTCCACTGGACCGGCATAAAAGCCTACATCCTTTTCCTCATTAAATTCTCCAACCATTTCCAGTTTTTCTGTGGGTGCCCAGCCCATGATTTCCTGACCCTTTATCATGTACTGCACATCCAAATACTGCCGGTGCGCCTCACAATTGCCCCCTTCTGTTGGCTTTGTGGTGCCATTTTGCACCATAAACCGGCCATTTTCCAACAAATATGTCGCTGTTTCCAAGTTCTGCAGTACATTGATTTTTTCCACTGCCTCCCGCAGTCCGGGAACACTGGCTTCATACCGCAAAACATCTTTCCAAGGGCAAATAATCATATTATTTTTCTCCTATTTCAGCTTTTCTTCCATAAGATGCCGCTGAATGTGACCCATAATCATATCCAGTGCCACCAAATTTTTGCCACCGAAGGGCACGACCACATCTGCATACTTTTTGCTGGGTTCTACATATTTTTCATGCATAGGCTTCACAGTCGCCTGATACTGCTCCAGTACCGACTCCAGGCTGCGTCCCCGCTTGTTCACATCCCGCTTAATGCGCCGGCACAGCCGCACATCCGCATCGGTGACCACAAAAATTTTGATGTCCATCAAATTCCGCAGGGCTTCATTCTCAAAAATCAAAATTCCCTCTACGATAATCACAGGCTTCGGCACAAGATGGGTAGTTTCCTTGCTGCGATTGTGAAGCGCAAAATCATATACGGGGCAATCGACGGCTTCACCGCTGCGTAGCTGCTCCAAATGATAGACCATAAGACTGGTATCCATGGCATCCGGCTCATCATAGTTGACCTTGCACCGCTCCTCAAAGGGCATTTCATCCCGGCGCTTATAATAATTATCATGGCTCAGCATGGTCACTGCGCCGCCAAAGCGCTCCGCCAAATTCTTCACCAATGTGGTTTTTCCACTGCCGGTGCCGCCGGCAATGCCAATCACCAAAACCTGCTCCTGCATGAATGCTCCTCCTTATTCCATCAGACTGCGTGCCAATGCTTCAAAGCTGGAATTTTCTCCGCTGTGCAGAACGGTCACTGTTCCGTCTGCCGCCTGCTCTGTCAGCAAGTCACACACCTGCAGCCGCCGCCGTGTTTCTCTCGCAGTTCCCTCACCGCCATCCAGCAGCCATGTTTTTTCGCCCACAATTCCGGCAATGACCGCTTGGGCAAAGGGATAATGGGTACAGCCCAGCACCAATGCGTCCAGCTTCCCCCGATAAGGCTGCAGCACAGGCGTCAACAGTGCCACTGCCGCCTCCGAATTTCCCTTTCCCTGCTCCACCAGCTCCACCAAGCCCGGTGCTGCAATGCAGGACACCTGACAGGTGCTGCCACAGCGTTCCATAAGCCGCTGCAGCTTTTCCTCCCGAAGGGTCACCTCCGTTGCCATGATGCCGATGTGTCCGCAGGGAAAGCGGTCTGCTGCCGGCTTCCGCGCCGGCTCAATGCCGATGATAATTTTTTGGGGATAGGCTTTTCGGATGTCTGCAATGGCTGCCGAGGTTGCCGTATTGCAGGCAACCACCAACGCTTTCACAGAATACTCCCGCATGAGCCATTCCACGATAGAAAGCGTGAGGTTTCTGACCTCCTCGGTGGAACGATTTCCATAGGGGGCGTTGGCGCAATCGCCAAAATAGAGAAAATTCTCCTTTGGCATCAGCCGCCGCAGATGCCGCAGCACGCTGATACCGCCTACGCCGGAATCAAACACCGCAATGACGCCGTTTTTCATTCCGCCGCCCCCCTTCTCTTTTTTGATTGTTTACTTTGTACCGAAAATCCGGTCACCGGCATCACCCAAGCCGGGCACAATATAGGCATGGTCATTGAGCTTTTCATCACAGGCAGCCAAATACATCTCCACATCGGGGTGTGCCTTCTGCACCGCCGCAATACCCTCCGGACAGCCGATGATATTCATCATAATGATATTCCGGCAGCCATGCTTTTTCAGAAAATCAATAGCCGCTACGGCGCTGCCGCCGGTTGCCAGCATGGGGTCTACCACAAACACCACCCGATTGCCGATGTCCTCCGGCAGCTTGCAGTAATATTCCACAGGCAGGTGGGTTTCCGGGTCACGGTACAAGCCGATATGCCCGATTTTTGCAGAGGGAATCAAGGCAACCATGGACTCCACCATGCCCAAGCCCGCACGCAGAATGGGCACAATCGCCAGCTTCTTGCCTGCCAGCATCCTACACTTAGCAGTGGTAATAGGGGTTTCTACGCTGACCTCTGTGGTGGGCAGGTTACGGGTTGCCTCATAGCACATCAGTCCAGAAATTTCGCTGACCAGCTCACGGAATTCCTTTACAGAGGTTTCCTTGTTTCTCAGAATTGCCAGCTTATGCTGAATGAGGGGATGGTCCAGTACATGAACATTTGCCATTGTTTTCTCTCCTTATTCCTTATTTCTTTCTATTTTTTCACGCTCCGCCTGACTTAAGCGGAGGTAATTGGGCTCTAATTTTTCTGCGCAGCCGCTTTCTCCGGCTGCAATTTTTTCTGCCGCCACCAGTGCCACACCAGCGCCACGCTGATGCATCCGATGCTCCGGCGGCAAGATCAGCCTGCTGTTTTCTTTCGACAGGGTGTTGTAGGTCAGGCTGCTGCCATCTCCCACCAAATAAATGGGGCAATCCAACGCCTGCAGCTGCTGGGACAAATCCGAAAGAGCAATGGCGCAGTCCTCGCAAAGGCGGCTGTATACACCCTTTTCCACCCGAAACAGAGCGTGATACACCTGATTGCGCCGAGCATCCATCACGGCGCACACCACGCCCTCATAGCAGCCCAAGCCCTTTGCCATCGCCTCTAGGGTAGACACACCATACAGCGGAAGCTCCGCTCCCCAAGCAAAGCCCTTTGCAGCCGCTACGCCAATGCGAACACCGGTAAAGCTGCCCGGACCGGCAGCCACCGCCACCGCTTCCACCTGCTGGGGCGTCAAGCCGCATTGCTTCAGCAAATCCTCTGCCATAACCATCAAGGTTTGGCTGTGGGTTAAGCCTGTATTCTGATAACACTCTGCCAGCAGCCTCTGCCCATCATGCAGTGCCACACCGGCAGCCTTTGCCGAGGTTTCAAAGGCAAGAATCAGCAAGGCGTTCCCCTCCCTCAACGATGATTTTTCGCTGCTCATCGCTTATTTTATCAATGGTAATGACGATGGCGTTCTCCATGGCATCGGCAACATTTTCGCTCCATTCCACGGCGCAGATACCGCCTCGCTCCAAATAGTCCTCCCAGCCAATGTCCCACAAATCCTCTGCTGACTTCAGCCGATACATATCAAAATGGAACAGCGGCAGCGCACCACCCAAATATTCATTGACAATAGTGTAGGTGGGGCTTGTCACCGGCTCACCATAACCCAAGCCACGGGCAAGACCTCGGGTAAAAGCAGTCTTGCCTGCCCCCAAATCCCCCCGATACGCTACAATGTCACCGGGTTTTAATTGTTTTGCCAGTTTTTCTCCGATTTGTTCGGTTTCCTCCGGAGAATTGGTAAAATAAATCATAGTTTTATACCTTTATTGGCTGTTTTTCAGCTTTTCTGCTTGGTCTGCGGTTGCCAGCGCATCAATAATCTCATCAATACCGCCGTCCATCACCGCATCAATTTTATACAGCGTCAGTCCAATCCGGTGGTCTGTCACCCGACCCTGCGGAAAATTGTAGGTGCGAATACGCTCATTGCGCATTCCGCTGCCCACCTGACTGCGCCGCAAGCCGGTATGCTCCGATTCAATCCGCTCCTGCTCCATTTCATAGAGCTTGGATGCCAGCATTCGCATACATTTTTCCCGATTTTGCAGCTGACTGCGCTCCTCCTGACAGGCAACCGTAATTCCGGTCGGCTTGTGAATCAGCCTCACCGCAGAGGAGGTCTTGTTGACATGCTGACCGCCCGCACCGGACGCCCGATACACCTGCATTTCAATGTCCGCAGGATTGATTTGCACATCCACCTCTTCCATTTCCGGCAAAACAGCCACCGTGGCAGTAGAGGTGTGGACACGACCGCCGGACTCGGTTTCCGGCACACGCTGTACCCGATGCACACCGGACTCATACTTCAGTCGGGAGTATGCCCCCCGTCCGCTGACGATAAAATCCGCTTCCTTCACGCCGCCCAGCTCCGTATCGCTGTAGTTCAGCAGCTCAATGCTCCAGCCCTTTTGGGCAGCATACATGCAATACATCCGAAACAGGCTGTGGGCAAACAGGGCGCTTTCCTCACCGCCCACGCCGCCACGGATTTCCACAATCACATTTTTTTCATCGTTGGGGTCTTTGGGCAGCAGCAAAATCCGAAGCTCGTCATACAGCTGCTCTGCCTTTTCCTTTGCCTCCCGATAGGTTTCTTGGCAAAGCTCCCGCATCTCCGGCTCACTCATCAGCTCTTGGGCATCGGTCATCTCCTGCTGAGCATTGCGGTAGGCAACAAAGCAAGATACAATGGGCTCTAGCTCGTTTTTCTCCCGCAGTAGCCGGGCTGCCTTTTGAGGCTCAGCGTAAAAATCCGGCTGCTCGGATTTGGCGCACAGCTCCTCATAGCGGCTGCACACCGCCTGCAATTTGTTCAGCATATTTCCAGACTCCCAAAAATTCTTATTACCTGTTATTATACCAAGTTTATCCCCAAAAGTAAAGTGTGATAAACACCAATTCATAGCAAAAAGGGCGTGCAACGCACGCCCTTTTTTAGCTTATCTGATTTTCAAAGGAATCCACATCTCCGGTAACAAGTCCAAAGTAAGCATCCAGCATTGCCTTGGCAATGGGGGCAAGATAGCTGCCGCCGCCCACCTTTTCGCCGTAAACGGCAATGGCAATTTGAGGGTCGTCCGCCGGCGCAAAGCAAATAAATGCACCGTTGGGCGTGCCGTAGGCATGCTCTGCCGTACCGGTTTTGGCTGCCACCTGAATGGGATAATTGGCAAAGGTGCTGTAGGCTGTGCCGCCGGATTCATGGGCAACCTTCAGCATACCCTCCATATACATCTGCCGTGCCTGCTGGGAAATTTGTATGGTGCTGAGCACCTGTGCCTTGTTTTCAAATACCAAGCTCTTATAGTCCGCAGACACCACCCGACTTAAGAAAGTCGCTCTGTAACGAGTTCCAGAATTGGCAAGGGCACTGGCATAGGATGCCAGTTGAATGGGGGTAAATTCATTCAGCGACTGACCGATACCGGTCATCAGCTGGTCCGCCGGATACCAGCCGGCAGTATCCGGGTTTGGATAGGCTTCTGCCTTGCTTTCCGGATTTGCCCGACTGCCCTGTGCCTCCCGCAGCTCCACACCGGACAGTTCGCCTAAGCCCAAGCCCTTGGCAGTCCGGTCAATATCATCAATTTCCATCCGGTCTGCCAGTTCATAGAAATAGCAGTTACAGGAAACCTTGATGGCATCCACACCGTTGACCAGTCCATGACCGGACAGCTTGTGGCACTTGGGGGAATAGCCGGGATATTTTACATATTTACCCGAATCGTACATGGTATAAGCCGCATCCACCGTGCCGGAATCAACGCCTGCTACCAGCATGGACACCTTATAGGTAGAGCCGGGGGCATAGGTTGCCATCAATGCCCGATTCAGAAGCGGATTATACTTCCCAGCTTCAATCTCATCATAATTTTCAAACAGCGTTGCCAAATCATAAGTCGGATAGCTGGCGCAAGCCAGCACCTGGCCGGTTTTTGCATCTAGGGCAACCACCGCTCCACCCTCCGTATCCAAACCCTTGCCGGACACATTGAGCTCGGGATCGCGGCGATTTTCCAAAATTTCCGCCAGCTTATCCTCAGCAGCGGTTTGCAGCAGCAGGTCAATGGAAATTTCCACATTGCTGCCGGATTTCGGCTCTACCTCGTAATAGGAATTCACCACCACGCCATCCTTGGTGACCTTGTCAATACGAATGCCGTCTACACCATGCAGATATTCTTCAAACGCCAGCTCCAAGCCGCTTTGCCCCACCAGCGCATCCATGGCATAGCCGTCCACTTCCTTGTATTTTTCCCACTGGCTGGGGCTCATCGCACCGATATAGCCCAAAATATGGGCAGCATACTCTGTGCTGTACTCCCGCACCGCAGAGGGCTCTACCGTCAGACCCGGGACATCCAGCGCCAGCACCGCTGTCAACAGCTGCTCCGAGGCATCCTCCAGCAGCACAAAGGTGGGCAAATTGGTCACGCCGTTACGCAATGTCAACTCATAGCGCAAGCCAATGACCTTTCGGGCATCCGCATTGGACCACTCTTCCGGAATCCGATAGCTTTTCCGCAGCTGTTCAATCAGCAGCGGTGCAGAAATATCCGAGTCCATGTTGTCCCGATTGATTAAAAATTTCTGAAAATAGCCCTGCCAAGTGGCAGTCTGCTCCTGCAGGGTATAGGCAAAAGGTTCTTGCAGCGTCACCGGAAAATGGTCAATATGGGTTTCCCCCATTTCCTCAAACAGCCGCACCAGCGACAGCAGTCTGTCATTGGTATTATCCGCCTTCAGCATCACATAGTGATTCAAATGCAAATCATAGCTGGCACGGTTGGTCACCAGCTTATTGCCATTGGTGTCCAGCAAATCGCCACGGGCAGCACGGACACGGGTGCGCATGATATAGGTAGTGGTGTTATCGCCGTTCTGCGCCGCATCTGCTACCTGCGTGCCATAGAGCTTGATGCTGTAAAGTGCCAGCACCAGTACCACCGCAAGCAGCAGCACCATGACCCGAAACCGGGTTATTCTTTCCATGTTTGTCCTCCAATTTTACCAACTGCCAACAATAGCGGATATGCCACCGGAACTGTCACCGCACTAAGTACCACCGTCATCAAAACGCCACCAACACGGGCTGCCACCGTCTGCTTCAAAAACAGCCCCACCGCATAAAGGCCCATTTCATACAACAACATTCCGGCAACCGCACACAGCAAAATTGCCCAAAAGCCCTGCTGCAGGCAGGACTGCCGGAAAATCACCGCAAAAACTACCACCGCCGTCAATAGCGGAATCACATGGACACCCGGCGCAGAGCCGGAGAAGAAATACAGCACCGACATCACCAGCGCAAAGCTGCTGCCGCTTTCTGCGCCCTGCAGCACCGCAATCATCAAAATGAGGCAGGGCACTAAATCCGTGCAGCCGCCACCCAAGCGGAAGCGGTACAGCAGCACATCCTGCAGTAACAGCCCCACCAAGCAGATAACCCCAAACAGCACCCATCTCAGCACCCGAAGCTGCTGCAGCGGTGTCAGCCACAGCTTTTCCAGCACCCCCGTACCGGTGGAGTCCGGACGAAATTCATGTTTTTTTGCCATGGAAACCCTCATTCCTGTCCAAATGCCTTCAAAATAAACACCTGCTCCAAGCTGCCAATATCCGCAGCCGGCTTCAAAATCGCATATTTGGCAATGCCGGAGGCCTCATAGCTGGCGTCCGATACATAGCCGATAATCATATTTCTGGGATACATGGTAGAGCCTGCCGTCACCACCTGGTCATTGATGCGGATAATGGCAGTGCTGGGCAGATAATCCATCCGCAGCTTGTCCCGGTCACCCTTGGCATAGCCGCCGGACACCACGCCGGAATCGCCGGAGGCGGCAATGTTGGCGCTGATTTCCAAGGAGGAATCCAGCACGGTCTTCACAACCGCAAAGTTGCTGCCTACCTCCGTCACCAGTCCCACCACCTCGTTGTTGGCAGTGATGGCACACATACCCACCGCAATGCCGTCCTTTTCGCCACGGTCAATGGTGATGGTGCTAATCCAGTCACTGGAGCTTCTGGAAATCACATAGCCGTCCACAAATTCATAATCCTGCCGCTGCTGCTGCAGCTTCAGCATCTGACGGTAGCGTTCATTTTCCCGAGCAAGCACATCTGCCTGACGGGCTTCCTCCTGCAGCTGCGCCAGCTGCTCCTTCAGTGCCGCATTCTCTGCCTCCAACGCATCGTAGGAATAAATGTAATTGTACAGTCGCTCCGCCTGCTCCGTCAGGGCATACGCACCGCTGCGCAGCGGCATCAACAGCGATTGCAGAAAGGTAGATGGCACAGTCTTTCCCGTTGCGCTGCCGCTGATTGCAAGCAGTACGCCCAGCAGCACCGCCAGTGCCAAAATCACCTTAATTCGGGTGGTAAAAAAATGTCTCATTCCAGTTCTCCCAATACATCCGGCGCAATGCCTCGCAACGCCTGTCCCAAGGCGCACACCGGCAAGCCCATCACATTGTAATAATCTCCCACCATTTTGTCGCAGAACAGGGCTGCGCCCCCTTGAATTCCATAAGCGCCTGCCTTGTCCATGGGCTCTCCGGAGGCAACATAGCGGTCAATTTCCCCGTCAGTCAATGCCCGGAAGTGCAAATCCGTCACCTCGGTGAACACCACCTCCCGGCCGCCTCGCAGCACCGTCACGCCGGTCATAACCTGATGGTCGCCGTCCGACAGCAGCCGCAGCATCTGCTTTGCCTCTGCAGGGGATTTGGGCTTGCCCAATACACGCCCCTTACAGACCACAATGGTATCCGCCGCAATCACCACATCCTCCGATGTACGGGGAATTGCCAATGCCTTACAGCGGCTCACCCGAGCTACCTCCTCGGTTGCAGGCTTATCGTTATCCATGGTTTCATCAATATCCGCCACCCGAACCACAAAGGGCAGGTCGAACAGCCGCATCAGCTCCTGCCGCCGGGGAGATTGTGATGCCAAAATCAGTTGCATGGCGATGCTTCCTTTCCTTAATCCAAGCCTCTTAAATACAGCCCTCTGGTGCAAGCACCGGGATCAAAGGCAATGGGCAATACGCAGGCAGACAGCACTCTATCCACCTCCTGCGGATTTTCCGTTGTGAAATACAGCCGCATTGCCCACAGCCCCAGTTTGGACAAATCCTCCTGACGGTCCAGCCAATACAGCTTTTTGCCGTTGAGCAACACGCTGCGGCAGCTGTCGCCGTCCCGAATCACCGGAAAATCTGCTCCGGTCTTGTCCACCAACTTGGTGGTGGACAGATGGCAGGCACATTCTCCGGTTTTCCCTCGAATCAGACAATTTTCCGTTACCATCAGGGGCATTCTGCCATAGGCAAGCAGCTCTGTAGGCAGCGGCTTACTAATATCCCGCACTTGAGGCAGGGTCATTTCAAAGCTCAGTGTGGCAGATTTCAGCTCCAGTTCCTTCACCGCCTGCATGGCGTAGGAGTTGTAAAGGTTGAGTCCGAAATCGCCTCGAATGTCCATGCCTGCATCCCGTACCGGCAGCATCAGTCCCAAATTGGCGACCAACGCCTCCTGCACACCGGCAGCACGCACACGCCGCAGCCCCTCCCGCAGTTTTGGCATTTGCCCATCATGGGCAATGCGGGGCAGCACCGCTGCCACCCGTACCTTTTGCACCAGCTGACGGGTAAAATCCATATCCTCCGCCAAAATATGCAGCGGCACATACAGCGCCAAAGGATTCATTTTCAGCAGCTTGGGGGTAATCTGCTCCTTTGTGGTCACCTGAACGGTGTAGCCCGGCTGCTCCCGTAAACCCTTGTGATGACTAAGCTTTCCAAGGGGCAGCAGAGGGCGATTTTCCCGGCGGCTGCGCAGCGCCGTCAGCTGATTCAGCACATCCCGCCGCAGGGCATTCACCGCCGCAGCCGATAAGGTCAGCCCCGGCTCAATGTCCGCCGTTACCCGTATGCACCGATAGGGCGTGCCGCCAGTTTTGTTCAGCCGGCTTTCCAATGCCTCCACAGTCAAACTTTGGGTTCTTGCAAGCTCCGGCATAGCGCCTGTTACCGTACAGCGCCGCCCCTCCGGGTCTACCGCCGTCAGACTGCTGATGCCGGTTTTCACCACCGCATGAAGTGCCACCTCCACCAGCGGATTTTCCGCACCCTCATAGCTTTGACGGGCATCCCGCATCCAAGGGGCTTCCTCCCCCTTGTCCTCCCGAACGCCAAACATCTGCGCACCCAAATTTTTGGTATAATAGCCATCCGTAAAGCCCTGCCGATTAAAGGCAGACAGCAGCATATCCATCATCTCTTGGGTCACCCGACCCTCATCCAAGGCTTTTCGATACACCGCCGTCACCGCAGCCACATACTCCGCCCGCTTCATTCTGCCCTCCAGCTTCAGCGAGGCAACGCCCATAGCTTGCAGTTCCTTTAAATAGGGCACAAGGCAGTTATCCTTGAGGCTCAGGGGATATTTATTCTCCCGGCGGCTGTAGCCATAGCACTGACGGCAGGGCTGGGCGCAGCGTCCCCGATTGCCGGAGCGCCCGCCGATGGCGCTGGAAAGATAACACTGTCCGGAATAAGCCATGCACAATGCGCCGTGAGCAAACACCTCAATTTCAATGGGAGAATTTTTGCAGATGTAGGCAATTTCCTCCCGACTCAGCTCCCGACTCAGCACCACCCGTGTCAGTCCCCATGCGGCGCACAGCAGCACACCGGGCAGTGAATGGACCGTCATCTGGGTTGAGCCATGAACCGGCACAGAGGGTGCTATCCGGCGACACAGCTGCACCACGCCCAAATCCTGCACGATAAAGGCATCCACGCCGCACTCCACCGCTGCTTCAATGAGCTTGATGCAATCTGCCGTTTCCCGGTCAGACACCAAGGTGTTTAAAGTCAAATGCACCTGCACGCCCCGCACATGGCAATATTTTACTGCTTCCGCCAGCGCCTGCACAGTAAAATTCTTGGCACTTTGACGCGCATTAAAGCTGCCGCAGCCCAAATAAACGGCGTTTGCGCCATTCTGTACCGCCGCCCTTAAAGCGTCCATCGAGCCAGCCGGAGCTAATAATTCAATCATAACGATTCTCCCCATGGTATACTTACGCTCATTATAACACAGTTCTTGCATTTGCGCTACCCCACCCAACCACAAATTTCCAAAAAAATACCACATCCTAGGATGTGGGATTTTCCAATTAAGCTTCCTTTTTCCGCAGCGCCTGTTTGAGCCAATCCTTGCCGTCTACAAACCGGGATACAATAAAGGAAACCACATAATCTCCGGAGGCATTAATCATAGTTGCCGGAGGGTCAACCAAATTGCCAATCGTCACCAAAATTGGAAACGCCAGTTCCATCTGATTGGGGAAAAAGACCGAGCAAATGATATATTCTCCAATATATCCCCCACCCGGTACGCCGGACATTCCCACAGAGGACAGCGCCGCCAATCCCACCACCGGAATCAGCATCCCCCAGCTCAGCTCCTGCCCCAGCACACCGCAGACAAAGGCAATTTTCAGCACGCAGGAGAAGCAAGAGCCATCCATGTGCATGGTTGCGCCCAAGGGCAGCACCATGTCCGACACATCCTTGGAAACGCCGGTGGACTCCGCTGCCACCATGTTGGTAGGAATGGTAGCAACAGAGGAGCAGGTGCCCAGCGACACCATCGCCGGTCGCAGAATATGCCGAAACATCTGCCGAACACCCTGCCGCCCTGCTCCAAAGAGAGCAAAAAGCGGGAATGCCGTCAGCATATACACAAAGCACAATGGATAATACACCGCCAAGCCCCGAATGTAGTCCGTAGTGATTTTCGGCCCGTAGGTGGCAACCAAGTCCGCAAAGAATCCAAAAAACGCAATGGGGGCATAATAAGTAATCAGCCGGATAAACTGCATCATCACCTTTGACAGCTCCTCCAGCCACCGTCCCATAAGGGACTGCTGCCCACCGCTAAAATTCACCGCCAAGCCAAACAGAATGGAAAACACAATCAGCGGCAGCATGGCTTTGCGGCTCAGTAACACCGAAAAATCCTCTGCTGTAAAAAAATTCACCAGCATTTGCGACAAACTAGCATAGCCACCCAACTCCTCTTTAGGCACGGTGGTCCACGGTGATAGCACCGGAGGAATCAGCTTCATCAGCACAAACATCAGTCCGGCAGCAATCACGCCGGTCACTATGAAGGTCGCCAGCGTCACGCCCATAATCCGCCCCGCCCGTTTTCGGCTGCCCATATTGGCAACTGCTCCGGCGATGGAGGCAAATACCATAGGCACCACTACACAGAACATCATGTTGATAAAGAGCTTTCCCAACGGCGCAAAGACCGTTGCACCGGACCACAGCGCCCCCACCACACAGCCAGATACAATTCCCAACAGCATCAGCATTAGAAATCCATAAGTTTTTACAAAGGAATGCTTCATCTTTTCCCCTCCCTTTCCTCCTATAGCATACGAGACAGCTTCTAAAAATAGACCTTCCTGCTGCAAAAAACAAAGACTCCGCTGCTTTTGGCAGCGGAGTCCTACAAAGGGGTATAAAAGAAGAGAGGTATAAAGAGGAATTGCGATACAGGTACGGCAAATTTCTTGTTGCCGCCCTTGTGAAATTAGAATACCTAGCCAAGATGAACAGCCAATGACCTATTTGAAAACAAAAAACAACAATTTTGTGAACATTTTCGGTCGGTGGCAGAAGGGAATTGTTCCTTTTATCTTCAGTTGTTCCTATTTTCTAGAGTCAAAAGCAGCATTTTGTCAAGATATTCTTCGGAAGATCCTATTTTTTTGTGTCATCTGCCCATTGATACTGCCGCCGCAAAGTGCTATGATTCAGCATAGAAAGTTTCGCCCCGACACGGGGCTTTCAATAAGGAAAGAAGGTTTTATTTTGGAAACTTCCCTCATTTGTCTTGCAATAGCAATCATCGGTGGTCTGCTGATGTCCCGCCCTGCCAAAAAGCTTCATATGCCCGCCGTCACTGCCTATTTGGTGGCAGGTCTGCTGCTGGGACCCTTCGCACTCGGTGCATTGAAAATTCCCGGTGTAGGCTTTAATTCCCTGCATCAGGTGGAGGGGCTTCGGATCATTACCCAAACAGCTTTGGGCTTTATCGCCTTTGCCATCGGCAACGAGTTCCGGATGTCACAGCTCAAGGCTATGGGCTCCCGTGCCATTACCATCGGTATTTTACAGGCGGTTATCACCACACTTTTGGTAGATGCCGTACTGGTGGGACTGCATTTTGCATTCCCCCATGTCATTTCCCTACCGGCAGCCTTGGTGTTGGGTGCAATCGCCTCTGCCACTGCTCCTGCAGCCACATTGATGGTTGTCCGTCAGTACAAGGCCGATGGACCGCTGACAAAACTTTTGATGCTGGTGGTCGCCATTGACGATGCTGTGGGCCTACTGCTGTTCTCTGTTTCCTTCGGCATTGCAGGTGCATTGGAAAACGGCAGCATCAGCATCATCGGTGTCATTGTAGAGCCCATGCTGGAAATCATTCTGTCGCTGGGTTTGGGCGCAGTCATGGGCATCGCCTTGGACCGGATGGAACGGTTTTTCCACTCCGGCAGCAAGCGTCTTGCCATTAGCGCCGCCTTTGTACTGCTGACTGTGGGCTTGTCCATGCTGAAGTTTGAGGTAGGCGGTATTCACATTGGTTTCTCTCTGTTGCTGGTTTGTATGATGACCGGCACGGTGTTCTGCAATGTCTGCGACACCTCCGAGGAATTGATGAATCGCGTAGAGCGCTGGACCGTGCCCATTAATATCCTGTTCTTTGTCATTTCCGGCGCAGAGCTGAACCTGCAGATTTTAGCCAATCCTATAACCTTGCTGGTAGGTGTGATTTACATCCTCAGCCGGTCTGTCGGTAAGTATCTTGGCTCTTATGGCAGCTGTCGCCTGACCCACTGCCCCGATTCCATCACAAAGAATTTGGGCATCACCCTGCTGCCCCAAGCCGGTGTAGCATTGGGCATGGCAATGACCGCTGCCACCTTAAGCGGTGGCGGACTCATTCGCAATGTGGTGCTGTTCTCCGTGCTGGTATATGAACTGGTAGGACCTGCTCTTACCAAGCGCAGCCTGACTTTGGCAGGCGAAATCCGTCCGGAGGGTAAGGTCAGCTCCCGTCAAATCAACGAGCCGAAAGCCCCTGTCCCTCTAGAAAAGAAACACAAGAATTAAATGATTCCGGTCTTCCGTGGAAGACCGGAATTTTTTTACAAACCAGGGCAAAATACTGCCCAGACGGTTACCTTATCAGCAACCAATTCCCAGCATCTGGAAAATCATCTGCCAGATGGAGCCGCAGTCGGTAAAGTCGATGCCGCAAAAGTTCATAGGCTTTCCTCCTTGTTTGGTTCTGTCTCTCGAGGACAGCCCTATCATAGCAAAAATTCTCGCCGCAGGCAAGCTGTAATGGTTTCCAAGATAGGAAGGATGCACCAAGAACGACCTACTCACCTCCGGTTCGAGTCCTACAGCATAAAAATATCCCGCCCCCCGTGGGGGGTCGGGATATTTGGTGCCGGTGGCCGGACTCGCACCGCCACGCTGTCGCCAGCGGTGGATTTTGAGCCCACTACGTCTACCATTCCATCACACCGGCATCGGTGCTTTGATAGTATAATACATTATCCCGAAAATAGCAAGCAGAATTTTTCAGTTTTTCCGTTTTTTCAAAAAAAACATCCTCCCAGGGGGCTTGTATGTCCAAATTCTCCTCAGTATAATGATGCCATAAAGAAAAAGGAGCATAAACTATGAAACTATATCCCGTAAAAAAACTGGTATTCACTGCCGTCTGCACTGCCCTGTGCGTTGTTTTGCCCATGGCATTTCATGCCATTCCCGACGGCGGCACTATTTTTCTGCCCATGCACATCCCGGTATTGCTGTGCGGCTTAATTTGCGGCTGGCCCTATGGCGGTGTTTGCGGTCTATTAGGCCCTGCCCTGTCCAGCCTGCTGACCGGCATGCCCCCTGCTGCCTATCTGCCCTCCATGATGGTGGAGTGCTGCACCTACGGCTTTGTCAGCGGTCTATTAATGAAATATGTCCGCACCAAGCATCCGGTGGCTGACCTGTACATCAGCCTTGTTTCTGCCATGGTGCTGGGTCGTGTAGTTGCCGGACTTGTAAAGGCTTGGATTTTGGCTCCCGGAACGCCTCCCTTTATTTGGGTAACAACCTCGCTGGTTGCCGGCATTCCCGGCATCAGCATTCAACTGGTGCTGATGCCCTTGGTGGTGTTGGCCCTGACCCGAGCCCGTCTGATTCCGCTGCGTTATCCCAAGGAGCTGTCCCATGAATAAGCAGGATGTTATCAGCTTTTTCAACCGCCTTGCCCCCCAATGGGATGCGGACATGATTCGCTCGGACACCATCATCGGCACGATTTTGGACGGAGCAGGCGTCCAGCCCGGCGTTTCCGTTTTGGATGTTGCCTGCGGTACGGGGGTGTTATTTCCGGATTACCTATCCCGACAGGTCACAGACCTGACCGCCATTGATATTGCGCCGGAAATGGCAAAAATCGCAGCAGAAAAATTCCCACAGGTCAAGGTACTTTGCGGCGATGTAGAGAATTTCCCCATAGAGCAGAAATTTGACTGCATTATGGTCTACAATGCCTTCCCCCACTTCCCTGACCCGGAAAATTTAATCCGGGTATTATCGGGGCTTCTCAATCCCGGCGGCACATTGACAGTCGCTCACGGCATGAGCCGTGCCGCCATCGACCACCACCACGAGGGCACAGCCAGCAAGGTTTCCGTTGGACTGATGCATGAGGATGCCCTTGCAGACATCTTCCGCCGCTACCTCACCGTGACTGTCAAAATTTCCAACGACAATATGTATCAGGTTACCGGCAGAGCTTCTTTATAAGAGGCTCTGCTTTTTCTCTTGTTTTTTTTGCCACTTTGTGGTATAGTATAGCTAAATCGAAACAAGGAGCATCCAAAATGTCTGAACTGATTGCAAAAATCAACGATTGGTGGAATCGCACCAGCACGCTGCACCACCTGCTGCCTACCGTGCTGATTGTGCTGGTGGGCATCATTCTCATTCGCATTACTATGATGATTGTCAATCGGGCGCTGAAAAAATCCCGACTGGAAAAGGCTGCCCATGGACTGATAAAATCGGTATTGCGCATTGTTCTCTACGGGCTGCTTGCCATGATTGCTGCCTCTGCCATAGGCGTTGATGTCACCGGCGTAGTCGCCTTGGCATCGGTGGTGACATTGGCGCTTTCCTTGGCACTGCAAAACAGCCTGACCAATCTCATCGGTGGCTTCACCCTGCTGTACACCCATCCCTTTGCCTCTGGTCACTACGTGGAAATTGCCGGTCAATCCGGAACAGTTAAGGAAATCGGAATGGCATACACCCAGCTTGTAACCCCCGACAACAAGCTGATTCACATTCCTAATTCCTCGGTGGTGGCAGCAGAAATCGTCAACCATACCTGCACCGGTACTCGCCGGGTGGATGTGGACATTTCCGCCGACTATTCCGCCCCCATCAATAAGGTCATTGCCGCACTGCAGGAAGCGGCAAAAGTTCCGCAAATGTTGGAGGAAAAGGGCATTTTTGCCGAGGTTATGCGCTATGACGACAGTTCCATCGCCTACTCCGTTCGAATTTGGACCGTCACCAATGATTACTGGACAGCAAAATTCGACATTCAGCGCCGCATCAAGGAAATTTTTGACCGGGAGGGCATCCAAATGACCTATCCCCACCTGAATGTGCATCTACAAAAATAAAAAACGGGCATCCGGTAGGATGCCCGTTTTTTATAGGAACAACTGTACCACTGCCAAAATTATCAATCCCGGCAAGCCTAAAGTGCCTGTCACAATCGCCGTGACAGCATTGATGGGAATGACAAGTCCCGTGATACCCGACGCCAAATTCACCAGCCACAGGCACACCAAGCCGCACAGCCCATTAATTGCCAGCTTCCACACCAGCTTAATGGGAACAAAAATCAGCCGAATCAGCCCCACCAGCAGCCCTGCTGCAATCAATAAAAAGATAATATTTCCCATAGCGTTCCTCCGTTTAATTTCTATTTTTGAGGTTATACTAGGCTCGGACACAAAATGAAGCGCTTCATTCACAAAACCATGACGATGGCCTGAACCTGCAAGCACTACATTTCTGTGTCAAGTGTATCGCCGAAAAGTACTGCGGTGTGATGCGAAAAAGAGCAGGACAAGCGCTGCCTGCTCTGTACATTATAGCATGGATTTCTAGAAAATAATCAAGAAACTGTAAAGAAATTCCATGCGGCAAAACGCCCTAAGTGCAAAAGCACTTGGGGAAATCACTGCTCCCAAATATCAAAACCAGTTCACACCCCTAACGGGGTGCGCTCCGGTTTTGATGGATTCTCCCCCGGACTAAAAAGCATGCCCCCGGCATGTTTTTTGCTGCCCTA
>JAZOPV010000044.1:0-2725 GCA_045655745.1 Faecousia sp.
CCTCATACACCGGTCCGCGCTTTTTCCAGTTGGAGACCATGCCGATCGAATCTTCAAAATATGTATGCTCTTCCGTATGAGAAAGCGTGTACTCTCCCACTAGCTTTCGTGTCATGCGAATCTGAGGGATTGTGGCAATAGTGGAAATCACTGCATTAGGGTCGGCTGCTCTCTTTTTCAACCAATGTTCAAGCGTTGTTTTGTGAGAAAGGCACATCATTTCCGACAACTCTTTGCCGTCAAGACCTGTAAAGCGACGGTTGATAAGCGGCTTTGCTTCTTTTCCCGTTTTTTCATCCTCAGGGATATCAGAAGCGCCGAGCATTTGAAGATTATACCCGTTTTCGTTAGTATAATAATACCATGCCGCAAGCACATTGCCTTGCCTGAATGTATCCGTGGGAGCCGATGCAAACCACGCAACATCACAATCACCCGTTGCATCTACAACCGAGTTGATACGGTACGCAGTTTTTCCCGATTTATTTTCGATGTGCAGATATTTGATTTTTTCGTTATCCATTTCAACGTCCACAACATAACTGCCATAAAGAATATCCACACCGTTCTCTAAAAGTAATTGCTCTGCGAGAATGGCAAAAAGCTGAGCATTATACTGCACTTCGTATCGCTTGTCCTTTTCAGTTCGACCGCCTTTTCCGTCGAGCCAATTTTCAGGATATTTCGCCTCCGCTCCGTAGGTAATCGATAGCTTCAAGAGCTCCTCGGCAATGCCAAAGGAGACCTGATGACCGTATCCGTCACAAAGAGGGAGATAGATGGTAACCAAGCCCGCAGTTCCCAAACCACCGAGCATATATTGCTTTTCAAAAAGAACGACCTTTTTACCTTCACGCGCCGCCGCCAAGGCTGCGGAAATACCGGCGAAGCCGCCTCCGCAAACCGCAATATCGTATTTGTTGTTTGTTTGCATGTTTTTGTACTCCTTTGTTTTGTTCGACATGTTAACCATTACTGCTGTAAAATGCACTTTCGAGCTTTGCTCAAAACTCACATTTGTCCCTTTCAAAAATCAGGGCGATTTCGGATATTGAACACTGATTTTTTGAAATTTTATCTCAAAACCACTCAAAAAAGCTCGCTTTTACCTATTTTAAGCCGATTTCGGCTCATTTTCTCGTGAGACAAACAACACTTTCGACGTGGGCGCATCGTGGGAACAGGTCGGCTGCCATAGCATTTTTTACTTTGTAGCCCCGTTGCTTTAGTAGCGAAATATCCCGTGCTAAGGTGGCAGGGTCGCAGGAAACATAGACGATTCGGCGTGGCGCAAAGCGGGCAAGGGCTTCAATGGTATCCTCGTTCAAGCCCTTACGGGGTGGGTCAACCACCACCACATCGGCTTTGACCCCTTGTTGTTCCAGCTCCAAGGCGGCTTGACCCGCATCCCCACAGAAAAATTCTGCGTTTTCGATGCCGTTTCGCTTGGCATTGTCCTTGGCATCCTCGACTGCTTGGGGAATGACCTCAATACCGATGACCTTTCCGGCAGCCTTTGCCATGGCAAGGGTGATTGTGCCCACACCGCAGTACAAGTCCAAAACCGTGTCGTTTTTTGTAATTTCTGCCTGCATAATGGCGGCTTCGTACAGCCGCTGCGCCTGATGATGGTTGATTTGATAAAAAGAACGGGCAGACAGCCGGAAGGAAAGACCGCAGAGGGTGTCCTCAATAAAGCCGCTGCCATGGAGGGTGATGAATTCATCCCCCAATACGGCGTTGCCTTTTTTGGTATTCACGGACAGCACCAAGGTGGTAAAACCCTTGATTTTTCGCAAATCCGCCACCAGCCGGTGGGCTTGGGGAATGTGCCGCCCGTTCACCGCAAGGCACACCAGTATTTGCCCCGACACCGCACCCCGGCGGACATAGATATGCCGCACCAGTCCGGTGTGGGTGGTTTCGTCATAGGCAGATACATGATTTTTGTTCATGTAGGCGATGACCGTGTCCTTGACCAAGTCCATTTCCGGCGGTAGAATGAGACAGCGCTCATTTTCGATGACCTGATGGGTGCCTGCCTTAAAAAATCCGGCATAGGCTCTGCCCTTGTGGGAGGAAACGGGATATTGGGCTTTGTTGCGGTAGCCCTCACAGGTAGGGGCGGAGAGAATAGGAATTTCGGCAAAGTCCTCTCCTGCCATGCGGTTGAGGCAGGTCTTGACCCGGTCGGCTTTTAGCCGAGCTTCTTCTTCGTAGGTGATGTGCTGAAAATCGCAGCCGCCGCAGAGCTTTGCCACGGGACACGCCCGATTGATGCGGTGCGCAGAGCGCTCTAAAATCTCCGTAATTTTGCCGGATGCCCAGCTTTTTTGGGCTTTTTCAATGCGAATGAGGCATTTTTCACCACAGACGGCATTGGGCACAAAAACGGCGCAGCCCTCGATTTTGGCAACGCCCAAGCCCTCAGAGGTGTAGTCGGAAATGACCGCCTCGTAAATTTTTCCTTTTTCCAGCATGGTGTACTCCTTGGAGGTTTTTTCTCATTGTAGCACAAAAAAGTGTATGGGTAAAGCAATTCTTGCGGAAAGTATTGGAATGTGGTAAGATAAACAAGAGTTTCACGCAGAGCGTTACTTTCTTGTGTCCGAACAAGAAAGTAACCAAAGAAGCCGTTCGGGGGTGGTGCTTCGCGCAGCGAATCCGCAATTTCTATGCTTGCCGGGGGCAAGCATACCATAATTCATGCGCATTTGCTCGTAGT
>JAZOPV010000045.1:0-15442 GCA_045655745.1 Faecousia sp.
TACCACCGATGCCATGAGCGCCACCATTGAGGAAATTCCTTATGCTGTCCTGCATAAAATTACCCACCGTATCACCCATGAGGTGGAGGGCATCAACCGTGTATGCCTTGATTTGACACCTAAGCCCATTGGCACAATCGAATGGGAATAATACCAAAAACGTTGAAAGCCCGCATAAACACTGGGCTTTTGAGGTTTGAAAAAGCCTCGTGACAACGTTTTGACAACAATTTCAGATTATTCATAAATAAAAGAGCTAACAGATTTTTGTTACAAAGTCTGTTAGCTCTTTTTTGTTTGTTTACTACTACGGTTTTTCTGTTCTTCATATTGTTTTCATCCTTTCTAAAAAATTGTTTCCATATAAGGAGTTGCGGCAAGATCTATCCCTATACTATGTACACCTGTACATGATAATACGACCACATCCCCTAAATTTTTCAACCCCTAAACGAAAAATTGTATAAAATATACTCACATAATTTTCCTTTTTGCTCAAAAGTCTCCCACAAAGCTGCTTGAGGATGATTGCTTTTTCAAAGGATTGAATTAATGTCTCCTTAACGGTTACCGATTGCCAAGAGGAGTAGGGCTGTATTTCCAGCAACCATAGTTCAGACGGGATAATTCACATCAGCGGCGGTGATTTTCATCTGTTTGGCGGCAAAATCATCGGCAACAGAGTAGGTATCGACTGCATGGGCGAGGGACGCGTTGTTATGTACGGCGGTACTGTATCCGGTAAAGAATTCGGCATTTTCACACCGGGACTGTGTGAGCTGTATCTTTCCGGCGTGTTCCTAGCCTCGGTCATCGCTATGGCAGTACTCCTGCTGAAGAAACGGGTTTTTTTGTCAATGAATAAAAAATAAGGCTGCCCTGCGGTTTTTCGCAGGGCAGCTTTTTTATTTGGTAAGTAAGGGAACGGGGCAATCAATAGGAAGTGCCCCTTGAAATTCCGCCTTCAAGGGCAGAATTTCCCAGCTGTGGGAAGTGATGCGGGGCAAGCAGGAAGCAAGCGCCTCGGCAGCCAAAGGATTTTTTGTCATGCACAGCAGGGTAGGACCGGCACCGCTGATACAGAAGCTGACACCGGCATGGGCGGCAGCAGCTTCGATTGCATCATAGTCTGCAATGAGATTTCGCCGATAGGGCTGATGCACCTTGTCCTGCAAGGCAAGGCGAAGCAGTTCCTCGTTTCCGGTTTCCAGTGCTTTTAGCACCAAGCAGGTGTGGGAGACGTTGTACACGGCATCTGCGTGGGGGAGATTTTTTGGAAGCACAGAACGGGCGAGGCTGGTGGAGAGGGGAAAATCCGGAATGAGGGCTAGAAAAATCCAGTCCGGATGTAGGGGGAAGGAGGTAGTTACCGGTTTTCCGTTTTCTACCATAGAGGCAGTCAGTCCGCCAAAGAGCGCCGGCGCAAGATTGTCCGGATGCCCTTCAATTTTGTTGGTAATCTCCAACAGTGCTTCCTTGGACAGCCTGCCGCCGTGGAGCTCGTTGGCACTCATAGCGCCTGCCACCAGTAGAGCAGCGGAGGAGCCAAGACCCCTGCTGATGGGGATTTGAGCGTCAATGTGGATGTGGATACCTCCCACAGGCTCTCCAAGTGCAGCCATCGTTGCACAGTAAGCGATGTAGGCAGGATTGTCTTTTCCTGCGTATTGCTTGTCACAGCCTGTGATTTGGACGCCGCTGTCTGTCTCTTCAAAGGAAATGGTGGTGTAAAGGGTCAAGGCACAGCCAAGACAGTCAAAGCCGGGTCCCAAATTGGCGGTGGTGGCAGGGACCCGAATGGTCACTTTTTGCATAGACCCTCCTTACAGCTCTGTGACGAAGCGGAGCATTTCATTCTTGGCAAGACAGCCGGTGTGCAGCTCTTTGCGCTGCTGCAAACCCTGTAAATTCATGGGAATGGGCGTGCCGGTCTTTTCTGACAGCCGTTCCATCAGCTTGAATTCGTCTGTTTCGGTGGTTTCTTCCAGTGCCGACAGCACGGAGGCAGGGAACTTATAGGCAGAGGCAGTAGACAGCACCACCATGGGTCGCCGGTCACCGGTCTGATGCTGATAATCCTCGGCAACAGCCCAAGCGACTGCTGTATGGGTATCGCAGAGATAACCCTGCTCCTGCCAAACCTTTCGGATGGTAGCTTGGGTATGCTCGTCATCACAGAAGCCACTCCAGAAGTGGGCATCGATTTTCTGCTTCAGTGCTTCGGGTACGGTATAGCAGCCTTCTGTGTTTAGCTGCCGCATCAGACTGCCCACCAAGGCAGTGTCCTCCGTCAGCAGATACAACAGTCGCTCCAAGTTGGAGGATACCAAAATATCCATGGAGGGAGAAATGGTCTTATGCAGATTGCGGCGGCGGTCATAGGTGCCGGTGTGAATAAAATCAGTCAGCACATTGTTGGAGTTGGCGGCACAGATTAGGCGACCAACGGGAAGTCCCAGCTTCTTAGCTAAGAAGCCTGCCAAAATATTGCCAAAGTTTCCGGTGGGAACGCAGAAATTCACTTCCTGCCCCATGGTGATTTTTCCTTGCCGCAGCAGGTCGCCGTATGCCTTAAAATAATAGGTTACCTGAGGTGCAAGGCGGCCGATGTTGATGGAGTTGGCGGTGGACAGGCGGCAGGAAGAACCGGGCAGCACTCCGTTTTCCGCAGCGGCAAAGAGGTTTTTGACGCCGGTTTGGGCATCGTCAAAATTACCATAAACGGCGCATACAGCCACATTTTTACCCTCTTGGGTTACCATCTGAGCCCGTTGGACGGCAGATACGCCGCCTTGGGGGTAGAATACGCAGATTTTGACGCCGGGAACATCCGCAAATCCAGCCAAGGCAGCCTTGCCGGTGTCACCGGAGGTGGCGGTGAGAATGAGGATGTCCTCTTCAATACCTTTTTCCCGCTTTGCGGCGGTCAGCAGCTGGGGGAGCATACACAGTGCCACATCCTTAAAGGCGGCGGTAGGACCGTGGAACAGCTCCAGTACGGTAAAAGGACCGACAGCTGCCGTGGGCGTCAGGTCCACGGCAGAAAATTTTCCGGTGTAGCCGGCGGAAACCAGCGTAGCCATATTGGGGATGTCCGGCAGGAAAGCGGAGATGATTTTGGTGGCGGCAGATATGGCATCAGAATGCAAAATGTCCTCCACATCTACATGAGGCAGAGCTTCGGGAACATATAGTCCGCCGTCCGGAGCAAGACCGTTCAGCACAGCCTGTGCGCTGTCGGCGGTCAGATTGGGATTTCTAGTGGAAAGATATTTCATAAATTTCCTCCTAAGGAATGACTTTATTTTTGAGCATATTGCTTTTCCTATTTATCTATGATATACTTTTTTGGAAGAAAAAGCAAGAGACGGAGTGAATTTGCATGAAAATTGGTCTTTTGGGGTTTGGAGTTGTGGGCAAAGGCTTTTTTGAACTGGCATTTTCCCGGAACGACCTGAAGATTACCAAGGTTTTTTGCCGCCGGAATCTCCAAATTGATGGGATAACGGTGACCCAAAGCATTGAGGACATTCTGCAGGATGAGCACATTGATACCGTAGTGGAGCTCATTGGAGGACTGCACCCAGCATATGAATATGTGAAAGCAGCACTGGAAGCCGGCAAAAATGTAGTGACCGCCAATAAAGCACTTCTTGCCAATTATTATGACGAGCTACTGTCACTGGCGGCAGAAAAGGGCGTTTCACTGCGATGTACCGCTGCGGTAGGCGGCGGCATTAGCTGGCTCAGCGAATTGGAGCGAACGGGTCGTACTCAAAGCATCACGCAGGTGCGGGGCATTATGAACGGCACTTGCAACTATATTCTTGATTCCATGACCCGACTGAATCTGGGTTATGCAGATGCATTGGGACAGGCCCAAAACTTGGGCTATGCGGAGGCAGATCCCACTGCTGATGTGGAGGGCTTTGATACATGGCATAAGCTGGTGCTGTCGGCAAACATTGCCTTTGGCATCAGCCTCCAAAAGGAAAGCGTGCCGGTGCGGGGAATCAGCCAAATTTCGGCAGAAGATGTGCAGTATTTCAAGGACAAGGGCTATGTCTGCAAGCTGATTGCCACGGCAAAAGCCTGCGATGGCAAGTTTGCTGCCTATGTTCAGCCGACCTTGTGCCCAATCGGCACGCAGGAGGCTGCTGTTCCGGCAAACTATAACTTTGTTACCTTTTGCGGCAGCGCCACCGGCACGATGAGCCTTTATGGTCAGGGCGCAGGTCGTTATCCTACGGCGCACAATGTGCTTCAGGACTGCGTGGATGTGTGTGAGGGCAAGGGCTTTTATGGTCTGTGTGGTTCTAAGGCGGTGGCAGAAAACGATGAAAAGCTGCGTTACTATGTTCGAACCGGAAGTGATGTGACCATCACCGAGCCCATGGAGGTTTCCCGAATGCACGCTTGGCTGCAGGAAAACCCTGACAGCTTTGCTGCCGCACTTCCTATGGAATAAAAGAAAGAAGGAATTACGATGCTGAAAGTAGTTAAATTTGGCGGTTCTTCTATGGCGAACGCCGCACAATGCCGCAAGGTGGCAGATATTGTCCACAGCGATTCCGGTCGCCGGGTGGTGATTGTTTCCGCTGCCGGCAAGCGCTATGGGGATGACCATAAAATCACAGACCTGCTCTATCTTTGCCATGCCCATGTGCAGTATGGTGTGCCTTGTGATTCGGTGTGGGACATTATCGTGTCCCGATATTTGGAAATTCGCAATGAGCTGGGGCTGGAGCTGGATTTGGAGACGGAATTTGCCGCCATTAAGGAGCGCTTGGATCATAAAACCATTACGCAGGATGAGCTTGCCAGTCGGGGCGAGTATTTTGCAGCCCGCATCATGGCAGCGCTGCTGGGATTCCGCTTTGTGGATGCGGCAGATTGGGTGAAATTCAATATGGATGGCACTGTGGATAAGCCCGCCTCTTATGCGGCGTTGCAGTCTATGGTGCAGGGGCAGGGCATTGTGACCCCCGGCTTCTATGGTGTCATGCCCGGTGGTGCTGTGCGTACCTTCTCCCGTGGTGGCAGCGACATTACCGGTGCACTGGCTGCAGCGGCTTTGGACGCAGATGTATATGAAAACTGGACCGATGTTTCAGGTCTTTTGATGGCTGACCCTAGAATTATTGAAAATCCTCAGCCCATTGCAGAGATTACATATGATGAGCTGCGGGAATTGAGCTATGCCGGTGCGCAGGTGCTCCACGAGGATACGGTTTTTCCGGTGCGGGAAAAGGGAATTCCCGTCAACATTCGCAATACCAATGATCCGGAGGATAAGGGTACGATTCTTCGGGAGCAATTTGAAACAGAAGAAGACCCGGACCGGGTCATCACCGGTGTGACCGGTAAGAAGGGTTTTTCCGTTATCACCGTTTTTAAACGAGGTATGACCAGCGAGGTCGGCGCTTTCCGTCGCATTCTTCAAGTGCCGGAAAAATACGGAATCCCCGTGGATTTTGTAGTCAATGGAATTGACAATATCTCCTTGGTGATTTCTTCCGCTGCTCTAGAAGCCTCTCGATATGCGATTTTAGCGGAAATCCAGCGAGATGCGCAGCCGGATAAACTCCATGTGGTGGACCAGATTGCTGTGATTGCAGCAGTTGGTCACCGTATGACCTCCCGTCCCGGTGTTTCCGGCCTTATTTTTGCAAAAATGGGCGAGGCGGGCATCAACATCCGTACCATCAACCAAGGTCCTGAAGAGCGGAACATCATCTTCGGTGTGGATAATCGGAATTTTGAAGAAGCCATTCGCATACTATATCACAGCTTTGTCAAACAGGAGGAACTGGTATGAAACAGTATACGGTTGCTGTCCTAGGTGCCACCGGTGCAGTAGGACAGGAAATGATTAAGATTCTTCAGGAACGCAATTTCCCTGTGGGGAAGCTGATTCCTATGGCTAGTGCTAGAAGTGCAGGCAAGACCTTGACCTTCCGTGGTGAGGAAGTGGTCATTTGTGAAGCAAAAGAGGACGCCTTTGCTGGCGTAGATATTGTGCTGGGTGCGGCAGAAAATGATATTGCCCAGCGGTTTGCCCCTGCCATTAAGGCTGCCGGTGCAGTGTTTGTGGACAATTCCTCGGCTTTCCGGTTAGACCCTGCAGTCCCCTTGATTGTTCCGGAAGTAAACCCTGAGGATGTTGCTTGGCACAGCGGTATTATTTCCAATCCCAACTGCTCCACTATCATCACGGTGACGGCGGTCAATGCGCTCAACAAGCTGTCTCCCATCCGTGCGATGACCGCATCGACCTATCAAGCCGTGTCCGGCGCAGGCGCAGAAGGCCCGGTGGAGCTGATGGCGGAGGTGGATGCTTTGTCCAAGGGAGAAGCCTATACACCCAAGGTATTTCCGTATCAAATTGCCTACAACCTCATTCCTCAAATTGGCGGAGAAGCCAAAGACGGTTATACCAGCGAGGAAATGAAGCTGCAAAATGAGGGACGGAAGATTATGCACCTGCCCCAGCTGAATGTCACCTGTACCTGCATTCGTGTTCCGGTGGTTCGCAGTCATTCCATTTCTGTCAGCTGCCATTTTGACCGTCCCGTGACGGTGGAGGAGGCACGGAAAACCATCGCCGCAGCTCCCGGCTGTAAGCTGATGGATGATTTGGGCAGCAAAATTTATCCAATGCCCTTGGAAACCTCTGACCAGGATTTGGTGTACGTGGGTCGTATTCGTCCCGATTTGACAGACCCCTGCGGTATTTCGCTTTGGTGCTGTGGAGACCAGGTCCGTAAGGGTGCTGCAACCAACGCCATTCAAATTGCAGAGCTGCTGGTAAAATAATGAAAAAATAAAAGATGCCCTGCGGATGTTCCGCAGGGCATCTTGTGTTATGCGTGCTTTCTCTTTTTCCAATAGCGTTTGCCAAAGGCAATGTATTCTGCCACAATGCAGACGGGAATGGCGGCGAAAATATCTACCACCGAATGCTGCTTGGTAAATGCTACAGACAGGCAAATCAAAATTACTGCCACCACTACAAAGGCTTTTGTCCACTTGGAGGCGGCTTTCTCCTTGAGCCAAGTGGAGGCAATACCTAAGGAGTATGCCACATGCAAGGAGGGGCAGACACCGGTATTGGTGTCTGCAGAATAGATGATGCCCATGACCCAAGTGAGGAAATTCTCCCGGGGGAATTGCTCGGGGCGCAAATCCTGTCGGGTGGGGAAGGCAATATAGCAAACCATGGCAAGTAGCTGAGTGACAATGATATATGTTTGCAAGCCCTTAAAATTTTCCACATTATAGGCAAGAAAATACAGCAGCGACCAAACAATCAGCACATACCAGCCCACATAGGCGAGCACAAACCATTCGCAAAAGGGAACAAGGTCATCCAGCGGACACCAAACGGGGTAGCACCGTTCTGCCGGAATGAGATTTTCCGTCAGAAAATACAGAATAAAATATCCAACCCAGCCCAAAAGCAAAAACAGATGCCGGAATTGAGGACTGGTAAGATTGGACAGACGCAGAGTGCGATAATTAACCACAGGCCTTCTCATTTTTGCTTCATCTCCTTGGGAATGTTGGTGAGGTAATTCTTTTTGGAAATATTGGCATAGGGAATCACAGTATGGCAGGGAAGACTGACAGCCAGCGTCGTAATCTCATCCATGAGATAATTGCAAATCCGCTGCCGTTCCTGCTCGATACTGTTTTCCGGACAGTACCGCAGGGGCTTCCCAATGTACAGGGTTTTCAGCTTGGGCGCAATATACATGGGAACAAATGCCGGACTGATGCCGGTGCGTTTGTGGTATAGCTTGGCAACATCAATAAATTTGTCCTGAAATTGATTGACAATGTGGTTATGGGGGTCATAGCATTCCGGAAAGATAATCACATTTTTACCCTCTTGCAGAGCAGAGATGGTCTGCTTGAAGGTAGTCATCAGCCGATTGTCCCGGTAGACGGGAATGGTACGGGCGTTATTGAATACGCAGGAGGAAATGGGGGCAATCACATAGGACAGCAGACGGTAAAACCAGTGTGTTGCCGGTGGTTTTCTGCTCCAAAAATCCTCGAAAGCATAAGCGGGGACTTCTTTTATGTGCATCATCTGTTGGGCGCACCAGGTGATACGGGGACCCGGAAAATACAGCTCTGCACAAATTGGTCCGTTCATTTGGGTGTGGTTGCCCACCACGATGCAGGAATCCTGTGGCAAATTTTCAGCGCCGACCACTTTGATTTTCGGATAAAACAGCCAAACACAGCCCCGAATGATGCGGAAGCAGACATGGGAAAACCAATTTCTTTTCTTTTTCAACGAAATACACCTCGTCAGTCGGACAGATACGACCGAAAGAAATAATTATGCCTATTATATATCCAATGCTCGTGGCTTTTCAAGATGAAAATCGTGAACAATGGATTAATTTTACAAAACCGGAGGCTTGTATTCATTGTAAAAACGGTTGCTCTTTTGGGGAGGGAGAATTATAATAATATCATCTTTTCATCTAGGGTGGGGGCTTGCTCCCCAAATACAAAGGTAAGAATTGAATTTGAGGGAGATAAAATACTTATGATGATTCGAAATATGGAGCAAAAGGACAAAGGCGCAATCATGGATATGATGAGCGTGTTTTATCGTTCAGATGCTGTTTGGAGCAATGGCTCAGATGAAATATTTGAAAATGATATCCATGCGTGTATTGGTGAAAATCCATTTGTTGAGGGGTTTGTTTTCGAAGATGAAAATGGTGAATTAGCAGGATATTCGATGATTGCCAAGAGCTTTTCAACCGAATTCGGAAAGAAGTGCATTTGGATTGAGGATATTTATATCAAAGAGGAGTATCGTTCAAAGGGCATTGGGAAAATGTTTTTTGAAACAATATTTTCGTTATACCAAGATGTTATTTTCCGATTGGAGGTAGAAGAAGAAAACACAAAAGCGGTAAGTGTTTATAGAAAGTGCGGATTTGAAGTGATACCCTACATGGAAATGATAAAAAGGTAAAGCCTTGCCCACAATATGATAACGATTTTGAGGAAATGCAGAGATTTCCAAAGGCACTTATCTTCTGAATGCTTTGCCGCCTAACCTTGTGGGATTGGACGGCTTGCCTTGCAGGGCTATTTTAATGGAACTTTGAAAAATTTAAATATGAAAAATAAAATAGCAAACATTATAACTACCTTTCGCATTTTGTGTAGCATCCTATTGCTGTTTTTATCCATGCCCATCGTGCTGGGCTCGGTGTACGCCTTGCTGATTTTTATGGTCTATCCGTTTATTATCGCTAAGCGCATCAAATACGAAGAGGCGTTCCTCGAAAAGGAACTGAACGGCTATCGGGGGTATAAGCAAAAAGTAAAGTATCGCTTGATACCTTTTGTTTGGTAATACAAAGAAGGGGACTGGACTGTTGGATTGAATTCTTCGAGTCTCGCCCAATACATACAAAAAAGTCCAGACACCGCAGAAGCGGTTTTGTTTTCATGATTGTACCTTACAGAGCAGCTTTGTTTAAGTCATTTCTGCTTTCAAAAAGTGGAATGCTATAAACAAAGAAAAGACCGTCAGTGTTCGGTGATGAACGCTGGCGGTCAAAATATTATGATTGAGTTTCGGGAGAGACAGAGGGGAGGTTGCCGAGGTTGTTATTCTCGCTGCCATCGGGGATGGATTTCAGGTATTCGGTGTTTCCACGATGGGCGATGCCGACACCGGAAATCTGTCCCTGTTTTGCCATATCTACTGCCTGCTGCTTCTCCACAAAGGAATTGTCAGAAAGCTGGTACCCGGTAATTCTGCCGCCCTCTTTTACAAGACCGACGATCCGCTTTGCGCTGGAATTTGGCTGCGGGATCTGATCCAATGTGTTTTTTACAAGATCGTGATTATCCATATCCGCAATCTCCTTTACAGAAGATCCTGCCGGTCTGCGGCGGTCACATCAAAATCGTTTGTTAAGTTTTCCACGGCCAAGTCATTGTCGATTGCGGGAAATGCCGCAGGTATGGCAGCTTCCGTATGGGGTGTGCTGTGATAGACCATACCGCCCATACCTGCAATCAAGGGATTGGCTTTTACCTTTCCGCTTTTGGCTTTGCCGTTGATCTCAGGAACGGGAGCAACCGAGTTTTTATCATGCTTAGGATAGTATCGTTTCATTCCTTTTTTCGCCATAAAATCACCTCTTGCTTAGTATAAGACGAAAAGTGCCTATTAATCAGGAAAGATAAGTCATTGCGATTAAAGGGACGTTCTTGAAAAATACGAAAATTGCAATCTTCTGTTTTTACAGGAGTCCGAGTGGCGAGACTCGTTTGCATTTTCGCCACAGGCGAAAATAGAGGAACGGCTCGGTCAAGCCCTCGCCGCCAACAGTCCACCGGACTGTTGGATTTAATCTTTCGAGTCTCGCCCAATACATACAAAAAAGTCCAGACACCGCAGAAGCGGTTTCTGGACTTTTGGTCCGAGTGGCGAGACTCGAACTCGCGGCATCCTGGTCCCAAACCAGGCGCCCTACCAGCTGGGCCACACCCGGATGTTCCGAATAGAACAGAATGTATTATACATGATACAAGCCAAAAATGCAACCGGAATTTGAAGAATTTAAAATGTGGTATACATTATATTATTATATATTATCCGGAATAACCCGCTGGGATTTGAAACAGAATAAGGATAAAATGCTTTGGCAGGGGAGAAGTGGAAATGATGAAACGAGTAGGACTTTGGCTGGCAGGGTTGGTGTTGTGTTTTTCTATGACCGTACAGGCGCAGGCGGCAGACAAGGTGATTTATCTGACCTTTGACGATGGGCCCAGTGCTTACACGCAAAAGCTGTTGGATGTGCTGGAAAAATATGATGCAAAGGCGACCTTCTTCCTTGTTAATACGGATTGCCGGATGGATAGCTTATTGCCTGCGATTGTGGAAGGGGGACATGGCATTGGTATTCATTCCCTGAGCCATGATTTTAAAAAGATTTATAGCAGTGAGAAAGCTTATATGAAGGACCTCTATGCAATGCAAAAATTGATTGAGGAGAAAACCGGTGTGGTCACAACGCTGATGCGTTTTCCCGGCGGTAGCTCTAACACTGTCAGCGAACGCTATTGTCGGGGCATTATGTCCCGATTGGTGAAAACGGTGTCGCAGGCAGGCTTCCAGTATTTTGACTGGAATGTAGACAGCATGGATGCCGGCGGCTGCAGAAATACGGAGCAGATTTACCGCAATGTGATTTCCGGCATCCGAGGAAAGGAGAAGGCGGTGGGGCTGCAGCATGATGTGTATCCCTGTTCGGTGGCGGCAGTGGAAAAAATTATTCGTTGGGGGCAAAACAATGGTTATCAGTTTTTGGCGCTGACACCGGACAGTGTTGTTTGCCACCATCGGGTGGTAAATTGATGGTAGGGGAGGCGGAAATGGAGCAAAAAAACAATTCTCTGTTCTGCCTGAAAATCCTATGAAAATTTTGTGATTTTTTCTAAAAAAGTTCTTGACAACAAGTGCAAACAGTGGTATCATAATCGAGCGCGTGTAGGGAAATTATGCGCGCACTGCGATGATGCAGGAGATTGCGTCTAAAAAACGGTAACTTCTGCGGAGTATGTCCGGTCATCGGGCGGCTGAACTGCTTTCGTTTGCGCTTGCGTATATCGCTGTGCTACGGGGAAAGGTCGGCCTTGCGTCGGCCATTTTTCATGGCCCGGAATGATACGCACGGCGGCGTGAATAAAACAGTTCGACCGTACCCAGACATCAAGCAAACTGAGTACGTTACATTCAAGGAGGAAACAAACCATGGCAAACCAGATGATCCGCATTCGGCTGAAGGCTTACGATCACCAGCTGATCGACTCCAGCGCGGCAAAAATCGTGGAGACCGCAAAGCGCAACGGCGCTCAGGTTTCCGGCCCCATTCCGCTGCCTACCAAGAAGGAAGTTGTGACTATCCTTCGCGCCGTCCACAAGTACAAGGACAGCCGTGAGCAGTTCGAGCGCAGAACCCATAAGAGACTGATCGATATCCTCAACCCCAACCAGAAGACTGTTGAAGCTCTCATGAGCCTGGACCTTCCCGCTGGCGTTGAGATAGAGATAAAGCTGGAATTCCTATACAATAAATATAGGAATTCACCGCTGCCCGCACTGAAAAGCATCGGGCACGGGTCATGTTGGCAAGCGGACCCAATGCTGCTGTCAACCAATAACCTATTAAAAGGAGAAAGCAAAACCATGAAAAAAGCAATCATCGGCAAGAAAGTGGGCATGACCCAGATCTTCGATGAGAGCGGCAAGGTGATTTCTGTTACCGTTGTGGAAGCAGGCCCCTGTGTTGTTACTCAGAAGAAGACCACCGAAAACGACGGCTACGAAGCCGTACAGCTGGGCTACGAGGATATCAAGGAAGCCAAGCTGACCAAGCCCGAGGCTGGCCATCTGAAGAAGGCTGGCGTTGAGGCTAAGAAGCACCTGAAGGAGTTTAAGCTGGACGACGCTGCCAACATGAATGTGGGCGATGTCGTGAAGGCTGACACCTTTGCTGCTGGCGACATGATTGATGTTACCGGCGTCAGCAAGGGCCATGGCTACCAGGGTGTTATCAAGCGTCACAATGCGCACCGTGTCGACATGACACACGGCGGCGGCCCTGTTCACCGTCATGCAGGTTCTATGGGCGCTCTGGACGCAGCTCGTATCTTCAAGGGTAAGATCGGCGCTGGCCAGATGGGCAATGAGCAGGTCACTGTTCAGAACCTGGAAATCGTTAAGGTTGATGCAGAGCTGAACATGATCGTCATCCGTGGTGCAATCCCCGGTCCTAAGGGCGGTCTGGTATACCTGCATAATACCGTCAAGAACAACAAGGTAAAGCAGGCTGGTGCAGACATCAGCAAGAACCCGCAGAAGGCTTCCGGCAGAAATCCCCAGAAGGCTTCCGCAAGAGGCTAAGGAAAGGAGATCTTAAATCATGCTTAAGACGAATGTTTATGATATGTCCGGCAAGCTGGTTGGCGAGATCGAGCTGTCCGAGGCTGTGTTCGGCGTTGAGGTCAATGAGTCCGTTGTTCATGATGTGGTCAAGAACCACCTGGCCAACCGCCGTCAGGGCACTCAGTCCGCTTTGACTCGTGCCGAGGTTTCCGGTGGCGGCAGAAAGCCCTGGAAGCAGAAGGGCACCGGTCGTGCCCGTCAGGGTTCCACCCGTGCTCCCCAGTGGACTCACGGTGGTGTGGTCTTCGCTCCCAAGATGCGTGACTACAGCTACACCCTGAACAAGAAGAGCCGCCGTTTGGCTCTGAAGTCTGTTCTGTCTGCTAAGGCAGCTGAGCAGAACATTGTGGTCATCGACTCCATCAAGATGGATGCTCCCAAGACCGCTGAGTTCGCTAAGTTCCTGAAGAATGTGAACTGCGACTGCAAGACTCTGGTCGTTACCGCTGCTGTTGACGCAAATGTCGTCAAGTCCGGCCGTAACATCCCCGGCTGCGAGGTTACCTTCGCCAATGTGATCAACGTCTATGACATCCTGAATGCCAAGAAGCTGGTCCTCGACAAGGCAGCTCTGGCTAAGATCGAGGAGGTATTCGCATAATGAAGAACATCTATGATATCATTGTTCGGCCCGTGATTACCGAGCAGTCCATGGCTGATGTTGCTGACAAGAAGTATGTCTTCCAGGTCGCCATCGATGCCAACAAGGGCGAAATCAAGGCCGCTGTTGAAGAAATCTTCGGCGTGAAGGTTTCCAAGGTCAACACTGTTCGTATGCTGGGTAAGATGAAGCGCACCGGTGCTTATCCCGCCGGCCGCCGTTCCGCTTACAAGAAGGCAATCGTTACTTTGACTGCCGATTCCAAGACCATCGAATTCTTCGAGGGTATGGTGTAAACCAATCTCAATAAAGGAGTAAAACGCAAATGGCTATTAATACTTTTAAGCCTTACACCCCTGCGCGACGGAACATGACTGTTTCTGCTTTCGAAGGCGTGGACAAGAAGGCAAAACCTGAGCGTAGCCTGGTTGAGACCCTGAAGAAGAACTCTGGTCGCAACAGCTACGGTCACATCACCGTCCGTCATCGTGGCGGCGGCAACAAGCGCAAGTACCGTATCATTGATTTCAAGCGTCTGAAGACCGATATGCCTGCTTATGTGGAGCGCATCGAGTATGACCCCAACCGGTCTGCCTTCATCGCTCTGATTAAGTATGAAGACAACACCCTGTCCTACATTCTGGCTCCCAACGGCCTGAAGGCTGGCGACATGGTTGTTGCTTCTGCCAATGCTGATATCAAGCCCGGCAACTGCCTGCCCATTGCTAACATTCCTGTCGGTACTGTAATCCACAATGTGGAGCTGCAGCCCGGCCACGGCGCACAGCTGGTCCGTTCCGCCGGTACCGCTGCTCAGCTGATGGCAAAGGAAGGCGAGCTGGCTCAGGTTCGTCTGCCCTCCGGCGAGGTGCGTTACATCCGCACCAACTGCACTGCCTGCATCGGTCAGGTGGGCAATCTGGATCATGAGAATGTCCACATTGGTAAGGCCGGCCGTACCCGTCACATGGGTATCCGTCCCACCGTTCGTGGCTCTGTCATGAACCCCTGCGACCACCCCCACGGTGGTGGTGAGGGCCGCGCTCCCATCGGTCGTAGCGGTCCTGTTACTCCCTGGGGCAAGCCTGCTCTGGGTTATAAGACTCGTAAGACGAAGAACCCTACCAATAAGTTCATCGTCAAGCGCAGAAACAGCAAGTAAGGAGGAAATGAAATGAGCAGAAGTATCAAGAAGGGCCCTTTCGTAGCTCCTGAGCTGTACAAGCGCGTTGAGGAGCTCAACAACAAGGGTGAAAAGAAGGTTCTGAAGACCTGGTCCAGAGCTTCCACCATCTTCCCCTCCTTTGTCGGTCACACCATCGCCGTTCATGACGGCCGCAAGCATGTTCCCGTGTATATCACCGAGGACATGGTTGGTCACAAGCTGGGCGAGTTTGTTCCCACCCGGTCTTTCCGTGGCCACTCCGGCAGCAAGACCGCTAACAGCAAGTAAGGAGGTACTGAAATGGAAGTTTTTGCACATGTTAAGTACGTCCGTATGTCTCCCCGTAAGGTGAAGCTGGTTTGCGACATGATCCGGGGCAAGGACGTTAAGACCGCCGCTGCGTACCTGAGCCAGACCTCCAAGGCTGCTTGTGAGCCCATGGCGAAGCTGCTGAAGAGCGCTGTGGCAAACGCCGAGCACAACAACGGCATGAATGCCGATAATCTGTACGTCTCCACTGTCATCGGTAATCCCGGCCCCATCCTGAAGCGTGGCCGTATCGCATCCCGTCGTGGTTTCGTTCGCATCAACAAGAGAACCACTCACATCACCATCGGTGTGAGCGAGAAGGCTTAATCAGGAGGTAGCTATGGGACAGAAAGTTAATCCCCATGGACTG
>JAZOPV010000046.1:0-79036 GCA_045655745.1 Faecousia sp.
CCTGCTTGACGAGCGCTAGCAGCCCTGCCTCATCATTGACCCAGCCTGCCTTAATGGCTGCCTTGCAGGCCACGGTGTGCAGAATTTCATCCCGAACGGTATCCGCCTGCTCCCGGCGACCGTTCAACAGGTCAGCAGAGATGGCTTCCAGCGCATCAGCGGCGGCATCGGGCTGCAAATCCATGGGAATTTGCCGCAGCAGCAGGGTATTATCTCCAAATTCATCAATTTCAAAGCCCAAGCGCTCCAAAAGACTGCGGTTTTGTAGCAGCTCTGCTACAGCGGCAGGGCTGAGGCGCAGGGGAATTGGGGTTAGAAGATTTTGAGAGGAAATTGCCTCTTGATTGGCTTTCAGCTTTTCAAAGAGAATTCGCTCATGGGCAGCGTGCTTGTCGATTAAAAATGCTTCCTCGCCCTGTTCTACTACGATATAGCTGTTGAACAGCTCGCCCACCATGCGCCATGGGATTTCTTCCGGCATGGGCAAAATCTCCTGCTCCGGCACAATTTCCGGTTGGGGAATGGGCTGGGGAATAGGGGGCGTTGTGACCTGCGGCAATATCACATTCTGCCGCAGGATAGGTTGTGGAGCAGGAATTTTGGCGGCGGCTGCCATAGCAGCTGCCGGCTTTGGCTGAGGGGCTTCCGTCATGGCAGTGGCAAAGGCTTTGTATTCTGCCGGCGTCATGGTGCGGAAGAAGGAATCCTGCTTTGCCGGAGCAACTGCCTTGGGCAGTGGTGCTGCGGTGGCAGCAACCGGTGCAGGAGTGGGCTGCTTCAGTTGCACTTGCGGACGGTCGGAGGTTTTGTTCAGCGCCCCCAAAACACTGTAGTGAATACAGTCAAAAACCGCCTTTTCCTGCAGGAATTTCACTTCTGTCTTGGCAGGATGCACATTCACATCCACCGCATTGGCAGGCAGATGCAGGTGCAGTACGCAGGCAGGAAATTTCCCAACCATGATTTGGTTGCGATAAGCCTCTTCCAGCGCCGCAATCATCATTCGAGATTTTACCGGACGGTCGTTGACAAAAAAGGTCTGCAAATTTCGGCTGGGTCGGGCATCGGTGGGCTTGGAAATATAGCCCGTCAGATGATAGCCCTCCCACTTGCTGTCTACCGCCACCATATGGGCGCAATCCTTGCCATAAACACAGTAAACCGCTGCCTCCAGTCCGCCGTTGCCGGGGGTGGAAAGTGCCAGCTTGCCGTCCCGCAGGAAGGTGAAGGACACCTCCGGATGGGCAAGGGCTTGCAGCTGAACTGCTGCTGCAACTCGACCGCCCTCCACGGTGTCGGCTTTCATAAATTTCATTCGAGCAGGCGTGTTAAAGAACAAATCTCGGACAATGATGGTAGTACCCACAGGACAGCCGATCTCGGTTTCCTCTGTAATTTCGCCGGCTTCCAAATGCAGGCTGGTGCCGCTTAGCTCCTGCGCCGTCTTTGTCATCAAATCGATGCGGCTGACAGAGGCAACCGCTGCCAAGGCTTCGCCACGGAAGCCCATGGTGCAGATAGATGCTAAGTCCTCTGCGGTACGAAGCTTGGAGGTGGCATGACGCAAAAAAGCTGTCCGTGCATCCTCAGCAGCCATACCACAGCCGTTGTCGGTGACACGCAAAAAGGTCATGCCGCCGTCCTTGATTTCCACAGTGATTTTGGTTGCGCCGGCATCCACAGAGTTTTCCAGCAGTTCCTTAACAACACTGGCAGGGCGCTCCACCACCTCACCGGCGGGAATTAAATTGGCAATATGGGGAGATAATTGCAGAATTTTTGGCATAATGTTACCTCAGGGCAAAAACGCCCATGGTGTTAATGGCGGTATGAATGACAATGGGGGTTAGGATTGAGTGGCTGCGGCGATATGCATCAGCCAAAATTAGTCCTGCAGGCAGATATTGAATGAATGCCAGCAGTAGGTGCTTGGGGCTATAGCTGCCTACATAGGACACCACATGAATGGCAGAGAAAAACATGGTAGACAGCAGGTATGCTGCCAGGGGACTTCTGCGGTACAGGTTTCCGAAAATCAGTCCCCGATGCAGCATTTCTTCTGCCAGCGGCACCAAAAAAACAGTGCCCAGCATGGTCAACAGAAAGTTGCCCTCACTCATGGCGGCAATACTGCCGTCATTTAGATTGGTAAAATCCGGGAAAAACCGCTGAAAAATCCAAAATATGCCAGCGCCGCACAGCCAATAAAAGGCAAAACCTGCGGCGGCGGTCAGCAGAATTTTCAGCCACTTATCCTTTGCGAGAATCAGTGATTTTACAAAAAAATTCCGGAAAATCACACATACACTCATAAAATTAATAAAAAAGTAGAGGAAATTGACAGAGATATGGTCTTTGGGAATACCCAGCAGCAGATAAATACCACTGAGCAGTACCGGTAAAAACAGCAGCTGAAATACAAAATACACAGAGCCAATGGCTTGCTCTTTTTTGCTCATAACAGGAAGATGTTGTGATTTCATGTGCCCAGCATCCTTTTCAGCTTATACAGCTCGTTCATAGCTTCAATGGGCGTTAGGGTTTCCACCGACAGGGCAGAGAGCGTATCGCAGACCTGTTGATTGTGCAAATCCAGCATACTGACTTGGTCATCTGCCTCCTTGACGATAACGGCAGGCTGCCGGTCACCGGACTCCAGCTGCTGCAGGATTTCTCTTGCACGGCTGATGATGGCATTGGGTAATCCTGCCAGCTTGGCAACCTCTATACCATAGCTGTCATCGGTAGCGCCGGGGATGATTTTCCGCAGGAAAATCATTTGGTCGCCCCGTTTTTTTACGGCAATGTTGTAGTTTTTTACATTGGGCAGCTCCGATTCAATGGTGGAAAGCTCGTGATAATGGGTGGCAAACAGGGTTTTTGCACCCAGTTTTTTGGGGTTGGCGGCGTATTCCAACACTGCCCGTGCAATGGACATACCGTCATAGGTGGAAGTGCCCCGACCGATTTCGTCCAAAATCAGCAGGCTGCGTCCGGTGGCATATTTTAAAATAGACGCCACCTCCGACATTTCCACCATAAAGGTGGATTGCCCGGATGCCAAATCATCGCTGGCACCGATACGGGTAAACACTCGATCCACAATGCCCAGCCGGGCGCTGCGAGCAGGCACAAAAGAGCCGATTTGCGCCATCAGCACAATTAGCGCCACCTGCCGCATATAGGTGGATTTGCCTGCCATGTTCGGACCGGTGATGATGGAAACCTGATTGTCCGCACTGCTAAGATGGGTGTCGTTGGGAACAAACAGGCTGTCCTTGAGCATAACCTCTACCACCGGATGCCGCCCATCGAGGATGGTCAGCTCGCTGTCCAGCGTCATTTCCGGACGGCAATAGCCCCGTTGCACCGCAACTGAGGCAAGGGAGCACAGGGCATCTGCGGCAGCCACCGCAGATGCAGTGATTTGCGTACGGGTAGCTTGGGAAGCCAAATACTCCCGCAGTTCAGTGAAAATTTGATATTCCAAAGCAGTGAGCCTATCCTTGGCGGTCAGCACCTGATTTTCCAGCTCTTTTAATTCCTGTGTAATGTAGCGCTCGCAGTTGGCAAGGGTCTGTTTGCGAATGTAATGATCGGGCACTTGGTCCATAAAGGATTTGGAAACCTCGATATAATAGCCGAACACCCGATTGAAGCCTACTTTTAGAGTACGGATGCCGGTGGCTTCCTTTTCGGCAGCTTCAATGGCAGCAATGGTGCCGGTGCTGCCCTCCATCAAATCACGCAGTCGGTCAGCCTCCGGATTTGCACCCTTGCGAATGATGCCGCCCTCCCGAATGGTAATGGGGGCATCCTCCCGAATGGTCTGCTCAATGCGGTTGGCGCAGTCCTCCATGGTATCGATGGCAGAGGAGAGCTTTTGCAGCAGGGGAGCGTTCATAGCAGATAGTCTTGCCTTAACCTGCGGTAAGCCACGCAGACCATGGGCAAAGCCCAGTAAATCCCGACAGTTGACTGTGCCGGTGGTAATGCGTGCCATGACACGCTCAAAATCCGTAATATCGGACAGAGCATCCTCTAATTCACCCCGGTCGATGGGGGCGTTCACCAAATCTTCCACAGCCTCTTGACGGCTGTTGATTTCCAGTACATCCAGCAGAGGCTTTTCCAGCCAAGAACGGAGCATTCTGCCGCCCATGGCGGTTTTGGTTTTATCCAACACCCATAGCAGGCTGCCTTTTTTCTCCTTGGAGCGCATGGTTTCTGTCAACTCCAGGTTGCGCCGGGCATCCATATCCAGCTCCATGAACCGACCGGTGGTGTAGTATTGCAGCACCCGGATGTGGGGCAGGTTGTTTTTTAGCAGTTGCAGCAGGGTTTGCAGTAAACCGCCGGTTGCGGTGATGGCATGGGACAGACCGCCCAGCCCCAGCTGAGCAGTGGTGGCATGGAAATGCTGCTGGACAGCATTTTTAGCATTTTCCGCAGAGAAAAATTCTGCATTTCCCTCGTCCACACAGCAGCTTAACCGGCGGAACAGGGCATCCTGCAGTTGTTCGCAGGTTGTGCCTTCTCCATAACGCACCACTTCTGTGGGGGCAAAGCGACCCAGCTCCGAAATGGCGGCATCCACACCGGAACAGACAGTGGTGTAAAATTCACCGGTGGAAATGTCACAGAAGGCAAGACCGAATTTGCCGCTCTCGCCATAGATTGCGCCAAAATAGTTGTTGCGCCGTTCCTCCAGCATACAGCTTTCGGTGACAGTACCGGGTGTGACGATTCGGGTAACCTCTCGCTCCACAATGCCTTTTGCCAGCGCAGGGTCTTCCATCTGCTCGCAGATGGCGACCTTGTAGCCCTTGGCAACCAAACGGGCAATATAGGCATCCACACTGTGGTAGGGGACACCGCACATGGGGGTCTGCTCCTCCTTGGGCTTGCTGCGGTCTCGGGTTGTGAGGGTCAAATCCAACTCCCGTGCCGCAGTTCGGGCATCCTCGTCAAACATTTCATAGAAGTCACCTAGCCGGAAAAACAGGATGCAATCCTGATTGTTTTCTTTGATGGCATGATACTGCCGCTGCATAGGTGTCAATTCATTTACAGGCTTTGCCATGGGCGTAACCTCTCTCTATCTAAATTCAGGTCAAATCTCCAATCAAGCTCCAAGTGGAGGCGGTGGTAATGGTGATGCTTTGATAAGTGCCAATCAGCGTTTGCGGACCGACAAAGCGCACCAGTCGACCGCCCTCTGTGCGGGCGATGAGATGGTTCTTGTCCATGCCGTCCACCAAACACCGCAGGGTCTTGCCGATATAGCTGCTGTGAATCTCCTCGGA
Source organism: Faecousia sp. (assembly GCA_045655745.1). Taxonomy (GTDB): domain Bacteria; phylum Bacillota; class Clostridia; order Oscillospirales; family Oscillospiraceae; genus Faecousia. The sequence goes on from JAZOPV010000046.1 coordinate 5,307, forward strand.
TATGCTGTTTTGCACCGCACATAGTCGGTCAAAACGGCGGTTTTTCTCACTTTTTGGCGTATTATCCTCCATGGAGGCGGCAGGTGTACCGGGACGGGGAGAGAAGATAAAGGTGAACAGAGAATCGTACCGCACCTGCTCAATTAAGGAAATGGTTTCCTCAAATTCTTCTTCGGTTTCGCCGGGGAAACCCACAATTACATCGCTGGTCAGTACCAGCTCCGGCATGACAGATTTGGCATAATTGACCTTTTCCAAATAGTGTGCCCGGTCGTAGTGCCGATTCATCGCCTTCAGCACCCGACTAGAGCCGGACTGGAAGGGCAGATGCAGCTGCTTGGCAATTTTGGGGTATTTTGCCATGGTGTCAAACAGCTTGTGGGAGGCGTCACGGGGGTGGCTGGTCATGAAACGGATGAGGAAATCACCCTCCAAGCAGGCAATTTGCTCCAGCAAGTCCGCAAAATCCGTTCCGCAGTCCAAATCCTTGCCGTAGGAGTTGACATTTTGCCCCAGCAGGGTAATTTCCTTGCAGCCGGCGGCAATTAGCTCTTTACATTCCTGCAGAATATTTTCCGGCTTGCGGCTGCGCTCCCGGCCTCGGACATAGGGCACAATGCAGTAGGTGCAGAAATTGTTGCAGCCATACATGATGGACACCCAGCCCTTGAGATTGTTGCTGCGGATAACCGGCAAGCCCTCTGCAATGGAGCCTGCCTCGTCAGCAATGTAAAACTGGCGCTTGTGTCCGGTCAGTACCTTGAATAAAAGCTCCGGAAACTGCCAAAGATGATGGGTGGAGAATACGCCGTCTACATGGGGAAAGCTTTTTTTGATGCGGTCAGTGACCACGGTCTGTCCTGCCATGCAGCCGCAGAGAAAGATTTTTTGCTCTGGGTGGCGGCGCTTGGTGTGGGTCAAAGCACCCAAATTGCCAAAGACACGGTCTTCAGCGTGTTCCCGAATGGCGCAGGTGTTCATCACAACCACATCCGCACCCTCTGCCTCGGTGCAAATTGCATAGCCGCACTGCTGCAGCATACCACGAATTCGTTCAGAATCCGCCTCGTTTTGCTGACAGCCGTAGGTTTCTACATAGGCAAGGGGCGTGCGCCCTGCACTTTGCCACAGGGCGGAGATTTTATCGCAATAGGAGAATTGGACATCCAACTGCTCCTGTGAAATGACGGTGGTTTTTTCGCTCATGGGAGGACTCCTTCTTTGGGTACAATCTTAATAATTTATTATAACATTAAATATGAAGCTTTGCAAGGCATTTTGGCGTGTTGCTGTATTTATGTACAGTTTTATGGTGAGAAATATTGACCTTGAAAAAAATTAGAATTTGAAGTATGATAGAAAAAAATAAATTTGGATAAGGGAAGAACTATGGAGAAAATTACAAGCTTTACCATTGACCATATTCGTCTTCAGCCGGGGCTGTATGTTTCCCGAAAGGATAGTGTGGGCACAGAAACGGTGACGACCTTTGACTTGCGGCTGACAAAGCCCAATGATGAGCCTGTGATGAATACGGCAGAAATGCACACCGTGGAGCATTTGGCAGCGACCTATTTGCGCAATGAGCCGGCGTGGAAGGAGCAGGTGCTGTATTTTGGACCGATGGGCTGCCGGACTGGCTTTTATTTGCTGATGAAAGGGGATTTGTCGTCAAAACAGGTGTTGCCACTGGTGCTGGATTGTTTCCGCTTTATTGCGGAATATCGGGGAGAAGTGCCCGGTGCGTCTGTCAAGGACTGTGGTAACTATTTGGATATGAATTTGCCGATGGCAAATTACTGGGGCAGGAAATATGCTGCCTTGTTGGAAACTATAGACGACAGCCGGCTTGTGTATCCGGCATAAGGAGAGGACATGAAAAAGCTTGGAATTATCGGGGCAATGGCGGTAGAAGTGGAAACCCTGAAAGAGAAAATGACGGAAACAACCATTTGCCAAAAGGCAGGGATGGAGTTTTGTGAGGGTGTGCTGGAGGGATTGCCGGCGGTGGTGGTTCAGTGCGGCGTTGGCAAGGTCAATGCAGCTATGTGCGCCCAAATTTTGTGTGAAAGCTACGGCGTGACCTACTTGGTTAATACGGGCATTGCAGGCTCATTGTCCAATGAACTGGATATTGCGGATTTACTGGTCAGCACCGATGCCGTGTATCACGATTTTGACTGCGTTGCCTTTGGCTATCCCTATGGAAAAGTGCCAGGGTTGGATGTGGAAGCCTTTCCGGCTGACCGGCAACTGGCAAAGATGGCATTTGCGGCAGCAGAAAGTGTAAATCCCGGACATACCCGACAGGGGCGTGTGGCAACCGGCGACCAATTTGTTTGCTCCAAGGAGCAAAAGGAAAAAATCATTGCGCTGACGGGCGCAAAGTGTACTGAGATGGAGGGCGCAGCTATTGCCCAAACTGCTTATCGTAATGGAGTTCCCTTTGTGATTTTACGGGCAATTTCCGACAAGGCAGATGACTCGGTTTCCATGGATTACCCCACCTTTGAAGCGTTGGCTGCCCACCGTTGTGCAGAGGTTGCCTGCCGCTTGGCGCAGAGACTGAAATAATCAAAAGAAAAGAAATACGCCTGCCGCTTTTGCGGTAGGCGTATTTTATATGCGGTTTATTATGCCAATCTGTAGCTGTCGCCATCGATGATAAGGGTGCTACTGTAGAAAGTGGCAAGTGCCTTTTCTAAATCAAGGGCATCCTTTGTACCGGCGGTTTCGTAGCAGGAATGCATGGCAAGCTGAGGCAAGCCAATGTCGGCACTGGGCACAGATACATGGGTCAGAGAAATGTTACCCAAGGTAGAGCCGCCTGCCAAGTCTGCCCGATTGCAGTAGGTCTGCATGGGGATTTCAGCCTTTTGGCAGATTTTGCGGAATAGAGCAGCAGAAACGCCATCGGTGGTATATTTTTGATTGGCGTTGAATTTCAGCACCACACCGCCGTTGACAACGGGGGCGTTGTTGGCATCTGCAAATTCCGGATGGTTGGGATGGATGGCATGGGCATTGTCAGCTGACAGCATAAAAGACTGCGAAAGCATTTGAGACAAATCCAACTTTAATGCCTTGCAAATCCGCTCCAAAACTGTCTGCAGCAGATTGGAATCTGCACCCTGTAGGGAGCTGGAGCCAACCTCCTCGTTATCAAAGACACACAGCAGCGGCAGAGCGCCGCTTTCACCGGCGTTCAGGAAGCCTTGTGTGCAGCCCCAGGCACAAGCCAAATCATCCAGTGCGGCAGAGGAGATGAATTCTTCGTCAGCACCCCAAACGGTTGCCTTTTGCCGGACATAAAGGGACAAATCGTAGCCCAAGACCTTTCCGCCGGCAGCTTCTTCTAGCAAGGTTGCAAATTTTCCGGCGGTGTCCTTGCCACCAAAGAGGGGAATCAGGTCGGAGGCAGGATTCCATTTATAGCCGTCATTTGCCTGCCGGTTCATGTGGATTGCCACATTGGGGATAATCAGCAAGTCTCGGTCGATATTGACAAGGCGGCTTTGGACACCGTTTTCTGTTTCTACCAACACCCGACCTGCCACCGATAGGGGGCGGTCCAGCCAAGTGGACATCAGCATACCGCCATAGCGCTCCACCGCCAAGCGGATATAGGCGCTTTTCAGCTCCGGATTTTCCTTGACCTTAAAGCCGGGGCGGTCAGAATGGCTGGCAGACAGCATGAAGCCCTTGGGGGTAGCCTGCGGCACACGGAAAGCCATCAGGGCTGTGCCGTTTCGGGTTAGAAAATATTTGCCGCCGGGTAGAAGAGTCCAATCTTCTGCCTCGGATAGAGGGGTATAACCCTCTTTTTTTAAAGCATCTGCCAAATAGGCAACAGCGTGATAGGTGCTGACGGCATTATCTAAAAAGTCAGCTAATCCAGCAATTTTTTCGTTCATGGAATTTCTCCTTTATGCTTCTTCCACCAGCTGGCAGAACAGGTCGATTTGGTCAGCAATGGTCTGCAATGCACTACGCCAGAAAGCCTTGTCGGTCAGGTCAATGCCTGCCACCTTGGCGGTGTCCTCAGCGGTGGCAACGGTGGTGGTATACAGCAGCTTTTTGTACTTGGGCACAAAGGACGCACCCTCCTGCTCATACTGGGCATACAGACCTCTGGCGAACAGACCGCCGAAGGCATAGGGGAAGTTATAGTAGGTCGGTCCGTAGTAGTGGCTCTTGCAGACCCACATATAGGGGTGCATACAGTTCTCGTCCAAGCCGTCACCGTAGGACTTTTTCTGCGCATCCAACATGAGCTGGCAGAGGGCATCGGCGTTCATGAACTGAGCCTGACGGTTATCAAACACGGACTTTTCAAAGCGGAAACGGGAGTAGATGTCGCAGATAATCTGGGTGGCATCCTGCAGCTGGGACTCGATAAGGGCAATTTTTTCTGCCTTGTCCGCTGCCTTGCTGATGGCAGATGCCATAACCACACATTCGTTAAAGGTGGAGGCGGTTTCCGCCAAGGGCATGGAATAGCCGTGATTCAGGGGGCGGTGGTTACGGATGCACTGATTGTGGAAGGCGTGACCTAATTCATGTGCCAGTGTCACCACATCGCCAAACATACCGTCAAAATTGGTGAGTATGCGGCTCTCGCCCAAACATTCCACACCGGCGCAGAACGCACCGCCGGACTTGCCATCTCGGGGATAGAAGTCAATCCATGCCTCGTCAAAGGCTTTGGCGACCATTTCCGCCAATTCTGCGTCAAATTCAGCAAACAAACCAACCAAGTAGTTCCGGGCATCCTCAGCGGTAAATTTGGTGGAGGAAGCCCCCATGGGCGCAAATAAATCATACCAAGGAAGACCGTTTTGATGCCCCAAAGCCTTGCCCTTGGCTTTCAGATACTGCCAAAATTTGGGCAGGTATTCATCCATTGCATCCAGCATGGCATCCAGTGTTTCCTGCTTCATATCGGAATGCTTCAGGGTACGCTCCAAGGGGGAGCTGTAGCCACGGAGCTGGCAATCGGAAATGGTTTCCAGCTTGATGGAATTCAGTGCATAGGCAACGGCGTCCTTAATCCGGTCGTAGCAGGCAATTTCTGCCTCGTAGGCAGCCTTGCGGACAGAGGAATCTGCATCGTAAGCCAAATTGCGGATGGCAGACAGATTGGTGACGCTGCCGTTATAGTCCACAGGGACGGTGCTGGTCAGATATTGCTGCAGCTCGCTCCAGGCATCACCGCCGGATAAGCCCATTTTTGCCATGATTTCCTCACCCATACCGGGCAGCAAATAACGGCTGGATTTTGCAAGATTTTGGAACAGAAAGCTATAATCCTTCAGATTATTATCCTCTGCCACGATTTTTTCCAAATTCTCCAGTTTGGATGCCCAATCCTTCCATGCAGCAAAGGGGGCGGCAACGCCGCTGTAGAGTTGCATGACCTGACCCATGCGAGAACCTGCCTCCGGGTCACGGGTGTTGGCTGCCTGCCGCAAAGAGGCATAGCCTGCCAGCTTTTCCACCAAGTCAGAGAACTGCTCCTGCAGGGTAATGCCCTGATTCAGCCCCTCAGCAGGGGAGAGGGTAGGCAGAGCAGCGGCAAAGGCGGTAATTTCCTCAACCTTGCTCTTTAATGCGTTCATATCTGCCTCAAAGGCGGCATCGTCAAAGCCCTTGTAAATAGGCGCTAGATTCCAAATTGCGTTCATGTGTAGTGCCCCTTTCAAATAAATCTGCCATCATTGTACACCATTATTTTGCTTCCGTCAATCAAAGACCTTGCCGGACATGAATAAGATAAGTTTCGACAAGGACTTGTCGATAACTGTCGAAAAGTTATAAAAACACATATAAAACAGTTTAAAATGGCTATTTATGACGATTGATTGTTTCTGTTTTAACTTGCAAAATAGGGCTTATTGTGCTAGGATATTTATGTCGTTTCCGGGGAAAACCCGTGGGAGGAAAAATCTAATTGACAGGAGCATAGGAACATGGACAATCCTACAACAGTATTTATTGCAGACAGCACCGAGGAATTTTGCAATCATCTGACCAGTATGCTGCAGCAGGCAGAGGGCTTTCATGTGGTGGGCACCGCAAATGACGGAGAGCAGGCACTGCGGCGAATCCAAGAGCTAAAGCCCCAGATTTTGGTGCTGGATTTGATGCTCTCCAAGCGGGATGGCATCAGTATTCTCAAGGCGTTGGGCACCTCGGAGCATCGCCCTGCCACTTTGGTTACATCCGGCTTTGTAACGGAGTATGTGGCAGCAACGGCTGCCAATTTGGGGGCGAAATACTTGATGCTGAAGCCCTGCGATATGGGCGTTTTGGTGGAACGGCTGGAGGAAATTCGGGCAGGTGCAAATTCCAAATCTGTCTCTAGTCATCGCAACGATAAGGCAGGAATTGAAGCCATGGTTACGGGCATTATTCATGAAATCGGTGTGCCTGCCCATATCAAAGGCTATCAGTATTTGCGGGAAGCAATTATCATTGCGGTGGGGGATATGGATGTCATCAACGCCATCACCAAGGTGCTGTATCCTCAAGTGGCAAAGACCTTCCAGACTACCCCCAGCAGAGTTGAAAGAGCCATCCGTCATGCCATTGAGGTGGCGTGGGACAGAGGAGATTTGGATACTCTGCAGAGATTCTTCGGATACACTGTATCAAACACAAAAGGCAAGCCCACCAATTCGGAGTTTATTGCCTTAATTGCGGATAAGCTTCAGCTTCAGCTCAAGGGTTCGGATGCTGCCTATCTGTAAATTATGCTGCCTGTATGAGCAGAGCCGGACAAACTGTCTGGCTCTGTTTTTTGGATAAAGAAGCTCCCTGCGCCGTGACGCAGGGAGCTGTTATCAATATTCGATGGGAGAAATGTGCCAAATTTCCTCAGCGTACTGCCGAATGGTACGGTCAGAGGAGAACTTTGCACCGGAGGCAATGTTCATCAGACACTTGCGACCAAAGGCTATGCGGTCTGCATAATCCCGATTGACCTGAAGCTTTGCTTCAATATAGGTCAGGTAATCCCACAGCAGGAAATAGTGGTCAGCCTTGTGCCAGTGCGTGCCATCCAAAATGGCGTGATACAGCTCTCTCTGCTGGTCATCGGTGGGCACAGTGCCATCCACCAAGGTGTCTAGCGCACGGCGGACATACTTGTTGTGGTTATAAATATCACGGGGACAGTAGGCATCCTTGCCGCTGTTGATTTCCTGCACAGTTGCACCGAAAATATATTCATTTTCAATACCGGCTTCCTTGGCAATCTCCACATTTGCACCATCCAGTGTGCCAAGGGTGACAGCGCCGTTGAGCATCAGCTTCATATTGCCGGTGCCGGAGGCTTCCGTGCCGGCAGGGGAAATCTGCTCAGAAATATCGGCTGCCGGAATGATATGCTCGGCATAGGAGCAGTTGTAGTTCTGCACAAATACCACTTTTAGCTTGTCGGCAATGGCAGGGTCGTTGTTAATCATCCGGGCAATCCGATTGATATAACGAATGATAGCCTTTGCACGGGCATAGCCGGGGGCGGATTTTGCACCGAAGATGAATGCGGTGGGGTGGAAGTCTTTCAGCTCGCCGTTCTTCAGACGGAAGTAGATGTCAACGATGGACAAAGCATTCATCAGCTGCCGTTTATACTCATGCAGCCGTTTGACCTGCACATCGAAGATGAAGTCGGGACTTAACTGCACGCCCTCCCGTTCATAGATGACCTTACACAGCTGCTCTTTTTTCAGCCGCTTGACGGCGTTGAACTGCCGCACCATATCGTCATCAATCATGGGCTTGAGCTTGTTCAGCAGCTCCAAATTTTTCAGGAAGTCACCGCCAATGCGGTATTTAATCAACTGTGTTAGTTCCGGATTGCACAGACCCATCCAGCGTCGGGGTGTCACGCCGTTGGTTTTATTCTGGAAGCGTTCCGGGAATGTGGCGTACCAATCCTTGAAGCAGTCATCCTTCAAAATCTGGCTGTGGATTTCTGCAACGCCGTTGATATAGCTGCCCACATAAATGCTGAGGTTTGCCATGTGTGCGGTGTTGTCCTTGATGATAAAGAGGTTGGGGTGTTCCTTTTTCAACTTTTCATCAATGCGGCGGATGATGGTGACGATTTCCGGCACCACACTGCCCAAAAGCTCCAAATCCCACTTTTCCAAAGCCTCACCCATAACGGTGTGGTTGGTGTAGGAGAAGGTTTTTTGTGCCACCTTGAAGCTCTGTTCGAAATCCATACCCTCCAGCATCAGAAGCCGAATCAGCTCCGGAATGGACATGGCAGGGTGGGTGTCGTTCAGCTGTACGGCATAGAAGTCTGCAAAATTGGTTAGGTCGTTGCCACGAATGCTCTTATAGATTCGCAGTACATCCTGCAGGGAAGCGGAAGACAGCACATACTGCTGCTTGATACGCAGGCGCTTACCCTCCCAAGTGGAGTCGTTGGGGTAGAGGACACGGGTGATGTCCTCCGCCTTGTTTTTCTGTGCCAATGCACGTAGATAGTCTTGGTCGTTGAAGGCATTGAAGTCCAGCTCCTGCTCCGCTTCGCACTGCCACAGACGGAGTGTGCCGATGTTCTTGGTGCCGTAACCGATGACAGGTACATCGTAGGGAACAGCCAAAACAGTATGGTCGGGGAAGTGGACTTTCACAGTGTGATTATAGCGGCGGAAACTCCAGGGGTCGCCAAACTTGGTCCAATCATCGGCAACCTCGCACTGAGAGCCGTTGGTATCAAAGCTCTGCTTAAACAAACCAAAGCGATACCGCAGACCGTAGCCGGACAGAGGAATGTCACAGCTGGCAGCGGAATCCAGGAAGCAGGCAGCCAGTCGACCCAAGCCGCCATTGCCCAAGGCTGCGTCCTCAATTTCTTCCAAACAAGCCAAATCTACGCCCTGTTCGGCAAACAGCTGCTTCATTTCGTCCAAAATTCCTAAGTTGTACAGGTTGGAATAAACCAACCGACCAATCAGAAATTCGGCAGAAATATAGTAAGCCTTGCGCTGGTGCATCCGCACCTGCTTGCTATGCTTCCAGTTGTCGGAAATTGCCATCATCACAGCCTGCCCAAGTGCTTCGTGCAGCTCCTGAGCTGTGGCATCCTTTAAAGACACATCGCTGTTATATTTCAGTTGTGCTTCTGTCCATTTCAAGATATTTAAACAATTAGAACTCATGTGATAAAACTCCTATCAATACGGGTTAGTTGCCGCTGCGACCATAGAGCTGGGTCATGTGGCGGATTTTGGCAGCAAGGGCATCGGTCAATACACCGGCGTTCATACGCCAGGTCCAGTTGTGGTCACCCACAGTGCCGGGGAAGTTCATCCGTGCTTCGCCACCTAAATTCAGATAATCTTGCAGCTGTACCACGCACAAATCAGAAACAGAGGCAAGGGCAGTGCGAATTGTGCCCCAAACCAAGCCCTCCTCCTCGGTCAGCGCCATATATTGCTTGGCATAGCTGACGGCATCGGCAGAGGCAGTATCAAACCACTGCCGCATGGTCATGTTGTCATGGGTGCCGGTATAGCACACGCTGTTGCGGGGATAGGTATGGGGCAGATAATCAGAAGGCTCTCTGGAATCAAATGCAAATTCCAGTACCTTCATGCCCGGCAGACCGCTGTTTGACAGCAAATCCAGCACGGGTTGGGTTAAGAAGCCCAAATCCTCAGCAATCATCTGAACTTGGGGCAGTGCTTTTTTTACAGCGGAAATAAACGCCATGTCCGGACCTTTAATCCACTGACCGTTTCTTGCAGTAGCCTCACCGGCGGGAACTGCCCAGTAGCTTTCAAAGCCACGGAAATGGTCGAAACGGATGACATCATAGCGCCGTCCGGCTTCCTCCAGCCGATGAATCCACCAGTTAAAGCCGTCCTTTGCCATTTCGTCCCAGTGATACAGGGGATTGCCCCACAGCTGACCGTCTTCAGAGAAGGCATCGGGGGGACAGCCTGCCACCGCGGTGGGTACAAGGTTTGCATCCAGCTGGAACAGCTCGGTATTACTCCAAACCTCCACAGAATCATAGGGTACATAAATCGGTACATCACCAATAATACGGATGCCGTTTTCATGGGCATAGCTGCGCAAAGCAGACCACTGCTGGCTGAACAGATACTGTACAAAGCTGTAGAAACGAATTTCATTCTGCAGCAATCGGCGCATTTCCCACAGAGCATCTGCGTCACGGAATTTTAGCCGTTGTTCCCACTGATACCAAGGCTGACCATTAAAACGGTCTTTTAGTGCCATAAACAGGGAAAAATCGGAAAGCCAGTGGCTGTTTTCTCTGCAAAAATTGTCAAAGTCCTCACTGCCGTTAAATCGATTATAAGTCAAACGGAGGACATTTAATCTGTTTTGATACTGCAAACCGAAATCTACCTTGGTTTCTTGGTGACACCACTCGATGCCCTCCAAATCCTGAGGCTGCAGCAGACCGGCTTCCATCAGCAAATCAAAATCAATGAGATAATGGTTTCCTGCAAAGGCGGAGCAAGACTGATAAGGGGAGTCGCCATACCCGGTAGGAGCTAGGGGCAGAAGCTGCCAACATTTTTGACCGGAGGCTTTTAAAAAATCAATAAAATGAAATGCTTCCTTTCCCATTGTGCCGATGCCATAAGGACCGGGCAGGGAAGTGATGTGCATCAAAATGCCGCTTTCACGCATAGTCATTCTCCTTAAAAATCTGCTTGTGGTGTGTTTAGCTTATGCGCCGAATGTATGCCGTGTTCCAAGGCAAGCGCATATCAGCCCAAAATATCACATATTAAAGAATAATATTTATTCTGTTGTTTGTCAAGAAAAAATGGATAGAGGAGAGAAATTTGTACCAATGGTTAAAATACTGTCGCATAATAGTGTATGCTTTCCATAAGGAAACGCCAACCCATTTGGGATGGCGTTTCATATTTCCATAAGGCGTTTCGGTTATGCACTAGCGATTGGCTACACTTTTGCGTACCAGCGCCCGGCGCAGCCTTGCCTGTGCCAGCCGAATGTCCGTATCACCGGAGGTTTTGCTCTGTAAAACCGCTTGTGCCTTTTCCTCAGACCGCAGAACACGAGGCAGGTCAATCTCCTCTGCCCATTCAAAGGTGGTGGGAACTAAAGTGACTTCGCCATTTATCACACTGACCATGCCGCCAATGCAAGCGGCGTGTCGGGTGCTATCCTCCAAAACCACAGTAGCTCTGCCCATGCCCAAGGGGGCAACACAGTTGATATGGTGCGCAAGAATTCCCATTTCGCCGGTGGAGGTACGGACCGTTAGCTGTTGCGCCTGCCCGTCAAACTTCAGCCCATCGGGAGAAACAATTTTCAGAGGAAAGGTGGACATTTTTATCCCTCCTTGCGGCTTTGATTGTAGGCATCCACCACTTCGTCAATGCTGCCCTTGTAGAGGAAGAAGGATTCCGGAATGTGGTCATGCTGACCGGAGATGATTTCCCGGAAGGAGCGAATGGTGTCCTTGAGGGGAACATATTTTCCCTCGTAGCCGGTAAATTGCTCTGCCACATGGAAGGGCTGGGAAAGGAAACGCTGCACCTTACGGGCACGGCTGACGGTGATTTTGTCATCCTCGCTCAATTCATCCATGCCCATAATGGCAATGATGTCCTGCAGCTCCTTGTACCGCTGCAAAATTCGCTGAACGGCACGGGCGGTATCATAATGCTCTTGCCCCAATACTTGGGGAGAGAGAATTCGGGAGGTGGAATCCAGGGGGTCAACAGCAGGGTAGATACCCAAGGAAGCAATGCCTCGGTCCAAAACGGTGGTGGCATCGAGATGAGCAAAGGTGGTGGCAGGTGCAGGGTCAGTCAAATCGTCTGCCGGCACATATACTGCCTGAACGGAGGTAATAGAGCCGTCCTTTGTGGAGGTAATTCGCTCCTGCAGCGCACCCATTTCGGTGGCAAGGGTGGGCTGATAGCCGACCGCAGAGGGCATACGACCCAGTAGAGCAGAAACCTCACTGCCTGCCTGCGTAAAACGGAAGATATTGTCGATAAACAGCAGCACATCCTGATGCTGTACATCCCGAAAATATTCTGCCATGGTCAGTCCGGTCAGACCGACTCGCATTCTTGCTCCGGGAGGCTCATTCATCTGTCCAAAGACCATGGCAGTCTTGGAGATGACACCGGACTGCGTCATTTCACAATATAAATCGTTGCCCTCACGGGTGCGCTCTCCCACACCGGTAAAGACTGAGTAGCCATTGTGGGCGGTGGCGATGTTGTAAATCAGCTCCTGAATCAGCACGGTTTTGCCAACGCCTGCGCCGCCAAACAGACCGATTTTACCGCCCTTGGCATAGGGACAAATCAGGTCAATGACCTTAATGCCTGTTTCCAAAATGTCGGTGGCAGCTTTTTGCTCCTCGTATGCCGGCGCAGGGCGGTGAATGCTCCAACGCTCCGATGTCTTAGGGGCAGGCTTTTCATCAATGGGCTGACCCAGCAGATTAAAGACCCGTCCAAGACATTCTTCGCCCACAGGAACTTGAATGGGCGCACCGGTATTGATGGCTTCCACGCCTCGTTGCAGTCCGTCAGTGGAGCTCATGGCGATGCAGCGCACTACATTGTCGCCAATGTGCTGTGCCACCTCCGATACGATGGTTTTCTCTCCCAAGGGCACTTCGATGGCAGACAGCAGCTCCGGCAAGGCGCCGTCCGGAAAGCGAATATCCAAAACCGGTCCCATAATTTGGACAACCGTTCCGTTTTTGTTGGTCATGGGCTTCAACTCCTTGTTATTTCTTAAGCACCGGCGATAATTTCCGTAATTTCTTGGGTAATGGCAGCCTGCCGTGCCTGATTGTATTTGAGATTTAACTCCGCAATGATATCATCGGCATTTTGGGTAGCGGCATCCATGGCAGTGCGGCGTGCCGCCTGCTCAGAGGTGCGGCTTTCGCATACTGCACCGTAGAGAATTCCGCCTATATATTCCGGAATAATGGCATCCAGCACTGCTGCGCCATTGGGTTCATAGACGATTTCGCTGCAGTGGTTTGTGTCGGATTTCTGCTGAGGCAGCGGCAGTGCAGTCAGCAGGGTAGGGGCTTGGGACAGAACGGAAACAAAGTGCGTATATCCAATGCGGATTTGACCGAATGTGCCGGCTGAAAAGGCTTTGCATATCAGCTTTGCAACGGAGAAGCAGTGAGATACTGAAATATTCTCGGTATCCGTGCTGCTGTCGCCAAAAACCGGATAGTCCTTGTTTTTGTAAAATTCGGAGGCTTTTTTGCCAATGGGCAGCACCAAATCTCCTACTTTCATTTCCTGCTGACAGAGCTTTAGAATGTTGCTGTTGTAGCCCCCTGCCAGCCCTCTGTCGCCGGCAATCACCACAAACAGTGTTTTGGGATTTGCCGAATGGTTCAGGTAGGGGGAGCTGATTTCATTGTCAGAGCCGAGAATGTCGGCAATGGTGTCGTAAAGGGTTTCAAAATAGGGACGGGAATTCATCATCTGTCCCTGTGCCCGGCGAAGCTTGGAGGCGGCGACCATTTCCATGGCTTTGGTAATCTGCCGGGTTGATTTCATGCTCCGTATCCGGGTTTTGATTTCCTTGGAGGAAATACCAGCCATGTCTGCTCCCTCCTTTATACCTGCGGCTGCAGTTGCTGAAGCAGTGCTTCGATGGCGTTTTGCAGCCGCTGCTCCGTGTCGGCAGAAAGCTGTCCGGTGGTGCGGATGGACTCGAGCACATCAAAATATCGGGTATCCATCAGTATTTCAAGCTGCTGCTCAAATTCCGGAATTTGATCCAGCGACAGAGCAGCCAAATAGCCCTTGGTGACGGCATAGAGGATGCACACCTGCTGTGCCACCTCCTTGGGGGCATTGTTTTTCTGTTTCAGCACGGCAACAATGCGTTCGCCCAATGCAAGACGGGCTTTGGTATCCGCATCCAAATCAGAGCCAAACTGGGCAAAGCTCTGCAGCTCCCGATACTGGGAATACAGCAGCTTCAAAGAGCCAGCCACCTTTTTCATGGCTTTGATTTGAGCATCACCGCCCACACGGGACACAGAAATACCGGGGTTGACAGCTGGCATAATGCCGGCATTAAACAGCTCGGTTTCCAGGAAAATCTGCCCGTCTGTAATGGAAATCACATTGGTGGGAATGTAGGCAGAAACATCGCCTGCTTGAGTTACAATAATGGGCAGGGCAGTGAGGCTGCCGCCGCCTTTTTCATCCGATAGCTGGGCAGCACGCTCCAGCAGACGGGAGTGTAAATAAAACACATCGCCGGGGTAGGCTTCCCGTCCGGGAGGACGGCGAATCAGCAGGGAAATGGCACGATACGCCACAGCATGCTTGGAAAGGTCATCGTAAATCACCAGCACATCCTTGCCTTGTAGCATAAAATGCTCACCCATGGTGCAGCCGGAGTAGGGGGCAATATATTGCATGGGCGCAAGCTCCGAGGCGGTGGCGGAAACCACAAGGGTATAGTCCATTGCACCGACAAGAGTCAAATTTTCCACAAGCTGCGCCACCGTGGACCGCTTTTGCCCGATGGCAACATAAATGCAGATGACATCCTTGCCCTTTTGGTTGAGAATGGTGTCGGTGACGATGGTGGTCTTGCCGGTTTGCCGGTCACCGATAATCAGCTCACGCTGACCACGACCAATGGGAATCATGGCATCAATGGCTTTGATTCCGGTCTGTAGGGGGCGGCTGACATGTTTTCGGTCAATGATGCCGGGCGCTGCCATTTCGATGGGGCGGTAGGCTTCCTCTGCGATAGGACCTCTGCCGTCAATGGGCTGACCCAAGGCGTTGACAACACGCCCGATGAGCGCCTTGCCCACCGGAACGGATACCACCTTACCGGTGCGCTTGACGGTGTCGCCCTCTTTAATCAGCCGGTCGTCACCCAAAATGACCACAGCCACCGTTTCCTCCTCTAAATTCTGTGCCATACCAAACGCACCGTTTGGGAATTCAATCAGCTCGCCAGCCATGCAATTTTTCAGTCCGGAAACACGGGCAATGCCGTCGCCCACCAAAATTACCATTCCGGTTTCGTTGGTTTCCAGCTTGTTTTCATAGTGCTTGATTTGACTGCGAATGATTTTTGTAATTTCTTCAGGTTTTAATTCCATGAGATACCTGCTTTCTGCCTTAGAGCATGGTATTTTTCAGCAGGGAACGAATCCGCTCCAGCCGATGGCTGAGGGTGTCGTCCACCTGCGTGCCGTCATAGTCCAGCCGCACACCGCCCAAAAGGGACGCATCCACCTGCTTGGAAAGCAGAATGGATTTTCCGGTGATGGAAGAGAGCTTTTGCGTTAGCTGCTGTGTTTGGTTATCGTTCAGCGAAACAGCGGTAACAGCCGTGACGGGCAGAATATTGTTGTCTTGATAGTATTGATTTTGATAGACGGTGCAGCAGTCGGAAAAATGCCGCAAAAGTCCTTTTTCTGTGAGAATTTTCAGAAAATTCAGCAAATAGGGCTGCAGAAGTGGGCGAAAGCTGTCATCCAGCAAGCCACACCGTTCCTGCTTGGAAAGGGCAGGATTGGACAGTAGCTGCAGGTATTCCGGCTCTGCATCGAAGCAAGCCTTCAGCGTCTGCAGCTGCTGCAGGATTTCCTTGGACAGATGCTCCTCTGCTGCAAGCTGATAGAGGGCTTGGGCGTAAACAGTGGCTGTTTGTGTCATGCTTCATCACCCAATTCCTTGATAAAGCTGTCCACCAATTCTGCATGGTCGGCGGCGGTCAGCTCCCGCTGCACTACCTTAGTGGCAATCGCCATTGCCAAATCGGAAATTTCGTCCTTGGCATCGTTCAGCGCTTTTTTCTTTTCCAGTGCAATGTCATCGGAGGCTTTGCGCAGCATGGCGGTGGCTTGGGTTTGTGCTTGGAGGACAATTTCTTCCTCCCGTTTTTGACCCCGCACAACCGCATCCTTGATGAGCTGCTCTCCGGTCTCGGCGGCTGCAGACAGCTTTTGAGCATATTCCTGCTCCAGTGCCAGTGCCTGCTCCTTGGCGGCGTTGGCATCTTCATACATGGAATCAATTTCCTTTTGCCGACTGTCAATCATGTTCTTCACCGGAACAAACAGAAATTTCTTCGCTACAAAAAACACAGCCAGCGTATTGAGCAGCACAAATAGTGCATCCCAAAAATTAACGCCAACAAAATCTTGAAACACGGTTTTCGCTCCTTTCTTGTGATTTTGAAAAGAGCAAGTGTTACAGTGCGAACAAAATCAAAATTGCAATCAGCAGGGAATAGATACCGGTGGTTTCCGTGACTGCACAGCCAACAATCATGTTGGTACGCAGGGTGTCAGCACTTTCGGGTTGACGAGCCATGCCTTCCAGCGCATGACTGACGGCGTTACCTTCGCCCAATGCAGGACCGATAGCACCGATGCCCATACAAAGACCTGCACCCACTGCCTTACCGATAATTGCCAAAGCTTCAGCCAGTTCCATAATAAAATCCTCCTAAATGTTGTATCTAAATTTTTGTTTTTAAGTGGTTATTCCGCCTTTGGGGCGGGAAGTGAGCCGGAGATATAGACCATAGTCAGCAGGGTGAAGACCAGTGCCTGAATAAATCCGGAGAAAAGGTCAAAATAACAGGACAGTACTGCCGGAATACCGAATGCCAGCACCGGCACACCGGAGAGAATGTTCATGCCCTGCAGCAGTCCGAAAAAGCCCAATACAAAGCTTAGTATTGATAGAATTTTTAGTATCAGTTTTCGTTTTTTCATTGCCAAAATCCATAGCCCGATGCCAAATACCATCAATGCTGTTCCCATGAGCCAGCCATAGCCTGCGATAAACCGAAGCACCGCAGCCGATAGTAAGCCAAAGGCAGCATAGATAATGGAAGAAATTACACCGCCGCCTGCCACATTGCCGAAGTGACGGAACGCCATGGAAAGGGGCTGGGCAATTTCTGACACCACATTCATGGGGGTCATGACGGCAATGGGCTCTGTAAAGCCCTTCAGCCAGCCGACAAAGCCGTTGTTTTTAATGTTGTTGTACCAAATAATCACACTGACCATCACAGACCAAGCAATGGTGCAGCTGAAATCAGCGGTAGCTGACCGCAAAAAGCCGGTCAGTCCAATCAGCGAGCCGCAGATGCTGCTGAGGAAAATCGTACCCATAAAGGGTGCCCAGCCGGCATTATGCTCGCCCATGACACTGGTGGTCAGATTGTAAATCATGGACACGCCTTTTTCCACCAGTACCTGCCGTCCGGTGGGGCGCTTTTGAAGATTTTTACCTAGCTTGACCGAGGCAATAATCAGTATTAGCGCCACTATCAAAGATGAAACAGTGGTTTGGGTAATGGGAATTCCGCCGAAAATGGGAATGGTGAAATAGACAAATGCGCCGTTTACGCTAATGTTCATGCCTTTGGCTCACCTGCCTTTCGGAAAAATTCCGCAAAGCTCAAAATGGGACGGGTAAAGGCAAGGGGCAGCACCAATGCCAGCACATTGCACAGTCCGCTTTTTGCAAAGGCAAAGAAAATTACTGCCATCAGCACCAGCCGTCCCGTAAAGGACATTCGCAAAGTCGCTTTGCCGCCCTTGACATTCTGCGCAGCAGCCTTGTCCGCTGCCATTATTGCGCCCATGGACATGAGAAAGAAGTTTAGGATTGCCACTGCAGACCCCACAATACTGCCTAGCAGCACTGTTTTATCAAAGCTGCCCAGTAGGGCATAGATGCCGCAGATGGCGGCGGCGCAGAGGATATGACCTGCAGCAATATGTGCAGTTTGTTTTAAAATATAACGCCCAGCGTTCATAGAAACCTCCGACCTATTCGTGTTCATGAAAGGAAATCGGGGGAGGGGAAGATTTCTTCTTCTCCCGACTCATGCGGTGCATGGTTTGAAGTGAGGTGCGAAAGCCCTCCACAGCAGACACAATGCCAAGGATAAGCCCGAGCCAAAGCGCCCATTTACCCCAACCGAAGCGGCTCTGCAGCCATAGAGCAAGCAGGGGAAAGCCTGCCAGCGGCAGGGCAACGGAAAGCCCCAGCTGGGTTAGCCACACCAATAAATGTAAGCCTTTCATGTCAGCTGCTCCTTTTGACAAAACTAACCTTAGTATATGCGAAAAATGCTATGAATTCAATAGCTTTCTTTGAATAATTCTCTTTCTAAAGAAAAAATTCGCATCGATGGAGCAGTTTCTTGCAAAATCGGTGCGGTTTTGACAAATTTCATACCTGTGCGGTGCTATCATTGACAAAGGTAGGAATTAAAGCAGCTGGTCTAGCTCACTGGGAATGTATTCTAAAATATTTTCAATTTTGCAGTTGAGAATCCTGCACAGGTCGTTGATGGTTGTGGTGTTAAGGGGCTTATTATTGCGCAGCTTGTCGATGGTAGAGCTGGAAACCCGGTGATTTTTGATTAAGGTATAGGTGGATTCTGCAGACGATCGCAGCGTTTTCCAAAAAGGCGTGTAGGAAATCATAAATTTACCCCCTAATATTGGTATCTTTATGATAAATTGTAATGTTTTTCTTGACTATAGTCTAGATAAAGACTATTATGAACAATAGAACAGGAGGCGAAAACATGGAATTGTATCAAAAGGTGCTTCTGGAGGAGCTGCTGCGACAGCAGGTCACAAAACTGGAGTTGGATGAGGCAGCCTTGGTGGAGATGAAATGCTACCAAGCCATCTGCCGGATTTATGAAATTTTGGGGGATGAAGCCTTGGAGGACAGCGATTGCTTTGCACGAATCGAGCAGATTGTCTGCGCCATGGAGGAGCTGGGAGTCGGCGGAAATTGCAGGCATGATTTTTAATCAAACAGGGGAGGCTTAGAATAGGAGCTTCCCCTGTTTTTTGCATCATTTTTCACAAAAAGGGGCAGGGGAAAACGATTGACTTTGTCGAGAATTTGCGTATAATAGAATTGTATATTTTGGATAACATGGCAGGTATTTTTATGGCTATGAAAAAACAGGAACAATACGGGAACTCCAGCATTTCCATGCTGAAGGGGGAGGACCGGGTGCGTAAGCGTCCGGCGGTTATTTTTGGCTCGGATGATTTGGAGGGCTGCAAGCACGCCGTGTTTGAAATCCTTTCCAATGCCATTGACGAGGCAAGAGAGGGTTACGGTGATACCATCATCGTCACCCGCTATGAGGACCTGTCTGTAGAGGTGGAGGACTTTGGTCGTGGTTGTCCTGTGGATTATAACGAAAAGGAAAAGCGGTACAACTGGGAACTGGTGTTCTGCGAAATGTATGCCGGCGGCAAGTATGGCGAAAACGGAGAAAACTATGAGTATTCTTTGGGCTTAAATGGACTGGGCTCTTGCGCCACCCAGTATGCCTCCGAATTTTTTGATGCCACCATCCGCCGAGATGGCTTCCGCTATGATTTGCACTTTGAAAAGGGTCGCAACAAGGGCGGACTGCAGAAAGAGCCCACAGACCGTGGTCGCAAGACCGGCTCTATTTTCCATTGGAAGCCGGACCGGCAGGTTTTTACCGATATCAACATTCCTGTGGATTATTATCGGGATGTGTTGCGCCGTCAGGCAGTGGTCAACAAGGGCGTCACCTTCAAATTCCGCAATCAAGTGGGTCGGCGGTTTGAGGAGGAGGAATACTGCTATGCGGACGGCATCAAGCAGTATATCGAGGAGATGGTAGGGGACAATGCCTTTACCATGCCGGTGTACTGGGAAACGGAGCGCCGTGGTCGGGATGCGGAAAACCGCCCCGAAATGAAGCTGAAAATTACCACTTCCTTCTGCTTGAGCAAGCAGGTCAGCCATATTGAGTATTATCACAATTCCTCTTGGCTGGAATACGGCGGCAGCCCTGACCGGGCAGTGCGCTCCGGCTTTACGGCAGCCTTTGATAAGTACCTGCGGGATAATAACAAGTACACCAAAAACGAAAATAAGATTATTTTCCAAGACATTCAGGATTCCTTGGTGCTGGTGAGCAACTGCTTCTCCACCATCGGCTGCTTTGAAAATCAGACCAAAAAGAGTGTCAACTCCAAGTTTACACAGGAGGCAATGACCGCTTTTTATAAGGAGCAGCTGCAGGTTTGGTTTATTGAGAACAAGCAGGAGGCAGACAAGGCTGCCGAGCAAATTCTCATCAACAAACGGGCAAGAGAAAGCGCAGAGAAAACCAAAAACAGCATTAAGAAAAACCTCTCCGCCAAGGTGGATATTGCCAACCGGGTGCAGAAGTTTGTGGATTGCCGCAGCCGAGATGCGGATAAGCGGGAGCTGTATATCGTGGAGGGTGATTCTGCGTTGGGCTCTGTCAAGCTCTCCCGTGATGCGGAATTTCAGGGGATTATGCCCGTTCGTGGTAAAATCCTCAACTGCCTGAAGGCGGATTATAACAAGATTTTCGCCAGCCCTATCATTACGGATTTGATGAAGGTGTTGGGCTGTGGTGTTGAGGTGCAGGGTAAGAAAGCCAAGGAGCTCAGCTCCTTTGACATTTCTCAGCTGCGGTGGAATAAGGTGGTTATCTGTACCGATGCGGATGTGGACGGTTTTCAAATTCGCACCCTGATTCTCACCATGCTGTACCGCCTGTGTCCCACCCTCATTCGGGATGGTTATGTGTATATTGCGGAATCACCCCTGTTTGAAATTACCTGCAAGGATAAGACTTGGTTTGCCTATAATGAGCAGGAAAAGGTGAAAATCCTCAATGAGCTGGAGGGTAAAAAGGTCACCATTCAACGCTCTAAGGGCTTGGGCGAAAATGACCCCGAGATGATGTGGATGACCACCATGAATCCGGAAACCCGGCGGCTCATTAAGGTCATGCCGGAGGAGGCAGAGCGGACAGCCTATTATTTTGATGTGCTGTTGGGTGATGCGTTGAACGACAGAAAAATTTTTATTGCGGAAAATGGCGCCAAGTATTTGGAATTGGCGGATATTTCCTGATTAGGAGCAGGTTATGGCAAAGAAAAAGCAGCCTGAAGAACTGAATAAGAAAAAGGTGAATACCGATGGTATTGTGGGGCTGCATGGCTCTACAACGGAGCAGCCGATTTCCGAAACCTTGGAAATTAACTATATGCCTTATGCCATGTCGGTGATTGTGTCCCGTGCCATTCCGGAGATTGACGGCTTTAAGCCCTCTCACCGTAAGCTGTTGTACACCATGTATAAGATGGGCTTGCTCAGTGGCGGACGGACAAAATCTGCCAATATCGTGGGTCAGACCATGCGCCTAAATCCCCATGGTGATGCGGCGATTTACGAAACCATGGTTCGTCTTGCCAAGGGCAATGAAACCCTGCTGCACCCCTTTGTGGATTCCAAGGGTAACTTTGGTAAGGTTTATTCCCGTGACATGGCGTATGCTGCCGCCCGATACACCGAGGCAAAGCTGGACGGCATTTGCAATGAGCTGTTCCGGGACATTGACTCCGACACGGTGGATATGGTGGATAATTATGACGCCACCATGAAAGAGCCTGCCTTGCTGCCCACTACCTTTCCCAATGTGCTGGTCAGCGCCAATCAGGGCATTGCAGTCGGTATGGCGAGTAATATCTGCTCCTTTAACCTGAAAGAGGTGTGCGATACTGCCATCGCCCTGCTGGATAATCCGGAGCATGACATTTTGGAAACCCTGCCGGGTCCGGACTTTTCCACCGGTGCGGAGCTGCTTTATGATGATGCAGCGACCCGTGAAATCTATTCCACCGGTCGTGGCAGCTTTAAGCTTCGGGCAAAGTGGCGTTATCTCAAGGAGGGCAACCTTATTGAGATTTACGAGATTCCCTATACCACCGCGACCGAGGTCATCATGGACAAGGTGGCAGAGCTGATTAAGGTGGGAAAAATCAAGGAAATCTCCGATATGCGTGACGAGACGGATTTGGGCGGCTTGAAGCTGACCATTGACCTGAAGCGTGGCGTTGAGCCGGAAAAGCTGATGCAGAAGCTGTATCGGCTGACCCCCTTGCAGGACAGCTTTCCTTGTAATTTCAACATTCTCATTGCCGGAATGCCCCGTGTCATGGGTGTGGGCGAAATTTTGGAGGAGTGGACTGCTTGGCGAATGGAGTGTGTTCGCCGCCGGATTTTCTTCCAAATTCAAAAAAAGGAAGACCGCCTGCACCTGCTGAAGGGCTTGGAGCGGATCTTGCTGGATATTGATAAAGCAATTACCATCATTCGGGAAACGGAGCTGGAGAGCGAGGTTGTGCCGAATTTGATGATTGGCTTTGGCATTGATGAAATTCAGGCGAATTTCGTGGCGGAAATCAAGCTGCGGAATATTAACCGGGAATATATCCTCAAGCAGACCAAGGCAACCTCCGATTTGGAACGGGAAATTGCGGAATTGCAGGACATCCTCCGTAGCAACCGTAAGTTGCGCAATGTGATTAAAAAGGAGCTGCAGCAGGTATCGGAGAAGTACGGAAAGCCCCGTCAAACGGAGATTATCTATCATATTGATGAGATTCAGCCCGAAAGCGAGGAGGAAGAAATTCCTGATTATCCCGTGACGGTGTTCATCTCCAAGGAGGGGTATTTGAAGAAGATTACCGCCCAATCCCTGCGGATGAGCGGTGAGCAAAAATTCAAGGAGGGCGACAGCCTTTCCTCCGTCACAGAAGCCAGCAACCGGGCAGAGCTATTGGTCTTTACAGATAAGTGCCAGTGCTACAAAACCCGATTGTCGGACTTTGAGGATTCCAAGGCATCGGTGTTGGGCGATTATCTGCCTCAAAAGTTGGGTATGGATGCCGGTGAAACAGTCAGTCATGTGATTTTCCCCGGCGACTATAAGGGCTTTATACTGTTTGTGTTTGAAAACGGAAAGGCAGCCAAGGTGCCGCTGTCCGCTTATGAAACCAAGACCAACCGAAAGAAGCTGACGAGTGCTTATTGCGATAAGAGTGCTTTGAAGTCTGCAATGGCTTTTGCTGCGGATGTGCAACTGGCGGTTTACACTACAGACGGTCGCTGTGTGATTTTCTCCACAGCCCAGCTGCTGCCGAAAACCACCCGTAATACCCAAGGTGTGTCTGTTGTCAGCCTAAAGAAGAAAGCGGCTGTGACGGAGGCGATTTTGGCAGAGCAAAGCGGCATTGCCAATCTAAGCCGTTATCGCACTAAGTCGCTGCCCTCTGCCGGTGCTGTTTTGAAGGAAGAGGACGCACAGGACAAGCAGATTCAATTTGAGGTGTAAGGAGCAACGCATGAAGAAACTTTGGAATCAGGTGGGGTGGATTCTCCTCACCGTTCTGGGAAGTGCTGCCTTTGGTGTCAGCTTTGCGGTTTTTCTAAGTCCGAACGGACTCAATGCCGGTGGCATTTCCGGTTTGGCGCAGGTGATTTTGAAGCTGACGGGTGTTGGCTCCGTTGGTGTACTGACGGTTTTAATTAACTTGCCGCTGTTTATTATTGGCGGCTTGAGAATCGGTAAACGATTTTTCTTTGGCTCACTCTTAGGCATGTTTGTCACCTCTGCCGTGATTGATTTGCTGGCGATATTGCCCATGCCAAAGCTTGACCCCTTGCTGGCAGCGGTTTATGGCGGTGTGATTTCCGGCATCGGACTTGGCGCAGTGTTTATCTGTGGTACTTCCACCGGTGGCTCCGATATTGTGGTGCGACTGGTGAAGCTGAAAGCCCGAAATATGCCCATCGGTCAGATTACAATGGCATTTGATATGCTTGTGGCTGCGCTGACAGGTATTGTGTCAAAGAATTTTGAGAGTGCTTTGTATACCGGCATTACCGTTTTTCTCACCGGAAAGCTGATTGATGCGGTGGTGTATGGCTTTGATTATTCTAAAATTGTGTTAATCATTACTCCGGAATATGAAAAAATGTCGGTTGTCATTGATGAAAAGCTGGGCAGAGGCTCCACCTTCCTGTATAGCCAGGGCGCATATAGCCGAAAGGACAGCAAGGTGGTTCTGGTTGCAGTGAAACGGCAGCAAATCAGTGACTTGAAGGAACTGGTAATTGCAGTAGACCCGAATGCCTTTGTGATTTTGCAGGATGCGCATCAGGTTTTGGGAGATGGTTTTGCCAAGCACAGCAAGGACTCACTGTAAAAAGGAGGGGAAAGTCCATGAGGCGAAAGGCAGTGGCGTTTTTAATCGCATTGGCAATGATGTTGTCCGGCTGCAGTACACTAATGGACGGCGCTTATGTTTGGACGCAGCCTTATCGTGGAGATGCGCCCTCCGGCACAGGACAGAATATTTCAGCAACCAATTATGCGCAGCTGTTTGAGGCGTTGTCTGAGCTGACGGAATCCGGTGTGGAGCAGGCGACGGTGAATGTGGAGGGCTATGATAAAAGCAGGCTGGCCACAGAGCTGACAAGGGCGGTTGCACAGGTGCGTGCAAGGAATCCTGTTGCGGCATATGCGGTAGAAAAAATTGAGTGGGATATTGGAACCAGCGGCGGTGCGGCTGCGGTTTCTTTTCAAATAAAGTATCTTCACGGCAGAGCAGAGATTCATGCCATCAGACAGGTTGAGGATATGCAAGAGGCAAAAAGCATGATTGCAGATGCTTTGGGAAGATGTGATGCTTCTATCGTGATGCAGGTGGAGCAGTATGAGCCGGTGGATATTATTCAGTATGTGGCAGATTATGCTATGCTGCATCCGGAAATTGTAATGGAGCTGCCACAGGTAACAGTCAGCAGTTATCCGGAGATAGGTGATTGCCGGGTGCTGGAAATTAAATTTGTATACCAGACCAGTCGTGAAACCTTGAAAAATATGCAGAATCGAGTTGAAAGCATTTTTCAGTCTGCAAAGCTCCGTGTCAGTGACGAAAACACAGAAGAAGAGAAGCTGATGTTGCTGTATTCTTATTTAATGATGTTGGATATTTACACCTTGGAAACCTCTATTACACCGGCGTATAGTCTGCTGCGGTACGGGGTGGGGGACTGCAAGGCATTTGCTACGGTGTACGCATCTATGTGCCGTCAGGCAGAGCTGGAGTGTTATACAGTTACCGGTACTCGCAGCGGTGAGAGCTGGTATTGGAATATTGTTCGGGCAGGGGACAGCTATTTGCATGTGGATGTGCTGCGTTGCTATGAACGGGGCGAGTTTGCCGGACAGCTGGATTTTGAAATGAGTGGCTATGTTTGGGACTATTCGGCTTATCCCATCTGCCAAGAGGTACAGCCGGAGAATACGCATAATTCGGGAGAATAATGCATGACGAACAAGAGGGCGTATATTACAATAAAACAATAGAAAGCACCGAATGAACACGATTTATTGCACAGAAGATAAACAGAAAGAAACAGCTTCAGGAGAGGGATTATGAAAATATCGACCGAAATCGGATCTATCGCTTCCCGTGTGGGTTATGAAAAAGCAATTGAATATTGCGCAGAAGCAGGATTTGATGCCTTCGACTTTTCCATGTTAGACATGGCACGGTACGACTGGACAACGAGACAGATGAAGGCACCCACCTCTCCTTTATCCGGACCGGATTATAAAGCCTATGTGCAGAGCTTGCGGCAGGTGGCTGACCGTTGCGGTATTCCCTGCAACCAGTCCCATGCACCGTTTCCTTCTTGTCCGGAAATTCGTGATTTTTTGGAGCGGAGCTTGGAATGCACCGCAATCATGGGTGGCTCAATTTGTATTATTCATCCGGATGACTACGGCAGCGCAGAGAAAAACGCCCAGCTATACCGGAAGCTACTGCCTGCTGCTAAAAAATATGGAGTAAAAATTGCCGTAGAAAATATGTGGAATGGGAGCGCGGAACAGGGTTTCCTCCCGGCAGCCTGCTCTGCTCCACAAGATTTCTTAGCACATTTGCAGGCAATTGATGATCCTGATGTGGTTGCCTGTTTGGATATTGGACACGCCGAATTAGAGGGATTGGGCACAAGTGCTGTGGAAATGATATATCAGCTTAAGGACCATTTGCAGGCGCTACATATTCATGATGTGGATCGACATCATGATAGCCATCAGATTCCGTTCTCCCTGAATATTGATTTTGAGGCAGTGGTCAGGGCACTGAAGGACGTGGGCTACAGTGGATATTTTACGCTGGAAGCATACACTTATTTACGAGCATATGAAACCGAAAATCTCTTTGCGGGAGTGCAGGAGATGGCAAAACAGGCACGGCGTTTAGCGGATATGTTTGAACAGTTATAAACGGAGCGTTCGCTTTAAAAAATCAAGAAAAATAACAGGAAAAGGGTATTGACATTTATAAAATAAATGATATAATACCTCTTGTTCCTGCGGGTGTAGCTCATCTGGTAGAGCGCCACCTTGCCAAGGTGGAGGTAGCGAGTTCGAGCCTCGTCACCCGCTCCATAAAACAAAAAGTCGCCATTCGGCGGCTTTTTTGTTTTATAATGATTTTTTACACTGGGTGATATATCTGCGATATTTTGAGTAGAAAGACAAATTGGAGTTTAACGGGATGTGGTACTTTTCTTGTTCGGACACAAGAAAGTAACGCTCTGCGTTAAACTCCAATTTATCTATCTTTAATACATCGATTAGGTGCTGTAAAAAAAGAAGTCGCCAAAGGGCGACTTCTTTTTGCTTATATCAGCTTCTTCCCATCTAGAACGGCTTCGATCAGCTTGTCGCCGTCATACCGCAGTTTTAAGAGGAAGAAGGGGGCATCCTTCCACAGCAGATTCAAAAAGATTTCGTCACCCTCCCACTTGGGCAGTTGATTGACAAAATCCCGGCTGACCCATTTTAGCTCGCCCTCTGTGCATTCCTGAATGTTACCCTCAAAGCCGTCAGCGGTGAATAAATACATATATTCACCCTCCCACTGTCCGGTGGTTAAAAAGGTAACAACACCACGGCATTTCCATGAGGTCAGGGTAAGCCCGGTTTCTTCCTTAGCCTCCCGCAGCAGACATTCATCCGGCGTTTCTTCACCCTCAAATTTCCCACCGATGCCAATCCACTTGTCCTTATTCAGGTCATTTTCTTTTTTAACTCTATGGAGCATCAGTACTTGGTCGCCTTGGGTAACATAGCACAGCGTTGTATTGAGCATGTATTATCCTTTCTGTATCAGGCGGATTGCCCGATAATGGTTTTTAATTTCAACGGTCTGTACATTGTCGCCCCGTTCGCCGTCCAGTGTCCAAACAAGCGCGCTATCTGCGGTTGCACGAACATGGGCGCAGGAACGGAAGGTAATCATTCCGCAGTTGTATTTTTGTGATTGCAGGGCTTGAATACATTCCGGAATTTCGCCTAAGCTTCTGGGCGCCCGTACCAGCAATAGCTCAAACTTTCCATCCCGCATATCCACCTGATTAGGGTCCAGCGTCAAAATTCCACCCACGCTGGTGGAGTTGCTGACAGCACCGAACAGGAAATTGTCCTCCAAAACTTGGTCATCCAGCTCCAGCTTCATGTGGATGGGGCGTATTTGAGAAAGCTCTTGGATACCACCCAAAATATAAGCAGTATGTCCAAGTGCATTTTTGACGCTTTGGGGTGTGGCGTAGCTGACTCTTGTGAATGCTCCAAAGGATGCCACATAGGAAAAAAAGCGATTTCCAAATTGCCCCACATCGTAGGGAACAGGCGTGCCGCTGACAATGGCTTCCGCCGCCTCCAAAATATTGGTGGGCAGCTTTAAACTGGCGGCTAAATCGTTGGTCGAGCCAGCGGGAATATAGCCCACAGAAACATTTGCGCCGCTTTGCATCAATCCGTTGAGGGCTTCATTAAAGGTGCCATCACCGCCGCAAACAACCACTATGTCTACCTCTGCGGCATGTTGGGCTACCGTGCTCATGGCATTGCCCGGACCGTCCGTCATGTAGGTGATGACCTGCAAGCCTGCCCGATTGAAAACAGATATCATCTCGGGTAATAGCTTGTTTGCCTTGCGAGTGCCGGCATAGGGATTCATGACAAACAGCATTTTTTTCATGGTTCGCCCTCCAATCTTTATGGATAGTCTTATTATACCACTTTTGAAAAATACTGGCAATAGGTAGATACTTGAAAATATTATTTATAACAGTATATTTAGATATTTTGCCTGATAGGCTTTTGTGCTCTCTGAAAACCAAGGCAATTTGTGTATTCAAAAGCAGAAATACAGGATTATTTCCGAAAGCTATTGCAAAACTTGACATATTGATATAATATAAAATATTAGAATGCCGATGTTATGCCCAAAGAAAGGGGAACAATGGATGGAAACCCGAATTACAGCCCGAAAAAATCCGTTGCTGCAGCAGGTGAAAAAGTTGTTTGCATCTCGTAGGGAACGGGAAAACGCCGGATTATTTGCGGCGGACGGAACAAAGCTTTTGCAGGAAGCAATCCGTTTTTATCCCGGTTTGGATACAGTCATTCTTTCTGATGGTGTGGAGGTGGCAGTGCCGGAGTTGGTGCGGCTGATTCGTGTGCCGCAGGATGTGATGGCATCTATTTCGCCTATGGAAGCCCCACAGGGAGCAATTTTTCTCTGCCGTCTGCCGGACAAGCAACCGCTGGTTGCTACTGCCCCCATGCTGCTGCTGGACGGAATTCAAGACCCCGGGAATTTGGGAACGATTTTGCGTACGGCTGATGCATTGAATGTGCCGGTGGCATTGCTGGAGGGCTGCGCAGATCCTTATGGACATAAGGTGGTGCGCGCCAGTATGGGTGCTGTTTTGCGGACGCCGGTGGTGCAGACCACTTGGGAAGAAGCCCGGCAAGCACTGCGGTCTGCTAAAATTCCCATTGCGGTGACAGCACTTTCTGCCCGTGCAGAGGATATTCGCAGGGCAGATGTGCCCCACATGGCGGTGGTCATCGGCAGTGAAGGTCAGGGTGTTCGCCGGGAGATTTTGGAATCGGCAGACCGAGAGCTGATTATTCCGATGAATGAGCGCTGTGAATCGCTGAATGCTGCGGTGGCGGCGGCGATTGTGGCATGGCAAATGCAGCAATGATAAGGTAAAGGGGGGAGTTCTCCATGCAGGTCCATTGGATTTGGCTCGCAACCAAAGGTTGCATCAGCGACCGGATTCGCAAAAGAATCATGGAACGCTTTTCGGATGCGGAGGAGGTTTATTTCGCATCAGAGGAGGACTACCGCTGTATTGAGGAACTGACGCAGGATGGCTTTGCCGCCCTGCAGGATAAGAGCCTTGAGGAAGCAGAACGGATTCTTGCCGACTGCAGCCGTTTGGGCATCCGTATTTTGACTTGGCAGGATGCTGCCTATCCCAACCGACTGAAGAATATTGCAGACCCTCCTGTGGTACTGTATTATAAGGGAATGCTGCCGGACTTTGACGCTCTGCCGCTGATTGCGGTGGTGGGGACACGCAAGGCATCTGCCTACGGCTTGAGCACTGCCAAACGCATGGGCTATCAGGTTGCCGCCTGCGGCGGACTTTTGGTGTCGGGCTTGGCATCGGGAATTGATGCCATGGCAATGGATGGCGCATTGACTGCCGGAGCAACGGTGATTGGTGTGCTGGGCAATGGCGCAGATATTGTCTATCCCATGAGCAATCGTGCGCTGTATGCAGAGGTGGAACGCCGTGGCTGTATTTTGACGGAATTTCCGCCCGGTACGCCGCCTTATCGATGGAATTTTCCCAAACGCAATCGCATTATGAGTGGCTTGGGCTGCGGTGTACTGGTGGTGGAAGCGCCCTTTGGAAGCGGCGCATTGATTACTGCCAATCAGGCACTGGAGCAGGGCAGAGATGTGTTTGTTGTGCCGGGAAATATTGATGTTGACAGCTGCGCCGGCAGCAATGCGCTGCTGCGTGACGGTGCGGTGGCGGTGTCCGGCGGCTGGAATGTGATGAGCGAATACGAGGCACAGTATCCCGGCAAGGTTATTCGGTATTCCGGAAAGCCGGAGCAGCTGCTTGCGGAAAAGAAAAAACCGTCGCTAAAAGTAGCACAAAAACCAAAATTACCCAAGAACAAGGGATTAAAGCTGGATTTTGGTAAGAAAAAAGAGATTGACAACCGCAACTCCCCGCCGTATATTGACGCTGAAGCAAACTATCCCGATTTAACATCTGACGAGGAGAAAATCCTGTCGGTGCTGAAAGAAAATGTTACACTGGTGGATGATATTGTTGCCAAATCGACACTGCCTACCGGCGTGGTTTTGGCAGCACTAACCATGCTGGAAATTAAGGGTGTTATCCGGCGAAAGCCCGGCAAACGGGTGGAACTAAAATTATAAATCAAGCAAATGAATGGAGTAAACGCATGGCAAAGCCTTCCAATCTTGTAATTGTAGAGTCGCCCTCTAAGGCGAAGACCATTGGTAAATATTTAGGTCCGGACTATACGGTTAAGGCTAGTATGGGACACCTGCGGGATTTGCCCAAAAGTGTCATGGGTGTGGATTTGGAGCGAAATTTCGAGCCGGACTATATCCCTGTACCCGGTAAGGAGAAGCTGATAGAGGAGCTGCGGACTGCTGCAAAGGCAGCCGACACTGTCTATCTTGCAACGGACCCTGACCGAGAGGGAGAGGCGATTTCTTGGCATTTGATGGAGCTTTTGGAGCTGCCCAAGTCCAAGACACACCGTGTTACCTTTAACGCCATTACGCAAAAGGTGGTCACCGAGTCCATCGCTCAGCCCAGAGAGATTGATGAGGCGTTGGTGGATGCGCAGCAGGCACGCCGGATTTTGGACCGGATTGTGGGCTATCAGCTGTCGCCTTTGCTGTGGAAAAAGGTGCGCCGGGGTCTGTCTGCCGGACGGGTGCAGAGTGTGGCAACCCGTTTGGTGGTGGACAGAGAAAATGAAATCAAAGCCTTTGAAAGTAAGGAGTACTGGACGCTGGATGTGGCGCTGAGCCGTATTGGCAAGTCCGGATCTTTCGTTGCCCGTTACTATGGCAATTCCAAGAAACGGGAGTTGGAAAATGAGGCGCAGGTGGACAAGATTATCGCTGACATTACCGGTCGGGAATTTGTCGTCACCAATGTGAAGAAAAGTGAGAAAAAGCGCACTGCTGCACCTCCCTTTACCACCTCTACCTTGCAACAGGAGGCTTCGAGAAAGTTGAATATGACGCCCAAGCGCACCATGTCCATTGCCCAGCAGCTGTATGAAGGTGTAGATGTGGCAGGAGAGGGCACAACGGGCTTGATTACCTATATGCGTACCGACTCTCAGCGGCTTTCCGATGAAGCTATGCTGGAGGCGGCGGATTTTATCAAGAGTCGCTATGGAAAGGACTATTATTACGGCTCTTTCCATGTGTTCAAAACCAAGGGCGCTGCTCAGGATGCCCATGAAGCCATTCGACCCACCCATGTGGAGCTTGACCCGGAACGGGTCAGAGGCTCTTTGACCAATGACCAATATCGGCTGTATAAGCTGATTTGGAGTCGTTTCCTTGCTTCGCAGATGGCAAATGCCGTTTTTGATACGGTGTCCATTGATGCCGATTGCGCCGGTCATGTGTTCCGTGCCACCCATCAAAGCATGCGCTTTGCAGGCTTTATTGCTGTCTATGAGGAGGGCAGGGATGAGGAGGACGAGGCAACCGGTTCTCCGCTGCCGGATTTGCAGGCAGGGGAGAAGACTAACCATGGTGCGATTAAAAAAGAGCAGCATTTTACCCAGCCCCCTGCCCGATACACCGAGGCAATGCTGGTGAAAGCTATGGAGGAAAAAGGCGTTGGTCGCCCCTCTACCTATGCTGCCATTATTTCCACCATTGAGGACAGAGAGTATGTCAACAAGGTGGATAAGCGCCTGTGTCCCACACCCTTGGGCGAGGTGGTAACCGCTATGATGATGGAGCATTTTAATGACATCATTGATGTGGAATTCACCGCCAATATGGAAAACCGATTGGACGAGGTGGAGGAGGGTAAGCGCCGTTGGAAAGCCGTGCTTGCGGACTTCTACAAGGGCTTCCATGCGGAAATGCTGGCGGCAGAGGCAGCCTTGGAGGGTACTCGGCTGAAAGTGCCGGATGAGGTTACAGAGGAAATCTGTGAGGTCTGCGGCAGAAATATGGTGGTAAAAATCGGTCGCTTTGGTAAATTCTTGGCCTGCCCCGGTTTTCCGGAGTGTACCAACACCAAACCCATTGTGGAGCGAATGCCCGGTCGCTGTCCCAAGTGCGGCAGTGGCATTTTGAAGCGGAAATCCAAGCGGGGCTATGCCTATTATGGCTGCGAAACCGGTGCATCCTGCGGTTTTATGAGCTGGGATGTGCCCACTGCGGAGGATTGTCCGGTTTGTGGCATGACCATGTTCAAAAAGAGTGGCAAGGGCAGAAATAAGCCCTTCTGCATTAATGAAAGCTGCTCTAATTTCCTGCCGGAGGACAAACGGGGCTACTATAAGAAAAAGACAGCGGAGGGAGCTGAAACTGCTGCCCCTGCCGAAAAAAAGTCTGCCAAAAAGGCAGCGCCCAAAAAGTCCACAGCAAAAAAATCCACTGCGAAAAAGAAAGGGGAATAAGATGGCAAGCATCAAGGTAATCGGTGCAGGTCTTGCCGGCAGTGAGGCGGCGTGGCAGCTGGCACAGCGTGGCTTGCAGGTGCAGCTGTATGAAATGAAGCCTCAGAAAAAATCCCCTGCCCACCATACCGACACCTTTGCGGAGTTGGTTTGCTCCAACTCTCTGCGTGGCGATAAGCTGGAAAATGCGGTGGGACTGCTGAAAGAGGAGCTGCGGCGGCTGGATAGCCTGATTATTGCCTGCGCCGATG
This sequence comes from Faecousia sp., assembly GCA_045655745.1. GTDB lineage: Bacteria > Bacillota > Clostridia > Oscillospirales > Oscillospiraceae > Faecousia. The sequence continues at coordinate 38,042 of JAZOPV010000046.1, forward strand.
AAACTCGGGTGGAGGCAGGTGGCTGCCTTGCGGTGGACAGAGCCGGATTTTCCAACTTGGTGACGGAAAAAATCCGCAATCATCCCAATATTACAGTGGTTTCCGAAGAAGTAACCCAAGTGCCGGAGGGACCTGTCATTATCGCCACCGGACCGCTGACCAGCGATGCTATGTCGGATGCAATCGGGCAGTATTTTGGGGCAGATTATCTTCACTTCTTCGATGCGGCTGCGCCTTTGGTGACGGCAGAATCCATTGATATGAATGAGGCTTGGTGGCAGTCCCGCTATGACCGGGGCACACCGGACTATATCAACTGCGCCATGGATCGGCAGCAGTATGAGGCATTTGTTGGGGAGCTGATTTCCGCAGAGGAAGCGGAGGTTCACGGCTTTGAGGATAAGAATGTGTTTGAGGGCTGTATGCCGGTGGAGGTCATGGCACGCCGTGGCTTTGAAACCCTGCGCTACGGACCGCTAAAGCCGGTGGGCTTGGCAGACCCCAAGACGGGAAAAGAGCCCTATGCTGTGGTGCAGTTGCGGCAGGATAATGCCTCTAAAACTGTGTTTAATTTGGTGGGCTTTCAGACACACCTGAAATTCGGGGAACAAAAAAGAGTATTCTCCATGATTCCGGCGCTGAAAAATGCGGAGTTTGTCCGCTATGGCGTCATGCACCGCAATACCTTCCTCCGTAGTCCTAAGCTGCTGGACAGGTACTATGCGGACCGCCGCAACCCCATGGTTGCCTTTGCCGGACAGATGACCGGCGTGGAGGGCTATGTGGAGTCGGCAGCCTCCGGTTATTTGTCGGCGGTGGCGATGGCGGCTAAGATACAGGGCAGGGAGCTGCCCCAGTTCTCCCGCAACACTGCCATCGGTGCATTGGGGCTTTACATTAGTGATGAGAGCATTGAAAACTTCCAGCCCATGAACATCAATTTCAGTATTATTTCTCCGCTGGAGGTGCGGATTCGGAAAAAGGCAGAGAAAAACCTTGCCATTGCAAATCGGTCCTTGGAGGAAATTGACCGGCTGGCACAGCAGGGTGTTTGACAGAAAGAGGAGCTGCGATGAAAATTATTATTGACGCTATGGGTGGCGACCTTGCCCCTAAAGAGCCATTGCTTGGAGCCATAGAGGCAGCCGCACTGTGGAATGTGCCTATCCTTTTGGTGGGCAATGAGGAGAAAATTCGTGCCTGCTTGCAGCAGGAGGGAATGAACCGGCTTCCTGCCGGAGTGGAGATCCATCACGCAGAGGATGTGGTAGATATGCACGATGACCCAGCCGGTGTGATTCGCAAAAAGCCCAATTCCTCCATGGTGGTGGGCTTGAAGCTGCTGGCAGAGGGACAGGGCGATGCCTTTATTTCCGCCGGCTCTACCGGCGCACTGCTGACAGGTGCAACCCTCATTGCCAAGCGGGTTAAGGGAATCCGTAGAGCAGCCATGGGTCCTGCCATGCCCAATAAGACAGGGGGCAAGACTGTGATTTGCGATTGCGGTGCAAATGCGGAATGTACGCCGGAGTTTTTGCTGCAGTTCGGCTTGGTGGGCTCGCTGTATGTTCAAAAGAATTTTGGGGTGGAAAGCCCCAAGGTGGGTCTTTTGAATATCGGTACAGAGGATTCTAAGGGTACGCCCCTACAGAAGGAAGCCCACGCACTGCTGACACAGGCAGACAGCAACGGAATTTTGAATTTTGTGGGCAATGTGGAGGCACGGGATGTGCCGCTGGGTGCAGTGGATGTGGTGGTCTGTGATGGTTTTTCCGGCAATGTGCTGTTAAAGTCCATTGAAGGCACTGCCATGTTCATGGGCAGCCTCATGAAGCATAAGATTTTTAAGCGCAGCTTTTTGTCCAAGCTTGGCTATCTGTTCTGTAAGCCCGGTGTGGACGAAGTGATGGGTATGCTGGATTACCGCACCATCGGTGGTACGCAATTTTTGGGCATTCAAAAGCCGGTCATCAAGGCACATGGTGCATCCGATGCGTTGGCGTTCCGTAATGCTGTGGGGCAGGCAATGAAGGCGGTGGAAGCAGATTTCTCTACCGAATTGGAGCAAAGCCTGCGCCGACTGGCGGAAATCAAGGGGGAGCAGCATGATTAAGGATTTGGAAAAAGCCATCGGCTATCAGTTTCAAAATATTTCCCTGCTGCAAAATGCCCTTGCCCATTCCTCTTATGCCAATGAGCGTTGGCACAACAGCCTCAAAAGCAATGAGCGGCTGGAGTTTTTGGGAGATTCTATTCTTGGCATGGTGACGGCGGAGTATCTTTACCGCAACTTTCCCGACCGGTTGGAGGGGGATTTGACCCGGATGCGTGCCGATATGGTTTGTGAAAAGGCATTGGCACGGGTAGCGGAAAAATTGGATTTGGGCAAGCACCTGTTGCTGGGCAACGGCGAGGAGCAGGGAGGCGGCAGAAATCGGGATTCCATTCAGGCAGATGCGGTGGAATCGGTGATTGCAGCTTGCTTTTTAGACGGCGGCATGGAGGCAGCCCGGAAATTTATTGAGAGCTTTGTGCTGCAGGATGTGCCGGTAAAAAAGCTTCATAATGTGGATTATAAAACCGCTCTGCAGGAATTGGTGCAGCAGAAGAAAAATCAGGTGCTGACCTATGAGCTCTGCGGCGAGCGTGGACCGGACCATGATAAATGGTTTGAAGTAGAGGTGCTGCTCAACGGCAGCAGTGTGGGAAAGGGCTCCGGCAGCAGCAAAAAACGGGCAGAGCAGGATGCTGCCTGTGCTGCCATGAAGCGTCTATTTCCGGAAAAGTAAACAACAGCGTGTTCGCAGCTTTTTTGTGGCTGCGGACACGCTTTTTCTGCCGATTTTAGGAAGTTTTTTCCGAAAAAACCTTGCAATTTTCTCCGTTTGTCGGTATAATAAAGTGATAAGTTTTTAACTTTTTAAAGAGAGGTATTGCCGTGTATTTAAAGAGTTTAGAGGTGCAGGGCTTCAAGTCCTTTCCGGACAAAACCCTAATTCGATTTGGCGACGACATTACCGCCATCGTAGGGCCTAACGGCTCCGGTAAATCCAATATTTCCGATGCTATTCTTTGGGTCATGGGCGAGCAAAGCAGCAAAACGCTCCGTGGCGCAAAAATGGAGGATGTGATTTTCGGCGGCACGCAGAAGCGGGCAGCAGTGGGCTTTGCGGAGGCAACCTTGACGCTGGACAATTCCGATCGGGCGCTGGCATACGATACCGATGAGGTAATGGTGACCCGGCGGTACTATCGTTCCGGTGAGAGTGAGTATTACATCAACCGCCAAACTGCCCGTCTGAAGGACATTAATGAGATGTTCATGGACACCGGCTTGGGTCGGGAGGGTTATTCCAATATCGGACAGGGCAGGATTGATGAAATTCTGTCCCTGAAAAGTGCGGACCGCCGTGAAATTTTTGAAGAGGCTGCCGGTATCTCCAAGTATCGCCACCGCAAGGAAGAAACGGAGCGAAAGCTGGAGCGCACAGAGGACAATCTGATGCGTATCGGTGATAAAATCTCCGAATTGGAGCTGCAGCTGGAGCCCCTGCGTCAGCAGTCGGAAAAGGCAAAAAAATATTTGGAAATGAAGGACGAGCTGCAGGGTGTGGAGGTGTCCGTTTGGCTGGACTCTCTTGAAAAGCTTTCCACCGCAGCAAAAAAAGCGGAAGAGGATTTTGCTTCTGCTTCCTTTGTGCTGCAGCAAGCCCATGACGATTTGGACAGATTGTACGCCCAAGCGGATGAGCTGGGGCAGATCCTGCACCAGCGGGACGGCGCACTGGAGGAAACCCGTGAAAAGGTCAATGCGTTGGAGGCGGTGCATCAGCAGCTGGATGGGCAAATGGCAGTGTTGCGGGGCAGCGTGGAAAATAATAACCGCAACATCCTCCGCATTGAAGAGGAGCTGCAGGGTCAGCAGAACCGTAGCGGCGGCATTGTGCAGCAGATTGACCAAGCCAAGCAGCGCATTGGGGAGATTGAAAATACCCTGCAGATGAAGCAGCAGGCATTGGAGTTGCTGCAGCAGCAGCTTGCCGCCATGACTGCCAATGCACAGGGCAGAGATAAGCAGTTCTTGGAACTGCGCAGCAAGGAAACCGCACTGGCGGCAGATATTGCCGGTCGGGAGGCGGACATTCGTGGTTTAATAGACAGCATGACCCAAACTGCCAGCCGTCTGCAGGAGCTGGAGCAGGATTTGTCCTCCGGCAATCAGCGGCAGCAGCAGGCGCAGGAGCAACTAAATAACACTCGGCAGGAGCTGCGGCAGGCAAAGGAGGATGTCAGCGCCTCCACGAATACCATTGCCGGCTATGAGCTGCGGCAAAATACCCGTATCAAGCGCAGAGATGACTTGCAGGATAAGCTAAAAGACATCATGGCGCAGTGGAATGCTGTTTCTGCCCGTGCCAAGGTGTTCCGTGCCATGGAACGGGATTTTGAGAGCTTCCAAAAGTCTGTGAAGCTTGTGATGCAGGAAGCCCAAAGAGGGACACTGCGTGGAATCCATGGACCGGTATCCCGACTCATTCGCACCGAGGACGAGTATGCCATTGCCATTGAAATCGCCTTGGGCGGTGCCATGCAGCAGATTGTTGTGGACAACGAGCAAAGCGGCAAGGCTGCCATTCAATACCTCAAGCGCAGTGGCAGCGGTCGAGCCACCTTCCTGCCTCTTTCCACCATTGAGGGGAAAAAGCTCAGCGAAGCCGGCATCGAAAAGAGCCGTGGCTTTGTGGGTGTTGCCTCGGATTTGGTGGACAGCGAGCAGCGCTATCGTTCTATTGTGGAAAATTTACTGGGTCGGACAGTGATTGTGCAGGATATGGACTGCGCCATTGCTATGTCCAATCAGTTCCGCAGCCGATTTAAGATTGTGACACTGGATGGTCAGGTCATGAATCCTGGCGGTTCTATGACCGGCGGCTCTGTGAATAAGGAAGCCGGTATTCTCTCCCGTGCCAATGAGCTGGAAAAGCTGACGGCACAGGAAAAGCTATTGGATGAAAAGAAGCAGGAGTTGGAGCTGCAGCTGCAGGAGGCACAGCGTGGTGCTGACCAGGTGCAATTCCAACTGGATACCGCCAAGGGACAGCTGCGTGAGGCGCAGGATCAGGTGCTGCTGCTGCAGGGACAGGAAAAGCAGCATGAGATTTTGCTTACCGCCATTGAAGACGCGGTGGATGCTGCCTGTCGGGAACGGGATTCGTTGCATCAGCGGGAGAATAGTGACCGCACCCGTTTGGCTGCTCAAGAGGCAAAAATTCAGGTCTTTACCCAACAGCTGGCGGAAACTCGTCAGCAGCTGGTGAGCTTGGAGGGCAGCCAGAGCGAAGCTGCCGAGGCAACCGCAAAGTTGACCGATGCCATGACGGCCAACCGGACCGAGGCGGCAGCCTTGGATGCCGAACGCACCACCGCCCTTGCCCATGTGGCAGACCTGCAGAGCCTGCAGGGAGCGATGGAGGGCGACCGAGAGCGGAAAATGGCGCTTATCGAGGCAACTAGGGAAGAAAACTGTCGTTTGGAGGAGGAAATCAAGACCCTTCTGCGGCAGCAGAGCGAAAATGCAGACAATGCTGCCAAGCATCGTCAGCAGTTGCAGCAGCTACTGGAAACCCGTGCCAATGCAGAAGCAAGCAAGACTCGTGCGGAGCGAGAGGCACAGGAAAAGAGCAAGGATATTCTCACCATGGAGCGTGCCTGCGCCGCCTTGGAGCAGAAGAAGCTGGCAACCTCTATGGAGGAACGGCAGATTATCGACAAGCTGTGGGACAGCTATGGGTTGACCCCCGGTACTGCCGGTGAGCATCGCACGCCCATCGATTCTGTAGCAGCCGGCAATCGCCGTATTGCAGAGCTGAAGCGGAAAATCACCGCCTTGGGTACACCCAATTTGGGCGCAATCGAGGAGTTTGCCCGTGTCAATGAGCGCTATACCTATTTGACCGGTCAGCGGGATGATGTGTTGGGCAGCAAGCGGGAGCTGGAAAATATCATTAAGGGCATTACGCAGGAAATGACCCGGATTTTCGTGACAGAATTTGAAAAGATTGACCGCTATTTTGGTCAGACTTTTGAAGAAATGTTCGGCGGCGGTAAGGGCCAGCTGATTTTGGAGGACCCGGAAAATCCCTTGACCTGCGGCATTGAAATTCGGGTACAGCCTCCCGGAAAGCAGGTTAAAACCATTACACTGCTGTCCGGCGGCGAAAAGGCATTTGTGGCGATTGCGCTGTATTTTGCCATTTTGAAGGTGCGCCCCACACCGTTCTGTATGTTGGACGAAATTGATGCAGCATTGGATGACCGCAATGTAGAGCGGTTTGCCTCCTACCTGCATAATTTGAGCCAAAAAACCCAGTTTATTGTCATCACCCACCGCCGTGGCACCATGGAAGCATCGGATGTGCTTTACGGTGTCACCATGCAAGAGCAGGGTGTCAGCAAGCTGCTGCGTTTGGACTTAAACCAGATGGAAGAATATCTGGGGATTGGGGAATAATCTCATAGCAACCTGAAAGGATTTTTACATGGGTTTTTTTGATAAAATTAAAGCCGGTTTGACCAAAACCAGAGATGCACTGAGTGGCACCTTGGGCAATGTTTTTTCCGGCTTCAGCCAAATTGATGATGATTTTTATGACGAGCTGGAGGAGAGCCTGATTTTGGCGGATTTGGGCGTGGAAACCTCCACCAAGGCGGTGGAGCGACTGCGCAAAGCCATTCGGGAGCAGCACCTGAAAACACCGGAGGAGGCGAAAATCGCCCTGAAGGATATTTTGGTGGAGATGCTGGATGTGGGAGATGTGCAGCTGAAGCTGGACACCCAGCCGGCTGTGATTTTGGTCATCGGTGTCAACGGCGTAGGCAAAACCACCACCATCGGCAAGCTTGCAACCCAGCTTGTTGAGCAAGGGAAGAATGTGCTTTTGGTGGCAGGCGATACTTTCCGGGCTGCTGCGGCAGACCAGCTGGAAATTTGGGCGGGTCGCGCCAATGCTTCCATCGTGCGGCAGCATGAGGGCGCTGACCCGGCAAGCGTGGTTTTTGACGGCATTCAGGCTGCCAAGGCAAGAAAAAATGATGTCATCATCATTGATACCGCCGGTCGTCTGCATAACAAGCAGAACCTGATGAATGAGCTGAATAAAATCAGCCGCATTGTGGAGCGGGAGCTGCCCAATGCAGCAAGAGAGGTACTGCTGGTGCTGGACGGCACCACCGGTCAGAACGGTCTGATTCAGGCAAAGCAGTTTAAGGAAATTGCCGGTGTTACTGCCATTGCGCTGACCAAGCTGGATGGCACTGCCAAGGGCGGCATTGTTATCGCTGTGGCAGATAGCCTGCAGATTCCGGTGAAATTTGTGGGTGTGGGCGAACAGGCAGGGGATTTGATGCCCTTTGAAGCCCGCAGTTTTGTAGATGCACTACTGTAAGGAGAGAAAAATGAAAGTTGTATTGGCAAGCAAAAACCCTCATAAGCTGGTGGAAATCAGCCGCATTACCGAGGCCTTTGGCTTTGAGCTTGTGCTGCAGTCCCAGTTGGGCGTGGATATTGATGTGGAGGAAACCGGCACTACCTTTGAAGAAAATTCTCTTTTGAAAGCCAAGGCGGTGATGGAAGCCACCGGACTGCCTGCCATTGCCGATGATTCCGGCATTGCAGTGGATGCACTCAACGGCGAGCCGGGAATTTATTCTGCCCGATACGGCTTTGACGACAGCTTGGATGATTGGGGACGGCTGCTGCTGTTACTAAAGAATACAGAGCAAGTACCGGATGATAAGCGGCAGGCACAGTTCGTTTGCGTCATCACCTTTATTCATCCGGACGGCACGGTCATTCAGGCACGGGGTGAGGCGCACGGTATGCTGCTGCGGCAGGCAGCGGGGCAGGGAGGCTTCGGCTATGACCCGATTTTCTACTATCCCCCCTTGGGAAAGACCTTTGCGGAGATTTCCGCAGAGGAAAAGAATGTGGTTTCCCACCGTGCTGTCGCATTGAATATTTTGAATGAGAAGCTTAAGGAGACAAACTATGCTGTCAAGTAAGGAACGGGCAGAGCTGCGTGCCCAAGCAAATACACTGGACACGGTTTTGATGGTTGGTAAGGACGGCGTGACGGAATCCGTCATTGCGGAGGCAGAAAATCTTTTGACGGCACGGGAATTGGTAAAGGGAAAGGTGCTGGAAACGGCACTAATGAGCGCCCGTGAGGTCAGTGATGCCATTTGCGAAGCCACCGGTGCGGACGGTGTGTCTTGTATCGGCAGCAAATTCGTGATTTATCGCTTTAGCGAAAAATGTCAGGCAGAGCGCAACCAAACCGGTCGTGCTCGCCGCAAGACAACCCCAGAGTCCAAAAAGGACTATGTCCGTAAGGGCGCAAAGGCGCGCCGTGCCGTTGCCAAGCAGCAGCGGCAGCAGCGTAATGAATACTTCCGCCAGCAGGCGATTGAAAAGGCTATCGAAAAGGCAAGAGAACGGCAGCTTCGCAACGAGGACTGATTGTAAAACTTTTTGGGGGTGTTCAAGTGGAACGAATCGGTATTTACGGTGGTATCTTCAATCCGCCGCATTGCGGCCATTTACAGGCGGCGCAGCAGGCAGTTTCCCTGCTGGGTCTGCAGCGGCTGTTGCTGATTCCTGCCTTTGCTACACCGAACAAGGTTTTACCTGCCGATTCCCCCACGCCGCAGCAGCGGTTGGAAATGCTGCAGCTTTTCGCTGCTGAAAATGGGTTGTTTACGGTGTCCGATATGGAGCTGCAGCAGCAGGCTGTCAGCTATACCTGCGATACAGTGGCGCAGCTGCGTCAGAAGTATCCCCATGAGGAGCTGATATTGCTGATGGGCACGGATATGTTTTTGCGCCTGCACATTTGGAAAAACTATCAGCAAATTATTCAGCAGGCAGCCATCGGCGTGTTTTATCGGGGCATTTCCGATGAAAAAGAGGCGGCTGCAGAACAAAAGAAACGGCTGGAGCAGCAGGGCGCAAGGGTGTATCTCTTGGAAAATCCGGTGGTGGATATTTCTTCCACACAGCTGCGGCGGATGCTGGTATTTGGCTGTGCAGATGAATTTTTGCCTCAGAGTATTGCAGGTTATATCCGGCAGCATGGGCTTTACGGCACTGGAAAGAATTATCATAACCTGTCCGAGCAAGGCTTGGAGCAGGTGGTTTGCAGCTTGTTGAAGCCCAATCGGGTCGCTCATGTACTGGGCTGTCGGGATACGGCGGTGGCACTGGCGAAAAAATGGGGCGCAGACCCCGTAGATGCTGCCCGTGCAGCGCTGTTGCATGATGTCACAAAAGCCCTTGATGCCCCCCTTCAGTTGACTTTGTGCAATAGCTATGGTAAGATACTGGATGATTTTTCTCAGCGATACCCCAAGACACTCCATGCGCTGACCGGCTCGCTGGTGGCACAGCAGATTTTTGGAGAAAACGAAGCAGTGGTTAATGCCATTGCCAGCCATACCACCGGAAAAGCAGACATGAATTTGCTTGAAAAAATCATTTATGTGGCAGACTATATGGAGCCCAATCGAAGCTTTCCCGGTGTAGAGCAGCTGCGCTATTTGACCACCGTGGATATGGACAAAGCATTACAATACGGTCTTGAAATGACTGTAGTATACCTAAAGGAACAGGGGGCAGAGGTGTCGCCTCAATCCCTGCAGGCGCAAGAATTTTTGCGCCGTTAAATGAAACCATCAATCCAGAAAGGATAAAAGATATTATGTTAACTGCAAAAGAAGTTGCAATTCAAGTGACTAAGGCACTGGACGAGAAAAAAGGCAAGGGCATTAAGCTGCTGCGCATCAATGATATTTCCACCTTGGCAGACTATTTTCTCATTTGCACAGGCACTTCTAATACTCATGTCAAAACCCTCTGCGATTATGCAGAGTATACAATGGAGCAGCTGGGCGAGCCCATTCTGGGCAGAGAGGGACACCGTGGTAACACTTGGGAGCTGCTGGATTACGGCTGTGTCGTGATTCATGTGTTCACCGAGGAAGCTCGGGAATTCTATGGTTTGGAGCGGCTGTGGGCAGATGCCGAGGCTGTGGATTTGAAAGATATTATTGTGGAAGAATAACTTCCATGGAGGAGAGGTAAATTTCATGGAATACGAATTTACACGAATAGAGAAAAAATGGCAGAAATACTGGCAGGAGAATCACACTTTCTATACCGATGTGTGGGATTTTTCCAAGCCTAAGTTCTATGCGTTGGATATGTTCCCCTATCCTTCCGGTGTGGGCTTGCACGCCGGACATCCGGAGGGCTATACCGCAACGGATATCATGTCCCGTATGAAGCGGATGCAGGGCTATAATGTGTTGCACCCCATGGGCTATGATTCCTTTGGCTTGCCGGCGGAGCAGTATGCGGTGGACACCGGCAACCATCCCAACGGCTTTACACAGAAGAACATTGAAACCTTTTCCGCACAGCTCAAGGAACTAGGCTTTGACTATGACTGGAGCAAGCTGACCGCCACCTCTGACCCGGAATTTTACAAATGGACGCAGTGGATTTTCAAAAAGCTGTATGAGGCTGGCTATGCCAAACGGATAGAAATGCCTGTCAACTGGTGTGAGGAGCTGGGTACAGTTCTTGCCAATGACGAGGTCGTTGATGGCAAGAGTGAGCGTGGCGGCTATCCCGTTGTGAAGAAAATGATGATGCAGTGGGTCATTGACCAGCCTGCCTTTGCCGAAAAGCTATTGGAGGGCTTGGAGGAAATCGATTGGCCGGAATCCACCAAGGAAATTCAGCGCAACTGGATTGGTAAATCCACCGGTGTGGAGGTGGACTTCAAGCTGGTGGGTGGCGGTGAATTCTCCATCTATACCACTTGTATTGAAACCATCTACGGCATTACCTTTATGGTGCTTGCGCCGGACGGAAAAATCACTCAGTCCCTGCTGGATAGAGTGGAAAACCGTCAGCAGGTGCTGTCTTACATTGATGAGTCTACCAAAAAGAGCGAAATTGACCGTACCAATACCACCAAGACCAAGACCGGCTGCCTGTTGAAGGGCGTGTATGCCATCAATCCGGTTAACGGCAGGGAAGTGCCGGTGTTCATTGGTGACTTTGTGCTGGGCAATTACGGCACTGGCGCAGTTATGGCTGTTCCCAGTCACGACCAGCGTGACTTTGAATATGCCGTTGCTCACAAGATTCCTATGCTGCAGGTCATTGAAGGTCGGGATGTTTCCGAATGTGCCTTTGAAAAGCAGGACTATTTGGGCAAGGGCTGCCGCCTTGTGAATTCTGAGGAATTTACCGGCATGACGGTGGAGGAGGCAAAGGAAGCCATCACCTGCAAGCTGGAACAAATGGGTGTTGCCAGAAGAAAGAACAATTACCATTTCCGTGAGTGGATTTTTGCCCGCCAGCGGTATTGGGGCGAGCCCGTTCCCTGTGTCTATACAGAGGACGGAAAGACGCTGTTCCTGCCGGATGAGGAGCTGCCCTTGGTGCTGCCGGAGTTGGAAGACTACAAGGGTAAGAATGGTCAAGCACCTTTGGAAAATGCTACCGAATGGAAAAAGTATGAGGCAAACGGCATCCGTGGTGTGCGGGAAACCTCTACCATGCCCGGCTCTGCCGGCTCTTCCTGGTACTATATGCGCTATATTGACCCCCATAATGATAAGGCGCTGTGTGACCCGGAGCTATTGAAGCACTGGATGCCGGTGGACTTGTACATCGGCGGCCCGGAGCATGCGGTTGGTCATCTGATTTATTCCAGAATTTGGAATCGCTTCCTCTATGATGAGGGCATTGCCCCCACCAAGGAGCCTTTCAAAAAGCTGGTGCATCAGGGCATGATTTTGGGTGAAAACGGCATCAAGATGGGCAAGCGTTTCCCCGAATTTGTGGTTAACCCCAGCGATATTGTCCGGGAATACGGCGCAGACACCCTGCGGCTGTACGAAATGTTCATGGGCCCGCTGGAGGTTTCCAAGCCTTGGAGTACCTCCGCTGTGGCAGGTGCGAAGAAGTTTATCAACCGTGTTTGGAATTTCTTCACTGAGCCTGCCAATATCACCGAGGCAGATGATGGCAAGCTGACCAAGGTTTACCACCAGACTGTGAAAAAGGTGACCTCTGACTTTGAGATTTTGGCATTTAACACCGCCATTGCCCAAATGATGGTGTTTGTCAATGAGGTTTATAAAAACGGCACTTGTCCCAAAGAATATGCAGAGGGCTTTATCAAGATGATTTCCTGCATTACGCCCCATGTGGGTGAGGAAATTTGGATGCTTTTGGGGCATGATAAAACCATCGCTTATGAGCCTTGGCCCACTTACTGCGAGGAAAAGTGCAAGGACAGTGAGGTTACCATTGCTGTTCAGGTCAACGGCAAAATGCGTGGTACGGTGCTGATGGCAGCTGACCTTTCCGATGATGAGGTCCTTGCCAATGTGAAGGCCAACGAAAAGATTGCAGCCTTCCTTGAAAAGCAGGACGGCAGTATTGTTAAGACCATTGTGGTCAAAAATAAGCTGGTCAATCTGATTGTGAAGTAATTTTTTCTCGAAACCGGGGAAAATAGTGAATTCCTGCTTGACATTTGGAAAAACTCGGCGTATAATGTTCTAGCCTGAGAAAAAGGCCCTGAACGCATCCTGGATGTAGCCGGATGCCATCGGAGGGAGGGAAAACAATGTCTGAAATTCGCGTTAAGGAAAACGAAACTCTGGAGAGCGCTCTGCGCCGTTTTAAGCGTAGCTGTGCCAAGGAGGGCGTTATTGCTGAAGTGAAGAAGCGCGAGCATTACGTCAGCCCCAGCCTGAAGCGTAAGCAGAAGTCTGAAGCTGCCCGTAAGAACAAGAGAAAGTTCTATTAATAAAACAATCCCTCTTGAATTTATGCTCAAAACCGCCTTGCTTTTCAGCAGGGCGGTTTTTCTTGCGGTTTGTGCCGGAAAATCAAGTAGACAATCTCCGCAATCCATGGTAAAATAAGAAAAAATCAAGGAGAAGAGGATATGAATATGCAGAAAGAATTGCGTCAGCGCCTGACGCAGGGCTTTGAGCAAGCCTTTGGCGGTCAACCAGAGCGCTATTTTTCCGCTCCCGGTCGTACGGAAATCGGCGGTAATCACACAGACCATCAGCGTGGACGGGTTTTAGCCGGAGCGGTCAATTTGGATACGGTTGCGGCGGTAAAGCCCAACGGTAGTAACCTGATTCGCGTACAATCTGAGGGCTATCCCATGGCACAGGTGCAGCTGGATATGCTGCAGCCTATGAACAGTGAAATCAATTCCACTCCTGCTTTGATTCGTGGCGTTGCTGCATGGTTTGCGCAGCTTGGCTGTGAGGTGGGTGGCTTTGACGCATATTGTATGTCGACAGTATTACCCGGCTCCGGACTTAGCTCCTCGGCGGCCTTTGAGGTGCTGATGGCAACCATTATCAACCATCTTTTTTTTGGTGGAAAGGTAACGCAGCCGGAAATTGCAAAATGTGGACAGTATGCAGAGAATGTGTTTTTTGGCAAGCCCTGCGGACTGATGGACCAAACTGCCTCTGCGGTAGGGGGACTGGTGAGCATTGATTTTGCGCAAAAGGAAAATCCAGTGATTACACCGGTGGATTTTGACTTTGCAGCCTGCGGTCATGCGCTGTGCATCATTGACAGCGGTGCAGACCATGCGGACTTGACGGACGAGTATGCGGCTGTTACAGAGGAATTTCATAATATCTGCGCCTGCTTTGGCAAAGAGGTTTTGTCCGAGGTGGCACAGCAGGATTTTTACGCGGCCATTCCGACTCTGCGGCAAAGCTGCGGCGATCGGGCGGTGCTGCGTGGAATTCATTTCTATGAAGAAAACGAACGGGTGCTGCAGCAGGTTGAGGCACTCCGCAGTGGAGATTTTGATGCGTTTTTGCAGCTTGTGAAAAGCAGCGGCTATTCATCCTATATGTATCTGCAGAATGTGATTCCGGCAGGCTATGTGAAGCATCAGGATATGGCAGTGGCACTTTCCTTATGTGCGCATTATTTGCAGGGAAGGGGCGCATACCGTGTCCACGGAGGCGGTTTTGCCGGCACGGTGCAGGCGTTTGTTCCCTTCGATTTGCTGTCATCCTTCCAAAGTGGTATTGAGGCTGTTTTGGGTGAGGGCGCTTGCCATATTTTATCAATCCGTCCAGAGGGCGGTGTGGAGGTCTTCTGAATGAAAATTGAAGCTTGTATTGATGCGTTGGTGTCCTATGCCATGAACTGTGGCTTGGCATCCCCGGAGGACCATGTATGGATGACCAACCGGCTGCTGGAGGTGCTGCACTTGGACGATTATACCCCGTCCCAAGAGCCTTTGAGTGAGGATTTGGAGGAAATCTTGTCCGGTGTACTTACCTATGCAGTGGAAAAGGGCTTGTGCGAGGATAATATTACAGCACGGGATTTGTTTGACACCAAAATCATGGGTGTGCTGACCCCTATGCCCCGTGAGGTGATTGCCACCTTCCGGAAGCTGTATGCCGAAAATCCGGTGGCAGCTACCGATTGGTATTACAAGCTTAGCTGCGATACGGATTATATCCGCCGCTACCGCATTGCCAAGGATATGCGTTGGAAATACGCCTCCGACTATGGTGAGCTGGATATTACCATTAATCTGTCTAAGCCCGAAAAAGACCCCAAAGCCATTGCCGCAGCAAAAAATGCCCCCCAGTCTGCTTATCCCAAATGTCAGCTGTGTGCGGAAAATGAGGGCTATGCGGGTCGTATGAATCATCCTGCCCGGCAGAATCATCGCATTATTCCCATCACGGTTGCCGGTGCGGATTGGTGTTTGCAGTATAGCCCCTATGTGTACTATAATGAGCATTGCATTGTGTTCAACAAGGCCCACATTCCCATGAAAATCGACCGTTCCGCTTTTGAAAAGCTGCTGGACTTTACCACGGCTTTCCCGCATTATTTTGTAGGCTCGAATGCGGATTTGCCCATTGTGGGCGGCTCTATTTTGAGCCATGAGCATTTCCAGGGCGGTCATTATACCTTTGCCATGGAAACAGCCCCTATTGAAAAGGAGCTTTCCTTTGCAGGCTATGAGCAGATTTCTGCCGGTATTGTCAAGTGGCCCATGAGCGTGATTCGTCTCAACGGCAGCAATCCGAAAGAGCTTGCGGACTTGGCGGAAAAGATTTTGAATTGCTGGCGGAATTACTCCGATGAATCGGTGGGCGTGGTGGCACACTCTAATGGCGAGATGCACAACACGATTACCCCCATTGCCCGTCGCAGAGGGGAGAATTATGAGCTGGATTTGGTGCTGCGCTGCAATATCACTACCGAGGAGCATCCCTTGGGCGTGTTCCATCCCCATGCAGACAAGCACCACATTAAGAAAGAGAACATTGGCCTAATTGAGGTGATGGGTCTGGCGGTGCTGCCCAGCCGACTCAAAGCGGAGCTGACGGCTTTGGCTGAAGCCATTGTTTCCGGTCGGGATATTGCCGCAGACGAGACCTTGTGCAAGCACGCCCCTTGGGTGCAGGAGCTGCAAAAGCAGTATACCTTTACGGCGGAAAATGCCATGGAGATTATTCTGCAGGAAACCGGCAAGGTGTTTGCAGAGGTTTTGGAGGACGCCGGCGTTTATAAAAACAACGAGCAGGGAAAGGAAGCTTTCCTGCGGTTTGTCCGGCAGGTTAATGCTTGATGAAGATAAAAAATGCGTGTTGCGAAAGCAACACGCATTTTTCGTATTCTTTAGATATTTGCCAGCTCCTGCAAGACGGGTACCAAATCCAGCTGCTCCCAAGGACGGTCAGCCACACCGAAGTGACCCTCCGCTGCGGTGGGGGCGTAAATGGGTTGCCGCAGATTCAGCTTGCGGATAATGCCGGCAGGGGTCAAATCTACCGTTTTCCGCAGCAGGGCGGTCATGTCCTCATCAGAGATTTTTCCTGTGCCGTAGCTGTCCACCCGGATAGAAACCGGCTCAGCCACGCCGATGGCGTATGCCAGCTGCACCTGTACCTGCTCAGCAAGTCCTGCAGCCACCAAGTTTTTTGCCATATAACGGGCGATGTAAGCACCGCTGCGGTCCACCTTGGTGGGGTCTTTGCCGGAAAATGCGCCGCCGCCGTGGGAGAAATAGCCGCCGTAGGTGTCTACAATAATCTTCCGTCCGGTCAGTCCGGTGTCACCGTTGGGTCCGCCAATGACAAAATTGCCGGTGGGATTGATGTGAATGTGCGCCACATTGCCGATGTCAAAGCCGTAGCTTGCCAGTACCGGAGCAATCACGCCCTCACGAATGTACTTGCGCAGTTCGTTCATTTCAAAATCGGCGCTGTGCATGACAGATACAACAACGGTGTCGATGCCAATGACCTTGCCGTTTTCGTCATATTCCACACTGACCTGTGTTTTGCCGTCAGGACGCAGCAGGTCGCAGGAGTGAACACATTCTGTCAGCCGGTTGGAAAGGGCACGGGCAAGTGCCACCGGCAGGGGCATCAGCTCCGGGGTTTGGGTGCAGGCACCGCCGAACATCATGCCTTGGTCGCCTGCGCCGCCCACCTCGTCATTGGTGCCCATGGCAATATCCGTGGACTGGGTGTGGATGCGGCACATCACCTCTACGGTGTCGGCATCGAAGCCGGCATCGGGGTAGATGTAGCCGATTTTACGAATGGCTTCTTTTGCAACAGCGGGGTAATCTACCACTGCCTTGGTGGTAATTTCGCCGCAAATCAGGCAAAAATCGGTGGTAACAGTGGTTTCGCAGGCAACACGGGAGGAGGGGTCCTGCCGCAAACATTCGTCCAAAATGGCATCGGAGATAGAGTCTGCAACCTTGTCGGGGTGTCCGTTGGTGACACATTCAGAGGTAAATAATCTTTTTTCCATGGTTTTGTCCTTTCTTTCTGTACACATCGGGGCGTCATAAGCCTAAAAAAACCGCACATCGGGATTCGATGTGCGTATCTATCGAATCCTCATCTCTCGTTTGCCGCCGGATTTGGCACCTTGAATAAACAGGTTGCCGGGTTTCATCGGGCCGTTCCCTCCACCACTCTTGATAAGGCTTATATGCAGTTCGAATGTATTATACATAGTTTTCTGCCAATGTCAATACTTTTTTGAAAAATTTTAGACAAAAAGTTCAAAAATCCAATATGGACAAAGTATAAAAAACCTGCTATGATAGTGGCAATATCAAACAGGAGTTGAGCCAATTTTGAAAAATCTTCGTTCTCGCTTTGAGCGCTTTTGTTTCCGCAATCGGGACAAGGGCATTGCCAACCTGATGCTTTATATCAGCCTTGGCTGTGCCACGGTCTATCTCATGGGGCTAATCAACCAAACCAACATTCTTTATGTTTGGCTGCGGTTTGACCGCAACCTGATTTTGAAAGGTGAACTTTGGCGGCTGTTTACCTATCCGCTGACCTATGGAACGGGGGATATGAACCTCATCCTTGTTGCCGTTTCACTGCTGTGCTATTATTCCTTGGGACGAGCCATAGAGCATGCTTGGGGCACCTTCCGATTTAACCTGTTTTATTTGACCGGTGTGGTGCTGATGGATGTGTTTTGCCTGATTTTCCCCGGCTGGTCTGCTAATGTGTCCTATTTGAATTTGAGCTTGTTTTTGGCGTATGCCACCATGTACCCCAATACCCATTTTCTGCTGTTTTTTATCATTCCGGTGCGAGCGTGGATTTTCGCTCTGTTCTATTTGGCAATTACCTTGTATGATGTGATAACCTTGTCCGTTGCAGGCGTGCCGTTGCCGCTGAATTTGTTTCCGCTGATTGCCCTTGCCAATTATTTTTTGTTCTTTGGCAAGGATGTGCTGAATGTGATTCCCATGTCTTGGCGTGTCAATGCCCGGCGGCTGTTCCGCAAGAAACCGAAGCAGAAGAAATTTGCACATCAAACCGGCACAATTCCGTTCCCCAAGGCAGGCTCTTATGAGGCGGAGGTCAGGGTGGTGAAAACGCCCTATACCCACCGCTGTACGGTCTGCGGACGCACCGATGTCAGCAATCCGGAGCTGGAATTCAGGTATTGCTCCTGCTGCGGCGGCTACCATTGCTACTGCGAGGACCACATCAGCAATCATACCCATGTAGAATAAAAAGGGCGGCAACTGCCGCCCTTTTTATTTGTCCGCCTGTGCAAAGTCTGCGCCAAGCTGCTGATACAGCCCCACAAAGCAGGAAATTCCCAGTTTGCTGCCTTCTTCTATGAGCTTTTTCAGTTGTTCCACATCCCGCCGGAGCGAAAAGATGATGGAGTTCTCCGTCACGGCGGTGTGATATTGGCAGAATAGAGCCGCATCTGCATGAGGGAAGGAGCATGCGTCATTGATTTGATTTTCCCGTTTGCAGCCCTGTTCGGTTAGGGTCAGCTTTTGGCAATCGGTGGCAAGCTCCAGCCATATTTCCCGATTTTCCCATGGCGCAAGGTAGTCCTGCAGGGGCGTCGTTAAGGGCAGTGGCGGCAGACAAACCGCACAGGGCGCTTCTTTGGCATAGAACGCAGACACTCCCACCGAGCAAGGAAGCGCCGCAACACAGCGGACAATCTCGGCGGTTTCCGGCTCATTGGGCCGCTGAAAATCCAAATAAATCCGGCTGCAATGTAATTCCTGCACCACCTGCTCCAGTTGCTGTGCAATGCGTTGCGGATTGTGTCCGCAAACCGGCGTGCGGTCGTTGACCAGCAGCATACTGCCCTCCGGCAGGGCGGTGGGAAGATTGGAAAGCCCTGTGGCGTAGGGCGAAAAATGGCAAGCCATCCATGCAGTATAGGGCGGTTTTTCCGCACAGCTGTCAAGCTCTGCGGCTGTCATGGCAAGATAACAGGGGGAGGGCATGGACAAATGCCTCCTTTCGTGATATAATCATTTTATCTTATTGATAATTGGGAGGAACTATGCCCATTTCCTTTTTACCCAGTGTGATGACCGATGCCATCACCGCACTGACGCCTCAATGGTTGCATCAGCAGGGAATTTGCCTGCTGATGCTGGACTTTGACAATACCATCGTACCCTATACCACCAGCCAGCCTACGAAAGTCATGGAGACTTGGCTGCGGCGGATGGCAGAATCCG
This sequence comes from Faecousia sp., assembly GCA_045655745.1. Taxonomy (GTDB): domain Bacteria; phylum Bacillota; class Clostridia; order Oscillospirales; family Oscillospiraceae; genus Faecousia. The sequence goes on from JAZOPV010000046.1 coordinate 57,169, forward strand.
AAATTCAAATCTGCGTGGTGTCCAACTCCAAGAAGGAGAGGGTGCGGATTTTTTGCGACAAATATGGCATTGCCTGTATCACCCACGCCAAAAAGCCCTTTTCCAAGGGCATTATCCAATGCCTGCAAAAATATGGCGTTGCACCTGCTCATGCAGCATTGGCAGGTGACCAAATTTTTACGGATACCTTGGGGGCAAATGCCTGCGGCGTCCGTAGTATTTTGGTACGTGCCATTGACAATCACAATGTTTGGCTGAAAGCCCGGCATCTGCTGGAAAAACCCTTTATTTTTCTTGCAGGAAACCGAAAAATATAACAGCAAATCAATTACAGCTACAAAAAATAGCGGAAATATCGAAAAAATTTCCGATTTCCTATTGCAAAATTTTAATTTTTCGGTTAGAATATACCAGTTAAAGAATATATACACTTATTCGTTAGACAATAAGTAACTTTAGGAGGATAAATCTTATGATTTCTGCGGGCGATATCAGAAATGGCATTACTTTTGAAATGGACGGCAAGGTGATGCAGGTCATCGAGTTCCAGCATGTGAAGCCCGGCAAGGGCGCTGCCTTTGTCCGTGTAAAGATGCGTAATGTCATCACCGGCGGCGTGACCGAAACTTCTTTGAACCCTTCCGCAAAGTTCCCCACCGCTTTCATCGAGAGAAAGAAGATGGAGTATTCCTACAACGATGGTGAGCTGTACTACTTTATGGATCAGGAAACCTTCGAGCTGGAGCCTCTGAATGGCGATGTGCTGGATGATTCCTTCAAGTTCGTCAAGGAAAACGACATCTGCACCGTTATGGCTTACAAGGGCAAGGTTTTCGGTGTCGAAGTTCCCAACTTTGTTGACCTGGTGGTTACCGCTACCGACCCCGGCTTTGCTGGCAACACCGCTACCAACACTCTGAAGCCTGCCACTGTTGAGACTGGCGCTGATGTGAAGGTGCCTCTGTTCATCAACGAGGGCGACAAGATTCAGATTGACACCCGTACCGGTGAATATTTGGGTCGTTCCAAGGCTTAAGCTCAATGCATCTGCCGTATTGGCGAAAGGAGTAATTTCTTATGACCATTTGTGAAAAGTCTGCCTATCTTAAGGGTTTGATGGATGGCATGAATTTGGACACCGAAACCAATGAGGGCAAAATGATTGCCGCCATTGTGGATTTGCTGGGTGATGTCACCAAGCGGCTGAAGGATGTGGAGGATACCACCATTGCCATTTCCGATGAGCTGGATGAGATTGAAGAGGATTTGGATGCCATCGAGGATTTCATTCTGGACGAAGAGGATGAGGACGAAGACTGGGACGATGACGAGGACGACTTCGAGGATGAAGACGACTTCGAGGACGAGGGCTTCGACTTTGGTGACGAGGATTCCACCATTTATGAAGTGGAATGTGCCTGCGGCAATGTAATTGATTTCGACGAGGAAACTTTGGAGGCTGGCAGTATTATCTGCGACAACTGCGGTGAAAAGCTGGAGTTTACCTTCGAGGATGACGAGGACGAAGAATAATGAAGATAAAATGCCGCAGTGAAAGCTGCGGCATTTTCTGTTTTGGAGGTTTGTATGAATAAGAAAGAGCTTTGGCGGTCGGTAAAATTCCTGCTGTTTTCCATTTCTGCCGGTGTCATTCAAATCGGTAGCTTCACATTGCTCAATGAATTGACCGCATTACCGGAATGGACATCGTATTTGATTTCCTTGGTGCTGTCGGTGGTATGGAATTTTACCTTTAACCGAAAGTTTACCTTTCAGGCAACGGGCAATATCACCCGTGCCATGCTGCTGGTGGCGGCATATTACTGTGTGTTCACACCACTGTCTACTTATTTGGAGCATTTGCTGGCAGGCAATTTAGAATGGAATGAATATTTGGTAACAGCAATCAATATGGTGCTGAATTTTGTGACGGAGTTTTTGTACCAGCGGTTTGTGGTTTACCGCAACAGCGTGGATACCAACGAGAATGCAAAATAAAGAAAGAGGCTGCTTTCGCAGCCTCTTTTTATGCAAAGAAAAGCCTTGTGGTCAGCGATGCCATGAAAAATCCCACAAAATCCGCAAACAGGGCGGCAGGAATGGTGTAGCGGGTTTTTTGAATACCGGCTGCTCCAAAGTAGACGGAAATGGTATAAAAGGTGGTTTCTGTAGAGCCCAGCATGACTGCAACTGTTCGCCCGATTTGGCTGTTTACCCCGTAAGCAGCCATTAAATCCGTCCCCACTGCCAATGCGGCGCTGCCGCTGATGGGTCGGATAAATACCAGCATGGCAGTTTCCGGTGGAATGCCAAAAAAAGAAAATACGGGTGCAAAAAACCGGCTCATAATGTCAATCGCACCACTTTGCCGCAGCATGGTGACGGCGGTCAGCAGCAGTACCAAGCTGGGCACTATGGAGCAAAGCAGTTTTAAGCCGTCTGCTCCACCGGTCAGCAGCAAATCATAGGCGTTTTCCCGTTTTCGCAATGCCAGCACACAGCAAAACAGCAGCAGTAGCGGAACAATGTAGTTAGTCATGCTTCCACAGCTTTCCAAGCAACATGGTGCATAATACACCTAACGATGCAGAGCAGAGGCTGGTGAGCCACACCATAGGCAGAATATCAAAGGGCGTTTGACAACCAAGTCCCGTTCGCACGGCGGCGACATTGGCAGGAATTAGCTGAATGGATGCGGTATTGAGCACAATGAGCCGGCACATTTGGTCAGTGGCAAGGGTGGGGTGCGATGCCTTTTTCATGCGCTGCACTGCTTGAATGCCCATGGGGGTGGCGGCGTTGCCTAGCCCAAGGAAATTGGCGCAGATGTTGGCAGATAGGTAGCCTGCAAGGGTGCGGTCGGTTTTAGTGTCCGGAAATAGCCTGCGCAGCAGGGGAGAGAGCAGTCGGGACAGCAGGGCGGTGAGCCCTGCTTTTTCCATCAGCTTGCCCACACCGGTCCAAAGACAGATAGACCCGGCTAAAGAAATTGCCAGTGTGATACCGCTTTGCGCCCCTTGCGGTATTGCGGCAGCCAGTGTATGCCCATTGCCTGTTGCAATGGCGAAAACAAGAGAAATCAACAAAAAACCCGTAAAAATCCAGCTCATGACCATGTCCATCCCTCCCATGGACAGCCTATGCGCCCTTACCCCCAATATGCAAAAAAACGCCCACTTCGGTGGGCGTTTTTGTTATTCCTCTATGGACAGTGCGGCATCATATACCACATTCTTTGGCAAATCCAGTTCCTTTGCGGTTTGCTTAATGGCATCCTTTCGGGACAAGCCCTCTGCCATCAGCTGCTGTACCCGTTCGGCGGCATCGGTTGCAGTTGGCATTTCCTTTTCTATGGGGATAGCACCTGCAACCACTAATACAAATTCGCCCTTGGGAGGATTTTCGTTGTAATGGGCAATGGCTTGCCCAAGGGTGGTGCGAAACACCTCCTCATGGAGCTTTGTCAGCTCCCGACAGAGGCTGATGGGGCGGTCAGCGCCAAAAACAGCAGCCATATCCTCCAAGGTTGCCACCAATTTGTGAGGTGCTTCATAGAAAACCATGGTGCGGCTTTCCTCTGTCAAGCTGCTAAGATGCGCCTGACGGCTCTTTTTTGCGGTGGACAAAAAGCCCTCAAAGCAAAATCTACCGGTTGCCTGACCGGAAATACTCAGGGCGGTAATCACGGCGCATGGACCGGGAATGGCACAGACAGTAATGCCGGCTTCGGCGCAGAGCCGCACCAAATCCTCACCGGGGTCGGAGATGGCAGGGCTGCCGGCGTCCGATACGAGAGCGCAGGTTTCTCCGGCTAAAATCCGCTGCACAATCACATCACCTTTAAAGGCTTTGTTGTGCTCATAGTAGCTGATAAGACTTTTTTTAATACCCAAGTGGTTCAGCAGCTTTAAGCTGACACGGGTATCCTCTGCGGCAATAAAATCCGCATTTTCCAGTGTTTGGCGGCAGCGGATGGAAATATCACCCAAATTACCAATGGGGGTGGGTACAAGATAAAGCATTCCTGCCATGGTGTCCTCCTAAAGATGATATAGATTGCGGTATTCCTCGGATGGATTGCCCTGTCTATCAAATAAATAGCTTTCCTCAATAACCAGCCCCGGCTTGCCGCCTTTGCGGCATTGCAGCAAAATCAGGCTGATTGCACCGTTTTCTTTGTGCCGCACCAGCTTCAGCCGTTTCGGCTCTAAGTCTGCGTTGACACCACAGCTGCAAAGCTGCGCTAATTTTTCCGGCCGATGCACCAAAAAGAAGTCGCCGCCATATCGCAGTGCTGCTGCGGCAGCGGAAAACAGCGCCTCCGGTGGGCAGCTATCCTCTCGCCGGGCAAGGGGATGACTGTCGCTGGCAGGTCCACCTGAGAAATAGGGAGGATTGGATACGCAGCAGTGAAACTGCCCTGGCTGCAGCGTGGGGGCAATCCGGCGCAAATCACCGCATATACTGCAGCATCGGTGCTGTAGGGTGTTGCGCTGAATATTTTGCAGTGCTAACAGATGGGCTTTTTCTTCCAATTCAATGCCGGTGACATGGCAAGATTCATCTTTGGCGCACAGCAGAAGCCCCAATGTGCCGCTGCCGGAGCCCAAATCCAGCACCTTGGCGTTTTTCGGCAGCCGAACAAAGCCGGACAGCAGCATAGAGTCAGTGCTTAAGGGGAACGCATCGCTGCCTGTGTCCAGTGTGATGCCGTTGTGTAGCTGTTCCATAACTTGACCTCCGGATAATAAAATCGACCTGTGCAGCCGAAAAGGTGCACAGGCCGACTGCAGATTCCGTAAGAATCAGCACTCCTCGATTGCTTCAACGGGGCAGTTATCAGCGCAAGAGCCGCAGCTAACACAGGTATCAGCGTCAATGACAAACTTGTCATCGCCCTCGGAGATAGCCTCAACGGGGCAATTGTCAGCGCAGGAGCCGCACTTGACGCAAGCGTCAGTAATCTTGAATGCCATACTATTTTCCTCCATATGTGTTTTGCATCCCCAGTCGGGTGATTGCTTATGACCATTTTAACATGGATTTTTAAAAAAGCAATTCCTATTTGTAAAAATATCGTATATTTTTTCTTTCCAAAGGGGAGAATTTCGCAAATAGGAGGGATGCACATGGGATATACACCGGATGCTGCCAATTTAATTTTGTCAGCGGCAGAAAATGCCAGAGCTTTGGGGCATAGCTATGTGGGTACTTGCCATTTGCTTTTGGCACTTACTGCCTCAGAGGGCTGGGAGGGACAGTTGATTCGCACCTATGGCGTAACCTCTGAATTGCTATGGGATTTGACGGTGGTGAATGAGGGGCAGGGACAGCCGGGTTTGCCGCTGCGGCAGGGTTTGTCGGACAACGCATTGCAGGTGCTGTCGGATGCGGCATGGGAAGCAAAATGCAGCGCCAGTCGAGATGTTTCTGTTGAGCATATTCTTTTGGCACTGACTCGAAGGGAAAATACCACAGCTGTGGGACTGCTGCGGCTTTGCGGCGTAGACCCACAGTCTTTGTTTTCTCAGGCGGTGGAATATAAAATGATGGGATACCGGATGCCGGTGAAACGAAAAAGGGAGGGGATTACCACGAAGCTTTTGGAGCAATTCAGTGAGGATTTGGTGGCGAAAGCCGCCAATATGGAGCCGGTTATCGGTAGGGATAAGGAAATTGATGTGGTCATCGGAATTTTAAGTCGAAAGAACAAGAATAATCCGGCGCTGGTGGGAGAGCCGGGTGTGGGTAAAACAGCCATTGCAGAGGGGCTTGCTCAGCGCATGGCTTTGGGGGATGTGCCGCCGCAGCTAAAGGACAAACGGCTGGTGAGTCTGAATATGGCAAATTTGGTGGCAGGCACCAAGTATCGGGGTGAATTTGAGGAACGGCTGCGGGACGTGCTGGGGGAAATTCGCCGCTGCGGCGATGTGATTTTGTTTGTGGTTGAAATGCATACCATCGTAGGTGCAGGGGCGGCGGAGGGTGCGATTGATGCGGCGAACATATTTAAGCCTGCTTTGGGACGGGGCGAGCTGCAGATTTTAGGTGCTACCACTTTGGCGGAATACCGCAAGCACATTGAAAAGGATGCTGCCTTAGAACGGCGGTTTCGCCCGGTCATGGTGGAGGAGCCAAGTCAGGAGGCAACCCTTGCTATTTTGCGTGCCCTGAAGCCGGGGCTTGAAATGCACCATCATATCCGCATCAGTGATGAGGCACTGAAGGAGGCTGTTCGGCTTTCAGTGCGCTATTTGCCGGATTTGTATTTGCCGGATAAGGCGATTGACCTATTGGATGAGGGGGCTGCCCGTGCCCAATTGGGGGAGCTGTACCGAATTTCTTCTGCACCCAGAAAAGAGCTGGAGCAGGAGCTGCATGAGGCTGTGCGGGAGAAGCAATTTGAAAAAGCGGCAGAACTGCGGGATAAAATGCAGAGCATTGCCCATATGGGGGAGAGTCACCGTAGCAGAAGCGTGGGGGCGAATGAAATTGCATGGGCGGTATCTGACCGGACTGGAATTCCGGTTGGACGATTAACTGCCAATGAACGGCAGCGGCTTTTGGAGCTGGAGAAGGTGCTAAGCCGTCAGGTCATTGGGCAGCAACCGGCAGTTGCTACTGTGGCGGAGGCGGTGCGCCGTGGTTTTTGCGGCATTCGGGATAGCAACCGTCCGGTTGCGAGTCTGTTGTTTGCCGGTCCGACGGGCGTGGGAAAAACAGAATTGTGTCGGGCTTTGGCGGAGGAGATGTACGGCAGCAAGCAGGCAATGATTCGGTTGGATATGACGGAATACATGGAAAAACAGTCCGTGTCCCGACTCATTGGTGCACCTCCCGGCTATGTGGGCTATGAGGAGGGCGGCAAGCTGACGGAAGCGGTGCGCCGCAGACCCTATTGCTTGGTGCTGTTTGATGAGCTGGAAAAAGCCCATCGGGATGTGACCGGAGTTTTGCTGCAAATCATGGAGGAGGGGGAGTTGACTGATTCCACCGGACGAAGAGTCAGCTTCAAAAATGCCATTGTCGTTATGACCTCTAATATCGGTGGACAGGTAAAAAATGACGGTTTTGGTTTTTGCCCCTCCGGCAGGGAAGGGCAGACCGATGAGGCACTGAGGCAAGCCTTTTCTCCGGAGTTTTTGGGCAGATTGGATAAGGTGGTGCATTTTGCACCCTTGGATGCTGTGGCAATGGAAGAAATTGCGAAAAAATATCTGTTTCAGCTGCATCAGCGGGCAAAAGCCATGGGCGTGCAGCTGGAGTTGCCGGAGGAACTGGCAACGCTTTTGGCATCCAAGAGCCAAAAGCAGGGTGGGGCACGGCAGCTGCGGCATCTGGTGCAGGAGAAATTGGAGGCGCCGCTGGCATCTATTTTGTTGCGAAATGGAGCAAAATCCGGTGCGATTGCAGCAGGCGTGAAAGATGACGAAATTGTTTTCAATTTGTAATTATTTATGAACATCTGTTCAAAAATACGGTTTTCTAAGGTTTTTTAAGAATTTTTTAATTTTTTTGTTAAAAAAGGTTGATTTTTTTGAAAACAGTTGTTATACTGTTGTCGTGTGGAGCAAAATGGTAGTAAAGTGGAGTGAAATGGAGGAGGTGAGGTAGCGTGATTGGCAAGTATCCGGCAAAAATGGACGATAAAAACCGTCTTTTCGTTCCGGCAAAGCTTCGTGAAGAGCTTGGCACAGAGTTCTATGTGACGCTGGGCTTCAACTGCGGTCATCGTTGCCTGACGGTTTACTCCGTTTCCGACTGGGAACTGTTAAGTGAAAACTACAACAAGCTGCCTTTGGCGCAGCGTTCCGGTCCCACCAGCTTGATTTTTATCAATGCTACCGAATGTACTCCTGACAAGCAGAGCCGTTTTTCTCTGACGCAGAATTTGATGAGCTACGCCGGAATCACCAAGGATGTGGTGATTGTGGGTCGTGCCGGTCAGGCAGAAATTTGGGATGCGGCTGAATTTGACGCGTTTGAACTGGAAAATCTGACTCCCGATAAGCTTTTGGCCTCCTTGGAGGCAATTGGACTATGAGTGAGTTTCATCATGTTTCCGTTCTTTTAAATGAGTGTATTGAGGCTTTGAATATTAAGCCTCATGGGATTTATGTGGATGGTACACTGGGTGGCGCCGGTCATTCCAGCCACATTGCTGCACACCTGACGACCGGACGGTTGATTGGCATCGACCGGGACACGGTTGCATTGAAGGCAGCAGGGGAGAGACTTGCGCCCTACGCAGATAAAGTGGTGCTGGTGCATTCCAATTTTTGTGAAATTAAACGGGTTTTGCAGGATTTGGAGATGGAAGGTGCAGACGGCATTCTCTTGGATTTGGGTGTATCCTCCCCCCAACTAGATGATAGTGAGCGTGGTTTCTCCTATATGGCAGATGCCCCTCTGGATATGAGAATGAATCGTGAGGATATGCTGACAGCGCATACTGTGGTCAATACTTGGTCGCAGGAGGAGCTGAAGCGAATTCTCTACACCTACGGCGAAGAGCGCTATGCACCGCAAATTGCGGCAGCTATCTGTCGCCGCAGGGAAGAAAAGCCCATTGAAACGACCTTGGAGCTGGTGGATGTGATTCGTTCCGCCATGCCGCCGGCGGCGTTGCGAGAAAAGCAGCATCCGGCAAAGCGCAGCTTCCAAGCAATTCGCATTGCGGTCAATGATGAGCTGGGCGCAGTGGAAAAGGTGATGAAGGATGCCATCGACTGTCTTCGTCCCGGCGGTCGCCTTGCGGTGATTACTTTCCATTCCTTAGAAGACCGTATTGTGAAAATCGGTATGAATGATGCAGCCAAGGGCTGTACCTGCCCGCCCAATTTTCCGGTGTGTGTCTGCGGTAAAAAGCCAATTGTCAGGCTGATTAGCCGCAAGCCCATTGTTTCCGGAGAGCAGGAATTGGCAGTCAATCCCCGAGCAAGAAGCGCGAAATTGAGAGTTTGCGAAAAGATATAGAAAGGAAACGAACATCATGGCACGGCAACCGGAGATTCAATATGTGAACTATCGGGTAGACGGCACTGCGGCACGGAAACTGGAAAAGCATATTTTTCATCGTACCGCCGCATCTGATGCAGCTCCTCGTCCGGAAACGGCGAGGGTGATTGCAGTAGACCCTGTGGCGCTGTGCGCCATTGCACTGGCTGTGATGATGCTTTTTGCCATGGTGGCAGGTCTGGTGCAGTATCGGCAGTGCCTGAAGGAAAGCCAGCAGATGAATGTCTATGTGCAGCAGCTTCAGCAAGAGAATGCGCAGCTTCAGCAGACCTATGAGCAGGGCTACGACCCGGAGGAAATCATGCAGATTGCATTGGATGCCGGTATGGTGCCTGCCAATAAGGTTGCCCGTATTATGGTAGAGCCGGAAAAACCTGCGCAGCAGGAGATTGAAATGAGCTTCTGGCAATCCGTTACAACATTCTTGGCGGGATTTTTTGCATAATGGCTGTCCCAGCCCATAAAATTAGGATAGCAGCTGCAATGGGCAGTAAGGGATTCCCTTGCTGCCCATTTTTGCAATATCTTAATAGGGGGGCTTGCCGGGATGGTAAAAAAATCCCAAAAACAAAAGCAGTATGAGCGAGTTCGGGTCAATTCCGGACATCATCATCGAATTTTGGCAGTCATGGCAGTGCTGGGGGTTGTGGCGTTTGTTCCCATGGCGCTGCGGCTGTACGATTTGATGGTCACAAATTACGACTATTATGCCGGTCTTGCCCTGCGCAATCAAACCCGTACCACCCGTGTTACGGCAGACCGGGGCACGATTTACGACACCAACATGAATATCCTTGCTTGCGCCCAGAGTGTGGAAAATGTGTATCTTGACCCTCATGAGTTGAAGCAGGCGAAGGAAAATATCGATGAAATTTCCGCTGCTTTGGGTGAAATTTTGAATTTGGATGCGGCATGGATTGCCACCCAAGCCAAGGATACCAAAATGCGTTATAAGCAGCTTGCTTCTGCAGTGGATTTGGATACAGCGGCGAAAATCCGCACATATATAAACGATAACCAAATCTCCGGCATTCACCTAGAGCCAAACTCCAAGCGGTTTTATCCCTATGGGGCATTAGCCTCTCAGCTCATTGGCTTTACCAATGCCTCCAATACCGGCTGTGAGGGGATTGAGGCTGCCTACAACCGCTATTTAGAGGGAACGGTAGGCAAGGTGATTACCACCAAGGGCAACAACGAAATGGATATGCCCTTTTCCTATGAAAAATATGTCCAGTCCATTGCCGGCTGTGATGTGATTTTAACGGTGGATGCCACAGTGCAGCAGTGTCTCGAAAAGCGAATGCAGGAGGCAATCGAAAAATATTCCGTTCAAAATGGTGCCTTTGGCATGGTCATGAAGGTAAAGACCGGTGAAATCCTTGCTATGGCAACCTTGGGCGGCTATGATCCCAATGCCTATCTTGAAATTTATGATTCGGCTCAAGAGTATCAGGTGGAGCAGCTGCGGCTGGAAAGTCTGCGTTTCCCACAGGGCAGCGAGCAGTTTGACGCTGCTCGACAGGCATATCAAGAGGCTCTGCAAGCTGCTCGATTGAAGCAGTGGCGCAACCGCTGCGTTTCCGATGGCTATGAGCCGGGGTCAACCTTTAAGGTGCTGACCATGGCATCTGCCTTGGACAGCGGAGCCATTACTCTGCAAAATCATTTTTACTGCCGTGGCTCTGCCCATATCCCCGGTCGCTCTCAGCTGCTGCATTGCTGGCGTTCGGCAGGGCATGGCTCGGAAACTACGGCGCAGGCACTGCAAAATTCCTGCAACATTGCCTTTGCCAATATCGCCTTGGAGTTGGGCGGAGAGCGGTTTTACGATTATATTCAGCGGTTTGGAATTTTGGAAAAAACCGGCATTGATTTGTTCGGTGAGAGCAAGGGCGTGTTTTTTGACAAAGCCTTGGTCACCGATACGCAGAAATGGGGTACAGCCTCTTTGACCTCCGGTTCTTTTGGGCAAACCTTTAAGCTGACACCCTTGCAGCTGGTGCGTGCTATTTCTGCGGTGGTCAACGGTGGGTATCTCATGGAGCCGTATTTGGTGTCCGATGTGGTGGATGCCTCGGGAAAAACCGTGCTGCACCAAGAGCCCACCGTCATTCGGCAGGTGATTTCGGAAAGCACCTCTAAAACCATGTGCGCTCTTCTTGAATCGGTTGTTACAGAGGGTACGGCGAAAAATGCGGCAGTGTCCGGCTTTTCCATCGGCGGAAAAACCGGAACAAGCGAAAAAATAGATGTATTAGACAGTCATGGGCAGCCCACCTTAGATAAAATCGTATCCTTTGTGGGGATTGCGCCTATGGACAATCCGGAGTATATTGTATTGGTGGCGCTGGATACGCCGTCTCGTACCACCGGCATTTACATTTCCGGCGGCGTGATGGCTGCTCCAACGGTGGGGGCGGTGCTGTCGGATATTTTGCCCTATTTGGGCGTTGCACGCAGCGATGCTTTGGATGCAGCAACTCAGGCGGTTATCATGCCGGATTTGACGGGTATGACCGTGAAGGATGCCAAGGCTGCCTTGGAGGCACTGGATTTAACCGGCGTGTTTGATGGAAATGAAAATGCGGTCACAGACCAGCTGCCGTCTGCCGGTCAAAGTGTACCCGGCGGCAGTCAGGTGTTGGTATATTTGGGCGCATCCACAGAAAATAAAACGGTCAAAGTACCTGATTTTTCCGGCATGACCCGACAGCAGGCGAATGATGCGGCAGGGGCGTTGGGGCTGTATATTTTGGTCAGCGGAAATCCGGAGGTCAGCCCAAGGGTGGTGTCCATCGGGCAGTCCGTTCCGGCAGGCACAGAGCTTGCTGCAGGCACAACCATTGAATTAACATTTGCGGATACGAATATCCGTGACTAATAAGGGTGAGGGATGAGTATGAAGCTGAGAGAGTTGCTTGAAAATGTGGAGGTTTTGGAAGCCTCTGTCAATATGGACTTGCCCGTTGCGGCAGTCACCCCTGATTCAAGACAGGTGCAATCCGGAAGCCTCTTTGTGGCAATCTCCGGCTTTGCTGTGGACGGAAACCGTTTTGTGCCCATGGCGCTGGAAAAGGGTGCGGTGGCAGTGGTAACAGGCAAAAAGCCAAAGGGAGATGTGCCCTATGTTTTGGTGGCAGATGACCGGCTGGCACTGGCTCGGATTGGTGCAAACTATTACGGGCATCCGACCCGCAGCATGACCATGATTGGTGTTACCGGAACAAACGGAAAAACCTCCGTCACTTGGCTTTTGAAGCAGGTGTTGCAGCAAGTGCTGGGTGCAAAGGTAGGCCTTGTTGGCACGATGGAAAATCACATCGGGGATGTGGTATTGGAAACGGACCGCACTACACCGGAGAGTATTGAGCTGCAGGGCTTGTTTGCTCAAATGCGCTCTGCCGGCTGCCAGTATGCGGTGATGGAGGTGTCCAGCCATGCCATCGCCCTGCATCGGGTGGAGGGCATTCACTTTGCGGTGGTAGCCTTTACCAATTTGACAGAGGACCATTTGGACTTCCACAAAACCATGGAAGCCTACGGCGCAACCAAAGCGCAACTGTTTTCCCGTTGTGATAAGGCGGTCGTGAATGCTGACAGCCCTTGGGGACAACGGATGGTTGCGGACTGTCATGCACAGGTGCTGACCACCGCCCAGTGTGGCAATGGTGACTTGAGAGCGGAGGATGTGTGCCTGCATGCAGATGGCGTGTCCTTTACAGCGGTTTATGGCGGTGAACGGGTGGCTGTGACAGTGCCTATTCCCGGAAAATTTACAGTCTATAATGTGCTGACAGTGTTGGGCATTGCCCTGCAGTTGGGCATTTCCTTGCAGCAGGCGGCGCAGGCACTCCAAAAAGTGCAGGGCGTCAAGGGTAGAGTGGAGGTTGTTCCCACCCCCAAGAAACCCTATACGCTGCTGATTGACTATGCTCATACTCCTGACGGACTGGAAAATGTGCTGTCTGCCGTCCGTGGATTCTGCAAGGGCAGACTCATTGCGGTCTTTGGCTGCGGTGGTGACAGAGATAAAAACAAGCGACACATTATGGGTGAAATCGGTGTTCGGCTGGCGGATTTGGCGGTAATTACCTCCGATAATCCCCGTACCGAAGTACCCGGCGACATTATTGCAGATATTGTCAAGGGCGTTGGGGATGCGAAAAATTATGTTGTGGTAGAAAATCGTGTAAAAGCCATTGAATTTGCCATGACAAAGGCAGAAAAAGATGATATAATAGTCCTTGCCGGTAAGGGACATGAAACCTATCAGGAAATTATGGGTGTGAAACACCATCTCGATGAGCGTGAGATTGTAGCACAGATTTTGCAGGAAGGGAAGTAAGCGCATGGCGGCAATCACCTTGCAACAGGCTGCTCTTTGGTGCGGCGGTCATATTGAGCCGAAATATGCTCATATTATATTTGAGGGCGCTTGCAACGATTCCCGCAATGTGCAGCAGGGGCAACTGTTCGTTGCGCTGCAGGGTGTTCGGGACGGACATGACTTTGTCCCTTTGGCGCTGGAAAAGGGTGCATCTGCGGTGCTTTGCTCCCGTCCTGTGGGGGATGTGCCTGCCATCGTGGTGGAGGATACCCGACTCGCCCTAGGACAAATTGCTGCCGGCTTGCGGCAGAGCCTTGACTTCAAGGTGGTGGGTGTCACCGGCTCGGTGGGCAAAAGCACTACCAAGGAAATGATTGCTTGTGTGCTGGAGGGGGACTACATTGTCAGTAAAACCCCCGCCAATTTTAATAACGATTTGGGACTTCCTATGGCAATTCTTGCTATGCCGGAGGATACCCAAATTGCAGTACTGGAAATGGGCATGAGCCACTTTGGGGAGATTTCCTATCTTTCTCAAATCGCAAAGCCCGATGTGGGTGTGATTACCAACATTGGTACAATGCATATGGAAAACCTAGGCTCCCGTCAGGGAATTTTGCAGGCGAAGCTGGAAATCCTCGATGGTATGCAGCCGGACAGCCCTCTGTGCTTGTATGGCGATGACGATATGCTGTGGGGCAGCACCCTACTGCATCCCGTGACCTATTTTGGCACGGATAATAAAGCGTGTCAGGTGCAAGCCTCCGGTGTCATGCAGAAGGAGGGAACGATTTCCTTTGTGGTGACGGTGGGGGAGAATCACTTTGGCATTACTCTGCCGCTGGAGGGAGCGCATTATGTTTCTGATGCGCTGGCGGCGGTTTCTGTGGGACTGAAGCTTGGAGTGAAGCCGGAAGCCATGGCTCGCCGACTGGCCCACTTCCGAAATATGGAGGGACGGCAGGAAATTTTTGAAGCAAAGGGCTGTACCATTATTAAGGACTGTTACAATGCAGGACCGGAGTCCATGGCAGCAGCCCTCAAGGTACTGGGCAGCCGCAAGGCACGCCGCATTGCGGTGCTGGCAGATATGCTGGAGCTGGGCGCTTGCAGCCAGCAGGCACATCGGCAGGTGGGTGCTTTGGCAGCTGAAAATGCGGACTACCTTTTGTCCTATGGACCCAATGCGCCGCTGATGGCGCAGGGTGCAGCAGGAAAAATGCCTGCGGAACATATTTTTATTTTTGATAATCGGGATGCCATGGCGCAGCAACTGCGGCAGCTTTGCAGACCTGCAGATGTGCTGCTGTTTAAGGGCAGCCATGGAATGCACATGGAATTGGTGCTGGAAAAATTTTTGAACGAAGAAACATAAGTGGAGGCTTTATCCATGACAAAGGTATTGATTACAGGCGTGGTTGCATTGATTTTGACCGCCGGCATCGGCTATTTGCTGCTGCCGATTTTGCGTGCGCTGAAGGCTGGACAGTCCATTCGGGAGGTAGGTCCTACATGGCATAATAACAAAGCCGGAACACCTATGATGGGCGGCATTATGTTCATTATAGGTACGGCGCTGTGCTTGCTGTTTAACCTATGGGTGATGCAGGATTATACGGTTTATTATGTGCTGGCATTGGGTCTTTGCTTTGGCTTGGTAGGCTTTTTGGATGATTTTTGCAAGCTAAAATACAAGCGCAATTTGGGTCTCACCGCTCTTCAAAAGGCACTGCTGCAGATGGCGGTATCGGCGCTGTATCTGTATCTGCTGTATACCCGTGGCGTGCTGACTTGCGATATTTATATTCCCTTTGTCAATACGACTTTTTATTTGCACCCCATCGTCTATATTTTCTTTGCCATGTTTGTTATGGTGGGCTGTGTCAATGCGGTGAATTTGACCGATG
Organism: Faecousia sp.; assembly: GCA_045655745.1. Taxonomy (GTDB): domain Bacteria; phylum Bacillota; class Clostridia; order Oscillospirales; family Oscillospiraceae; genus Faecousia. The sequence goes on from JAZOPV010000046.1 coordinate 72,424, forward strand.
GCGTGGATGGACTCTGCGGCAGCGTGACTATTCCCGTTATGGTGTTCTTCACCGCCGCTGCCGTTGCCATGGGCAAGTGGGATTTGGCATTGCTGCCTGCCTGCTTGGTGGGCGGATTGATTGCTTACCTGTTTTATAACTGGCATCCTGCCAAGGTGTTTATGGGAGATACGGGCTCTTTGTTCTTGGGCGGCATTGTCTGTGCCATGGCATTTGCCTTGGATATGCCCTTGATTTTGATTCCCGTTGGCTTGGTCTATATTATCGAAACCCTGTCCGTTATTTTGCAGGTGGGTTATTTCAAGTTGACCCATGGCAAGCGGCTGTTCAAGATGTCACCCATCCACCACCATTTTGAGATGTGCGGTTGGAAAGAAGTGAAGATTTGCATTGTGTTCTCTCTGGTGTCTGTTGTGATGTGCGTGCTGGCTTGGTTCGGCATTGCAGGGAGAATTTAACCGAAAGGAGTCTTTATGGCGCAGCAGCTTCTGCGTGCCAAAGAGAACCGCCCTGCCAAACATGGTGGGGGAGAAAATTCTGTTGATATTCCGTTTTTGGCGCTGGTGCTGGTGCTGCTGGCGGTGGGGCTTTTGATGCTGTATTCTGCCAGCTACGCTCAGAGCGAATATGACACCGGCTATACCATTTCCACAAAATACCTGCAAAAGCAGGGGGTATGTGCGCTGATTGGCTTGGTAGCAATGTACTTTTTCAGCCGTATTCCGGCGCATTTTTGGAGTAGCATGGCATGGAGCGTGTATGTGGTAGGCATTGTGCTGCTGCTGAGTGTGCTGGTGATTGGCGAATCTGTCAATGGCGCACGGCGCTGGATTAACATTGCCGGTATCCAGTTCCAACCATCGGAGATTGCCAAGTTTTCCATGATTGTGCTGCTGGCACGGCTGACCAAGCAGTACGGTGTCAATGCCAAGGCGTTCCGCTATGGTGTATTGGGCTTTGGCTGTGCCATGTTGGGACTGTTGGTACCCTTGGCATTGGAAAAGCACCTGTCTGCCATTATGCTTATGGGCATGGTGGGTGTCGTGATGATGTTTGTGGCAGGCACTAGTCCCAAATGGCTGGCTGCCGGGGCAGCCGCCGCTGCTGTCTTTGTGCTCATCTATATCAGCTTTATGGGCTATGCCGGTGACCGGGTGACGGCGTGGCTGCATCCGGAGCAAGACCCCGGCGATACGGGCTATCAGATTTTGCAGTCACTGTATGCCATTGGCTCCGGCGGCGTGTTTGGGCTGGGGTTTGGAAAGTCCAAGCAAAAATATTTGTATTTGCCCTTTCAGTACAACGATTATATTTTCGCCATTATCTGTGAGGAACTGGGGCTCTTTGGAGCGCTGCTGATTATCTTTTTGTTTGCAGCCACCATTCTTCGGGGCTATTGGATTGCTCTGCACGCCCGTGACCGCTTTTCTACAGTATTGGCGGCAGGGCTCATTACCCTCATTGCGGTGCAGACCATCTTGAACTTGGGGGTTGTCACCAATTTGCTGCCGTCAACCGGCATCGCCTTGCCCTTTTTCTCCTATGGGGGCACTGCTTTGGCAGTGAACTTGGGGGAAATGGGGATTTTACTCAGTATTTCCCGTTATCGAAACGAACCAAAGATACAGGAGGAACTTCCATGAATGTGATTTTTACCTGCGGTGGCACTGCTGGACATATCAATCCTGCCATTGCAGTTGCAGATATTATGAAGCGGCGGCATCCGGAGTGTAACATTCTTTTCATCGGCGCAAAGGGGCATATGGAGGAGCAGCTTGTTCCCCGTGCCGGCTACCGGCTGGAATGTTTGCCCGGCTCGGGCTTGTCAAGACAGCTGAGCCTTGCAGGGGTGAAGAAAAATGCCAAGGCAATCCGCAGCTTGTTGACGGCGGTGGGTCAGTGCAAAAAAATCATTCGTTCCTTTCAGCCGGATGTGATTATCGGGACTGGCGGCTATGCCAGTTTTCCGGCGCTGTATGCCGGCAGCCGTTTGGGAATACCCACCTGCGTTCATGAAAGCAATGCCGTTCCGGGACTGACCACGAAAGTGGCTGCCAATCTCGCAGACCGGGTGCTGGTCTGCTTTGAGGAGAGCAAAAACCACTACCGCAACCCCAAAAAGGTTGAGGTGGTGGGCATGCCTGTCCGCCGGGACTTTTGGGAAATGACCCGACAGACTGCCCGGCGGGAGCTGGGGCTTGGAGATGAGCCGTTGGTGGTGTCCACCTTTGGCAGTCAGGGCGCAAAGGTGATGAATGAAATTACTGCCCAGCTCTTTGCTTTGGAACAACAGCAGGGCTTTCCGTTTCGGCATATCCATGCCACCGGTAGCTTTGGCTGGAAGTGGATGGGCTCGGCGGTAGCCCAGCAGAGTGTGGAGTTGGAAAACAGTCCCAGTATCGATATGCGTGAGTATATTTATGATATGCCAACGGTGCTGGCGGCAGCAGATGTGGTGCTGGGCAGAGCAGGCTCCGGCACTTGCAATGAAATTGCAGCCACTGGCACGCCTTGCATTTTGATTCCGTCACCTAATGTCACCAATAACCACCAAGAAAAAAATGCTCGGATTTTGGAGCAGCGGGGTGGGGCAGTGGTGCTGTTGGAGCCGGATTGCACAGCCCAGACCCTATTTGATGAGATTCAAGCCCTGCTGCAGGATTATCCCCGCCGCAAGCAGATGTCGGAAGCCTTGCGCAGTATGGCGATTTTGGATTCTGCAGAGCGAATTTGCGATGTAGCAGAAGCACTGATGAAGAAATAATCCCAATCCGGAGGATAGACTATGGAAACACAGAAACAAGAAACTCGCGCAGCTGCTCCCGTTCGCCGGCGTAGAAAAGCACCGGAAACAAAGGAAAACATCGAAATCCAGTATACGCAGCCGAAAATTTTCAGCCGCAAAAACTTGGTGATGCAGCTTTTAACAGTGGCTGCGGTGGTGCTTGCCATTACCATCGGCATTTCCGTCTTTTTCAAGGTAAAGGAAGTTCGGGTGGTGGGCGCGAGCCGTTATAGTGCCACTACTGTGGTGGATGCTTCTGGTGTGGAAAAAGGGGAGAACCTGCTGTTTTTCGGCAGAGGCGGCGCAGCCCACCGGATTCTTAAAAAGCTGCCCTATGTTAAGGATGTGCGCTTTCAGGTGGAGCTTCCCGGAACAGTGAATATCATCATTGAGGAAAAGCCCATCGCCTATGTGGCAGAGGCAGAGGACGGCAGTTTGTGGCTTTTGACAGCTGACGGCGTGGTTGTAGAAAAGGCAGAGGAGAATTCTGCGTTGCCAAAGCTGACGGGCGTTAGCTTATCTCAGCCCAAAACCGGACAGCAGGCGGTGGCTGCTGAGCCCAATCAGGAGCAGGACGCACCTATTGTTGTTACTGCCGCTGACCGGCTGCAGGCAGCGCTGAATGTGATGCAGCAGCTGGAAAATAATGAATTTTTTAGCGATGTGACACTTTTGGATGTGGCAGATTTGTTTGATTTGCAGATACAGTACGGTACATACCGCATCATTTTGGGAGATGCGCAGGAGCTGACAGAGAAGATTTCTGCTGCCAAAACAGCGGTCAAGCAGTTGGGCAAAGACAAAATCGGCGTGCTGACTTTGTCGAAGGGAACAGAAAATTGGCAGGTTGTGTATCAGTCTTGGAATCACGAGTAATTTCTCCTAAAAAACTTTGCCGAAATATTAGAATTTCTATTGACCAAATGGAATTTTCGCTGTAGAATAAATAGGTAAAGTAAAAAATTGTACACAGTTGTCATAAAGCTGTGTAAGCATACAGAGGAGGAACAAATATGCCAGATTTTCAGGAGCGTGTTGTAAAGATTAAGGTTATTGGTGTCGGTGGTGCCGGTAACAATGTTATCAACAGAATGATTGAGGCCGGTGTCAGCGGTGTGGACTTTGTTGTGGTCAACACCGATAAGCAGGATTTGAACAAATCTCTGTGTGAAAACAAGATTCAGATAGGCGAAAAGCTGACCGGTGGTATGGGCGCTGGCTCTAAGCCTGAAATCGGCCGGAAATCTGCCGAGGAATCTCGTGTAGCTGTTGCCAAGGCTTTGGAAGGCATCGATATGGTGTTTATCACTGCCGGTATGGGCGGCGGCACCGGTACTGGCGCAGCACCCATCGTAGCAGATTTGGCTCGTGAGGCTGGCATTTTGACCGTTGGCGTTGTCACCAAGCCCTTCAAGTTTGAGGGTGCAAACCGTATGCGTCAGGCAGAGCAGGGCATTGTGGAGCTGCACGACAAGGTGGACTCCTTGGTTGTCATTCCCAACGACCGGCTGAAGTATGTCACTGACCAGAAGATTACCTTTGCCAATGCGTTCGGCATCGCTGACGATGTGCTGAAGCAGGCAGTTACCTCCATTGCTGAGCTGGTTGGCTTCTCTGACCGGGTCATTATCAACCAAGACTTTGCTGACGTTTCCGCTATCATGAAGAACGCAGGTCGCGCTCACATGGGTGTCGGCGTTGCCTCCGGCCGTGAAAAGGCAGAGCAGGCAGCCCTGCAGGCAATCTCCAGCCCCTTGCTGGAAACTGCCATCACCGGTGCTACCGGCGTGCTGATTAATGTTACCGGCTCCAGAGCCCTGACCTTGGATGATGTGGAAACCGCTGCCGGCATCGTGCAGGAGAATGCAAATCCCGATGCAAACATTATCTTCGGTGCTACTTATTCCGATGATTTCGAGGACGAAATGCGGGTCACCGTTATTGCCACCGGCTTTGAGCAGAAGGCAGAGGCAAAGCAGTCCGCTCCCATCTTCGGTATGGGTGCAAAGCCTGCTGCTGCCAGCAACGAAATTGACGATATCTTCAGTCTGTTCCGCCGTTAATGCACAAATGATTTCATCCCGGGCAGTCTATTGCCCGGGATGTTTTTTGCAGAGAGGTTCTTTATGGATGCTTATCATGCTTTGGCTGCCAGTTATGACCGGCTGACCAATGATGTGGATTATGATAAAATTGTAGACTTTTATCATCAAGTCCTAGAATTGGAAGGCGTACAGCCCAAAACAGCCGTGGATTTGGCCTGCGGCACAGGCTCTGTGGCGTTGCGGCTTTCTCATAGGGGCTATCGGGTTATTGGGGTGGATATGTCGGAGGAAATGCTGACGGTTGCTTCCCAACGAGGGCAGGGACAGCCCCAAAGCCCTACCTATGTCTGCCAAAGGCTGCAGCAGCTGCACCTGCCACGGGGCGTTGATTTGGCGGTGTGCGCTTTGGATGGACTGAACTATATTCTCAATCCGGAGGATTGCCGCAGGGCAATCCAGCGAGTGTACAAAGCCCTTAATCCCGGTGGCATTTTTATCTTTGATGTGAATACGCCGGAAAAGCTCCGAGCCATGGATGGTCAGGTGTTTTTGGACGAGGATGAGGACGTATACTGCGTTTGGCGTGGCGAATTTGATGAGGCTGCCAATATCTGCTCCTACGGTATGGACTTGTTCCAGCGGCAGGGAAATAAGTGGCAGCGCTCCTTTGAGGAGCATCAGGAATACGCCTATTGCGTGCCGCAGCTAAGAGGATATTTACGCAGCGCCGGTTTTACCCATATTCGGGTGTATGCGGACGGCAAGCTATCTGCCCCGGAGATAGGGGAAATGCGTGTTTATTTCAGCGCAAGAAAGGGAAAACGAAAATGAAGGACTACTTGGTCCGGGGTATGAGCCTGGACGGATTTGTAAAAATGGTGGCAATTCGCTCTACGGATTTGGTGCGTCGGGGAGCTGAAATTCATAAGACCACACCCAATGCAACAGCTGCCTTGGGGCGTGCTTTGACTGCCACCTCCATGATGGGCAATATGCAAAAGGTGGAAAACGGTTCTATGACCCTGCAGATTCGGGGCGGCGGTCCTATCGGTACTATCACCTGTGTGTCCGATGCTGCTGGAAATGTCCGTGGCGTGGTGACGGAGCCCAATGTCCCCTTGGTAGAAAAATATCCTGGCAAGCTGGATGTGGGTGCCACTGTAGGCGTTGATGGTACATTGACCGTCATTCGGGATTTGCAGATGAAAGAGCCTTATATCGGCTCTGTGCAGCTTGTTTCCGGAGAAATCGGGGACGATGTGACTGCCTACTTTGCAGGCAGTGAGCAAACCCCCACTGCCTGCGCTTTGGGCGTTTTGGTGGATACGGATTGCTCTGTCAAGGTTGCCGGCGGTTATTTGGTGCAGCTGCTGCCCGGTGCGCCGGAGGAAGTGATTGACAAGCTGGAAGCCGGCATCAAGCGTGCCGGAGCGGTGACAGCCATGCTGGATGCAGGATTAACTCCCGAGGATATTTTAGGGCAAGTCTGCGGTGACCTCGGTGTGGTGTTTTTGGAAACTGAGGAAGTGCAGTACAAGTGCTACTGCTCCCGTCAGCGGGTGACGGCGGCACTTATCAGCATTGGCAGGGAGGAATTGACTGAAATTATGCAGGAGGGTAAGACATTTCCTGTGGAGAGCCAGTTCTGCGATACGGTCTATCGCTTTACCCCGGAAGATGTAGCAGAAATCCTTAAGAAAGTTTGATTTTACAAGGGTTTTGGCGGTGTATTTCTAGGAAAATTACCGCCAAAATTCTTTCAAAAAAATCGAAAAAAACCCCT
>JAZOPV010000047.1:0-3781 GCA_045655745.1 Faecousia sp.
AAGACACCGTTCATTGTTGACGGTGAAAAAATGATGTTTCCCGGTGATAAATCTTTAGGTGCGCATGGCTGGAATATCTATAATTGCAGATGCACCACCCGAACCGTGGAAAAGGACGGTATTGAAGCCGAACCCCGACAAATGCGTGTGCGAGATGCAGAAGGAAATTGGCAAGTTGTCAACGAAATGTCGTATAAAGAATGGGAAACATGGAAAAAAGGTGTTGCAAATTCTGGAAATGGTGGTATAATAACAGCGGATAATATCATAACCACGCCGAAAAAGTCAAGTGATGCGAATTACAATCGACTTTTAGCCGGGTTGAATGCGTTTGATGTTGAATACAATCCCGTAAAGAGTCATGCAAAGAAGCTGACGGATGCGGAAATTATAGAAGCGCTGTCCGGAGGTGATATGACAAAAGGCTCTTGTGCATCTGTTGGACTTGCTTATATCGGGCAGAAACAGGGCTGGGATGTTCTTGACTTTAGGGATGGCGAAAGCCGGAGAATGTTCTCTGGTTCTTCTTTCTTGAAATCATTGTCAGAAATGAACGGAATGAAAGCATTGACAGCAGAGGGCGCATGTTCATTAACAGTCGGAAACAGGCTGCTGAAAATGTGCGAGGTTGGCAAAGAATACTATCTTGCCGTTGGCAGACATGCCGCCATTGTCAGAAAGAACGCTGATGGCGTGTTGCAATATCTTGAATTGCAATCGAAAAACCGTTCCGGCTGGACGGACTTCAACGGCAACCCACGATATACACTGAACACCCGTTTCGGTTGCACACAAAGGGCGACCAATTCTGCACATCAAGATTTCATGCTTGACTTGACAGAAAGCGACTTTACATCCAACGATGATTTCAGGAGCTTGTTGGGCTTCCTGAACACCGAATCTAATGCACAAAGGAAGGGCAAAGATGGCACAATCAAATAAATTGTTCAAGAATAACCCGACCGACAAGATTTGGTGGGTTGACAATGAAGAAGAAACCAAAGGCGAATTTGTTTTCACCTTTGACAAGAAAGAATATTTCAATATGTTTGCGGACTATCCGCACAAACTAACCGCAGAACAAAAAGAGATATTCGACAAAGAAAACCCATATTGGGCGGACTTTTTCAAAGATAGATAATGAAGCAGTTGCCGAGGAAATCTCGGCAGCTGTTTTTTCGTGCTGATTTTAGGAGGTGATGCAATGCCCGTAACATTCAACGATTATTCAGATGAAGTGTTGGAAGCCTTTGACGAAGCGTGCGAAAGAGCATTGGAACGGTGCGGCAATCAAGCGGAGGGATATGCAAAAGACCTTTGCCCCGTTGATACCGGAAACTTACGAAACCGAATTTCACACAAGGTTGTCGATTCAGAACCGGCAGCATATATCGGCACCAACGTTGAATATGCGCCCTATGTTGAATTCGGCACGGGTTGCTATTCGTCCACAGGCGGCGGCACACCAAAAGACAAATGGGCTTATATGGGCGATGATGGCAAATTTCACATCGGAAAACCACAGAAACCACAGCCATTTATAAAACCGGCTGTTGCTGACCACCAAGGCACATATAAAAACATTTTCAAGGACGAACTAAAAAAATAATGTTAAATCCGGGCATCCCAAAGCAAAGGGGTGTCCGTTTTTATATCAAACTATTGTGGGAAAGAAAACCCACCAAAGAAAGGAAAAATAGTTATGGCACTTACAAGAAAACTACTCAAAGGAATGGCATTGACAGAGGAACAGGTTGATACCATTATCGAAGCCCACACCGAAACGGTTGAGGGCTTGAAAGCAGACATCGCCAAATATGAAAGCGATGCCAAGAAGCTCCCCGGCGTTCAAAAGGAATTGGACGATTTGAAAGCCGCCGGAGATGGTGGCTATAAAGAGAAGTACGAAAAGGAAAAGAAAGCCTTTGATGACTTCAAAAACGAGCAGACAGCCAAGGAAACGAAAAAGGCAAAGGAAAACGCCTATCGTGAATTGCTGAAAGCCGCAGGAGTAAGCGAAAAACGCATCCCTACCATCCTAAAGGTTACCGACCTTAATTCGGTGGAGTTAGATGGGGATAAGGTCAAGGATGCGGATAAGCTTACCGAGACCGTGAAAACCGACTGGGCGGATTTCATTGAATCCAGCAACACCAGCGGCGCAAACACGGTAACCCCGCCGGCAAACAATACCGGCGACCCCAAGGATTTAGGCTCTTTATCCATGGAAGATTATATAAAAGAGCGCACAAAAAAATAAATTTTAAGGAGATTTTATTATGCCTAACACAATTCTTACCCCCGAAATTATCGCCCGTGAAGCCCTCATGGTGCTTCGTAACAATGCAGTAATGGCAAACCTTGTTCATCGTAACTATTCAGATGAATTTGCCGCTGTTGGCGACACAATCACCATCCGCAAGCCCGCTACTTTTGTAGCAAACGAGTACAACGGTTCTACTATCACCGTGCAGGATGCCGCAGAAACCGGCGTTGAAGTCAAGATTGACAAGCACCTTGACGTTTCCTTTGCGGTTACTTCCAAGGAGATGACACTTGATATTGCCGACTTCTCCAAGCAGTTCCTTGTTCCCGCTATGCAGGCATTCGCTGACAAGGTTGACAAGTACCTTATCGGTCTTGAAGCATCTGCAACAAACCGTGTTTCTCATGCTGACGGCGCAATCGCTCCCAAGGATATGATTGAAGCACGCAAGTACCTTACACAGAATGCCGCACCCCTTGCAGACCGCCGCTTCGTGGTTGGTGCTACTGCCGAAGCTGACCTTCTCAACAGCGAACTCTTTGTATCTGCTGAAAAGGTAGGCGATGAAGGCACAGCGCTTCGTGAAGCTTCCCTTGGTCGCAAGTTTGGCATGGATTGCTACGTTGACCAGAACATCGCCGCTAATGATGGTTATGTTCCTTCCATCGCATTCCACAAGAATGCTATGGCTCTTGTTACACGTCCCCTTGCGCTTCCTCAGGGCGCAGCAAAGGCGGCTATCGTGAATTATGATGGCTTCGGTCTCCGTGTTGTTTATGGCTACGACATGAACACCAAGAAGGACACTGTTTCCATCGACATGATTTGTGGTGTCAAGCTTCTCGACCAGAACCTTATTTCTGTCGTTGCTGACACCCGTGCTTAATCATGGTTTTAATGGAGCATCCCAATGGGTGCGTTCATAAAGTCCATGATGACGATTTAGAAGTATTTCTAAAAGCGGGATGGAAAATCAAGGCGGCTCCCTCCGAGCCGCCTATTTCCAAGCCCAAAACAAAACGAAAAACAGCGCAGAAATAAGGAGGTGCCGCCGTGCTTGAAAATGTACTGTCGCACTTAAAAAATTGGTTTCTTATCCCTGACGGAGTACATGGGGGAACTTACACAATCAAAAACGGCGCTTTGGAACTGCCTTTCTTGCAAGAAGGGCAGTATTACCGCATTTGTGGAAGCATCTTCAATGATGGCTTGCATAAATACGGCGAGGCAGCAGATATTTTAACCGATGAGGAATTCACCGGCACGATTTGGGCGTTGGCTATTCCGAAAGCTGTCATTGATTTGGCGGAAGATATTGCAAAGTGGCAAGAGAAGAACGGTGAAGCATCCAAAAGCCCGTATAATTCCGAATCCTTCGGAGGTTACAGCTATTCAAAGGCAACAGATGCCGCCACGGGCGGTGCTATGACTTGGCAAGCGGCTTTTCGTGTGGAGTTGAACCAATGGCGCAAGGTGAGAGAAATCAGCCCTGTGAAACCATCACAGCATTGGAGG
>JAZOPV010000048.1:0-49464 GCA_045655745.1 Faecousia sp.
CATCTGGTACAAGCGTACACATGGCAGGGAGTACCGTTAACGACAGCCTTGACGCGCTTGACGTTGGGCTTCCATGCACGGTTGGAACGTCTGTGGGAGTGGGAAACCTTGATACCGAAGGTCACGCCCTTGCCGCAAAAATCACACTTAGCCATTTCATTGCACCTCCTTCTGTGAAATCTCATACTGCGCCTATCGCAGGCGCTTGAATATGATACCAAAGTTTGAAGCAAAATGCAAGCATTTTTTTTAGTTTTTTTGCATTTTTTCAAAAAATTTATTGCTATTGTGCCACATGACAGGTATAATAATCTCAACATCATGAAAAATGAGGTGGGCAAATGGATGAAATTTATCGTGTGCCGCTAAAAACACTTGTACAGGAGTTCGACCTGCAGGTGGAATATGCCGCCGTTGACTTTGACGAAATCTATCTGACAGTCGCAGATGTGGGCAGACCCGGTCTTCAGCTTGCTGGCTTTTTTGACCATTTTGAGCCTCTGCGCCTGCAGGTGCTTGGCAAGGTGGAAATGAGTTATCTGGCAACCGTACCCCAGCAGCAGCGGGAGGAGATTTTCAACCGACTGTTCTCCTTTAAGTTTCCGGCACTGCTGATTGCACGAGATATGCAGCCCGACCCTGCCTGTATCGCTATGGCGAAAAAGCATAATGTGACACTGCTGCGCTCCAAGGAGGCAACATCTGCCATTATTTCCTCGCTGATTTCCTATTTGAGCGATGCCCTTGCACCTAGAATTACACGCCACGGCGTACTGATGGAGGTTTACGGTGAGGGTATTTTGCTTACAGGCGAAAGCGGCATGGGCAAAAGCGAAACCGCTGTGGAGCTTCTGAAGCGTGGTCACCGTCTGATTGCGGATGATGCGGTGGAAATCCGCAAGATTTCCGGCAATACCTTGGTGGGCACAGCCCCGGAGGTTATCCGAAATTATATTGAACTGCGTGGCATTGGTATTATCAATGTGGCAAGGCTGTTTGGTATGGGCGCTATTAAGGTTGAAAATGAAATTAACCTTGTGGTGAATATTGTGCCATGGAACAGCCAAAGTGTCTATGACCGGTTGGGGACAGAGGACAATCATATTGACATCTTGGGCGTAAAGCTGCCGGTCAACACCATCCCTATTACGCCCGGTCGAAATCTGGCGGTGATTTTGGAGGTTGCAGCCATGAACAACCGTCAACGGAAAATGGGCTATAATGCTGCTCAGGAGCTGACAGAGCAGATTAGCCGCAGCGTTGATGCCAATAATGGAAACAGCCTATGAAAGAATTGACCATTGGAGCAAATGATTCCGGACAGCGGCTGGACCGCTTTTTGGCAAAGGCTGTGCCACTGCTGCCGGCGTCCTTGGCGCAAAAATACATCCGTTTAAAGCGCATTAAGCTCAACGGGGGCAGGGCGCAGCGAGATACCCGGCTCAATTCCGGCGATGTGCTGCAGTTGTATATCAATGATGAGTTTTTTGATAAGCCACGGGAGGACAATGCCTACCTGACAGTAGCAACACCGAAATTAAAAATCGTCTATGAGGACGCCTGTATTTTGCTGGTGGATAAGCAACCGGGAGTTGCGGTCCATCCCCATGACGGAGCGGAGTATGGCAAAACCCTCATTGACCATATCCAGTCCTATCTTTATCAGACAAAGCAGTGGCAGCCCCGACAGGAAAATGCCTTTACCCCTGCCTTATGCAATCGGATTGACCGCAATACCGGCGGTATTGTTATTGCAGCAAAGACGGCTGAAGCCCTGCGTGTTATGAATCAAAAAATCAAGGACAGAGAGCTGGACAAGCGGTATCTTGCCATTGTAGAGGGTACACCCAAGCCTGCGGAGGGAAGTCTGAGGGGGCATCTTTTCAAGGATGCCAAACAAAATCGGGTGTTTGTGTCCGACAAGCCTCAGCCCGGCAGTAAATCCTGTCAAACCAATTATCGGGTTTTAACCAGCCAAAATGGGCTGTCCTTGGTGGAGTGTGAGCTGATTACGGGGCGCACCCATCAAATCCGTGCCCAATTTGCCCATGCAGGACATCCACTGTTGGGCGATGGCAAATACGGCAAGCTGGATAAGCGTTTTGACCGCAATTATCAGGCGTTGTATTCCTACAAGCTGACCTTTGCTTTTACCTCGGATGCAGAGGGCTTGCAATATCTGAACGGCAAAGCCTTTCAGGTGGAGGAAGTAGATTTTGTGCGGGAATATTTTCCGAATTTTCAGATGCGCAACCGCTAGTTGACAAAAAAGAAAGGAGGCTGCATAGCCTCCTTTTCATGTATGGATTAGTGGTTCTCCATCCATTCGTTGACCTTGGTCTTTGCCAAACGAAGGATATCCTCAGTGGGATAGGGAGAAGCCTCACCGCCACGGACATACAGGAAATACAGACCGGCAGGGGTCTGGAACAGGATTTCTTCGTAGCCGGTAGGGTCACCGTAGTAGCCGTAGGTATACTTCTTCAGCAGGGTGGCATTTTCGGTGTCGTATTCTTTCTTGCAGATAATCTTCTTCATGTTGTGTCCTCCTTTCCCAGTAACATTCGGAAAGTATTATATCGTATTTTTTAAAAAATGCAAGGTGTTTTTTGTAAAAACCGCAAGTTTTTAATATATTTTGTTTGAAAAGTTTAGAATGAGGTTTTTCTTAGGCCGTTTTTTATGACAATCTACAATAAAAATGGAATTTTCTTCCACATTTAGGGAGGAATGTGGCATTGCACCTGTGTGATAATTCGCAATTACCTGATAAAGGAGGCGTTTGAATGAAAGATATACCCATGTTTACAACGGAATATGGAGTTGCGTCCCTTGCCTTGGGTGAGGTGTCCTATCGGCAGGAAGCGTATATCCAAATTCAAACTGTTGCGGAAGGACAATTAGATAAGCTGCTGCAGGAGTGTGTGGGCTTTTGCCGTGCCTGCGGCGCAGAGAAAATTTACGCCACCAATGCAGAAAGCTTGGAGCAATATCCATTGCATACCACGATTTATGAAATGAGAGGCACTGTCCACCGCACAGACAAGGCTCTTAATCTGTCTCCAGTAACGGAGGAAACACTGACTTTGTGGCGCAGCCTTGCTAATGAGCGACTGCAGGGCGTTGACAATGCAGCCACTATTACTGCAGCCCTTGGGAAAAAGCTGATGAAGGAGGGCGGTGCGTATTTTGTCCATGAGGCAGGGAGGTTTTTGGGTATAGGACTGCTACAGGAGGATACTCTGCAGCTGATTGCATCGGTGCAGCCCGGCGCAGGAGAAATGGTGCTGCGCACATTGTTGAGCGCTGCCAGCTGCGACCAAATCCGGCTGGAGGTGGCATCTACCAATGAAAAAGCCATCCGTCTTTATCAGCGGATGGGCTTTATCAAAACAAGAGAGCTTCGGCGCTGGTATCGGGTGTTTCCTTAACTCTTTCGCATTTGCCGCAGAAATAGCAGGACAGCGATAATCAATGCGCCAATTCCATAACCCAGCACCCAAGTAAGATGGGGGAGGATGGTGTCGTATTGTCCAATGAGCGCTGCTTTTTCAATTTCCACTGCATGAACAAAGGGCAGCAGGTTGGCAATTTTGCGGAATACACCGCCCACCAAATCCAAATCAAACCAAATGCCGGACAGCCATGCAGACAGATTGGTCAGCAGTGCGCCGCAGATACCGCCTACCTGCTTTTGGTTGAGAATACTGCCGAACAGCAGTCCCAAGGCGATAAAAAATAAGGAGATAGGCAATATCAGCCCCATGCAGAGCAAAATATTTATGCGCACCGGCAGCCCCAAGGCGATTGCCACAAGAAAGCAGCAGCCACTTTGTCCCACCGCAATGGGTAAAATTGGCAATGTGTAGCCAAGAATGAAGTCCAAGGACCGCATGGGCGTGGCGTATAGCCGCTGCAGCAGGGCGCTTTCTCTGTCTTTTGCAATCATGGTGGCAGAAAACAGGGTCATAAAAGATAAACCGAATACCGTCATGCCCGGTGCGATGCTTTCAATGTTAAAAAGTTCCACCGGGATATTTGCGTTAATTGCCGTCAACAGCAGCAAAAGCACGCAGGGAAAGCCCAAACCGAAGAATAGGGTAAGGGGGTCTCGGAGGATTTCTTTCAATGTCCGTTTGGCAAAGGTAAATGTTCTCATTTTGCTGCCCCCTTTACCAGCGCCACAAAGGCGTTTTCAAATTTATCTTCCTTGGCCTGCGCCATCAATTCTTGGGCAGTGCCCAGTGCAATCAGCCGTCCGGATTTCATAATTCCGATACGGTCGGAAAGGGCTTCTGCCTCCTCCATATAATGGGTGGTCAGAATGATGGTGATTTTGCCCTTGAGTGCCTTGATGCTTTCCCACAGCTCACTTCTTGCGATGACATCCAGGCCAAGGGTTGGCTCGTCCAAAAATAGGATTTTTGGCTCACCAATCAACGCCATGGCGATGCTCAGCCGCCGCTGCCAGCCGCCGGATAGCTTTCCGGCACGCCGCTTTAGCACTTCCTCTAAATGAAAATCCGAAACGAGTGCGGCAATGCGCTCGGCTGCTTTTGCCTTGTCAAAGCCGTGAATACCGCACATCAGCTCTAAATTCTCCAGCACAGACAGATTGAGCGCAATCGCCGTTTCTTGGGGGGAGATGCCAATGAGCGCCTTGACCGCTGTTGCGTTGGAAACAATGCTGCTGCCATTTAGAAAGGCGTCTCCGCTTGTGGGCTTTGTCAGGCAGGAAAGCAGCTTAATGGTGGTGCTTTTGCCTGCGCCGTTAATGCCTAAAAGAGAAAATAATTCTCCCTGTTCAATGGTCAGGCTGAGGTTGTCCACAGCCGTAACCTCCTTGTAACGCTTGGTCAGCTTCTCGATGCTTATGGCGCTCATGTTTGTTCCTCCGTTTCATAAACAGCGGCGGCAAACTGGGAGAACATGCTTTTGGGAGGAATTGCAAGCCCCCGTGTCTCGTCACCCAAAATCACAAGATTATCTCCGGGTTGAATTCCAAAAACCTCCCGTGCCTGCTTGGGGATGACAATTTGCCCTTTTTCACCCACTGTGACGGTCCATGCGTACATGCCCTTTGGATTAGCCATAAAAAATCTCCTTGTATGAAAAGTATGATTTGTATAACTAATTATACAAACGCATGAGACAAAAGTCAAACTTTTTATAAATTTTATGCTCTGACAAGGAAAAATACTTGACAACACACGATTTATGGGGTATACTGTGTCAGGCGTCAAGGAAAAATACTTGGCAAAGGAGGTCAATATGGATTCGCTGGAAATGATACTGTTGTTTGATTATTATGGCGACCTGCTGACCGAGCGGCAGCGGCTGTGCTTTGATATGCACTATAATCAGGATTTGTCTTTAGGGGAAATTGCACAGGAGCTTTCTATCAGCCGACAGGCGGTGTATGATAACCTGAGCCGTACTGAGGCGCTGCTGAAGAACATGGAAGAAAAGACCGGCTGTGTCAGCCGTGACCGGCAGCTGCGCAAGGCAATGCAGTCCATTTCGGTGCTTGCTGAGGCGTTGGCAGCCCATCCGGACAGTCGGGTGTCCCAGAGTGCGATGGAAATTCTTTCCGTTGCCAATGGTTTCAAGGAGTAATACATGGCATTTGAAGGCTTAACCGAAAAAATTTCTGCAACCTTCAAGCGGCTTCGTGGCAAAGGACGGCTCAAGGAGTCCGATGTCAAGGAGGCAATGCGTGAAATCCGCATGGCATTGCTGGAGGCGGATGTCAGCTATAAGGTCTGTAAGGATTTTACAAAATCCGTCACTGACCGCTGTGTGGGTGCAGATGTGTTGGAATCCCTCACACCGGCTCAGATGATTGTCAAAATCGTCAATGAGGAGCTTACCAAGCTGATGGGCTCCGATACCAAGCATATTACCATTAACCCCAACGGTCCAACTGTTGTGATGCTGGTTGGTCTGCAGGGTGCAGGTAAAACCACCAATGGCTCCAAGCTGGCAGGGCTCATGAAGCGGCAGGGCAAAAATCCCCTACTGGTGGCTTGTGATATTTACCGTCCGGCTGCTATTACGCAGCTGCAGGTTTGCGGCGAAAAGTTGGGCATTCCTGTGTTTGAAAAGGGCACGCAAAACCCCGTTACCACTGCAAAAGAGGCGGTGCTTTATGCCCGTCAGCGTGGATATGATATGGTGTTATTGGACACCGCCGGTCGGCTTCATGTGGATGAAGCCCTTATGGAAGAGCTGAAAAATGTGAAAGCTGCCGTCAATCCCGATGAAATCATGTTGGTTGTGGATGCCATGACCGGTCAGGATGCGGTCAATGCAGCGCAGAGCTTCAACGAGTGGCTGGACATTGATTCCGTCATGCTCAGCAAGCTGGATGGCGATGCCAGAGGCGGCGCAGCCCTGTCTGTCCGTGCCATCACCGGAAAGCCGGTGAAGTTTGCGGGTATGGGCGAAAAGCTGGAGGACATTGAGCCCTTCCATCCCGATCGCATGGCAAGCCGTATTCTTGGCATGGGCGATGTGCTGAGCTTGATTGAAAAGGCAGAGCAAGCCTATGATGCTAAAAAGGCTGCGGAAATGGAGGAAAAGCTCCGTTCCAATAAATTTACCCTGCAGGATTTCTACGACCAAATGGTGCAGATGAAATCCATGGGCTCTATGCAGGATATTTTGGCGCAGCTGCCCGGTGGCGGTGCAATGAAAAATCTGCAGGTGGATGAAAAGCAGATGGCGCATACGGAGGCAATCATCCTGTCTATGACACCCAAGGAGCGTGAGAATCCCGGCATTATCGGCGGTAGCCGCAAAAAGCGGATTGCAGCCGGTGCAGGCTTAAAGGTTGAGGATGTAAACCGACTGCTGAAGTCCTTTGAGCAGATGCAGAAGCTGATGAAGCAGTTCTCCGGTCCCGGAGTCGGGAAGAAAATGAAGCGCATGCGCGGCTTCGGCGGTTTCGGGGGCTTTCCCGGACTGTAAATCTTGTTCGCTCTAAGCAAAAAGCTTTGCGATATATATTTAGAAAAATTTTTGGAGGTGAATCTCAAATGGTTAAAATCAGACTTAGAAGAATGGGTGCTAAGAAGGCTCCTTTCTACCGGATTGTTGTTGCTGATGCTCGTTCTCCCCGTGACGGTCGTTGCATCGAGGAAATCGGCACTTACAACCCCCTGACCGAGCCCGCTACCATCGCTGTTGACGCTGAAAAGGCACAGGCATGGATTAAGAACGGCGCTCAGCCTACCGATACCGTTCGTGGTCTGCTGAAGAAGGCTGGCGTGCTGTAATCCCTGAAGGAGAAAGCGCAATGAAGGAACTTTTGCTGTATATGGCAAAGAACCTGGTGGACCATCCCGAAGCCGTCACCGTCACAGAGCTGGACGGGGAAGATGGTAAGGTGCTGGAGCTGCGTGTTGCCGAAGGCGACATGGGCAAGGTAATCGGTCGCCAGGGCCGGATTGCTAAGGAAATCCGGACTATCGTGAAGACTGTTGCCCAGCGCACTGGCGAAAAGGTCACGGTCGAAATCGTGGATTAACGATGATGCGTGGCAATCGTGCCACGCATTTTTCGTTTTTTTTGGAGGAGAAATTATGAAGCTTCCTTTTATCGAAGCCGGAGAAATTGTGACCACCCACGGTGTCCGTGGTGAGGTCAAGGTACTTCCGTGGGTGGATGGACCGGAGGTGCTGTGTGAATTTGAGCGTTGCCGCATTGGCGGAAAAGAATATAAAATGGAATGTCGGGTACAGAAAACCTGTAATTTGGTGAAGCTGTCCGGCATTGATACCATGGAGGCAGCAATCGCCATGCGTGGCAAGGTGCTGGAGCTGTATCGGGAGGATATGGATGAGGATGTCATATTCGCCGCAGAGCTGGTGGGCGTTGAGGTGTTTCAAGGCGACCGCTGTATCGGCAAAGTGACTGAGGTGCTGGACTATCCCGGAAACTCTGTCTATGTGGTCAAGGGCGAGTTTGAGTATATGATTCCTGCGGTGAAGCACTTTGTCCATAAGATTGACTTGGACAGTAACCGCATGGAAGTGGACCTGATTGAAGGAATGAGAACCGATGAGAATTGATATTTTAACACTGTTTCCCGAAACGCTGGGGGATGTCTTGTCGGAAAGCATTTTGGGACGGGCGCAGGAACGGGGCTTTATCCGCATTGATACCCACCAAATTCGGGATTATACTGCCAACAAGCAAAATCAGGTGGATGATTACCCCTATGGCGGCGGTCGTGGTGCGGTCATGACCGCAGACCCGCTGTACCGCTGTTGGGAAGCGGTTTGTGACGAGGCGTCCGGTCCGGTGCATACCATTTATCTGTCCCCTTGCGGTCATACCTTCAAGCAGGCAGATGCCGTTCGCCTAAGTAAGCTGGAGAATATCATTTTGGTTTGCGGACATTATGAGGGCATTGACCAGCGGTTTATTGACGAGTGTGTGGATGAGGAGATTTCGCTGGGTGATTTTGTGCTGACCGGCGGTGAAATTGCTGCCATGGCGGTGCCGGATGCGGTGTGCCGCATGGTGCCCGGTGTGCTGGCAGACCCGGAATGTTTTGAGGATGAAAGCCATTTTAACGGGCTTTTGGAATATCCTCAATACAGCCGCCCGGCGGTGTGGCATGGCAGGGAAGTGCCTGCCATTTTGGTGTCGGGTAACCATGAAAAGGTGCGCCTATGGCGTCGGAAGCAAGCCCTGCGCCGGACACGGGAGCGGCGGCCGGATATGTATGAAAAGCTGGATCTTTCCTCCAAGCAGGATAAAAAGCTGCTGAAGGAAATGGAAGCGGAAGATGCCCAGCAAGCTTAAATAAAAATGAGCCTCTGCCAAATGCAGAGGCTCATTTGTTATTGCATTTTTTTCTTTTTCCATTCGGTCCACAGTCGGACAGTGGAGGACACTAACAAGATACCTGCCGCCATCAGTCCGGCGATGCTGATGGTTGCAATACCCTTGCGTGAGAAATTTTCCATATCACCACGAACAATGTAGTTAATGGTGTAATACAGGCTGGAGCCGGGAATGAGAACGATCAAACCGATAATCAGGTAACAGGTGACCGGACATTTGCGAATCCGTGCCATGGTTTCTGCATAGATAGCGGCAAAGGTGGAGGAAATCAAATAGGCAATCATTTCGTCCACGCCCAAATAAACACACAGAGAATGAACGCCCCAGGTAGCCACTCCGCCTGCGATGCACAGCGCAATTCCCGGCCCGTGAATATTAAACATAATGGAGAAGCCAAGGCTTCCGATGATGCAGGCAATACTTTCCACAAGGAAGCTGGGGTCGAGCGGCACACAGCTGACGGGCACGCCCCAAAGAACAGTTGCTAAATTCCATGCAACTGCTGTGCCGCAGGCAATGGAAACTGCCACCAAGAGCACCTGAATGATGCGGTTGATGCCGGAGTTGGTGTCGCCGAATATAATGTCATGCATGGCGTAGGTGAATAACAGTCCCGGAATCAGCACCATGACTGTACCGATGATGGCAGCATCCGGATTGTCAATCCAGCCGATGGCAGCAAAAAAATAGGAGATAAACGCCAGCGGGATAGAGGATAAAAAGGTGGTAAAAAAGTGGTTGGTTTTGAAGTGACCCATCCATTTGGTACAAAAACCGACCACCACGCCGCTTAGACCGGAAACCAGTGCATCTGCGACACAGCCGCCATAGAAGATGCAAAATCCGGCAGCGGTGCAAAAGCAGCCCAACAGGTAGATAAAAAAGCTGTGATATCGGCGGGATGAGCGGGCTTGCTGTAGTAGAGCCTGCGCAGTATCAGGGTCCGGTTTTTCACGGCAAATCCGTCTGCTCAAATCACTAAAGCGCTCTACGGCATCCAAGTCATTTCCGTGAAAGCCCACACGGCGCATTCGGGTAATGGAGCTGCCATCGGGCAGGGTGACGCTAACGGTTAGATTATTAGGAATGGCGAAAGCCTCGGCATGAACGCCATAAGAAGCCATCACTCGGGTAATGCTTTCTTCTACTCGATAGGTTTCTGAGCCTGCCATAGAGAGCTCATAGCCCAAATCGGTGGCGATGTCCAAGAGTTTGTTGTAGTCCATAATTCGTATCCTCGTCAATATCAACTAACCTCATCAGTATACCATAGTTGCTTGGAATTACAAGCAGTTTTTTACATTTTGTGTTCTGCAGTTGCATTTTATAGAGTGTTTGATATAATTGTATCATACCTAAAAAGGAGTTTTTGAATGAGAAAAGGAAAAAAACCAATTTATTGGATAACCAATACGGCGGTGCTGATTGCATTGCTGGTTACCTTGCAATGGGCAACAGCACCCACGCAGGGCTTTGCTGGACAGTATATCACCGGCACTTGTGTTAATGCTGTTTTGATGATTTCAGTCTTGCTGTTTGGCTGGAGCAGTGGCGTAGTGGTGGCGTTGGCATCTCCGTTCTGTGCATTTATGTTGGGCATCGGACCGGCGTTGCTGCCTATTGTGCCTGCTGTTGCAGTCGGCAATCTAGTGCTTGTACTGACAATGCATTTTTTGGTGGGACAAAAAAGGCAGCCTCTGTGGAAAACTGCAGCTGCGGTAATAACAGCGGCATTTTTGAAATTTGCCAGTTTATTTTTGCTTGTCAATAAGCTGATTGTTCCGCTGATGGCAGATACGCTGAAGCCACAGCAGGTGAAGGCGTTTGCAGCCATGTTCTCATGGGGGCAGATGATTACCGCTGTTTTAGGTGGCGTGCTGATGATTTTTATCCTGCCTGTACTGCGTAAGGCACTTAGTAAGGAATGAAAAAATTCCGACAGCCTTTGGCTGTGGGGATTTTGTACTTTACTTTCTTACAAATAGAACGCCCAATGTGCCGGGACCGCAATGACAGGACACGGTGCAGCCTGCATCGGTTTCATAGGTAGTGTCAAAATTGCCGTATTGCTTGACAGCCTCCATGACGGTTGCATAGCAGTCATCCGTGACCGGTGTTTTGGTTACAAAGAGAATTTCACGGGTCAAATCCTCCCGGTCTGCCAGCCGGTCCTTCACATAGGAGGCAAGACATTTGGCATAATTGCCCCGATATTTCTTCACAACGGACATTTTTCCGTCTTTTACCTCAATACAGGGCTTCAAGTTCATCAGATTTGCACCCAATGCAGCCGCCGCAGAGCAACGACCGCCCTTGACCATGTAATCCAGCCGGTCAAGCAGGAAGCTGGCTTCTACTCGGCTAGTAAAGGCGTGCATCTTTTCTGTCAGCTCATCTAGGCTTTCACACTCTTTGGCAAGACGGCAGGCTTCCAGTACCACCAAGCCCTGACCGGTAGAGAGATTCATAGAATCCACGACCCGCACATTGGGGAATTCTTCTGCTGCCAAGCAGGCGTTTTGATAGCAGGAGGAGAAGTTGGAGCCGATATTGATGTGCAAAACACCATCATATTCATTACAGTATTGGCTGAAGATATCCATATATTCGCCCACAGAGTTAGCGGCGGTGGAGCAGAGGCTGCCACCGGCAGCTACATGGGCAAAAATATCGTCTGGCGTAATGGTAACGCCATCTTTAAACTGCTGGTCAGCCTTTACCACGGTCAGCGGAACAAGGGTAATGTTGTGCTGCTCCAAAAGTGCAGGGGAAAGGTCACATGTACTGTCGGACAGAATTTTGATATTCATAATGCAATTCCTTTCAAATGTTGTCAAATAGGGGCAGTGGTCATCATAAAACAGTTGGGTTCTATCATGGCTTGCCGCAAATATCCGGCACCCCAGTCCCGCATGGCAACCAAAATGGGCATTAGGCTTTTGCCTAGCTCTGTTAGGGAATATTCTACCTTTGGGGGCACAATAGCAAAGACCTCTCGATGAATCAGTTGCTTTGCTTCCAGCTCCCGAAGCTGCTGAGTCAGCATTTTCGGTGTAATGCCCTCTAATGCTTTCTTTAGCTGAGAATAACGCAGCTTTTGGGTGGAGAGCTGCCAAAGAATCAGCGCCTTGTATTTGCCGCCAATCAGCTCTAATGTGGCTTCCACAGGACAATTTTCAGCGGATTTCATAGACATAACCTTCTTACTATCTAAAATGATACTATGTGTCAAAAAGGTGCATACTTGCGAAAACTGCTAGTTTTGGTAAAATGGTAGCATATTCCAAAATGAATGTCAATATTTTTCTCCTGACAGTTGATTTTTGCGGTGCGATGATGGATAATAAAAATAGAAGTGAGGGGTATTTATGAAGCTGAGTTTTGAGGTCAGAGGTATGACCTGCGCAGCCTGCTCTGCCCGTGTTGAAAAGGTGACGGCGGCAGTACAGGGGGTACAGCAGGTTCATGTGAATTTGCTCACCGGCAAAATGACGGTGGAGACAGAAAATGCCAATGTGAATGCTGCTATCCGGCAAGCGGTTGAGCAGGCAGGCTACAGTATTTCTCCTGACCAAAATATGCCCAAGCAAGCCCCCACTGAGGACTACGGCTTGCAGGAAATGAAAAAACGGATTATTCTGTCTGCCGTTTTCCTTATTGTGCTGATGTATTTTACCATGGGGCATATGCTGTCGCTTCCCATGCCTGAATGGTATCATGGCACGAAAAACGCCATGGTGGCTGCGCTTTTTCAGTTTTTGCTGACGCTTCCAGTGCTGTATTGGAATCGTTCCTATTATGCTCGGGGCATCCGTGCCCTGTGGCACCGTGCGCCCAATATGGACAGCTTGATTGCTGTGGGCTCCGGTGCTGCCATGCTTTATGGTGTGGTGGTGCTGTTTCAGATGGCTGCTGCGATTGGTCGTGGCAGCTGGGATTTGGTGGAGCAGTATGCCGGCAGCTTGTATTTTGAATCCGCAGCCATGATACTGACATTGGTGACCTTGGGCAAATTTTTGGAAACCCGTGCCAAGGGAAAAACCGGTGATGCCATCCGTAAGCTGATGAACATACGCCCTGCAACGGCGTATGTTCTGCGGGACGGTCAAATTGTGGAGCTTCCGGTAGAGCAGGTGCAGGTTGGAGATGTGGTACAGGTGTGTGCCGGACAGAGCATACCTGTAGACGGAATTGTGGTGTCTGGCAGTGCCTCTGTAGACCAAAGTATGCTCACCGGAGAGAGT
This sequence comes from Faecousia sp., assembly GCA_045655745.1. Taxonomy (GTDB): domain Bacteria; phylum Bacillota; class Clostridia; order Oscillospirales; family Oscillospiraceae; genus Faecousia. The sequence continues at coordinate 13,098 of JAZOPV010000048.1, forward strand.
ATTCCGGTGGAAATACAGGTGGGCGCATCGGTGGCGGCTGCCACCATTTGTCAAACAGGTTTTTTGCAGCTTCGGGCAGAAAGGGTCGGCAGCGATACTACCCTGGCACAGATTATTTTCATGGTGGAGGAGGCTGGCGGCTCAAAAGCCCCCATCGCCCGTTTGGCAGATAGAATTGCCGGTATCTTCGTTCCGGTGGTTATGGGCATTGCCCTTGTGACCTTTACAGCTTGGCTGCTTGCAGGAGAAGGCTTGACTTTTGCCTTAAACTGCGGCATTTCGGTATTGGTGATTTCCTGCCCCTGCGCCTTGGGCTTGGCAACTCCGGTTGCCATTATGGTAGGCACCGGCAGAGGCGCAGGTATAGGCGTGCTGTTTAAAAATGCGGCAGCACTGGAAACGCTTCATCGGGTGGATACAGTGGTGCTGGATAAGACCGGTACTATCACCACCGGAAAGCCGGTTGTAACGGATATTTTTGCTGCAGATGATGCGGTGCAGCTATTAAAAATCGCAGCTTCCTTGGAGGAAAAATCCGAGCATCCTTTTGCCAAGGCAATTTTAAAAAGGGCAGAGGGAATGGTATATCCCGTTGCTACAGATTTTCAAACCATTCCAGGTATGGGCGTCAGCGGTGTGGTGGAGGGCGCTCGTTATCTTGGGGGCAACCGCAGGTTGCTGGAGCAGCAGGGCATTGCTGTGCCGGAATATCCGCAGTTGGAGGAATGCGGCAAGACAATACTATACTTTGCGCAGGAAAACGGCATGTATCTTGGCGCAATTGCAGCAGCCGATGTGGTAAAACCGGATTCTGCTGCAGCGGTTGCTGCCTTGAAGAACATGGGTTTCGATGTGGTGCTGCTGACCGGTGATTATGCAGGTACAGCCCGTGCCATTGGACAGCAGGTTGATATTTCTTATATTATCTCAGATGTTCTTCCTGCGCACAAGGCAGATGCAGTGCGGACATTGCAGCAGCAGGGACATCGGGTTGCTATGGTGGGGGACGGCATCAATGATGCCCCTGCGTTGGTGACGGCAGATGTAGGACTTGCCATTGGCAGCGGTACAGATGTGGCAGTGGACGCTGCAGATGTGGTGCTGATGAACGGTTCACTGGCAGCGGTGGTTAATGCCATTGCGCTCAGTAGGGCAACCATTGGCAATATTCGTCAGAATTTATTTTGGGCGTTTTTCTATAACTCCTTGGGAATACCCATTGCAGCCGGTGTGCTGTTTCCGGCGTTAGGAATTTCGCTCAGTCCTATGCTTGGGGCAGCAGCCATGAGCTTAAGCTCTGTTTTTGTGGTTACGAATGCCCTGCGTCTGCGGCTATTTTCGCCCCAAATGGCATATTGTAAGGAGGAAGTAAAACCGATGGAGGAGCAAAAAATGAAAATGGTTTTGACAGTAGAGGGCATGATGTGCCCCCATTGTAAGGCGATGGTGGAGAAGGTTTGCAAGGGCGTAGAGGGAGTAACGGATGCTGTGGTGGACTTGCAGCAAAAGCAGGTTACGGTGTCCGGTAATCCGGAAAAAGCCGCACTGAAGAAGGTAATTGAGGACGCAGGTTATACCGTCATTGAATGAGGTGGAGTGTATGCAGACCAATTTTTATTATCCCTCTTGCGGTAAGGGCATGATTCATGGTCTTCGTTGGGAGCCGGAGGGAAAGCCCTGTGCTGTGCTGCAAATTGTCCATGGCATTGCGGAGCACGCAGGGCGTTATGATGAATTTGCTGTCTTCATGGCACAGCAGGGCTTTTTGGTGGTGGCGCAGGATCACATGGGACACGGTGGCTCGATTGGCTCGGAAAGTGTGTTGGGCTATTTTGACGGCGGCTGGCTCAAGGCGGTGGCAGATACCCATCGCCTCATGAGCTATACAAAAATGGAGCAGCCGGACATTCCATACTTTATGCTGGGACACGCAATGGGCTCATATTTGGTGCGTACGCTGCTGATTAAATACCCCAAAGCGGAGCTGGATGGAGTGATTTTAAGCGGTACAGGCTGGTTGCATCGAGGTGTACTCAATACCGGCATTGCCACAGCATCTGTCCTTTGCCGGACAGAGGGAGAGACTTCTACCAGTAAAATGCTCAACGGAATGCTCTTTGGCAATTATAACCGCAAGGTGGAGCATAAGCGTACGGATTTTGATTGGTTGACCCGTGATAATCAAATGGTAGATGCGTATCTTGCCGATCCTCTGTGCGGTTTTTCTGCTACAGTGGGCTTAATAAGGGATATGTTATTGGCAATGCGCTTTAACCAAGAGCCGGAAAACTTGCGAAGGATGCGCAAGGATTTGCCATTGCTGCTGGTTTCCGGCAATGATGACCCCGTAGGCGGATACGGAGAGGGCGTGAAGAAAACCAAGCAGGCGCTTTTAAAAGCCGGTATGCGCTCGGTGGATATGCGACTGTTCCCACTGTGTCGTCATGAAATTCTCAATGAAATAAACTCAGATGAAATTTATCATTATCTGCTTGGCTGGCTGCGCCAGCAGAATGAGCAGTAAAAGGATGTGAAATCATGCCCAATTTTCGACTGGATATGTGCTATGACGGCACGCGCTACCGTGGCTGGCAGCGGCTTTCCGGAACAGACAATACCATACAGGAGAAATTGGAAACAGTCCTATCCCGTATTTTGCAGGAGGAAATTACGGTTTCCGGCAGCGGTCGCACGGATGCCGGCGTTCATGCTATGGGGCAGGTGGTGAATTTTTATTGCAACACTACCATGCTACCCGGTGAAATTCTTTCGCAGCTGCGGCGGTATTTACCGGAGGATATTGGCATAATCTCTTGTAGACAGGTTTCGGACAGGTTTCATGCCCGACTGAATGCTAAGACGAAAACCTATCGCTACAGTATTTGGAATTCGGATGCACCCTGTGTCTTTCAGCGGCGGTTTGTGGCGGTGATACCGGAAAAGCTGGATGTGGAGCAAATGAGAATTGCCGCACAGCTTTTGCTGGGGGAGCATGATTTTTCAGCCTTTTGTGCCAATAAGCGCATGAAAAAATCCACTATCCGGCGGCTGGATTCCATTGAAATCACCCGACAGCAGGAGCAGCTTTTCATCAGTGTTACCGGAAACGGTTTTCTGCATCATATGATGCGGATTTTGGTAGGCACATTGGTGGAGGTTGGACAAGGCAGCCGCAGTGCCCAATCCGTGAGCAAATTGTTTGGTGCAGCTAGAAGTGAAGCGGGTTTTTTGATGCCGCCGCAGGGGCTGTGCTTGATGGAGGTAAATTATTGAACATACAGATATTTGGAAAAACAAAATGCTTTGATACCAAAAAGGCGGAGCGCTATTTTAAGGAACGCCGTGTAAAATTTCAATCTGTGGATTTGCTGCGGTTTGGGCTCTCCAGTAAGGAATTTGACAGCGTGTTACGTGCGGTAGGCGGAATTGATAACCTCATCGATTGGGAGAGCAAGGAGGAGGACATAATCCTCATGCGGTATATGGATGACCGGATAGCCAAGGAAGATAAGGTCTTTGACAATCCTAAGCTGATGAAAACCCCCATTGTCCGCAATGGAAAACAGGCGACCGTTGGTTATTGCCCTGAAGTTTGGGCAACATGGGAATAATACAAAAGAAGTTCCTCTTATGAGGAGCTTCTTTTTTTGCAAATTTGGTTGAAAAAGCAAGAGGAATGTGATATTCTAGGAGGGATATAGTTTGCAGCTGCTTCAACGCCTGTATGATTTGGTTTGGGGTGCTCCGGCACTCATCTTAATTCTTGGAGTCGGGATTTTTCTTTCCCTGCGCAGTGGCCTTGCTCAGCTTCGGCTGCTGCCCCAAGCCCTGCGGAGCTTTTTCAGTCGATTGTCGGCTGGAGAAACAAAGGAGGGGGTATCCTCTTTTCAAGCCCTTTGTACCGCATTGGCAGCCACTGTAGGTACCGGCAATTTAGCCGGTGTGGCAGGTGCGATTGCCATCGGTGGTCCGGGTGCTGTGTTCTGGATGTGGATTTGCGGCGTGCTTGGAATGATGATAAAATTTGCGGAGGCAACCCTTGCAGTCCGCTACCGCACCACCAATTCAAGTGGTGAAAGTATTGGCGGACCGATGTATATGATTTCTGACGGCATGGGCAATCGCTTCCGCTTTCTCGCTGTGCTTTACTGTTTGTTCGGAGTGGTTGCGGCCTTTGGTGTGGGCAATGCCACCCAAATCAATACAGTTATTTCCGGCATTAACAGCTCCTTGCGTCTGTTTTCTGTTCAGCCCACAGCCCAAGGAAATTTTATCATGGGCGTTGCCTTGGCGCTTGTTATTGGCGTTATGCTGTTGGGCGGTGCAAAGCGGATTGGTCAGGTGGCAGAGCTGATGGTGCCCTTTGCGGCGGCGCTGTACTTACTGCTGGGAATATGGGTACTTCTGCTGCGCATGGAGGCAGTCCCGCAGGCGTTTGCTTCGATTTTTCAGGGGGCGTTTCAGCCTCGTGCCGTTACCGGAGGTGCGGTGGGCAGTGCAATGATGGCACTGCGCATCGGTGTTTCCAGAGGGGTTTTCACCAATGAAGCCGGTATGGGGACGGCTGCTATTGCCCATGCATCTGCTGCAGTCAAGCATCCTGTGGAGCAGGGGCTGATGGGTATTGTGGAGGTTTTTCTTGATACCATCGTTATTTGCACCATGACGGCATTGGTGATATTGTGCAGCGGTACGTCCATTCCCTATGGCATGGCTGCCGGTATCGGGCTGACGGTAGACAGCTTTGCGCTGGTGCTTGGCCCATGGGTTCGTCTTCCGATTGCATTGTCACTTATTCTGTTCGCATTGGCAACAGTGTTGGGCTGGGGTTTGTATGGAATGCGGTGCGCTCAGTTCCTGTTTGGGGACAGGGTGTGGAAATTCTTTGTGTATTTGCAAATTGCTACTGTTATTCTTGGCGCTGTGATGCAGGCAAATATGGTTTGGCTCATGGCAGAAATCATCAATGGACTGATGTCTATTCCCAATCTCATTGCGCTGGGGGCACTGACCCCGGAACTGATGCGCTTGCTCAAGCAATATAACATAAGATACGGCAAACATCTTGCCGGAGGAGGAGAAAATGAAAATATCCATCAATGCCAACCGCTGTGAATCTTCACCCATGCGGAAATACCACCCTTTGGCGGTGGAAGCCATTAAGCAGGGTAAGACCATTTACCGACTGAATATCGGTCAGCCGGATTTGCCGACACCTCCTGCCTTTTTTGATGCCATTCGTAATTTCCATCAAGAAACTCTGTCCTATGCAGAATCTCCCGGAATGCCGGTGCTGATTGATGCTATCCGTGGTTATTATAAGAACCTTGGTGTGGAGTTGGGGCATAACGATGTGCTGGTCACCACCGGCGGCAGCGAGGCATTGATGCTGGTGTGTTTGAGCATTCTCGACCCCTATACCGAGGTGATTGTGCCCGAGCCCTATTATCCCAACTATTCCACTTTTGCCCACATGGCAGGTGGCATCATTCGTGCTATGCCGACCTGTCCGGAGGAGGGCTATCGCTATGCAGACCGCCAGCGGTTTGAAAGCCTGATTACCCCCAATACCCGTGCCATTTTAATTACCAATCCCGGTAATCCCACCGGTGTCACCCTTTCCAAAGATGAAATGCGTATGATTGCGGATGTGGCAAAGGAGCATGATTTGTACCTCATCAGTGATGAGGTATACAGAGAGTTCTGCTATGACCGGGAGGGAGAAATCCCCACCATGGGCATTTTTGAGGATATTAGCGAGAACTTGGTGATTATTGACTCTGTTTCCAAGCGGTTTTCTGCCTGCGGCGCACGGGTGGGCTGCGTGATTACCAAGAATAAGCAGCTGCAGCAGGCACTTCTGAAGTTCTGCCAGTCTCGTTTGGCGGTGGCAACCATGGATCAGGTTGCCAGTGCGGCGCTGTATGGGGTCAGTCCTGAATTTTATCAGGCCTGCCGTGCCCAGTATATGAAGCGCCGAGATTTGGTGGTGGATATGCTGCGAGACATCCCCGGTGTGATGGTAGAAAAGCCCATGGGCGCATTCTATGTCATGGCAAAGCTGCCGGTAGACGATTCGGATAGATTTCAGAACTGGCTGCTTTCTGAATTTGAAGACAATGGAGAAACAGTCATGTTTGCTCCCGGTGCGCCTTTCTATGAAACTCCCGGTAAGGGTGTTAATGAGGTGCGGATTGCCTATGTGCTGCAGGAGGGGCGGCTGCGCCGTTCCATGGAGTTGCTGAAAAAGGGCATTGAGCGCTACCGTAAAGAGGTTATGAAGGCCTAATACATACCCCGGATGAAATTTTTCATCCGGGGGTACTTTCTCATATTTTACTTGACAAACCCTTGCTTTTCATGGTAAAATTGGGGCAAATCGTGAAGAACGGAAAGAGTAACGCAGAAAGCCTTTCAGAGAGTTCGGGTCGTTGGCTGTAAGCCCGAATACGGCGGTGGCGTGAATGTGCGTCCGGGAGCGAGAAATTGCATACAAGTAATAAATGAGAGTGGAACCGCGAGTAATTTACCCGCCTCTTGTGCCAATGGCATAAGAGGCGTGTTTATTTCAAAATAACCGTTGGAGGTATCGTTATGTATCTATACAATTCTACCAGCCATAAAAAGGAGCTGTTTGTTCCCAATAATCCGGAGCTTGTGAAGATGTACACCTGTGGACCGACGGTGTATCATTATGCCCACATTGGCAACCTGCGTACCTATATCATGGAGGATGTGCTGGAAAAAGCCCTGCGTTATACCGGCTACAAGGTCAAGCGTGTCATGAATATCACCGATGTGGGACATCTTGCCAGTGATGCAGATACCGGCGAAGACAAGATGCTCAAGGGCGCAAAGCGGGAAAATAAGTCCGTTATGGACATTGCCCGTTTTTATACCGATGCCTTTTTTGCCGACTGCGAAAAGCTGAATATTAAGCGACCGGATGTGGTCGAGCCTGCTACCAACTGTATTGCAGAGTATATCGACATGGTGCAGAGATTGCTGGATACCGGCAAAGCCTACCTTGCCGGCGGTAATGTGTATTTTGACACTGCCACCTTGGAAAAATACTATGTATTTGGCGACCATGATGAGGAGGATTTGGCAGTTGGTGTCCGTGACGGCGTGGAGGAGGACTCCAACAAGCGTAATAAAAATGACTTCGTCCTGTGGTTTACCAAGAGCAAGTTTGAGGACCAAGCCCTGAAATGGGATTCTCCTTGGGGCGTAGGCTATCCTGGCTGGCATATTGAATGTTCCTGCATCTCCATGAAGCACTTGGGTGAGGATTTGGACATTCATGCAGGCGGTATTGATAATGCCTTTCCGCACCATACCAATGAGATTGCCCAAAGTGAAAGCTATTTGGGGCATAAGTGGTGCAACTACTGGTTCCATGTACACCACCTTAATACGGAGGGCGGCAAAATGTCCAAGTCCAAGGGCGAGTTCCTGACCGTTTCGCTGTTGGAAAGCAAGGGCTATGACCCCATGGCATACCGCCTGTTCTGCCTGCAGAGCCATTACCGCCGGAATCTTGTGTTCTCTTGGGAGAATTTGGACAATGCGGTGGTTGCCTATGATAAACTGATTGCAAAAATTGCGACACTTAACCCCAGTGGAGAAGTAGAGCAAGACGCCTTTAACGCGCTAAAGGAGCGCTTTGTGGGTGCGCTGAATGGCGACCTGAACACCTCCTTGGCAGTAACCGCCATGTATGATGTGCTGAAAGCCAAGTGCAGTGATGCCACCAAGCTGGCTGCTCTTGCGGATTTTGACCAAGTAATGGGTCTAAACCTGCTGCCTGCCGCCCAAAAGCTGAACGAAAAGAAGAAAGCGGAGGAAGCAATCTCTGCCGACCCCGAAATTGATGCACTGGTAGCTGCCCGTACGGAAGCCAAAAAGGCTAAGAATTGGGCAGAGGCAGATAGAATTCGGGATGAATTGAAGGCTCGTGGCATTGAAATTATCGACACCCCTCAGGGTGCGAAGTGGAGAAAAGTATGAAGCTGCTGATTTTAGATGGCAACTCGGTGATCAACCGGGCATATTTCGGTGTCAAGCCCCTGACCAACAAGGAAGGGCTTTATACCCATGCCATTTACGGCTTTTTGAACATTTTGGAGCGCATGGAAAAGGAGGAGCAGCCCGATGCGGTCTGTGTCGCCTTTGACCTTCACGGACCTACCTTTCGCCACCTGCAGTATGAGGGCTATAAGGCAACCCGCCATGCAATGCCCGATGAATTGCGCCAGCAGATGCCCATCATGAAGGATGTGCTTCGTGCCATGAACATTCCCATTTATGAATGTCAGGGTTGGGAGGCGGATGATGTCATCGGTACTGTGGGTCAAATTTGCTCCAATAACGGGTGGGAGTGCGTCATTGCTACCGGCGACCGAGATTCTTTGCAGCTGATTGATGAAAATGTTCATGTGAAGCTGGTGATTTCCAAGCCTGGACAGACCATCACCACCCTTTATACCGAGGAAAAATTTCGGGAGGAATACGGTTTTGAGCCGAAAAAGATGATTGACCTAAAATCCCTCATGGGTGATTCCTCGGATAATATTCCCGGTGTTGCCGGTGTCGGACCGAAAACCGCCACAGAGCTGCTGCTGAAATTCGGCTCTTTGGACGGCGTGTATGAAAATTTGCAGGATGCCTCTATCCGTCCCAAGCTCCGTGAAAAGCTGGAGCAGGGCAGAGAGAACGCCTATCTTTCCTATGATTTGGCAACCATTCGCCCCACCGCACCCATTGATTTTGAGCCAAAGGATGCTATTGTTCAGCCCTATAATCGTGCAGAGCTGTATCGGCTGTTCCAGCAACTGGAATTTGTCCGGCTCATTGATAAATACGGCTTGCGTGGCGCAGAAACCAAGTTGCCTGTAAGGGCGCAACCTGTGGTTGCCCTCCCGAAAGTATCCGAAATTCCGGAAAAGCTGCCCCAATTTGCCCTGTATTTGGCGGAGGACGGCTCTGTTTCGGTGGCTTGGGCAGAGGGCGTGTGCGTTCTGACACCTTTGGAGGCCCAAATGGGCTTGGCGTTGCCCATCGGTAGCATGATTTGCCACGATGCGAAAACTACCATGCCCCGCTTGGATGCCATGGGCATTTCCTTTGATGCCGTTGCTTTCGATACGGCATTGGCTGCCTATGACCTCAATCCCTCCCAGTCGGACTATCCCGTGTCCAAGCTTGCCACTACTTTCTTGGGTGTGACAGTAGATGACGGGGACGCCGCAGGCTGCGCCGAGGCGGTTTTGAGGCTGTATCCTGTGCTGTCCAAGGAATTGGAAAAGCAGGGCATGATGAAGCTGTATGAAGAAATTGAGTTGCCGCTGTGTCCGGTGCTATACCGTATGGAAAAGCGAGGTATTGCAGTAGACCGGCAGCAACTGGAGCAGTTTGGCATCATGCTTTCTCAGCGTATTTCTGACTGTGAAGCGCTGATTTACACCTATTCCGAGGAAAAATTCAACATCAATTCTACTAAGCAGTTGGGCGAATTGCTGTTTGACAAGCTGGGCTTGCCCCCTGTGAAAAAGACCAAAACCGGTTATTCCACCAACGCAGAGGTGCTGGAAAAGTTGAAGGACAAGCATCCCATCATTTCTGCCATTATGGACTACCGGATGCTGACCAAGCTCAAATCCACCTATGCCGATGGTTTGGTTGCGGTGATTGGGGAGGACGAACGAATTCACACCACCTTCCAAAATTTGGTGACTGCCACGGGGCGTTTGTCCTCTACAGAGCCGAATTTGCAGAACATTCCGGTGCGGACAGATTTGGGCGCAGAAATTCGCAAGATGTTTATTCCTAAGTCCGGCTGTGTGCTGGTGGATGCAGACTACAGTCAAATTGAGCTGCGTGTCCTTGCCCACATTGCCGATGATGCGGTGATGCAGAATGCCTTCATTTCCGGCTTGGATGTTCACACTGTCACAGCTTCTCAGGTTTTTGGGGTTGCACCGGAGCAGGTAACAGCCCTGCAGCGGCGGCACGCCAAGGCGGTGAACTTTGGCATTGTTTATGGCATTTCCGAGTTTTCTCTGTCGGAGGACATTGGTGTTTCCCGCTGGGAGGCAAAGGCGTATATCGATAACTACCTTGCCAACTATCGGGGCGTTCGGGATTATATGAAAAATGTGGTAGTTGATGCTCGTGAAAAGGGCTATACCCAAACCATGTACGGGCGCAAGCGCTATATTCCGGAGCTGAAGAGCAGTAATTTTAATATTCGACAGGGCGCAGAGCGAATTGCTCTGAATACCCCCGTGCAGGGCACAGCCGCTGACCTTATCAAGCTTGCCATGATTCGGGTGGAAAATGCCCTGCAAGCGCATTATCCCCAGGCACAGCTGCTGCTGCAGGTCCATGATGAATTGATTGTGGAGTGCCCCGTAGAACTTGCAGAGGAAGTATCTGCATTGGTCAGTCGGGAAATGGCGGCGGTTGCCGCATTGAAAGTACCCTTGCAGGCAGATGCCAAGTGGGGTAATAGCTGGTATGAGGCAAAATAATGGAAATTGTAAAAATGTTGCAGGCGCATGTGCCGCAAATTGCGCAGCTGGAAGCCATCTGTTTTTCTGCTCCTTGGAGTGAAAATAGCATTACCTCCGAGCTTCAAAACCCTCTTTCTGTGTGGCTGGTCGCCATGGAGAATGAGCGATTGGCAGGCTATATCGGCTCGCAATCCGTCATGGGAGAGGCTGATATGATGAATGTGGCAGTCCATCCGGATTTTCGCCGTCAGGGCGTTGCCACGAAATTGATTGGTGCACTTGTTTCTGCGCTGGCAGAAAACGGTGTTACCAGCCTTTCCTTGGAGGTCCGTGCCTCTAATGCCCCTGCCATTGCGCTTTATGATGCACTGGGCTTTGTTCCGGTGGGTCGGCGCCCTAATTATTACCGCAATCCCAAGGAGGATGCACTGATTTGCCGAAAGGAGTGGACAAGATGAACATTTTGGCTGTGGAATCCTCTTGTGATGAAACCGCTGTTGCCATTGTCCGAAACGGCAGACAGGTGCTGACGGACTGCATTGCCTCTCAGGTGGCATTGCATCGGGAGTACGGCGGCGTTGTGCCGGAAATTGCCTCCCGTAAGCACATTGAAGCAATTTATTCTTTGGCAGACCAAGCCTTGCAGGAAGCAAATCTGACGCGGCAGGAGATTGATGCGGTGGCAGTGACCTATGCTCCTGGTCTTATCGGTGCTGTGCTGGTGGGTGTGAATTTTGCCAAGGCGGCTGCGTTGGCGATGAACAAGCCCTTGATTCCGGTGCATCATATTCGGGGGCATATTGCCGCCAATTATATTGCCTGTCCGGAGCTGAAGCCCCCGTTTTTGTGCCTTGTGGTGTCCGGCGGACATACCATGCTGCTGCATGTCAAGGATTACACCGATATGGAAATCATGGGCACGACCTTGGATGATGCGGCAGGGGAGTGCTTTGACAAGGTGGGGCGTGTCTTGGGAATGCCTTATCCCGGCGGTGCGGCTGTTGACAAAGCTGCCCAGCAGGGAGATGAGAGCAAGTACCTCCTGCCTCGCAGTAAGCCCGGTGAAAATCCCTATAATATGAGCTTTTCCGGTTTAAAAACGGCGGCGCTGAATCTCATTCACCATGCCGAGCAAGTGGGAGAACAGCTGGATATTCCCAGCCTCTGTGCCGCCTTTACCGCTGCGGTGTCCGATATCCTGGTGCCTAGGGTGGTGCGAGCCATTGAGAAAACCGGCTGCAAAAAGGTTGCGGTTGCCGGTGGCGTTGCCGCCAACAGCCGAATTCGTGGTGATTTGCAAAAGGCTGCGCAAGCCTTGGATGCGGAGCTTTATATGCCGCCGCTATCCTTGTGTGGCGACAATGCCGCCATGATTGGAGCGCAGGCGTATTATGAATATTTAGCCGGAAATATTGCGGATATGAGCCTCAATGCCTATGCGACCAAGTCCATTTTGGGAGAAAAAGTGTAATGCTGTTGGTGATTGATAAGCTCCGTGACCTGCGGTGGAGTTCCCTTATGGCGGTGTACTTGCAGGGCAATTTGGAAAACGGCAAAGAGTTTTATCCGGATTTGCCGGAAAATCAGCAGCTTATGCAGGCAGAGCAGGCGTTTTATGATTATTTGCAGAAGGATTTTTTCTCCCATGAGGGGGATTTGTACTGTATTTGGGAGGAGAACGGAAGCTATCGCAGCGCCCTTCGTTTGGAGCGATATGAGGATGGCTTGCTGCTGGAGGCGTTGGAAACCCATCCGGATTTTCGCCGTCAGGGCTATGCCCAAAGGTTGATGGAAGCAGTTTTGCAGCAGCTTCAGCCCACAAAATTGTATAGTCATATTCGTCAGCGGAATATCGCTTCCATTGCTGTCCATGAAAAATGCGGTTTCCGCAAAATATCCGATGTTGCCCGGTATGTGGACGGCTCAGTCAATACCCATAGCGGAACTTATCTGTACGAGCGACAATCAGATGCTGTTTATAAAGAGGTGCTTTGATGGAGGATGCTTTAAAACAACTGCCGCAAGTGCTTCTTCCGTGGTTTGACCGGAGCAAACGGGATTTGCCATGGCGGCAGGACAAAAATCCCTATCATATTTGGCTGTCGGAGATTATGCTGCAGCAGACCCGTGTGGAGGCTGTTAAGGGTTATTACAGCCGTTTTTTAGAAGCGCTTCCCACAGTGGAGGCGTTGGCAAACTGTGATGACGAGCTTCTGCATAAGCTTTGGGAGGGCTTGGGCTATTACAGCCGTGTCCGCAATCTGAAAAAGGCGGCAGGTTGTATTTTGCAACAGCATGATGGTGTTTTCCCGAGAGAATATGCCTCTGTATTGGCACTTCCCGGTGTGGGAGAATACACTGCCGGTGCGATTTGTTCTATCGCTTATGATATGAAAGTTCCGGCAGTGGATGGGAATGTTCTGCGGGTTTATGCCCGAATTATGAATGATGCAACGCCTATTGACCAGCCGGCTTTCAAAGCAACGGTGCGCAGGCAGCTACAGGAGATTTATCCGGACAGGGCAGGGGATTTTACGCAGGCGCTGATGGAGTTGGGCGCAACCCTATGCGGACCGAACGGTGCACCTCGGTGTGAGGAATGTCCCTGCGCTGAATTCTGTAAGGCAAGGCAGTATAAAACCGCCCGAACGCTGCCGATAAAAGCCCCCAAAAAGCAAAAGCGGCAGGAAGAGAAAACGGTTTTTATCTTGCAGTGCGATGGAGCATTTGCCCTGCAAAAGCGAACGGATTCCGGACTTTTGGCTTCTTTATGGCAGTTTCCCAATGTAGATGGCTCTTTGGAGTTATCCCAAGGCATCGAACTGATAGAGCACTGGGGAATGCCGGTCAAGCAGGTCTATCGGCAGCTTGAGAAAAAACATATTTTTACCCACATTGTGTGGAATATGCGAGGATTTTATCTGGAAGTTTGGGAGAAATCTCCTGATTTTGTGTGGTTTTCTAAAGAAGAAATCGAAAATGCAGCGGCACTTCCGACAGCATTTCGCCAGTTTTGGGAAGTTTTGTGAGGATGTATGGAAATTTTGTATGCAGATGATGCCATTGTGGTGTGTATCAAGCCTGCCCGGGTGTTGTCCACGGATGAACCGGGGGGCTTGCCGGAGCTTGTGCGGCAGGCGTTAGGTACAGAGGATGTGCGGACTGTTCATCGGCTGGATCGGGTGGTCAGTGGGCTGATGGTGCTTGCCCGTTCTCATGAGGCGGCATCGGCACTGTCAAAGCAAGTCCGTATGGATGACTTTGGCAAGGAGTATTTGGCGGTTGTCCATGGCGCACCGGAGCAAGAATGCGGTCGGCTCTGCGACCTGCTGCTGCGGGATAAGGCACGGAAAATGACTGTGGTGGTATCTCAGTCAGGCAAGGATGTGCAGCCTGCCGCCCTGCGGTATCAGGTTTTGGGGAGCAACTGTGGGTTGACACGCCTTGGCATCACCTTGGAAACGGGCAGAACGCATCAAATTCGGGTGCAGTTTGCCAGCAGGGGAATGCCCTTGGTGGGGGAACGAAAGTATAGCTTACTGGATGACGCTTGCGATATTGCGCTATGGTCATATCGTCTGCGTTTTTTCCACCCAATGACGGGTAAGCTAATGGAATTTTGTCAAGAGCCGCCTGCGGTTTATCCTTGGACAGAGGTGTAGAAAAGGAGAATGGTATGTCAAACTACGACTTTTTTCAGCATTATGCTTGCGAATACTTTCCTTGTCATGAGGGTGCTGACCCCGCAACCTTTAGCTGCCTTTTCTGCTATTGCCCCTTGTATGCCTTGGGGGAGCAGTGCGGTGGCAGCTTTACCTACACGCCGGAAGGCATTAAGGATTGCTCTCGTTGCTTGAAGCCCCATCGCAGGGAAAACTATTCGCAGATTTGTCAGCAGATGTGTGAGATTTTGGAATTGGCGCGCAAGAAAGAGGAAGTTAAGCCTTGATTTTTTTTGCTTGGGTTGCTATAATACCCAAGTGCATGGAGATGTACCCAAGTGGCTGAAGGGTGCGGATTCGAAATCCGCTAGGCGTCGCAAGGCGTGCGGGGGTTCAAATCCCTCCATCTCCGCCAATAAAAATACCCATCCATTTTGGATGGGTATTTTTATTGGCATGGTATTTAGCTGGAGGGATTTGAAAGGCAGTGAAGAAAACATTCCGTGCTCGCCCTTAAATTGGAAATACTTAGAATTCAAATATTTTTGAATAATCGTCATTCGTATAGTGTTCCCTGAAAATCTGTAGCGTGATTATAATGTGTTATCTAATTCTTCTTGGGTTAAAGCTAAAATTTTCTCTTTTATATTATTAACATCCTTTTATTTTACAATATTTCGTTCGATTTAGCATGTCAAGGGGGAGCAATGAACATTCATTGCGACTCAAATCCGCACCCGCATTTGCGGGTGCTTTCCTTACCATGGTCGGGATAAAAAAAGCACCTGCCGAAGCAGGTGCTTTTTGTGTATTGGTCAATTACTTCAGAGCCTCTTCCACAGCAACAGCCACAGAAACGGTCATACCGACCATGGGGTTGTTACCTGCGCCCAGGAAGCCCATCATTTCCACATGGGCAGGGACGGAGGAAGAGCCGGCAAACTGAGCATCGCCGTGCATACGACCCATGGTATCGGTCAAGCCGTAGGAAGCAGGACCTGCTGCCATGTTGTCGGGGTGCAGGGTACGACCCGTACCGCCGCCGGAAGCAACGGAGAAGTACTTCTTGCCCTGCTCAATGCACTCTTTCTTGTAAGTGCCGGCGACAGGGTGCTGGAAACGGGTGGGGTTGGTGGAGTTGCCGGTGATGGAAACATCCACGCCCTCATGGTGCATGATGGCAACGCCTTCACGGACAGCGTCACAGCCGTAGCAGTTGACGGCAGCACGCTCGCCCTTGGAGTAGGCAATCTTGTTGACCACAGTCAGCTCACCGGTGTAGTAATCGAACTTGGTCTGCACATAGGTAAAGCCGTTGATACGGGAGATAATCTGTGCTGCATCCTTGCCCAAGCCGTTCAGGATAACACGCAGGGGCTCTTTACGAGCCTTGTTGGCGCTGCGGGCGATACCGATAGCACCTTCAGCAGCAGCGAAGGACTCGTGACCTGCCAGGAAAGCAAAGCACTTAGTCTCGTCACGCAGCAGCATAGCGCCCAGATTGCCGTGACCCAAGCCCACCTTACGGTCCTCAGCCACAGAGCCGGGGATGCAGAAGGACTGCAGACCGATGCCGATGGCCTCAGCAGCCTCGGCGGCGTTCTTAACGCCCTTCTTGATGGCGATGGCAGCGCCGACACAGTAAGCCCAAGCCACATCCTCAAAAGCGATGGGCTGAATGCCCTTGACAATCTCGTAGGGGTCGAAGCCCTTGGCGACACAGATTTCACGGCACTCCTCAACGGACTTCAGACCGTACTGAGCGAGAACACCGTTGATTTTGTCAATTTTTCTTTCGTAACCTTCAAACAAAGCCATTTTCGTGTCCTCCTCTTATTCGTGACGGGGGTCGATGTACTTGGCAGCGTCGGCAAAACGGCCGTAAGAGCCCTTTGCCTTCTTCAGTGCCTCGTTGGCATCGTCACCCTTCTTGATGAAGTCCATCATCTTGCCCAGATTGACGAACTCGTAGCCGGTAATCAGGTTTTCCTCGTCCAGAGCAACACGGGTCACATAGCCCTCAGCCATCTCCAGATAACGGGGACCCTTAGCCTTGGTGGCGAACATAGTGCCCACCTGGCTGCGCAGACCCTTGCCCAAATCCTCCAAGGAAGCGCCCACTGCCAAGCCATCCTCAGAGAAAGCGGACTGGCTACGGCCGTAGACAATCTGCAGGAACAGTTCCCGCATAGCAGTGTTGATAGCATCGCACACCAGGTCGGTGTTCAGAGCCTCCAACAAGGTCTTGCCAATGAGAATTTCAGAAGCCATAGCGGCGGAGTGGGTCATGCCGGAGCAGCCCAGAGTTTCCACCAAAGCCTCCTCAATGATGCCTTCCTTCACATTCAGGGTCAGCTTGCAGCAGCCCTGCTGGGGAGCGCACCAGCCGATGCCATGGGTGAAACCGCTGACATCTTTGATTTCCTTCACCTGTACCCACTTGCCCTCTTCGGGAATGGGAGCAGGACCGTGGTAAGCACCCTTGGCCACGGAACACATGTGCTGCACTTCAGTACTGTAAATCATGCCAATTTTCCTTTCTTTTCGAAAGCCGTATCCGGCTTTTGATATACTTTTTGTTTGAAAAAAGAATTTTCCGGAAATATTATACACGCCCTACGCCTAAAAGTCAATCACAGGGCATGACGAAATACAAAACAATTTGTAGAAAACATTGTATATCTTTGACAAAAAAGGGGGGCAGAATTTTTGCCCCCCATACACTTATCCTTGAATGATTTTGACAAAGGCTGCTTTGTCCTCTGCCTTAAAATAGGCAGAGCCGGCAACCAGTACTTCTGCACCGTTTTCCTTGCAGCCAGCGTGGGTGTTGGCATCAACACCGCCGTCTACCTCCAACAGACAGCTGGGATTTACTTCGTCCAAAAGCTGCCGCAGCTTTTTCAGCTTGGGCATCATATCTGCCATGAATTTTTGACCGCCAAAGCCCGGTTCAACGGTCATCACCAGCACCAGTTCGCATTTGTCCAAATAGGGGATAGCCGCCTCTGCCGGCGTTTTCGGCTTTAATACAACGCCTGCCTTGCAGCCCAAAGCATGAATTTTGTCCAGTGCCTCCAAGGTGTTTTGGGGCTGGTCTGCCTCAATATGAATGGTCAGATAGTCTGCGCCTGCCTTGACAAATTGCTCAATGTAGCGCACAGGTCGGTCAATCATCAAATGAACATCCAGCGGCAAATCCGTATGCTTGCGCATGGCTTCGATGATGGGGAAACCCATGGAAATATTGGGCACAAAGATGCCGTCCATCACATCCACATGAATCCAGTCTGCGCCGTTTTCTTTCAAGCGCTGAACTTCACTTTGCAAATTGGCAAAATCTGCCGAAAGAATGGAAGGTGCGATTTTCGCCATAAAGATTCACTCCTTTGTTTTTCTTTTGTTACCATATCATATTTTGCGAAAAAAAGCAATCTGGGAAAAAGTTTTCTGCATGATTTTTCTGTCCTTGGTCATACTAGCATTGAACTTTGAAAAAAGGAGGAAACGCTATGAGCTGTCATGCTAATAAGTGCATTGAATGCACCGTCAAGCAGTGCGCCTATCACTGTGATGATGCCAATTTCTGCTCTCTGGATCGCATTCTGGTGGGCACTCACGAAACCAATCCTACCATGGATCAGTGCACCGACTGTAAGTCCTTCCGCAAGAAGTAAAGACATGAGGCGGCGGCAATCGCCTCTGCTTTTTTATAAATTGTGTCAAAGAATGGAAATTTATGGATTATTAATAAATCCTTTTGTTGCAATTCATGAAAAGTTCATATATACTAAATATGATTGATACATCAATTCTTTGGAGGTTATTTATGGATACTTACGAAAATAACGATATTCCCTCCGAGCCCATTGCGGAAGATTCTCAGTCCGAACAGCCCCAGCAGGAACAAGCCGAGCAGCAGCCCCAACAGGGCTTTTATCACGGCTTGGGCACTGGCAGCAAGGAAGCGCCCTATTCTTATATTCCGTATTACCAAGTACCGCCTTATTATGCCTATCAGCAGCCGCCCTATCAGCCGCCTGCACCTAAGAAAAAGTGGTTGAAAAAGACATTGCTGCGTTTGGTTGCCGCTGTCGGTGTAATTGCCTTGGTAACTGCAGGCTGCGGTGCTGCAGCTTTTATTACAAATCGCTATTGGAAGCGGCAGTATCAGCTCACCATGAAATCCTTTAACGAGCGAATGGATGTGCTGCAAAATCAAATTGAAGCCTTGACTCCCGACAGTGAGGTTACTGTTCCGGTGGAAGGCCTTACGCCCAGTCAGGTTTATCAGCAGAATATCAAAAGTGTGGTGGCAATCAGCTGCCTTGTTCGCACGATAGAGGCAGGGCAGGTGTTTGAAGGCGAATCCGCCGGTTCCGGTTTTATTTTGACGGCAGACGGCTATGTAGTTACCAATCATCATGTGGTGGAAGGGGCAACTTCCATCAATGTCATCACATCGGATGGGCAAACGCTGACGGCTAAATTTGTTGGCTCTAACGCCACCAATGACATTGCACTTTTGAAGGTAGAGGGAGCAAAACTAAAGCCGGTAACGGTTGGCAAGAGCAGTGAACTTCGGGTGGGTGACCAGGTGGTTGCCATTGGCAACGCCTTGGGTGAATTGAGCTTTAGCTTGACAGCAGGCTATGTCAGTGGTATCAATCGGGATGTGTCCACGGATGGCTTGGCAATCAATATGATTCAAACCGATGCATCCATCAACTCCGGCAATTCCGGCGGACCGCTGTTTAATGCAAAGGGTGAGGTGGTTGGCATCACCACCGCCAAGTATTCCGGCACCACCGCCTCCGGTGCTAACATCGAGGGCATTGGCTTTGCCATTCCCATGGATGATGTGTTTGGTATGCTGGAGGATTTGCGGCAGTACGGCTATATCACCGGTGCTTATTTGGGTGTCAGAGTGACGGATGTGGATACCACAGCTGCCAACATTTACGGACTTCCCTTAGGTGCTTATGTCAGCAGTGTAGAAAGCGGCTACTGTGCTCAAGAATATGGAATTCAAACCAAGGATATTATTACTGCGGTGGGTGGCTATGAGGTGGAAAATGTCAGCGACTTAACCCGTGCTTTGCGTAACTTCAAGGCAGGGGACAGCTCTACAGTCACCCTTTGGCGTAGCGGTGCGTATAAGGTCATTAAGATTGTCTTTGACGAGAAGCCCCATTCCTAAACAGCCTGCGAATAGAATTTATGATAAAAAATCTCACCCAATTTGGGTGAGATTTTTTCTTATAAAACCTTTGAGAGAAATTCCTTTAATCGGGGATTGCAGGGGTTTTCAAAAATCTGCTTCGGCGTGCCCTGCTCCAAAATTTTGCCCTTGTCCATAAAGAGGACACGGCTGGCAACCTCCCGAGCAAAGCCCATTTCGTGGGTGACCACAACCATGGTCATACCCTCCTGCGCCAGCTCCTTCATGACATTCAGTACCTCACCCACCATTTCCGGGTCGAGAGCAGAGGTAGGCTCGTCAAACAGCATAACCTGAGGCTCCATCATCAGCGCACGGACAATGGCAATACGCTGTTTTTGTCCGCCGGAGAGTTGGATGGGGTAGGCATCTGCCCGGTCCTCCAGTCCCACTCGCTTCAAAAGGGTGAGTGCCTTTTTTTGAGCGTCATCCTTGTTCATGTGCTTGACTTGAATGGGTGCAAGGGTCATGTTTTCAAGAATGGTCTTGTGGGGGAACAGATTAAAGTGCTGAAACACCATGCCCATTTTCTGCCGGTGCTTGTCGATGTCCAGTTTCACAAGCTTGCCCTTGCCGTTGGGGATTTTCTTCTTGGTAATGTCCACGCCGTTAAACCGGATAGAACCACCTGTGGGCTCCTCTGTCAGGTTTAAGCTCCGCAAAAGGGTGGACTTTCCGGAGCCGGAGGGACCAATCACAACGACAACCTCGCCTGTATGAATATCCAGGCTGACATCATCCAATGCTTTAATATCACCTTTGTTAAAGTGCTTTTGCAGGTTTTGGACAGAGATTAAGCAATCAGCGAATGTTTCCACGGCTCATTCTCCTTTCAAAATAGGCGATAATTTTAGAGGTGGGGAAGCAAAGACAGAAGTAGACGGCGGTAGCCACCAGCAAAGGCTCCATAATGATGCTGGCTGCACCTCTTACATCATTTACAGCTGCCATAAGGTCCGGCACGCCAATGGTGTAGGCAATGGCAGATTCCTTAATAATGACCACAAATTCATTGGCGATGGCAGGCAGAATGTTCCGCAAAGCCTGGGGCATAATGATATGCAGCATGGTTTTGGTCTTGGTAAGACCGAGAGAACGGGCAGCTTCGCTCTGTCCGCCGTCAATGGACTGAATGCCGGAGCGAATAATCTCGCACAGATAAGCGGCGGAGTTCATGCTCAGTGCCACAACACCGGGGAAAAACCGCTGAAATTTGAGAAATCCAAAAAAGGTGATGTTGGGAAGCTTGACAAGCCGAAACACGCCAAAGTAGATAATCATAATTTGCACCAACATAGGCGTAGAACGGATAATTTCCACATAGCAGGTGGCTAAAAAGGACAGGGGATTGCATTTGCTAAGTGCGAGGAGAAGACCGTTTCCGCGTAAATGCCCGTCTTTATTCACACTGAGAAAACGAAACGGACGCAAATCGCTCATTCGTGCTATCGCCAAAAGAATACCAAGAATAAATCCAAAAATGACTGTGAAAAATGCAAGAAGAACGGTGACAATCAGTCCCTGTTTAAATAGCTCTGCATAGCGCAGGCAAATTTCAAAGCCTTTGGTTGTAATCAGGTTGCCCATAAAGGTTGCTCCTTTGTTGTGTGATTAACACATCAAATTCCTCCTCAGTTTTCCTGAGGAGGAATTTGGATGTTTTTTTGTTAGTCCCCGGTGTCCTCAGTGGGGACATTGCCATCCTCACCCAGCATACCTTCGTACTTTTCTCCGGCAGCCAGCTTATTGGCTTCTTCCAAAAACTGTGCGAATGTGCCTTCGTTCACACACTTCTTGATAGCCTCATTGACATACTTCAAAAGGTCAGCGTTGCCCTTGGCGACACCGATGATGTTGCCGTCATTCTCATAGGGAACTTCGCAAACGATCACCAGGTCGGAGTAGGTTTTCTGATAGGAAACAGCTACATCCCACTCTACATATGCACCGTCCAGTGTGCCGGCAGCGACCTCAGCGATGATGTCGGTGGCCTTTGCCAGAGAAACAATGTCAGCATCCTTGCTGTATTCGCCGGCAAGCTCCATCTGAATGGTGCCGGTCTGTGCGCCTACGGAAATGTCAGACTGGTTGGCAGAGGCAAGATCGGTGAACTTGCTTTGGTTGGCCTTGGAGGTGATGAATGCCTGCTTACCGCCGTAGTAGATGTCGGAGAAGTCCATCTTCTCTTTACGCTCGGGGTCGGGGGACAAACCTGCCATTGCCAGGTCAGCCACGCCGGCGCCCATCTCGCCGACAATACCGTCGAAGCTCATGGGAACAACATCCAAGGTCAAGCCCAAATAATCTGCAATGTAATTGGCAAGGGCCATATCAAAACCGGCTAGGGTGGGCTTGCCGTTTTCGTCTAATGCATAGAACTCGTAGGGTGCATAGTCGGGGGAGGTGACCACTGTCAGGTAGCCCTCCTTCACGGTGGTGAGCTTGTAGGGATTTTTGCCGGGCCCGTTTTCATTCATAGTACAGCCGGCCATACAGCCCATTAGCATAAGAACAGATAAGATAATCGCAATAAACTTTTTCATAAGAATCTCTCCTCGTTTCTGCACTGTGTCGGTGCGTTTTTGATGGTATGATTATACAACGAATATTATTCAATTTCAAGTGAATAATAATACATATTTCTCTAATTTTTGGAAAATTTCTATGTGTAAATTTCACAAAAAAATAAAAATATACAGCATTATGCGTATATTATACAAAAAATATTCATTGATATGTATACATCGGTTGACAGATTTATAAATGTCGTTTATAATGTTGAAGAACTTGTGAATAAAGCGAAAGGTGGTGTCTTTGAATGAAAAACACCTTTATCCGTGAAAACTATGAGACGGTCATGGCAAAGCCACGACCCAAGCACAAGCGTCCTGTGAAACCCAATATTTTTTGGCGTAGCCTTATTCGGCTACTGTCTGTTTTTTCACTTGCCGGCACAGGCTTTACCTATACAAAAGAGCGCATGGAGCTGGTGGATAAAAAGCAGCCCTGTCTTGTTTTAATGAATCATTCCTGCTTTTTGGATATGCCCATTGCAAATACCATTCTCTATCCCCGTCCGCTGAATATTGTCTGCTCCTCCGATGCCTTTATCGGCATGGGTGGCTTTATGAGTTGGCTGATGTATACCATTGGCTGTATTCCAACTCAAAAATTTGTGACGGATGTGTCGCTTATTAAGGATATGACCGATTGCCTTAAGAATAAAAAATCTAGCATCCTCATGTATCCGGAGGCTAGCTATTCCTTTGACGGGCGTGCCACCGCCTTGCCCCGTAAGATGGGCGTACTGCTGAAAAAGCTGGATGTACCGGTTGTGATGATTGAAACATTTGGTGCGTTCAGCCGCAATCCGTTGTATAATCAACTGCAAGTGCGTAAGGGTGTCAAGGTATCTGCCAAGGTCCGTTGCCTGTATTCACAGGATGAGGTGCGGCAGCTGAGTGTGCAGGAGCTGTCCGATGGCTTGGATGAAGCCTTTGGCTTTGACCATTGGGCATGGCAGAAGAAAAACGGCATTGAAATTCACGAGCCTTTCCGTGCTGACGGCTTGAGCCGGATTCTTTGGAAGTGTCCGCACTGCAATGCGGAGGGACACATGGAGGGCAAGGGAATTCATCTTGCCTGCCACCACTGCGGCAAACAATATGAGTTAACGCCCATTGGTGATTTGAAGGCGTTGAATGGGGACGCTGCCTTTACCACCGTTCCCCAGTGGAACGATTGGCAGCGCCAACAGGTGCAGCAGGAGATTCTGTCCGGCGATTACCGGCTGGATGTGGATGTGGACATTATCATGATGACCGACCATAAAGCCTTGTATCGAGTGGGCAATGGACACCTGCGACATGATTTGTCCGGCTTCCACCTGACGGGCTGTGAGGGAAAGCTAGACTATCATCAAAAGCCCCAAAGCAATTATGGTCTGTATGCCGATTACTTTTGGTATGAGGTGGGGGATATGATTTGCATTGGCAATAATAGCGAGATGTATTATTGTATTCCCTCCGGCGGTGATGTGGTTGCCAAAACCCGTATGGCAACGGAGGAAATGTATAAGCTCTACAAATCCAGACAGCTGAAGTTGCCGGAGCTTGCTGAGGTATAAAAAGAAAGACGAGATGAAAAAACATCTCGTCTTTTGTTATTTATGCTTTAGCTTGGTTTTGTTTCCCTTTTCGTCCACAATATAGGTATTCTCCAGCCGTCCCACCAAGCTTGCTTTTACATTGTCAATGTAAATCCGGCGCAGCTTATCCCGTTCAGCGGTTTCTTCCTCTGTTAAGCCCTCAGCCTTAGCCTTGGCAGCTAGCACATTGATTCTTGCAATTACTTCTTCCATGTTCATACTTGTTCCTCACACATAGCGGTCAATGACCACCCAAATTCGGCCTTTTTTCGTCTGACCGCTGACGGATTTGATTTTGATTTTACCCAAGCCTCGGACGGAAATTTTCATCCCTTCCGATACCGACTTGTCCGGTTTATCACAGGGCAGGGCATCAATTGCAGCCTTTCCGGCTGCGATATAGTCGGCAGCCAAGGCTCTGCTGATGCGAAATCCCGTAGAAATCACGCTGTCCAGCCGAAGAGATGCCAGTGTGTCCTTAATTTCTACGGTTTCCGGCTCCGGTGCTTTCACATCCTGCAGCGCAATTCGGTGAAGCTTCAGGTGCGTTCTACCAACGGATTCCAAATTTTGCTCAATGAAATCTGCAATTTGAGCCGTCACAAAGAAATCGCAGCTGCCATTTCCCACACAAATATCCCCAAGGGATTCTCTTGTAATGCCGCAAGCCATCAGCCCACCCAAGAAATCCCGATGAGAGGGAGAATCTCCCTCATAAAAAACAGCACGCAGGCATACCACAGGGCTGTCTTTCTCTAATAGGCTGTCCGTATCCAAATAATCCGGCACATAGCAGAGCATTTTTCGCTCCGCCTCCTGATAGCCACCAAAGTAGCAAAGACCATCTGCCGCACCAAAGAGAAAACGGGCAAGCTCTTGCTCTCTTGGAGATAAAAAGCAGGTGGAGGAGGGAACATTGCGCCGCATTCCGGCTTGAATTTTATCCCATAGCTTTGCCAGCAGCAGGCGGTCCTCCGGCGTTTTGGCAATTTTCTCAATATTGCTTCTGTCCGTTGTACCCACCTCCTTGAGCTTTGATTGTATCATAGATTTGCCAGTCTGCAAAGAAGTTTTTCTTGTTTCTTTTGAAAAAGTACTGTATAATGAGGAAAAAAGGAGGGAATAGCATGATTGTTGGTATCATTGGCGGCGGTGCGTCTGGCATGGCGGCAGCCTTGGCTGCTGCGGAAAATCCTAATGTGCAGGTCATTTTGCTGGAGCGACAGGCTCGTGTCGGTCGAAAGCTGCAGGCAACCGGAAACGGTCGCTGCAACCTGACCAATCTGCAGGAGGGCATTGTCCATTTCCATGGCGCAGAAAGCGGCTTTGCCCAAAATGCTCTTTCGAAATTTCCCCCCAAAGAGGTGCTTGCATGGTTTGAGGATTTGGGACTGTTTACTGTGGCAGAGCCTAGCGGTCGGGTTTATCCCTATTCCGACCAAGCAAATTCTGTGGTGGATGTGCTGCGGTTTGCGCTGGAAAAGCCCAATATTCAGCTCATTACCTCCTTTGAAGTAACAAAAATTCAAAAAATGGCTGATGGCTTTTCTTTAAAAAGTGGGGAAGAATCCGTATTTTGCAATCGGCTGATTGTCGCCTGCGGCGGCATTGCCGGCACAAAGCTGGGCGGCAGCATGAGTGGCTATCAGCTTTTAAGCCGGTTGGGGCACCATAGCACCAAGCTGCGTCCTGCCTTGGTGCAGCTGAAATCTGGTTGGCGTGGCTGCCTGTCCTTAAAGGGCGTTCGTGCCAACTGCAGGGCAGAAATTTTGCACAATGGCTCTGTTTTTTCTTCCGGACAGGGAGAACTGCAGTTTACAGAGTATGGACTTTCCGGACCTGTGATATTTGAAATTTCACGAGATGCCTGCCAAATGCCCGGTGAATGGACTTGCCGTTTGGATTTCTTGCCGGAAATTGGTGAGCAGGAGCTGCTGAATGCACTTCTGCGGCGCAAGTCCTCCACACAGACGGCAGAGGAGCTGCTGACCGGAATTCTTCATAACCGCCTTGGACGGATGCTGACTAAGGCTGCCGATGTTAACCCATCCTGCCTCATTTCTCAGCTAGAAAATTTCCAATTTCAAGAGGTTGTGCGCCAAGTGAAGTCCTTTGAGATTTCCTTGACAGAGCCTTTGGACATGGATGCGGCGCAGGTCACCGCCGGCGGTATACTGACAGAGGAATTTGACCCAAGCACCATGGGCAGTAAGCTTGTTCCCGACTTGTATGCTTGCGGTGAGGTGCTGGATATTGACGGTGATTGCGGCGGCTATAACCTGCAGTGGGCATGGAGCTCCGGACGTTGTGCCGGTTTGTCCGCCGGAAAGGAATAAGATGATACGAATTAGAGAAATCGCCTTGCCGCCGGAGCATAATCCGGCCCAGCTTGGCTTTGAGGCAGCCCGTCTGCTGAAAATTTCCAATTCCAAGCTGCGGCAGGTGAAAATTATCCGCCGCAGCATTGATGCACGGAAAAAGCCGGATGTGAAGATTGTATACACTGTGGATGTGTTGGTGGATGGCAGTGAGAAGAAAATTCTCAAAGCCTCCGGCTGCAAACGGGCAGACCTTGCACCAGTTTCCTATTATAAGCTGCCAAAAGCCTCTTGTCAGCCGGCAAATCGTCCGGTGGTGGTTGGTTTTGGACCTGCCGGTATGTTTGCCGCCCTGCTACTGGCAAAGGCAGGGCTCAAGCCCTTGGTGCTGGAACGGGGTGAGGATGCGGTTAGCCGCCATGAAAAGGTGCAGCACTTTTTTGAAACCGGTGAGCTGGATACCCGTAGCAATG
The DNA here is from genome assembly GCA_045655745.1 of Faecousia sp. Lineage (GTDB taxonomy): Bacteria > Bacillota > Clostridia > Oscillospirales > Oscillospiraceae > Faecousia. The sequence continues at coordinate 39,433 of JAZOPV010000048.1, forward strand.
TGCAGTTTGGAGAGGGAGGAGCAGGTACTTTCTCCGATGGAAAGCTGAATACCGGACTTAATAACCCCCGTATTAGCTGGATTTTGGAGCAGTTTGTCGCCTGCGGTGCTGCGGAGGAAATTTTGTTTGACGCTAAGCCCCATGTGGGCACGGATGTGCTTTTGAATGTGGTACAAAATCTTCGGCAGGAGATTATCCGCTTGGGGGGCGAGGTGCGGTTTTGTACCTGTGTCATCGATATTCTTTTGGAGAATGGTGCTGTTTCTGCCGTGATAACAGAGCAGGGGGAAACAATTTCCACCAACCATCTTGTGCTGGCGGTGGGGCATAGCGCCCGTGATACCTTTGAAATGCTGCATGGAAAAGGTGTCGCAATGGAGCGAAAGCCCTTTGCCATGGGCGTACGGATAGAACATCCCCAAAGCCTTATTGACATGGCCCAATATGGCGCACGCAACCTGCGGTTGCCTCCTGCGGACTATAAGCTGGTTAAACATTTGGAGGATGCCACCGCCTATACCTTTTGTATGTGTCCCGGCGGGTATGTGGTGGCGGCTGCTTCGGGGCAGGGCGGCGTGGTCACCAATGGCATGAGCTATGCCGACCGTGCAGGAGAAAACGCCAATGCAGCCCTGCTTGTCACCATTCGTCCGGAGGATGTCCCCGGTGACGGCGTTTTGGCAGGAATGTATTGGCAGAGGCAACTGGAGCAGGCAGCCTACCGCCTGTCCAATTCCTATCGTGCCCCAGCGCAGCGGGTGGGCGATTTCTTGCAGGGGAAACCCACAGTTGCTCCCGGTACGGTGCAGCCCACCTATCGCCCCGGAGTTCATTGGTGCGATTTGCATGAATTCATGCCACAGCGCATCACTTCCTCGCTTGAAAAAGCGCTGCCTTTGTTGGAGGGCAACCTCAAAGGCTTTGCCCATCCGGATGCGGTTTTAACTGCGCCGGAAACCCGTTCCTCCTGCCCTGTCCGCATCGTTAGGAGAGAAAATCATCAGTCCGTTACCTTGCCCGGCTTGTACCCCACCGGTGAGGGCGCAGGCTATGCCGGCGGCATTGTGTCTGCTGCCATTGACGGCTTGGAGGCTGCGGAAGCCATTATTTCTTCCTTGAATTAAAAAATGAATGCCCTCCGGTTTGCCGGAGGGCATTTTGTTATCATAGATACCGATGTAGCAAATATAGTGCCCCGCAGTGAATGATAAGCATCACGGGAATTCCCAATGCAAAGGCAATGTGTTTTGTTTTATGGCGAAATACCACCATGGCGATAAAGCCACCCAAGCTCCCTCCAAGGGCGCAGATGCCCAGTAGTGTCCGCTCCGGAATTCTCCAACGATTTCTTTTGGCTTTTTCCTTGTCAAGGAGCATAAGCAGCAGAGAAAGCGCATTGATTATAGCAAGGTAGATGATAAATAAATCCATAAACATTTCCTTTCTGGAGGGGTAAATTTTGAAAAAGCTTTGTGTAATTGTTGCCTTTGTGTTGTTGCTGACAGGCTGTGCCAACAATCCCACTTTTGAAACGCTGGGGGATGTGGAGCATCAAAGTGCCGTTGCGCCTGTCATGGGAAAGCCCCAGCTTTCCTTGCCGGAAAATGCAGTGCAGGAGGTGTTCGGACAGGAAATCGATGAGGTTTATCAGTGTGATGGTTATTCGGTATTTCTTCAAACGCTGCCCTCCGGTGATATGACCGCAACTATGCGCACGCTGTCCGGCTTTGCTCCGGAGCAGCTGACAGTTTTGGAAACCAAGTCCGGTAGCGTTCGTCGCTATGATTGGGTATGGACAGCGGCAGCGGAGGAGGGAGAAGTCCTTTGCAGAGCCGCCGTGTTGGATGACGGTGCATTTCACTATTGCATGACAGCTGTGGCTGCGGTAGAGGAAACCGGCAACCTCACACAGCAGTGGAATACACTGTTTGCTTCCTTTTGCAAATCACAGACCTAATATCAGTATATCAGAAATTTTTGCAAACGCAAAATATTTTTCACCCTCTGCGCATAGAGTGTGCAGGGGGTGTTTTTATGTGCAGAAGAAATCGGCTTTTGGGTATCGCACTCATGGGCTTTGGCTTGGGGCTTTTGGTGGCAGGATTTTTTGAAGCGGTTTTTTTCAGCGGCTGTGTGGGGGTTGTATCCATAGGCATCGGTGTTATCGTCACTCAGAAAAAATAGTGTCATAAACCTGTCCACTTAGGAATATGCTTTACTATCGAAGCAATAAGGAGTGATTCATATGGAATTGCAATGGAGTCAGAAGCAATGCCCCTATTTGCAGACCAATGTAAAGCAGGTGCAGAATCAAGAGCAGACCCAGGAAATCCGTCTTTCCGATGGAATGCCCGACATTGGCAGAGTCTTGTGTGCATGGGGGCAGCCGGTGATACGCAGCAAGGAATGGCGCAGTGATAGTATTAGTGTTTCTGGTGGTGTGAATGCTTCTGTTTTGTACGCTCCGGAGGACGGCTCCAGTCCTAGATGTGTAGAAGCTTGGCTACCGTTGCAGATGAAGTGGAATATGCCACAGAGCCACCGTGAGGGCGCTATTCGCACCCAGTGTCTGCTGCACAGCATTGATGCCCGTACACTTTCTGCCCGCAAGCTGATGGTTCGTGCCACTGTTGGGGTGTTTGTAGAAGCTATGGAGCTTTCAGAAGCCACTGTGTTCGTTCCGGAAGATCTTCCCCAGCAGGTGGAGCTGCTGACCAAGGTGTATCCGGTGGAGCTGCCACGGGAAGCAGGGGAGAAGCAGTTTGTTTTTGAGGATGAACTTCACATTCCGGAGGCAAGCAAGTGGATTTCTTGGCAGCTTTGCCCTGAAATAACGGAGCAGAATGTGGTGGGCAATCGTGCCGTATTCCGAGGTGTGGGACAGCTGCATTATGTTTATTTGGATGAAGAGGGCGGCATTCACAGCGGCTGTCACGAGATTCCTTTTGCGCAGTTTGCGGATTTGGATAAGGATTATGATAAAGAAGCTACATTAACTGTCTTGCCCACTGTATCTAGTGTTGAGCCGGAGCAGACAGCAGAGGGCGTTCATATCCAGTGCAGCATGATAGCTCAGTATTTGGTTTGGGATAGGGTGCTGCTGGAGCTTGCTGAGGATGCCTACAGTCCCTATTGTGCTGTGGAAGCAAAGCAGCAAATGCTGTGCCTGCCGGTTGCCTTGGATAGCCGCCAAGAGATGATGGATGTGCCTATGCCGCCTATGGAGGGGCAGGTGCTGGATATGATGTTCCTGCCCAATCATCCCAAGGAGTATCGGCAGGGGGATGAGGTCGTGGTGGAAATTCCCGGAATGTTTCAGCTGCTATACATGGACGGAGAAGGGAATTTGCAGTCTACGACACAGCCTTGGTGTGGACGGATTTCTGTTCCTGCAGCGGCGGACAGCCAAATCACTGCTACCATGCTAGGCTGTCACCTGCCGGAAACGATTGGCATGAATCCGAGGCTGCACCTACAGCTGCATACCACTGCCAAGCAGGAAATGCCCATGCTTTCCGGTCTGACCATGGGGCAGCCCCGACAGCCCGATGATAGCCGCCCGGTGCTGATTTTACGCCGTGTGCAATCGGACTCGTTATGGGAAATTGCAAAGGAAAGCGGCTCTACCATGTCTGCGATCCGAAAGGCAAATCAGCTGGAAACTGACCCGGAAATCGGTCAAATGCTTTTAATTCCTGTTTGCTAATAAAAGCCCCGGACACATTAGTCCGGGGCTTTTGTAAAAAAATAGAAAGAGATTTGTAGCCCATCTTCACATCATTGCATCAAATGATAGAGAGTCTTTGCCTGTAATAATAAACAACCGCCCTATTGACCGAAGCTTCTCGGTTAATAGGGCGGTTTTGGGTCGAGTGCTGTAAAAAACCGGCGCAGTTATATCTGCTTATACATGGCGCAGGCGTCATCTTTGCGGACAGTTTCTGCAACCAGCAAAACCTCCACAGCCACCGTACGGGGACCCATGGTGATTTCGATTTTGTCGCCAACCTTGACCTCATAGCTGGCTTTGACCACCCGCCCGTTGACGCTGATGCGACCGTTATCGCAGGCTTCGTTGGCGATGGTACGCCGCTTAATCAGTCTAGATACCTTTAGGTATTTGTCCAGCCGCATGGCTTATTATTTTGCCACAGCGTCCTTCAGAGTCTTGCTGGCCTTGAAAGCGACAGAGGTGGAAGCGGGAATCTGGATGGCTTCCTTGGTCTTGGGGTTGCGGCCTACACGAGCCTGACGGGTCTTGGTCTCGAAGATACCGAAGCCAGCCAGCTGGACACGGTTGCCGGCAGCCAGCTCAGCAGCGATGGCTTCCAGAGTAGCGCTGACAGCGCGCTCAGCGTCCTTCTTGGTCATGCCGGTCTTCTCGGCGGCGATTGCGATCAGTTCAGTCTTGGTCATTGTTTTTTACCTCTTTCTTTTATAGTTTTAGAATTTTTGCTAATTTATCACCCTTGGGCAGCAATAAGCAGTCCGAGTGTGTTATAGCCTTGAGTTTGATGGCGGTCACAGCATAAACAACTACGCCGATGGCGATGGGCAGACCGCACAGCAGCACATGGCTGCCGGGAAGATGGTCGACGCGCTCCAGCAGATAATACGCCCCATAAGTGAATACTCCCATAATCGCTGCCGCTGCGGCAGAACGGGATAGATTTTTCACAATGGAGGGGGAATTGGGAATGCACCGCTTCATGGTGATTAGATTCAAAACTGTAATTGCAATATAGCAAAGCAGTGAACCAATGGGCGTGCCGATGATGCCAATATTGGGATTTCCGGTAAGAATAAAGACAGCTGCCAGCTTCAAAATGCCGCCAATAAGCATATTCACCACCGGAAGATTTACATGACCGTGGGCTTGCATAATGGCATTGGTTAGCAGCACAATGGAATTGAAAATAATACACACACCCAAAACTGCCATCAAAACAGTGGCAAGCTCCAGGCTTTCGCCGCTGTAGCCGCCCAGCAGGGCAGTCACAGGCTTTGCCAGTACCAAAAGACCCACAGCACAGGGCATACAAATCAGGCCTGTGATTCGGGCGGCACTTTCTGCTGTGATGCGTGCGCCTCGACTGTTTTTCAGCGTCAGGTGAGAGGTGATTGCCGGAATGATGCTGATGGTAATAGGCACGATGAAAGCGCAGGGCATATTGAAAATGGTTTTTGCCATGTCGTAAATGCCCTTCATGGTGTCAGCTGAGGCTTGGTCTACCATTAAGAGCAGTCTGCCCATGTAGATTTTGGTTTCCAGCATGGTCAGGATGGAAAGCCCTGCAGAGCCTAGGGTAATCGGTACGGCAATAGAAAGTAAGCCTTTTGCGGTTGCGCCAAAGCTTGCTACCGGTTCTGTGGAGAGGGGCATTTGAGCGTACGCCTTGTGGAAGCAGATGAATAGATAAATGCTGGATATAACACAGCTGACAGTCACGCCTAAAATTGCGCCGCCGGCAGCAAGGGGGATTTGAGCGGTAAGCCGTAGCAGCACAATGGCTGCCACCATGCCCACCAGCAGCTTGCACACCGCCTCTAGCACCTGAGAAACGGAGGTGGGGAGCATATTGCCCTGACCTTGAAAAAACCCACGATAGGTACTCATCAGACAGATGAGGAAGCAGCAAGGACCTAAAAAGCCGATGGCTGCCCATGCGTTTGGCTGCTGCTGAAAGGCTGCCAGCTGACGGCAGAATAGGGTCATTAGCAGGCTGCTCAACAATCCGAGGGTTAGAAAAATGGCACGGGCAGTGCTGTAAATCCGGCGCACCTGATTGGTGTGACCCAAAGAACTGGCTTGGGAAATCATGCGGCTCATGGCAACCGGCAGACCGGCTGTAGAAATCATCAGCAGCACATTGTAGATTTCATAGGCTGTGTTGAAATAGCCGAAGCCCTCCGGACCAATGATGGCGTTGAGGGGGATTTTATACAGTGCCCCGATGATTTTCACAATGGCAGTTGCGCCTGCCAGCAGGGCAGTGCCATGCAGAAAGGATTGTTTCCGAACAGAATCAGACATATGCCCCTCCCTTAGTTGCTTTCGCTGTGAAACAGCTTGGGGATGGCATATTGGGACAGCTCCTGCACCACTTCCTTTAGGTCAAGGGTGGTGAAGTGTCCGTTTTGATAGAGTATTTTGCCCCGTATCATGGTCATGGCAACATCGCCGCCTTTAACGCCGTATACAAGGGCGTTTAAAATATTGTGGCAGGGCATCAGATGAGGTGCGGAGAAATCAAGCAGTACAATATCGGCATCCATGCCTTCCTTTAGCATGCCACATTCCTTGCTGCGTCCTTGTGCCCTTGCACCACAGACCGTTGCCATCATGAATACGGCAGGGGACGGCAGCGTATCGGCTTTTTCGCTTTGGCTGCGAGTAGTCAGCGCAGCGGCACGAAGCACCTCAAACATATCTAAATTGCTGGCAGCAATGGCACTTCCGGTGCCAAGCGCCACATTCATGCCTGCTTTGACGCAGCTTAAAATGTCGGCAGATTGCGTGCCTGACTTGGCAGCGGCAATGGGTGTGCAAACGGCAGAAACCTTTCGCTTGCCCAAAAGCTGCTGCTCCTTCGGAGAAAGATAGCCGCAGCCAACGGCAGTGGTAGGTACAGCAAAGAGCCGGTGACAGTCCAATAGCTCCGCTTGGGAAAGTCCGGTACGCTCCAAGCAGGATGTTGTTTCGCTTTGGTTTTCACTCAAATGCAGCTGCATTCCAAGTCCTGCTTCGCTTGCGTAGGCAGACAGTGCTTCCCAAAGCGGATAGTTGCTGGTGTATTCGCTGTGAATACCGGCATCAATTTTGATGCGCCCGTTGTCAAAACCGTTCCATTTTTCAACAGTGCGCACAAGTGCTTGACATTGCTCATCGGTTTCGAAATCAAAATCCTCATTTTCATCAATGTAGCGGTAGGCAGACAGAGCAAGGTTTGCCTTAATGCCCACCTCTGCCGCTGCTTCGGCGGTGGCTTGAGGATAATAGTATAGGTCAGATACGGAGGTGACGCCAAACCGCAGGCACTCTGCCATAGCCAATTTGGCGGCTGCCTTGGCAGCACGGGAATCCATTCTGTCCTCAAATTGCAGCTGCTGATTGAGCGCATCCACTGCGCCTAAATCGTCTAAAAAGCTGCGCAGGGCGGTGGTGGACAGCTGGGTATGACAGTTAATTAGACCGGGAATGGCAACCATGCCGGTGCCGTCAATAATGGTTTCCGGCATTTGCTCCGGTGGCGTATTGGAGATAGAGGTGATTTTTTCACCGGTGATGCCGATGTATGCGCCGAAAAGCACATCCATACGCTCATTCATGGTAACAACAGTTGCGCCGGAAATTAAAATATCCAAATCAGAGGCTTCCTTTCCATAATGAAAACATTTCCCGTTTTTTGTCCAAGACAGTGTCTAACATTTCAATGTATTGTTCCGGAAATTTGGGGTTGGGGAATCGCTGCAGACGACCGTCCGGCAAATTCAGTTTGCTGATGCTGCCGCCGCCAACGGAAACGATGGTGTGCAGCTCCTCCATCATGTAGATGTTGTATAGACAGTCCAGCCCATCTCGACTCCAGCCCACATTTTCAAAGCTGCCGGACATATATTTCTGCCGATACAGATAGTAAGGTTTATAACCCTGTTCTCTCAGTACCTTCGATGCGTAAGCTACCATCTTCGTTACATCTCCAGTACTGGGCAGATTCTGCCGTTTTTGGAACAGGTCTGCATCCTTTTTCAGTGCAAGGGTGTGCACGGTGATGTTTGCAGGCTTCAGTGCTGCCACAGTATCCAGCGAATGGCAAAAGCCCTCCACCGAATCGTTGGGCAGGCCGGCAATTAAATCCATGTTGATTGCCTTAAAGCCTGCATCCACTGCTTCTTGGTACGCTCGCAGCACATCCTGTGCGGTATGGGGACGGGCGCTGGCTTTCAGCACACAATCCACCATGGATTGGGGGTTGATGCTCATGCGGTCAGCTCCGTTTTTTGCAATAATCTGTAGCTTCTCAGCATTTAGGGTGTCCGGACGACCGCCCTCCACTGTAAATTCAATCAGTCGGGATAGGTCAAAGGCTTGTTGGATTTCGTTTAGCAGCAGCGCCATCTGCTGGCAGGATAGGGTAGTGGGCGTGCCGCCGCCTATATAAATGGTACGCACCGTCTTGCCGGAACTTGCCAATAGTTGCCCAGTAAGGCGGATTTCCTGCAAAAGAGCTTGCAAATAGGGCTCAATCAGCTCAGTCTGCTTGCCGACTGTCCGGCTGACAAAGCTGCAATAGGCGCAACGAGTTGGGCAAAAAGGGATGCCCACATATAGGGAAACATCGTCAGACGATAGCAGGGAAAAGGCGTGTGCGGTGGCTTGGGAGCAATCCAGCGCCAAGGCTCTACGCTCCGGCGTTACAAAATAAATATCCTTCAATAGCTTGTCAGCGCTATGGATATTTCCGCCGCTTAAAAGATGCTTTGTGGTGATTTTGGTGGGGCGTACCCCTGCCAATGCACCCCATGGGGGCGTAACTGGTAAAAGCTGCTTGGCAGCCAAATAATAGCTTTGCTGCAACGCTCTGCGACGGGCACGCACCGTCTCATCGACAGCCTTGATGCGCCGGCAGGCTCTGGCTGTTATGCCGTTGACGGTGATTTTAGCGGTGGCAGTGAGCCAAAATTTGCCCCGATGGAGAGAAGATATCGCCTCACCCTCCGTAGACTCCGGAAACAGCGAAAGCTGCAGCTGTTCTACGGCGTAAAGGTCATCATGACCTGCAAGTGTCAATTTCATATTGTGTGCCTCAATCAGCCAAGATAGGGGTTGTTGCTGCGTTCTTGCTCGAAAGTGGAACTGCTCCCATGACCGGGGAAAACCCGAAAATCACCGCAGAGCGTTTGCAGTCTGTGCAGGGAAGTGCGAAGCTGCTGCCCGTTACCACCGGGCAAATCCGTTCTGCCGCAAGAGCCTGCAAACAGGGTGTCACCGCTGAAAAGGGCGTCCTCACACAGAAGACATACAGAGCCGGGAGTGTGTCCCGGTGTGTGCAGAACTTGAAAATCCATATCTGCAACCGACAGTTGCCCGTTATTCGGATAGCTGTCTGTAAAGTAGAGCGTGCCATCTGTTAATTGAGATGGCAGGACAGTTTCTTCCTGCCGCAAATAGACGGGGCAACTGAAAGTTGCTGCCAGCTTTTTTACGCCGCCCACATGGTCAAAATGTCCATGTGTCAGTAAAATTGCCTGTAATTTCAAATAATTTTTCTCTAAATGGGCGGCAATGGTTTCCGGCTCAAAGCCGGGGTCAATCACAATACAGTCATTGCTGTTTTCCTGCCGAACAATATAGCAGTTGGTTTGAAGCCAGCCCAAAGGGAGGGTGTCAATGTGCAGCATATTTTAACCTCGTCTTGGGGAATCCATCAATTCGTCTGTGTCCAAAAGCAGGGTAACAGGTCCGTCATTGACAGACGCAACCTTCATGTCAGCGCCAAATTGCCCATGCTGTGGTGGGTAGCCCAGCTCTTCGCAAATGGACAAAAACCGTTCATACAGCGCATTGCCAAGCTCGGGACAAGCCGCATCGGTGAAGCTGGGGCGGCGACCCTTTCGGCAATTCCCGTAAAGGGTGAACTGGCTCACCACCAGCACCTGACCGTCAACGGATTCCAATCCTAAATTCATTTTGCCATTTTCGTCCTCAAAGATGCGTAAACCCAAGGCTTTTTCAGCCAAATACCGACATTCCTTTTCAGTGTCGTTGGGACCAACGCCCAACAGGATTAAAAAACCTTTTCCGATTTGCCCTACAACCTGTCCGTCTATGGTGACGGAGGCAGAGGTTACTCTTGTTAATACAGCTCGCATGATTTTTCTCCTGTTAGTAAGGTAAAATGTTGTTTACACGATTACTGTCATTCCCACGCCAGTGCACACACTGACGTGGAAATCCCCCGGTTAGAGGGGAAATGTATCGAAAGCAGCCCTGAATAGTTAGGGGATTGCCACACCAGTGACATCGGTCAC
>JAZOPV010000049.1:0-11982 GCA_045655745.1 Faecousia sp.
GGAAGCCGGCGCTGAGGCTGAGATTAAGTAATTTAATCTCCATATCGTTTTCAAAAAATTACAGCCGCCAATTTGGCGGCTGTTTTTTTATTTAAAAGGTTGCCACATCCGGCTGGGCAGGCTCAGCTGTTTCCACAGAAATGGCGGTCAGAACAGGACCAAGCTCCCCTTGATAGATGCTATGCTTTTCGGCAGCAATTTTGGCAGTGACAATATACCATGCCCGAGGCTCTACTACCCCATCATAGAAACAGGGCACGCCCAAAAACTGAATGTCGTCCACGCAGCAGGTCATCACAAAACGACCGGGGGCAAAGACGCCCTTTTTCTCTCTACGCAGCAGGGCTGCCTGTGCCTTAAAGCGAATGGATTTGCCGTGGTATTTTTGAGGCTCTTCTGTCACATCCCGATACCAAAGGGCATAATCCTCGTCCTTGATTTCTATCAGCTCTGCGTTAATATCAAAGGGCAAAGGGTCTTCAATATCGTCAAAAGCGGTAGTGCCGTCCAGATAATCATACATAATGTCCACCCGGCGATTGGCAGCACGGACCAGCTTGTGCAACGGCATGGTGTCTTCACCGGGTTTTAAGCGGTTGAACACCACCATTTGTGCGCCCATGAGCTTATCCATCACCAAGTTGCGCATATTGGCATTATACTGCAGGAAGGTGGTGGCATCAGCAAACATAACCTCCTGCGCCACAACCCAATCCGTAGGGAAGCGGGTATACAAGTCCCCTACCAGCTCCATGCCGTCCAGCTCCGCTACAACACGCTGCGCCTTGTGCTTTTTGGCAAGCGCCTGCAGCTGCTTGGTAGTGGCTGTTTTTTGGTCTAGAACTTCCAAATAGACATTCTGATAGGGGTAGGTGGAAAAATCGTACTCCTCCTCCCCTTCCTCAAATATCAGCAGAAGTGTGCGCTCACCGGCGTTGAAGCGCTCATCCTCAAAGGTTTCTTGAATAAACTTGGTCTTACCGGAATCCAAAAAACCGGTAAAAACATAAACAGGAATTTGTGCCATAGCTTATCCTCACAGCCCGAACAGGTCGGCAACGGCTTTTTCATTCAGCTGAGAGCCGATGACACAGACCTTGCCCATAACCACAGCCGAGCCCATGCGGACATTGACTTCCTCCGGCACATAATCAAAGTGAATCCAGCCCCCATCAGCGCAGGCTACAATGCCCTTGGCACGAAGCACCATGCCGTAAGCGCCGCTGTCCAGCGCCTTCAAAGCGGTGCGGATACCGTCCTGGGTGTATTTCTTGGCGGTTTCTGCGCCCCAAGAGGTAAACACCTCATCGGCATGATGGTGATGATGGTCGTGACCGCAGGAGCAATGCTCATCATGGTCGTGGTGATGATGCTCATGGTCGTGATGACCGCAGCAGCATTCCTTATCGTGGTCGTGGTGGTGATGATGCTCATGGTCATGGTGACCGCAGCAGCATTCCTTATCGTGGTCGTGGTGATGATGATGCTCATGGTCGTGGTGGTGATGCTCCAGCTCCTCCAAGTCCTTTTGGACAGAGCTTTGACCCTCCATAGCCTCCAGCAGCTGCGCTCCGGTCACCTCATCCCAAGGCGCAACCACCAAGGCAGCCTCTGCGTTATGCTCTCGGAGCAGCGCCACAGCCGCATCCAGCTTTGCCTGCGGAATTGCATCCGTACGGGACAAAATGATGGTAGAGGCAGTTTCAATCTGATTATTATAGAACTCGCCAAAGTTCTTCATATAGATTTTCACCTTACCGGCATCAGCAACCGCTACCTTATAGCCCAGCACCACATCGTGCTCCAGCACCTTTTCTACAGCTGCCACCACATCCGACAGCTTGCCTACGCCGGAAGGCTCAATAACAATGCGGTCGGGGTGATACTGGTCAATTACCTGCGTCAGCGCCTTGCCGAAATCGCCCACCAAGGAGCAGCAGATACAGCCGGAGTTCATTTCCGTAATATTGATGCCGGCATCCTGTAAGAAGCCGCCGTCAATGCCGATTTCACCAAACTCATTTTCAATCAGCACCAGCTTTTCACCCTTATAGGCTTCCTGAATCATTTTCTTAATCAGTGTGGTTTTTCCGGCACCTAAAAAGCCGGAGTAAATATCAATTTTGGTCATTTGAAAAATGCCTCCTATATTTCATAACTTCTAACATTATACCACCATTTATTAGACTTTTCTACCCTTTTTTCAAAAAAGACTCCGGTGCAGCGCACCGGAGTCTTGCGTTTATGAAAATGATTAGCCAACCTTAACAGAAGTGACATGAGGCTGTGCGCCTTCATACCAGTACAGGAAGCCCTCAACATCAATTTTGTCGCCAACCTTTAAAGCTTCAACAGCCTTGTAGGTAGCGGAATCGGAGCCAGTGCCTACCATATAGGCATTGACAGTGAAGGTAAAGACATTCTCACCCATGGCAACCTTAAAATACAGGTCATCGCCCTGAGAACCGGAGCCATCCCACTTGTACAGGTAAGGAACCTCGTTGCCGGAGGCATCGTTGGAAGCCACGACAGTCAAACCCTTAAATGCGACCAACTCATTCATGTGCTTTTCCAGCTCACTAGAGCCCAACAGACTGGTGCGGTCAGTTGCCTTTGCCAGCCAAGTGCCCTCCATGATTTCAATGGTGGCATCCACGATTTCAACTTCGCCAGCCCATGCATCCTTAAAGCCGGTGACCTTAATCTTGGTGCCGGGAACAAACTTAGCGGCATCTTCCTCGGTGCAGGCATAGTTATAAATATAATAGCCGCCATCGGGATCATGTGCATAAATTTGCAGGTTGCCGTCCCACCAACTCTCAACGGTCTGGACATAGCATTCCACTACGACTTCTGCTTTCAGATCAGCAGCAGCATACTCTGCATGGGTCATAACGCCTTCGCTCTTTGCAGCAGGGTCAAAGGCAGGCTTACAGCCGGCGAAAGCCAGCAGCAGGGTCATTGCAAGAAACAACGCAATTAACTTCTTCATTACATCTAACTCCTTTATCTTTCGTGTTTGCTTTTCTTCAACACACTCACATTATACTCCATATCAAAAATAAATCAATGGGAATTTATCGATTTTTTCAATATTTTCTTTTAGCGTGGCGCAAGGCTGCCACACCAAGGCAGAGCCAGCACAGTACAAGCGCTGACAGCAGCAAAATCGAGGACTTAGGCAAAGCAGATAACTGCCGTTGCTGATTTTGGGCTGTTTGAAGCTGGTCTAAGCGATACAAAGAGGTCATTTGGCTTTCCAGCTTGTCCAAGAAAGCATCGTCTACAGTTTTTCCCCGTTGCACTGCCTTTGTTACCTCCTCGATCATCTGTCCAGCGGCATTGCGCAAGGAAGCAGAGCCATTGAACACGGGAGTGACAAAGGTATTTTCCGTATTATCAAGCAGCAGTCGGGTGGCTGATAGCTTCACATCATAGTAAAGCGCGTTATCCTCCCCTGCCCGTGCCAAATAGTCCAAATAGGCATCGCTTTGCTGCGCCTTGGTGGTGACAGGCACATAGCCCTCTGTCTGTGCATAGGCAACCTGCACCTTATCCGTCAGCATAAACTGAGCGAAAAGCCAAGATGCCAAAACCTCTTGGCTATCCTCCTTATTGAACACGCACATGGACGGTCCTTGGGAAATCATGGTAGGATTGGAAGCATCAAACTGAGGCACAGGCAGCACCGCCGTTTCAAACTCCACAAGCTGCTCCTCGGCAATATCCAGCAAAGGCGCATCACTGCCCATCCAAGTTGCTCCGGCGGTGGAATCAATGGCAAAAATACACTGACCTCGGTTGAGGAAATTGGCAGGGTAGCTTTCAATTTTGAAGGTGGAGAAAGTCCCCTTTTCTACTTGACGGGCAACATCGAGCAGTAGCTGACGGGTGGTATCATTAAAGACTTGGATTTCTCCCACATCCGTAGAATACGGGGCGTTTTTCTGTCGAAGCTGCTGAATCATCATATTATCCGTGGACTTATAGATAATGGGAATCAGCGTTTTCTGCCCATTGAGGAGGAAATTCCCCTCTCCATCCTGCTGCACGGCTTTTTCGCTGACCTCGAATATAAAATCCCAAGTGAGGATTTCCGGCAGCGTAAATCCCAGCTTTTCCACATAGGTTTTGTTCACATAGCAGGCTTCTGTAGAACGCATAAAAGGAATGGCATAAAATTGACCGTCAAAGCGGCACTCCTGCAGAAAGGTGCTGACCAGCTCCTCTTTCTTGGGGCTGTCAAACCGAAGCGCACTGCTGCCAAAGCCGTATTTTTCATGGGCAAACAGCGCATCCAGCGGTACAACCCGATTGGTACTGGTGAGGTAGGTGGCAATATGGTCCGGATAAGTGATACAGACATTGGGGGTAGTATTCGTAGCAATGTTGGTAATCACATCCTGATAAATGCGACCATAGTCCGTATACAGCTGCAGCTTTACATGGATATTGGGATACAGCGCTTCAAAGTCTGCAATGGCTTGCTTATAAATATTGACCTGATTGATGTTGGTATCATTCTTCGCCCAAAAGGTAATCTCATACTGACGGGAGGTATCAAACTCCTCCGGCAGCACAAAGGCTTCGGGAGAGATTGCACCATGGCAGCCTGCAAGTAAGCTCACAGTCAGGGCAAGCAAAAGCACAAAGGCAAGCAGCTTTTTCATCCTTTTGTACCTCCTCTTGCCACACCCTCCATGATTTTTTTGCGGAACACCACAAACAGCACAATCAGCGGCAAGGAAATCACAAATGCCGCCGCCATCATGGCAGGGATATTCTCACGGCCAAAGCCGTTTTCCCGAATTTCTTGAATACCATTGGACACCAAATAATAGTTGGGGTCATCCGTCACAAGCCGAGGCCAAACAAAGCTGTTCCAGCACTCGATTGCCTTTAGAATGGTGATTGTCACCAAGGTGGGGCGACAAATGGGCAGCATCACCTTCCACAGATATTTGAGGTCGGAAGTGCCGTCTACCTTGGCGGCGAAATACAGCTCGTCCGGAATTTGGGCAAAATTCTCCTTCAGCAAATAAATATAGAACACGCTTGCCACAGAGGGCAAAACAAGTCCGGTAAAGGTGTTGCGCAAATCCAAATTGGTAACAGTTACAAAGTTGGTGATGACCACCAGCTCACTGGGTATCATCATCAGCGCCAAAAACAAGGTAAACGCCAAATTGCGGCCACGGAACTCCAGCCTAGCAAAGGCAAAGGCCGCCAGCACCGTCACCAGCAGCATCAGCGCTGTGGTGATGACCATAAAGATAAGGGTATTGAGAAAATATTTCTCCAACGCCACAGCCGTAAAGGCAGTGATATAGTTCTCAAAGGTGGGCGATAAGGTAAACAGCTTGGGAATAAACTCTGCATTGTATGCGCCATAGCTCTTAATGGAGGTCAGCAGCATCCAATAAAAAGGAAACAGCACCATCAACGCCCAAAAGCCCAAAAAAGCATAGGCAACCGCCTTGAACATACGGCTGCGAAAATTAGCAGCACGCTCAATTCTTTCATAATCCACTTTGTTTTTCATGGCAAGCACCTCAAGAATAGTGGACATATTTCTTGCTGACCATCAGGTTGATGCAGGTAATGGTCAACACAATGGCAAATAAAATCATAGCGGCAGCAGAGGCATAGGACGGATAACCGCCACTGTTGCCATAGAGCATATCATAGACATAGCCCACAAGGGTATTCATGCCGGCAGCATTCAAATCTGTGCCGAAAAGAGCAACAGAATCACTGTAGGCTTTGAATGCTCCGATAAAGCCGGTAATTACCAAATAAAACACCGAGGGAGAAATCATGGGCAATGTAATTCGGGTAAACATCCGGGCCTTAGAAGTGCCATCCACCTTGGCAGCATCATAGAAATTTCGATTGACAGAGGCAAGAGCGCTGGTGAGAATGATGATTTTAAAGGGCATTACAATCCAAACCGTGTAAAAACAAAGCACCAGCATCTTCGCCCAATATGGTCCACCGATAAAGTCTACGGAGTCGCCACCGAAAAACTGAACGAGGATATTGACCATGCCATCGGTATAGGCAGTCTTTCGGAACAAAATCATGAAGACCAAGCCCACAGCCAAGGTGTTAGTCACATAGGGCAGAAAATAGACGGTTTGAAAAAAGTCCTTCAGCTTTTCAACAGAGCTGAGGGTCAGTGCAATTAACAGTGCAATGCCTGTGGAAACAGGAACGGTAATCATCACCAAAATGAAGGTGTTTTTTAATGCTTGCAGAAAATAGGGGTCTTGCAGCACATAACCATAATTATAAAAACCGACACCAAAGGATTCCTGAGAGGTAAAATTAAAGCCCTCCTCCAAGGAATATATTAAAACATCCAGCAGCGGATATACCATAAAAACCCCAAGAAAAACAAAGGCTGGCAGCAAATATAGCCAAGCCTTGTATCCTCGGAGCTTTAATGCAGCATTGTGTGGCAATCGTTTCATAGGAGACTTCCCTTTCATCTGTGACTGGGATTGATACTTATATTTTGTACTATTTTAGCCCAACCCATGATAGAAGTCAATCATTCTTTTCCCAAAATACCCCTTCTCAAATGAAAGGGGGCTTCGTCACAGTGGGAATTGGAAATATCGAAAGCTTTTTGAAACCACATACAAAGAAACCCACACACTACTGGTAGTGTGTGGGTTTTTGGCGGAGTGAGAGGGATTTGAACCCTCGCGCGCAGTTTTAATACGCCTACTCCCTTAGCAGGGGAGCCCCTTCGGCCTCTTGGGTATCACTCCGAATCGAAAGATATGCTTTTGTTACTCGGCTATTCTAGCACAAGGGGTATGGTTTGTCAAGAGGAAAAGTATTGACTTTTCAAGGACAAAATGATATAGTAAACCCTGCACGGAGAGTTGTCCGAGCGGTTTAAGGAGCTAGTCTTGAAAACTAGTGATGGGGCGACCCACCGTGAGTTCGAATCTCACACTCTCCGCCAAAATGCACCGTCTATATCTAGGCGGTGCATTTTTCTAATTGTCGTGCATTGACAGATGCCGCATTTTTCGATATGATATCAAAAACACGTTTGGAGGGTAAGCCATGGCATCCAAGGTCTATTTTGCAAATTTTCGCACTACCTATCGGGAAAACATTCCGCAAAAGCTTGCACGGCTGATAAAAGCCGCCGGTATGCTGGAGCAAATTGACTTTGACGGCAAGTACACCGCCATCAAAATTCACTTCGGTGAGCCGGGAAATCTTGCCTATCTGCGCCCCAATTATGCCAAGGTCATTGTTGACCTTATCAAGCAAAACGGCGGTAAGGTTTTCTTAACGGATTGCAACACCCTCTATGTAGGTCGCCGGAAAAACGCCCTTGACCACATGGATTCTGCCTACGAAAACGGCTTTAACCCCTTTGCCACCGGCTGTCATGTGGTGATTGCAGACGGTCTGAAAGGCACTGACGAGGTGCTTGTTCCTATCAACGGCGAGTATGTAAAAGAAGCCAAAATCGGCCGTGCTGTCATGGATGCCGATGTGATTATTTCTCTAAACCATTTTAAAGGTCACGAAGATGTCGGTTTTGGCGGTGCGCTGAAGAATTTAGGCATGGGCTGCGGCTCTCGGGCAGGCAAGATGGAAATGCACTCTGCCGGAAAGCCTCATGTTGCCCAAGCCCCCTGCATTGGCTGCGGCAGCTGCCAAAAAATCTGTGCCCACAACGCCATCACCATTGAAAACAAAAAAGCCACCATTGACCACAGCAAATGTGTGGGCTGCGGTCGGTGCATCGGCATCTGTCCCAAGGACGCAGTTCAGGCCGCCAATGACGAGGCCAACGACATCTTAGGCTGCAAAATTGCAGAATATGCCTTTGCTGTAGTAAAGGATCGGCCTCAATTCCACATCAACCTCGTGGTGGATGTATCTCCCAACTGTGACTGCCATCAGGAGAATGATGCGCCCATTATTCCGAATGTTGGTATGTTTGCCTCCTTTGACCCTGTGGCGCTGGACAAGGCCTGCGCTGATGCAATTATCTCACAGCCCGTCCTTCCCGGCAGCGCATTGGAGCTTCAGCCCATGATTTACGACCATCCCTTTACCAATCTCCACCCCAATACCAACTGGCTCACCTCCCTCAAACACGGCGAAAAGCTGGGTCTGGGCAAAATAGATTACGAACTGATAGAGATTTAAACGATGATAAAAAAGATATTTGCTCCCCTACTGGCTGCGGCCATTTGGGGTACTGCCTTTGTGGCACAAAGCATGGGTGCGGAATTTGTCCCCCCTTTTGCCTTTAACGCCGCCCGTAGCGTGGTGGCTGTTATCACCCTTTCTGTGATTTTACTGATTGCCAATCAAATTCGTCACCGCCGAGGCCATGTGGAAAAACCCTCCGGCGGCAAAAAAGCTCTGCTGCTGGGCGGACTTTGCTGTGGAACTGCCATGGCAGTTGCTACCGGTCTTCAGCAAATCGGTCTTGGCGAAACGGATGCAGGCAAGGCAAGCTTCATTACCGCCTTATACATTGTTCTTGTACCGATTTTCGGACTGTTTTTTAAGAAAAAGGTATCCTTACTGACGGCATTCAGTGTGGCAATCACTGTGGCAGGCATGTATCTGCTGTGTGTCAAGGACGGACTGACAATCCAAGGCAGTGATGTTTACATCATTTTCTGCGGTGTGGTTTTTGCCGTACAAATTCTGTGCATTGACCATTTTGCACCGCAAACCGACCCCATCGCCCTTTCCCTTGCCCAATTTTCCGTCATGGCGATTGAATCTGCCATTTTATCGGTGCTGTTCGAAAAAACCACGATTGATACAATACTATTAGGCTTAATGCCCATTTTGTATCTTGGCATTCTCTCCAGTGGCGTGGCATATACCCTGCAAATCGTGGCGCAAAAGGGCTCTGACCCCACCTTGGTTTCCCTTTTATTAAGTTTAGAGTCCGTGTTCGGAGCGATTGCCGGAGCAATTTTGTTGCAAGAACGGATGACCGGACGGGAATATTTTGGCTGTGCGCTGATGCTTTTAGCAGTGGTACTGTCCCAAATTCCAACAGCAGTCATCAAAAAATGGATAACCCGCAAATCAAAATAAAAAACGGCGCTGAAAACTCTCAGCGCCGTTTGTTTTTACAACTTTTTCTTCTGCTTTTCGTTGATATCTTTGAGCTTATTATAGCTTGCAAGGTTTTCCAGCAGCAGCTTCAGTGCCTGATCCAGCTGACTGCCCTCCCGATAGTCCGCCTCAAACATAAAGTCTACTCGCTCATGCTTCAGCAGCGGTGCAGTTTTCTCCTGCCGACCCTTTTGGTGAATGGCAATAGAATGACCGCCGGATTGCTTGACCAGCTTCATGCAGGGTACATCCGTCAAGCCGTCACCAATATAAATCATATTGCTGAAGAACACCCGTTTTTCCGAATCGGGACGGGAATTATTCAAATCCACATCATTGTTGATGTCCAGCACGCCCTTGTTAATGCGATAAACAAACTGGGTCTTATTGGTATAGTTAACCGCCATCTTGGGCCAAATTGCCTGCCCATCCTGATACAAAAATTCGCAGGCATAAATCCGCTTAAAATACTTGGCAATGGAAGTGCCCTCAATGATTTCCTTAAGTCCGGAGGACAGCACATAATGCTCCACCTGAATGCCTGCCTCCTCTGCATAGCGGTTGATGCGCTCAAACCAGCCCTCCACACCGGGATGATATTCTATGTCTTTACCGCAGGCAACCAGCGCCTCCCGATTGAGGGCAACGCCGGTCTGCTTTGCCTTTTCAATCATGCAGTACATATAGGTCAGAATGCTGTCCATGGTTTCAGCAGCTGCCACCTCAGCGGTATGATGCCAAAATTCCGCCGCCTCCATGCCCACACTGGGAATGAAGGTATACTCCTGCATATCACGGGTGCAGAGGGTTTTATCAAAGTCATACATAATGGCAACTATGGGTTTTTTCATAAAAAACTCCTTTCAGTCAACAAGATATACACTATATTACAATTGTATCATGGCTCTATTTGCTTGTCAACGAATCCGGTCACTGCTCCTTGGGGCGCTTATATCGCCCTTGAGGCCCCCACTCCGGCAGGGGCAGCCGCTGCATAGCACCAAAAACCCGTTCCTTCAAATCCGGGTAAGTTTGGCTTAGTGTAAAGATGAGCTGCTTGATTTCCTCCCGCTTGGTGTTCTTATCCACAGGGCAGCGATTTTCTACCACAGGCAGCTCCATACGCTTAGCAAAATTATCCACAGTCCGCTCATGAATATAAAGCATGGGGCGAATTTGAATAATGCCGGTTCTATCCAAATTGGTCACGGGCTGAAAGCAGCTAATGCGTCCCTCGTAAATCAGGCTCATCACAAAGGTTTCCACCGCATCGTCATAATGATGCCCCAGCACCAGCTTATTAAAACCCTTGTCCAAAATTGCCTGATTCAGCGCACCCCGGCGCATTTTTGAGCACATAGAGCAGGGATTTTTCTCCTTGCGATAATCAAAAATGATGGGTGAAATCTCCGTTTTCACAATGGTATAAGGCACCTCCAGCTGCTGACACAGAGCAGCAATGCCGCTGTAATCCATGCCCAAACCCATATCAATGGTAATTGCCTCCAAGGAAAAGGGCTTATCAAAATACTGCCGCAGACCTGCCAGCAATTGCAGCAACACCAAGCTGTCCTTGCCACCGGACACGCCCACTGCAAGCTTATCCCCTGCCTCAATCATATTGTAATCGTCAATGCACCGCCGCATCAAACCCATAAGCTTCTGCATAATTAGATTTTCCTCCAGAAAATATAAAAATAGAAAGTGAGAATTTGAGAGCATACACGAGAAATCGAGAGATTTTGATAGCAATGCTCGTTTTTCATAAAATTTATCAAAAAAGCAGTTGACATTTTATTTTGTCAGTGATATATTTATCAAGCGCCTTGGGAGTATTGTACTTCCTGCGCCTGAATTTGTCAAAATATTTTAACTTTCGGAGGAAAGAATATGTCCACTACATTCGCTAAGAAGGAGACCCTGGAGCGTAAGTGGTATGTCATCGATGCAGCCGGCAAGCCTCTGGGCCGTACCGCTGTTATCGCTGCCAACCTGCTGCGGGGCAAGCACAAAGTCGATTTCACCCCCAATGTTGACTGCGGCGACAATGTCATCATCATCAACACCGACAAGGCTGTTCTGACCGGCAAGAAGGCTGAGCAGAAGGTCTACTACCGTGTTACCGGCTGGATTGGCGGTCTGAAGGAAACCAAGGCTCGCCTGATGATGGAAAAGCGTTCCGACTACGCTGTTGAGCTGGCTGTCAAGGGCATGCTGCCCAAGAACGCTGTAGGTCGCAGTGCTATGACCCGTCTGCACCTGTACAAGGGCGAAGAGCATCCCCATGCTGCTCAGAAGCCGTCCGTCTGGACCCTGGACTAATTGGAGGTAACTGATTATGTACGAGAGCAAGAAGAAATATTTTTACGGCACCGGCCGTCGGAAGTCCTCCGTAGCCCGTGTTCGTGTTTTTGAGAACGGCACCGGTGCTATCACCATCAATGGTCGTGATATTGACGATTACTTCGGCCTGGAGACCCTGAAGCTGGTCGTTCGTCAGCCTCTGGTTGCTACCGATATGGTTGGCAAGGTGGATGTTTCCGTCACTGTTGCAGGCGGCGGTGTTTCCGGTCAGGCCGGCGCTATCCGTCACGGTGTTTCCCGTGCCCTGCTGGTGCTGAACCCTGAGTTCCGTGCAACCCTGAAGGCTGCTGGCTTCCTGACCCGTGACCCCAGAATGAAGGAAAGAAAGAAGTACGGTCTGAAGGCAGCACGTCGTGCTCCTCAGTTCTCTAAGAGATAATCTTTTTACGAACAGAATATGTTACAAAGCCCCAGAGTGCTTGCACTCATGGGGCTTTTGTCATATGTTTTCTCATCGCATATAAATGTTGCTGGAAGGTCGATTTTTGTTGCGAAAAATAT
>JAZOPV010000050.1:0-6998 GCA_045655745.1 Faecousia sp.
TGATTCGACCCTGAGTCAAATCATAGGGAGACATTTGTACGGTTACTTTGTCACCGGGCAAGATCTTAATGAAATTCATTCGGAGCTTGCCGGAAATGTGTGCCAGAATGGTGTGTCCGTTGCCAATGTCAACTGTGAACATAGCATTCGGCAGTGCATCGGTTACGATGCCCTCAATTTCGATTACGTCGTCTTTTGCCAAGTTAGAAACCTCCTGGGTTGTTACTTTGCATATCCCGACCGATAGCGGTCAGGTCTCTTCGTAATTCGCCGTTGAGCACTTTGTCGCCCAGCCGTAGCTTTTCGGCGACTCTGGTCTCAGAGCGAAGGACCTTTTGCGCATGCTTTCGCTTCTTACGCTTTGGTTTTTCCAGTGTTCGGTCCTTTCCATTTACCAGGTACAGGTAGGTCTGGTCTTGATTCACAACATAGAACAGTCTTCCCTTTTCCCGGCCGGCTGTGGCTACCACCACATCCGCTATCATGAAATCCGGTCGTCCTGGGTCCATACTTAAAGTCCTTCTGTGACGGTGAGTATTTCCGGCTCGCCGTCGGTGATGAGTACAGTATTTTCATAGTGGGCAGATAGCCTTCCATCAGCGGTTACGGTAGTCCAGCCGTCCTTCAGGACACGGACATCATAAACGCCCTCATTGACCATAGGCTCAATTGCCAGGGTCATACCGGGAAGCAATCTGGGACCACGACCGGCTGCGCCGAAATTCGGCACCTCCGGTTCCTCGTGCAGCTGTGCGCCTACGCCGTGACCTACGAAAGAACGCACAACAGAAAAACCGTTAGACTCCACATACGTCTGAATGGCGTGGGAGATGTCGGACACTCTGTGTCCACGCTTTGCAAAGCGGATGCCATCAAAGAAGCTCTGCTTTGTCACAGCAATCAGCTTTTCAGCTTCGGCACTGACTGTACCGCAGGGATAGGTTGCTGCACAATCTCCATGGAATCCCTTATAATAAGCACCCACATCGACAGAAACGATGTCGCCGTCCTGCAGCACATATCCGCCGGGAATTCCGTGGATAACCGTGCTGTTGACAGAGATACAGGTGCTTGCGGGGAAGCCGTGATAATTCAGGAACGACGGTTTTGCGCCCTGAGAAACAATATAATCGTGAACGGCTTTGTCAATCTCCTTGGTGCTGACGCCAGGTCTTACCATCTCCCCTGCTAACGCACGGGCTGCCGCGGCAATTCTACAAGCCTGACGCATGGCATCAATGTCATGTCCATTTTTAATTGTGATCATGCCTTGTCCCCTAATGCTGCCAAAATGTCCCGATGGGTGTCCATAAAGGACTGGTCACCCTCAACCATAAACAGCTTGCCCTGTTGGGCATAGTAGTCCTTCAGGACTTCCGTCTTCTCATGGTACACCGCCAGACGATTGCGCACCGTTTCAGGCGCATCATCCTCCCGGCATATCAGAGTGGCACTGCAATAGTCGCAGACCCCTTCGGTCTTTGGCGGATTGTTGACGATGTGAAAGCTGGCGCCGCAGGCAGGGCAAACCCGCCGACCGGTCATCCGTGCTTCAATGACACCGTCCGCAATCTCAATGGAAATCACATGGTCAATGGGAATACCGGCTGCATCCAGCGCCTTTGCCTGGGACAGGGTGCGGGGCACCCCGTCCAGGATAAAGCCATTTTTGCAATCCTCCCGACGAATTCGCTCTGCTACAAGAGCTAAAACGATGTCATCGGAAACCAGCTTTCCGCTGTCCATGATTTCTTGAATCTGTTTGCCCAGAGAAGTGCCTTCACGCATAGCTTCCCGAAGCATATTCCCGGTAGATATGGCGGGGATGGAGAATTTTTCAGTCAAAAATCCTGCTTGTGTCCCCTTGCCGGCGCCGGGCGCGCCCAGTAGGATTAAATTCATCCTGCCACCCCCGGATTAATCCAGGAAGCCCTTATAGTGACGCATCAGCATCTGTGCTTCCAGAGCCTTCACGGTTTCAAGCGCAACACCCACCACAATGATGACGGAGGTGCCGCCGATTGCCAGAGAAGTCACTGCAGGCAGCAGATTACCTGCCACGATGGGCAACAAAGCAACCACAGCCAAATACACAGCGCCAAAGACAACAATCTTGGCGATGACCTTCTTAATGAAGTCAGCAGTGGGCTTGCCGGGACGGAAGCCGGGGATAAATCCACCATTCTTCTTCAGGTTGTTGGAAATCTCAGTAGGATCATACTGAATAGAAGCATAGAACCAGCTGAAGAAGAAGATCATAAGTCCATACATGAACACATAGAACCAGGAGTCAGCAGCCACAAAATTCTTGTAGAAGCTGCCCTGCTTCCAAGCAGCCAGCACCCAAACAGTTGCGGGCAGAGAGCAAATGGACTGGGCAAAGATGACGGGCATAACACCGGACATGGACACCTTAATGGGCATGTTGGTGCTCTGGCCGCCGTAAACCTTACGGCCAACCACTCTCTTAGCATACTGGATGGGAATGCGGCGCTCTGCGTCATTGATGAAGATGATGAAAATCACCAGTGCAGCCATGCCAATCAGAATGACAACGGGCTGCCACCAGGTCTTAGGACCAACCATAGCCACCAGCGTATTGACCATAGCAGGAACGCTGGAAATGATATTGGCAAACAGAATCATAGAGATGCCGTTGCCGATACCGTGCTCGTTGATCTGCTCACCCAGCCACATCACAACAGCAGAGCCGGCGGTGAAGGTCAGGACAATCACGATGGCGGACAATACGCTGGGGTCAGTGATGATACCGGCGTTGTTCAGCATGGTGTAGTAAGCGAAGCCCATCAGCAGACCTAAGCCTACGGTAACATAGCGGGTGATGACGGTAATCTTCTTCTTGCCTTCCTCGCCCTCCTCCTTTGCCATCCGCTCCAGAGCAGGAATTGCAACGGTCAGCAGCTGGACAATAATGGAGGAGTTGATGTAGGGCTGAATGGACAGTGCCAGAACGGTTGCCTGCGAGAAGGCAGAACCGGACATGGCATTGTACAGACCCAGAATGGTGGTAGACAGCACACTATTGAAATAATCAGACAGTGCGTGCGTATCAATATAGGGAACGGGAATTACGTTACCGATACGATACAACAGCAGAATCAGGAGCGTAAAAATCATCTTTTTACGGAGGTCCTGAATGCTCCAAGCGTTTTTGAGTGTTTTAAACACTTAAACCACCTCGGTCTTTCCGCCTGCCTGCTCGATTTTTTCCTTAGCAGACTCAGAGAAAGCCGCGGCCTTAACGGTGAGCTTCTTGGTCAGGTTACCGTTGGACAGCACCTTCAAACCATTGGGGCAGTCAGCAATGATGCCCTTCTCAATCAAAGCAGCAGCATCCACCACTGCGCCATCCTCAAAGCGGTTCAGAACAGCCAAGTTGATGGCAGTCAGAGGTTTCGCGAAAATATTGTTGAAACCACGCTTGGGAACGCGGCGCACCAGAGGCATCTGGCCACCTTCGAAACCAGCACGGACCTTGCCGCCGGAACGAGCCTTCTGGCCCTTGTGACCACGGCCACCGGTCTTACCGTTGCCACTACCGTGACCACGGCCCTTACGCTTACCTACCTGGGTAGAACCCTCGACAGGAGAAAGCTTAGAAAGTTCCATCTTTGTTTTCCTCCTTATTCGACTTCGGTGACCTGTAGCAGGTAGCCGATCTTGGCGATCTTGCCACGAGTCTGGGTGTTGTCGGGCTGAATGGTCACATTGCCAATCTTACGCAGTCCCAGGGACTCAGCAGTTGCAATGTGCTTTTTCAAACGGCCGTTGAGGCTCTTGACCAGGGTAATCTTCAGATTTGCCATTGTAAAAGCCCTCCTTAACCGACAATTTCTTCTACGTTCTTGCCACGAATAGCAGCAACCTGCTCTGGAGAACGCAGGGAGGCAAGGCCAGCCATGGTAGCCTTGACCACATTCTGGGGATTGTTGGAACGCAGGCACTTAGAGCAGATGTTCTTAATGCCAACAGCTTCCATAACGGCACGGACAGCGCCGCCGGCAATCACGCCAGTACCTTCAGTAGCGGGCTTCAGCAGAACAGTGCCTGCGCCGAAGATGCCGATTACATCATGAGGAATGGTGCCGCCGGACAGAGAAACCTTAATCATGTTCTTCTTCGCATCGGCAATACCCTTGATGATTGCTTCAGAAACTTCAGCGGCCTTACCCAGGCCATAACCCACAGTGCCCTTGCCGTCACCAACGACAACCAGAGCGGAGAACTTCATGACACGGCCGCCCTTGACGGTCTTGGAGACACGGTTCAGGTAAACGACCTTCTCAATGAGCTCAGGAGCTTCATTGTTGGGAGTCTTATTGTAAGCCATTTCTATTCCTCCTAACACTTAGAACTTGAGCCCGGCTTCACGAGCGCCTTCAGCCAGAGCAGCGACACGGCCATGATAAACATAACCGCCACGGTCGAAAACGACCTCTTCAATGCCCTTTGCCTTGGCACGCTCTGCCAGGACTGCGCCAACCTTCTTGGCAGCTTCACAGTTGCCGGTAGCGCCTTCAAATTCCTTCTCCAGCGTATTGGCGGAAACCAAAGTTACGCCGTTGACATCGTCAATAATCTGAGCATAGATGTTCGCATTGGAACGGAACACGTTCAAGCGGGGACGCTCAGCGGTGCCGGAGATCTTGCCACGCACACGGACATGCCGGTGCAGGCGCATTGCATTTTTATTAACCTTGCTGACCATTTCGGCACACCTCCATTACTTCTTACCACCGGTCTTACCAACCTTACGGCGGATGACCTCAGTGGAATACTTGATGCCCTTGCCCTTGTAAGGCTCGGGGGGACGCTTACCACGGACTTCAGCGGCAAACTGGCCAACGACCTGCTTGTCAATGCCCTTGATAATAATCTTGTTGGGACCAGGAACTTCGATGGTGATGCCGGGGATTTCATCCACGAACACTTCGTGAGAGAAACCCGGCCGCATGACCAGCTGAGTGCCCTTCTTCTCGCAACGGAAACCTACGCCGTTGACTTCCAGCTCCTTGGAATAGCCCTTGCTGACACCCTCAACCATGTTGTTGAGCAGGGTGCGGGTCAGGCCGTGCAGTGCTCTGTGCTGTGCCTCGTCGGTGGGACGGGAAACAGTCAGGACATTGCCCTCAACAGCCAGAATCATATCGGGATGGAAGGTATAATTCAAGGTGCCCAGAGGGCCCTTCACAGTGACAACATTGCCAGCGGCAACATTCACAGTGACATTTGCCGGAATAATAACCGGCTTCTTACCAATTCTAGACATTCCGTTACCCTCCTTACCACACAAAGGCCAGAACTTCGCCGCCGATGTGCAGCTCACGGGCCTTTTTGTCGGTCATAACGCCCTTGGAAGTGGAAATGATAGCGATGCCCAGACCCTTCAGGACCTTGGGCAGCTCCTCAGCACCGGCGTAGATACGCAGACCGGGCTTGGAAACACGCTTCAGGCCAGACAGGACAGCCTGCTTCTTGGCCAAATACTTCAGGGTGATGTGAATCATGCCCTGATTGCCATTGTCCACCAGCTCGAAAGACTTGATATAGCCCTCATCCAACAGGATTTGAGCGATAGCCTTCTTCAGGTTGGAAGCAGGGACATCCACAGTTTCGTGCTTTGCAGAGTTCGCATTCCGAATTCGGGTCAGCATATCTGCTACGGGATCGGTGATTTGCATTTTAATATCCTCCTTAATGAAGTTACGGTATTAACCGTGAAGGTCAGGGGGTATCCGGGGAATGCGCTGTGCCCATGGGGCAAAGCCATCTTCCCGGGACTTCCCTCACCTGTTTTACAATTTGTTGATTACCAGCTGGCCTTGCGCACGCCGGGAATCTCGCCCTTGTAGGCAAGCTCACGGAAGCAGATACGGCAAACGCCGTAGTTACGCAGGTAAGCATGGGGTCTGCCGCAAATCTTGCAGCGGTTGTAGCGGCGGCTGGAGAACTTGGGCTCAGCCTGCTGCTTCAGGATCATAGACTTCTTAGCCATTTTTTATCCTCCTAAATCAAGCGTGGAAGGGAGCGCCCAGCTGGGTCAGCAGCTCTTTGGCTTCCTCATCGGTGGTGGCGGTGGTGCAGATGCAAATATCCATGCCACGAATCTTGTCCACCTTGTCGTACTCGATCTCAGGGAAAATCAGCTGCTCCTTCAGACCGAAAGCGTAGTTGCCACGGCCGTCAAAGGAGTTGGGGTTGATACCACGGAAGTCACGGACACGAGGCAGAGCCACGCTGAACAAACGGTCCAGGAACTCATACATCTTGTCGCCACGCAAGGTGACCTTGACGCCGACGGTTTCGCCCTCACGGAGCTTGAAGTTTGCAACAGACTTCCGAGCCTTGCAGGTCACAGGCTTCTGGCCGGTGATGGTGGCGATGTCCTTGCAGATAGCTTCGATCTCCTTAGCATTGTTCTTGCTTTCGCCGCAAGCCACATTGACAATTACCTTGTCCAGCTTGGGAATCTGCATAACGCTCTTGTAACCGAATTTTGCATTCAGAGCAGGAGCGATTTCGCTGGTATAACGTTCTTTCATTCTGTTAGCCATGAAACATAACTCCTCTCTTAGATTTCGTTGCCGCACTTACGGCAGATACGGGTCTTCTTGCCGCCGTCCAGCTTGTAGCCGACACGGACACCCTTGCCGCACTTGTCGCAGAACAGAGCGACCTTGCAGGTGCGGAGGGGGGTTTCCTTCTTGACAATGCCACCGGTTTCGCCCTGCTTACGGGGCTTGGTGTGGCAGGTAGCCACGTTGACATTCTCAACGATGACCTTGTTTTCGGTGGGCATGGCAACCAAAACCTTGCCCTTGACGCCCTTGTCCTTACCGGACAGGACGATAACGGTATCATTCTTCTTAATGTTCATACCTTCGGTTCCCCCTTAGATGACTTCGGGAGCCAGAGACAGGATCTTCATGAAGTCCTTCTCACGCAGCTCACGAGCAACCGGTCCAAAGATACGAGTA
>JAZOPV010000051.1:0-3838 GCA_045655745.1 Faecousia sp.
GCCACCTTGTTTTCAACCGCAATGGTGTCAATGGCAATCATAGTGACATCTGAGAACTTCATCTCCACGCAGACCGTGTCAAAGTTAAACTTACATGATAATAGACGTTTCATAGTAAACCCTCCGTGATTTTATGTTTTGAGATAGAAAAAGAACGATGTTAAGTCTTTCGACTCGACATCGTTCTTTTCATAGTTGTTTTTCCAACCCTGTCAGACAGATGCCGTAAAATAGTAATTTTTTAGAATTACTGTCTTACGAGCACCCGTCTAAAGGGCTGGCTCTTTTTATATTGGTTACAGTCCCATTTCTGCTCTTACTTCCTTAAAGCATTGAATTGCAAAATCCAAATCCTCTTTGGTATGGGCAGCGGAAATTTGGGTGCGGATACGAGCCTTGCCCATGGGCACGACAGGGTAGCAGAAGCCCACCACATATACGCTCTTATCCAGCATCCGCCGTGCAAATTCCTGTGCGGTCTTTGCATCATACAGCATCACCGGCACAATGGGGTGGACGCCCTTTGCAATGTCAAAGCCCTCCTCCGTCATGCGGCGGCGGAAATAGGCGGTGTTGTCATTGAGCTTGTCCAGCTGGTCGGAGGATTCCATCAGCAGATCAAAGGTGCGGATGGCAGCGGCACAAATGCTGGGGGCAAGGGTGTTGGAGAACAGATAGGGACGGCTGCGCTGACGAAGCAGGTCAATAATTTCCTGCTTGGCAGAGGTGTAACCGCCGGAAGCACCGCCCAAAGCCTTGCCCAGTGTGCCGGTAATGATGTCTACTCTGCCGATGACATCGCAGTATTCGGCAGTGCCACGACCGGTTTTGCCCACAAAGCCCACTGCGTGGCTGTCGTCCACCATGACCAGTGCATCAAACTCCTCCGCCAAATCGCAGATGCCCTTCAGGTTGGCGATGTAGCCGTCCATGGAGAACACGCCGTCTGTGGCAATCAGCTTGGTGCGGCAGCCGGCAGCCTGTGCTGCCTCTAATTGCGCCCGCAGGTCCGCCATGTCGTTGTTCTTGTAGCGGTAGCGGTGTGCTTTGCACAGCCGAACGCCGTCAATGATGGAGGCGTGATTCAGTTCGTCCGAAATTACCGCATCCTCAGCGCCCAACAGCACCTCGAACAGTCCGCCGTTGGCATCAAAGCAGGAGGAGTACAAAATGGTATCCTCCATGGAGAGGAATTTTGAAATCTTCTGCTCCAAAACTCGGTGCTGCTCCTGCGTGCCGCAGATAAAGCGGACGGAGGACATTCCGTAGCCCCAATCGTCATAGCTTGCCTTGGCAGCCTCAATCAGCCGAGGGTCGTTGGCAAGACCGAGGTAGTTGTTGGCACACATATTCAGCACGCCCTTGACCTTGGTGGTGTCAATGCGGGCAGATTGGGCAGTGGTGATGAGCCGTTCATCTTTATAAGTGCCGGAATCACGAATGGCGTCCAGCTCCTGCCGGTATCTTAAAATCGCAGATTTCATGATTATCTCCTTTCGGTCCAGTCCAAAACCACCTTGCCTGCCTTGCCGGAGTTCATGGCGGCAAAGCCAGCCTCGAATTCGGTGTAGTGCAGCCGGTGGGTGATGATGGGCTGCATATCCAAGCCGCCCTCCACCATGGTCATCATTTTATACCAAGTTTCGTACATCTTGCGCCCGTAAATGCCCTGAATGGTCAGGCTTTTGAAAATCACCTGATTCCAGTCAATGACGGTTTCGGGAGGCTGGATGCCCAGCATGGCAATTTTTCCGCCGTTGCGCATATTTTCAAGCATGGTGTTCAGGGCGGCAGGGCTGCCACTCATTTCAAGACCTACATCGAAGCCCTCTACCATGTTCCGTTCAGCAAATACATCCTCCAGCTTTTCTCTAGAAACATTGACCACACGGGTTGCCCCCATGCGCTTGCACAGCTCCAGCCGATAGTCGTTCACATCGGTGACGACTACGCTGCGTGCGCCGTTTTTCTTGCAGATGGCAACAGCCATCATGCCGATAGGACCTGCACCGGTAATCAGCACATCCTCGCCGATGACATCGAACATCAGTGCAGTGTGGGTGGCGTTGCCCAGCGCATCGAAGAAGGAGACTACTTCCTCGTCAAGACCGGCGGTGATGGGAATGACATTGGAGGCAGGAATGACAATGTATTCGGCAAAAGCGCCGTCCCGATTGACACCCACGCCCAGTGTGTGCTTGCAGAACTGACCGTTACCGGCACGGCAGTTGCGGCAGTGACCGCAGACAATGTGACCTTCGCCGGATACGATTTGACCGATTTGATAGGCGGTAACGCCCTGACCCAGTGCGTCAATTTCGCCTACATATTCATGACCGACAATATAGGGGGGCTTGACATTTTCTTGACTCCAAGCATCCCAGTTGTAGATGTGCACATCTGTGCCGCAGATGGCAGTTTTGTGGATTTTAATGCGGACCTCGCCCAAGCCCGGCTCCGGAATGGGCATCTTCATTAGTTTCAAGCCCTTTTCCGGTCCGGTTTTTACAAGGGCATCCATCAGCTTTTCGTTCATGGTTGACCCTCCTGCGGATTAAATTTCAATATCCAGTGTGGAAATAACCTGAGCGCAGCGGGGGCAAAGACCCTCTGCATCGGCATTTTCAGAATGCATCCAGCAACGGGGGCACTTTTGTCCACGGGCTTCGGTGACGCCAATGGTCATGTCAGGGAAGTTGACACCCTGTGCGACCTCCGCACCCTCAGCGGCGGTTTCCCAAGCGCAGGAGGATACAATGCAGATTTCTGCCAAACTGATGCCTGCGCAGGCATTCTTCACCTCGTCATTGCCATTGAGGCTCACATGGGCTTCCAAGGCTTTGCCGATACGCTTGTCGGCACGGGCTTTTTCCAATACGCCGTTGACATCCTGCCGCAGCTTCATGACGGTTTCCCACTTATCCATGGCAGCACCATCCAGCGTGTAGGCGGCAAAATCGGTGGGCATCTGATTGAGCAGAATGTTGCGGCTGTCGTCACCCTCACGGTGGGGCATCATCTGCCAAATTTCATCGCAGGTGAATGCCAAAATGGGGGCAAAGAGCTTTGCCATGGCATCGGCAATCAAGTACAGAGCAGTCTGAGCAGAGCGGCGGCGCAGTCCGGTAGGATCTTCGCAGTACAGCCGGTCCTTAATGATGTCCAAATAGAAGCTGGACAGCTCCACCACACAGAAATCGTTGATTTCGTGGGTGACCACATGGAATTCATAGTTGTCGTAAGCCTTGCGGCAGGTTTTCACCAGCGCATCCAGCTTGGTCAGTGCCCACTTGTCCAGCTCCTCCAGCGCTTCGGGAGCAACAAGATTGTTGGCATCAAATTCATTCAGGTTTGCAAGGCAGTAACGGGCAGTGTTGCGGAACTTCAGATAGTTCTGGGCAACCTGCTTGAAAATCTCCTTGGAGCAGCGCACATCGGCATGATAGTCGGAGGAAGCCGCCCAAAGACGAATGATGTCCGCACCAAAGTCCTTGATGAGGTCTGCCGGGTCAACGCCGTTGCCCAAGGATTTGTGCATGGCACGACCCTGCCCGTCTACCACCCAGCCATGGGTCAGCACCTGCTTGAAGGGTGCGCCCCGGTCCAGAGCGCCTACGCTGGTCAGCAGGCTGGACTGGAACCAGCCGCGGTACTGGTCAGCGCCCTCCAGATACACATCCGCAGGCCACAGCTCGGGAGTGCGGTGCATGAGGGAAGCAAAGTGGGTGGAGCCGGAGTCGAACCAGCAGTCCAGAGTGTCGGTCTCCTTGGTGAATTCCTTGCCGCCGCAGTGGGGGCAGGTAAAGCCTTCGGGGATCAGCTCCATGGCATCCTTTTC
>JAZOPV010000052.1:0-39546 GCA_045655745.1 Faecousia sp.
CCCGGAGGAGGGTGTGACTAACCTCACCGTCACTTATGACACCAGCGCAACGCAGGCAGCTGCGAGCCGCAAGATGGTGACGGGCATGCCTTACTACGAATTCTACAACGGATCTACCGACACGAGGGTCTTCTTCTACGGTGACGGCAGCAACCTTGCGCTGTACACGGGAGTACCCTATGACGGCAAGGCAAGCCCCCTTTATGTGCCTGCCATGAACGAGATCGCTGTGGATTTCAGCGGCAGCCCTATCACCGGCATGATCCGGCACGGCGGTAAGCTGTTGGTATACAAGCCCGATGGTGCGCAGGCCATTACCTATGAGCCTGTGACCCTTCCCGGTGGCGATGTTATTGCAGGTTTCTACCTGCGAGCTGTTAACAAGGCTATTGGCAACGATGTGCCTGGTCAAGTACAGCTGGTGAATAATTATCCACGCACCATTTGCGGTGGCGCTTTGTATGAGTGGCGCATTTCCTCCTACTCCTACAACGATGAGCGCTATGCCAAGAAGATCTCCGAGCCTGTGTTCCGATCCATGGCATCGGCAGACCCCAAGAAGGTGGTCACCTGCGACGACAACAGCACCCACACCTACTACATCTTCCTGGGCGATGACAAGGGAACGATTTTGGTGCATCGGTATGACCTGGATGTGTGGACGATGTACCGCACCCCGCTGGCAAAGGGTGTACGGCAGGCTGTGATGTGCGAGAACAATTTGATGTTCCGCACCGACACCGCCTTCTATCTGCTTGATCCTTCCGCACGGTATGACACCGATGACGAGGGTGTGCATGGCATCCAGGCTGTGTGGGAAAGCGGCTACATGGATTTTGGTGAAGGCTACAGACGGAAGTTTACTTCCCTGCTGTGGTTTAACGTGAAACCCGAAAGCTACAGCGCCATCACCATCACCGCCGCAAGTGACAGAAAGAGTAAATATGCGGAGAAGACCCTGCGTTCTGAGCTGTTTGACTATGGCAAGATCAGCTACAGAAAGTGGAGCTACGAGGCATCCTCTGCCATTCGCACTCGCAGAGTGAAGCTGAAGGTGAAGAAGGCCGTGTTCTACAAGCTCATCATTCGAGTGGATGAGCCTGGCGCACGAGGTACTGTCCTTGGCTTCGACCAGCTTGTGCGGTTTACATCCCTTGTGAAATAACGAAAGGAGCAAAACATGACAACTGTACAGCAAGTTTTTGACATGGCAATGCACCTCATGGATGAGCAGTCGGAGACCACCGGCGCAACCATGACGGATGACACCGAGGAGTACAAGCTGCGGACGATCAGCATTCTCAATGTCATTATCCCCTCGCTTTTCCCCTTCTCTGACACCTACGATGTGACCACCCCCTTGGCAGGCAGACCCCTTGTGCCTGCGCTGGCGGCTGTGGACTACGCAAACCCCGACTTCACGCAGACCATCCCCCTGGATGACACCCTGGCGATGGGTGTTCTGCCCTATGCTTTGGCAGGCCACCTGTCTGCCACCGAAAACGATGACCTCAGCGCATGGCTGATGCAGCAGTACAACATGAAGTTTGCTGACCTGCGCAGCAGAATCCCTTCGAGCTTTGAGCCTATCTCCACCCCCTACGGTCTGTTTTAATTACACAAAGGAGATGACGAAATGAGCAATACTACCGAAAAACTCGCAACCGATGAGTACATCAACAAGATGTACGACAGCCAGCTGAACTCTCAGAAGGAGCAGCTGACTCAGAACTACAACCAGGCGGTGTCCGATCTGGATGCCACCAAGGAGCAGAACGCACAGAATTTGCAGAAGAATCTGAACACCACGGCTGTGGAAAACCAGCGTGCGCAGAAGAACTACAACGAGGTGCAGAATGCTTACGGTCTTTCCAGCGGCGCTATGGCGCAGGCAAGACTCGCCCAGGACAATCAGCTGCAGGCTGACCTCACCACCCTCCGTGCCGCACAGCAGACCGCCGATGCAGGTATTGAGCGTGAGCGTGCCTTGCTGAGCCAGCAGTACTCCAGCGCTATCGCCCAGGCGCAGGCAGACAATGACCTTGCCCGTGCAGAGGCTCTGTATGCGGAAGCCAAGGATGCCGAGGCACAGCTGCTGGCAAAACAGGAAGGCGCTGCCCAGCTGATGGCTGGTGTGGGTGACTACAGCCTGCTGGGTCAGCTGTACGGTCTCACCAATGAGCAGATCGCCAAGCTGACTCCTAAAAAAACGACATACAGCGCACCTAAATCCGCATGGGATAAATTTGGCATTTCCGAATCCATGGCAAATGAGCTTGGCATTATGGTTGATGTGATTTCCAGCGATTATGTGACTTCTGCAACTCCTTATCTCGATACCGTCCAAGAGATCCGTGATAGCAATTGGACGGACGAAGAGAAAGCATACGCAGAATACTACGCAAATCAGAAGATGCTTAGCGGCAAAGGCTGACAAGGAGGTGCTTTATGGCACAAAAGAAAATTCCCGATTTGGTGGACAAGATTATCAATGAAACCGAAGGGACAAAGCGATCTACCCCCAGCGAGTACAAACAAACGCAAAGACAGGCAAAGCTGAGCCAGTACAAGAACATGACCCAGGAAGAGCGAGATGCCGATTTTTGGAACACTCGCAATGCATGGCAACAGGCTGAGACCTCTGCGGCTGCGGCGGCTGAACGGGCAAAAAATAGAGAAGAAAAACGGAATCAGTTTCAGCTTCCGCAAATGCAGACCCCCGTGTTGGATGCCAGCAAGGCGGCTGCAGCTGAGCGGGCAAAGAGAAGAGAAGAAAAACGGCAGGCGGCAGGTGTCGCCTTGCCGTCTTCTGCTACTCCTACCGTTACTCCTGTAACGATGAACCCCAAAGCGGACACAAGTGGTCTGCGTGCCCTGCCCACCGGCACCGTAAAGCAGGTTGGTGGTGCAAATCTTAGCGATGAAGAGCGTGCGAGAATCGAACAGGAAAACCAAGAAGCAGAAAAACAGGCGGAGAGCGGTAGGGGTTTTCTTGGCATTGACCTTCTCCAAAAAGGTGCTTGGGAAGGATATAATCCCGGCAAAGTAACCGACATTGATTCTTTTTTCAAAGAAACCAACGAGTTTAACAAAAGGCTAAGTCAAACTAGCCTTGGAACAATTAGCGATGTTGGCCTTAACATTCTTGAGGGCGGTCTAAACACCATTGAAGGTTTTACAGACCTTGGTGGATACGCTGCGGCTGCGTTGCATAAATTGTTTGGCGCAGATGAAGCTGCCCAAAAAATTAAAGAAGATGCGCAACAGAATACTATTAGCAAATGGCTAGAGCCTGCGACTAATTATTTGGAGCAGTACTCTGTTTTTGGTGAAACACCTGATGCGGTTGCCCAAGCTGGCGGCCAGTATCTTGCACAGCTGGGTATCGGCAAGATCGCACAGGGACTAGGTGCGGGAGAAAAAGCTTTGACAGTTATTAACAAACTGTTTAATGCTTCCAGCGCCTTTGGCCGAGGCATGAGTGAAGCTTTTAATGACGGTGCGACAGACGGTGAGGCTGTAGCTTACGGTGCAATTTCTGCAATTGCCGAAGTGTGCATGGAGATGTTGTTTAGCGGCAAGGGCGGCAAGGGCAGCAAGGGCAAGGAATTGGGTGTTGATAACATTTCGCTGATCAAGATTGGCGAGATGGGTCTTGATGATTGGGTTGCAAGCAAAGTTGGTACGCTTGTCGAAAACCCCAAGGTAAGAAATGTTGTCCAGGGTTTGGTCAAAAACGGCTTTGAGGGTCTCTCTGAACTTGCAACCGGCGCCGTGCAAGGCACAGCTAAGCTTATCTATGAGGACGAAAAGAGCTGGGAGAGCTGGAAGAAAATCATGAAAGATGAGAACCTCTCTGAGCAGGCTCTAGTTGGCTTCTTGATTAGCCTTATCACGATGGCTCCCGATGTTGCCAAAGCAAATAGAACGGGAACCGATCTCATCACTGGCGATGGCGGCAACAAGACCAAGGTCACTACTCCTACCACGCAGGAAAAGAACGTAAATCAGACGGCTGTGGAGCCTGTACAGGGCGAGGAAGCTGCTTCCGATACACAGACACCCACGGTAGAGCAAACGGCGCAGCAGCTACTCCAGGGACTTCCTGGACAGACCGCACAGCAGACCGTGCAGCAGCAGGCTCAGGAGACCCCTACAGCGGCAGAAGACGTGCAGCTTCCGCAGACCCAGGTGGAGACCAAAACGGCAGAGCAGGCGCAGGCAGAGCCGCAGCAGCAGACCCAGGAGTTGAGTAATGCGGAGCGGGGTGCGCTGGAGCTGGCGAAGCTGGCAGAGGTGGAGAATTATCCCGGCAGGGAGCAGGCGGATACGGGCGATTTTGCAATGGGTGCGGCAGACCGCAATTTCTCCGGCTTGGAGAAATACAACGATGCGCTGTATGATGGAAACATCCAGCCGGAGCGGGCAACCGATGCCAGGGCGGAGGAAGTGCCGAAGACTATGGATGACCGCAAAGTGTCGGGAAGCGCACCAAACATGATCAATTCCGGCGCAATCGATGACGAGACCGTGGACATGCTGAAGCGGGAGGTGGCAAACGGCACCTTTAGCTATGACACGCAAAGCATGGAATCTGTGGTGAACAAGGCAAAGGAAGACATCGGCAAGGACGGTGTAGAAGCCACCTACGAAAAGGTTATTTCTTCCGTGGCTGATGGAAAGCACAACGAGCACGACCTGGCAAAGGCGCAGCTGCTGTTTGTGAAGTTTGCCAACGACAAGACCCCCGGAATGCAAGACCGTGCTGCCACGATGGCGGTGGCGATCTCTGAAATGAGCCGCTCTGCCGGTAGACAGCTGAACATGGCAAAGCTGATGCGGATGCTGACCCCGGAAGGCAACGTGGAAACCACCATGCGAGTGGTCAACAAGGCTGTGGAAAAAATCAACAAGAGTCGCAAGGCAAAAGACCAGGTGTCTTTGGATATCCCCCAGGAAATGCAGAACTCTCTGCTGGATGCTGTGCGTGACACCATGAGCGAACAGCGAGCTGTTGAGGCAGGTGTGGCGGCAGCAATCGAGGCTACCGTACAGGACGAGATGATGTATGCCGCAGACAATGCCATTGATGAGGTCATTTTCCAAATTACCGAACCCTTGCAGATCGAGGGTCAAACGGAAGGCCTTCAGACCAACGACATGGCGGAGCGTGTGGGCAAGCGGGTGGCGGATACGCTGACCAGGAAGGCGGAAAGGGCGAATCTTTCTGTTGAGGATCAGCTGTACCAGGACATTATGCGTTTTGCCAATGACAAGGCAAATGCAAACCAAAAGAAGGTCAGCGAAAACGACAGAAACCTAAAGGCTCTGCGTGATTATTACCAGTACCGTGCGTTTTTCCAGACCGCATGGGACAATGCCCGGGCAAGGGTACAGCAGACCATGAACACGATGAAGGATGGAGATCCCCGTCTTCAGCGGCTACAGGATTTCCTATCCACAGCTACGCTGGAAAACACATCCCCCATTGCACAGACCTACGACCACGCAAACCCCAAATCCACCCTCCGTGCTGCCACTAAGGAGGCTGCGACCAAAGCGGGCATCAAAATGGCAAACGCAGAGGAAAAGCGGGACACGGTCAGACGGCAGATGCGGGATGTGCTGACGGAAAATGTATACTCCAAGCAAGAGGCTGCGCTACAGATCGCCGACATTGTTGTGGACGAGCTGGGTCTTGACCGCGATTCTGCAAGAAAAGCTGCACGGGATGTTGTGCAGGCATTTTTCGCAGATCTCCAGGAAAGAGCGGCAAACAAGGTTGCATCCATGTTTGAGGCAAAGGACAGAACCAAGGTCAAAAAGACCATGATGCAGCGGCTGGGCGAGCTGTACAACATGGGCGCATTCTCCAACGAGGACTACCGGCAGGCGGCATTTGACAGCCTTTTCGGCGAGGGTACGAACATCGACATTCCCGACAGCCTTATGCAGCGGTTCGTGGACTCTGCCGATGAGGCACGGTCTGCCGCTGAGGAGGCCATTTACATGGCGGCGGCTGCGCAGATGAAGGCGACCTTCAAGGAGAAGTATGATGCGTGGCGATATATGGCGATGCTGGGCAACATCAGAACGCAGGTGCGAAATATTGCCGGCAACACAGCTTTTAAGGGGTTCGTGAGCCTGAAGAGAAACATCGGTGCCGTTGCGGAATCGATTTTCATCAAAGACAAGAAAAACCGCACGAAATCTTTGCTTGTGGGCAAGGAAGCAAAAGACCTGCTTCGCTGGGCGGCGAATGATGCCAAGACCAAGGAAGCACAGGAGGCAATGTCTTATTCCGGGCAGACGGGTGACCAGGCGGACGACAAGATCTCGCAGTATCGTAAAATCTTCAACAACCGAATGGCAGAATTCGCCCGGAAGGGTGTTAAGGGTGTGATGGAATTCGGCGACATGATTTTT
Source organism: Faecousia sp. (assembly GCA_045655745.1). Lineage (GTDB taxonomy): Bacteria > Bacillota > Clostridia > Oscillospirales > Oscillospiraceae > Faecousia. The sequence continues at coordinate 6,427 of JAZOPV010000052.1, forward strand.
AAATCTGCCGAATACAGAAACTCCCTGGCAAGCTTCCTCAAGGCAAGAGGTATCACCGCCGCATCCCTGGAAGACGGAACGGCCGACCAGGCGGCGGTGAATGAGGCAAGAGCCTACGCTGTGAACGAGGCCATGAAATCCACCTTCAACGACATGAGCCAGCTTGCACGGCTGCTGAGCAATGTGAAGGGATTGGTAAAGCGTGAGGATGGTGTGCTGTTTAAGGCTGCAGACTTTTTGATCGAGGGCAACCTGCCCTTCCTCCGTGTGCCTGCGAACATCGTCACCCGTGCATGGGAATATTCCCCCGCCGGCGGTGTGCAGGCTCTGATCACGGATGCGGCAAAGGTGAAAACGGGCGAAGTGAGCGCAGCGCAGCTCATCGACAAACTGACCGCATCGGCAATCGGCACCGGTGTTATGGCTCTTGGATCCGCCCTAGCAAAAGGCATTGGCGGCATTAAGCTGATCGGCGATGAGCCTACCGAGGAAGAGAAGGCGCAAGGGTTTAAGGCATGGCAGCTGGTGATCGGTGATGTGGGGTTCAATATCGATTGGCTGGCACCTACGGCGATCCCGCTTTTTGTGGGTGCGAACCTGGGACGGCTGGAAAGCGAGGACAGCAATTTGGTCTCTCAGTTTTTCAGCGCAATTCCCTCCGCATTTGAGCCTATGCTGGAGCTGAGCGTGCTTAGCAATTTGAGCGACCTGCTCAAATCCGGCCAGTATGCGGAATCTACTGCCGAGCAGTTTATCAGCGGGGCGGTGACGGCTGTGACCGGCAATCTGCGGCAGCTGGTGCCAACGGTGTTTGGCCACCTGGAACGGGCATTTGAGGACAAGAAGACACAGACCTATGCGGAATCTGAAGACCCGTTCGTGCGCAGCCTTGAAAAGTTTTGGGGGGATACTACTCAAAAGCTACCATGGGATAACTATCAGATCGAACAGCTGGACGATTGGGGCGACCCGGTGGACACCCGCAGCAATGCGGCCAAAGCGGTGGAGGATATCTTCCTGCCAATGAGCCACACAAACAAGCGAACCGATCCCAGCAAAGAGGAGTATCTGAGGGTCACCGGGGAAGGCATCGGCGAGGTCGAAAAAGACATCAGCTACACCAAGGCAAACGGCGAAACGGTAGATCGCCGCCTTACGGGCGAGGAGTGGAACAAGATCAAAACCGAGCGGGGAAAAACCGTGCGTGATTTGATCGAGGAAGCGATGGATGAGCCGGTATACCAGGCCATGTCTGAGGCTGAGCAGAAGAAGGTCATGGAGATCATCAAAGACTATGCCACCAATAAGGCAAGGGTGGACACGCTGGACGGGTACACCTTCGACAGCAAATGGATGGCAGAGACCAAGCCGGAAGACCTGGTCGACAAGATCCTGACCAAGGCATACGAAAGCACGACCGGCGGCAGCAAGTTCAGCGAATCCAAGCACGAGGAAATGGTCGGCGGCGGTGTGTCCGATCAGCATGCAAAGGACATCCAGGCGAAGGTGGCTGCGCTTATGCCGGAGGTCAAAGACGATGAGACCGGCGAACGCTACACCGATGTGCGCACCGTGCAGAAACTGGAGGCGATTGCAAGCATGAGCCTTACCGAAGCAGAAAAGCAAGCGGCGCTGTATGCCTACGCTGACGACACGCTGGACGCTAAATTTGGGGAGCTGCTGAAGAAGTACGATGTCGCCGCTGTGGTGTCTTCCTACCGGGCAAACCTGGACGGCGGCAACAAGGAGGAAACGGTGAAAGCTATTAAGCAGGCGCTAGGCTACGGTGCTACAACCAAGCAAGCGGAGGCTGTTTACTACATCTACAACCCGAAGCCGGAGAAGGACAAAGACAAGTAAAAAAGCGCACACACTCCTTCCGGGGTGTGTGCGTATTTTTATGCAGGTTATTCATGCGTGCTGTCATAATGCCAGTACGGCGAGCCCTCGATCATACCGGCAAGAACCTCGTTACCGTACTCCATGAGGCGGTGGGCAAATGCCTTCTCGTGCTTTCGCCACCAGTCGGCGCACTCTTCTTCGCTCCATTCGGGGCGGAGCTGCTGCACATCCTCGACCAGCCAATCAACCCCGGCAAACACGGGCGGCGGGCATGTCCTTACAACATGAACGGTGATCTGCTCGGACGGGTCATAATCTCGCATGATGTCGTCGAACTCGTCAAGCTGTCTCTTCAGATTGTCGTGCAAGTCTTCCCATTTCGGGATGGACTGCCGGAGCACCTCTCTGCGGCTGTCTTTGGTGGCGGGATCTCTGATCTCGTCCTCCATGTCGTGGCGGATGCCGGTGCAGGCGATCAGCAAGTCGCACACCTCCAAGCGGGTCAGATGCAGGTCAACGATCAATGCGTTATAGGTCATTTTCAAATCCTCCTCAAATGTCAGCCAGGTTGATATCGTTTACGGTGGTTTGCAGGTCTTCGATCGCCTCGCAAAGGCGGTCGAACTTGTCGCCGTCGTTGGCGAACAGCTCGCCGGTCTTATTCTCCGGCATATTGACGTAGTAGGCCAGGATTGCGTTTGCTTCCTTTACCAGCTTGGTAAGGTTGTTGATATCGGCGGCGGTCAGCTTGTAGGCCATGGCATCCCGGGCGGGGGTCTTGCACTTGGCGGGTTTCTTCATCGTCATTTTTAATTCCTCCTATTATCCGTAAAAGTGTGCGATCAGATCCCCGATGCCCCCGACCGCCACAAGGACGGCGAGGGGAAGGGCGATAACATAAAGCATTTCAAACATGGCAGGCACCTCCATCAGCAGGGCTTAACCACGATATCATAGTAAAAATTGGTGTCGAAGTAATCTACCATGCTGTTACTGTTATCGTAGCGGTAGGCCCTAACGATGCGGTCGATCAGCTGCACACGCTCCAGCGCTTCGGGGGTCAAGAAGTCAATGGAATCAATGCGGCGGTTAGCTTCCTGGGTGGTCATGCGGATGTATTCCAGCTCGGCAGCTTCGCAGCGGATGCGCTCCTGCTCTTCGGCATCGGCTGCCCAATACTTGTCGCAATGAACGCTGCCGCTCTTGGTCTCGATCCAGTACTGGTTGCCACGGATGCGGTAGTTGTCCAGGAACTGGGTAAAGGGGATGTAATCGCTGTCAGCCATCTTAACGGTGACGGTCAAGGACTGGCCGCCGGTGTAGCTCTTGCATTTGACCGTTGCGCCCTTGATGCCGGCTTTCTTCAGATCCTGCCGAATGGCTGCGCTAAGGTCGGATCCATAAAGGTGCTGATTGGATTTGCTACCGTACACGGAGCCGCCGCCCAGGTAACCATCGCCGTAAACGGTGGCGGATTCTTCTTCGGAGCTATTGCCCAGGATAACGGCGGCGAGGCTTTCCTCGGTCTGATCGTAGCCGTACCAGCAGCGCTTAACGGAATGCCAGCGGAACTTAAGAGCCTTCAAGGCTTCACGGACTGCCTCACAGGGTTTACCGTCAAAGGTGATTTCGTAGCTGTTAAACTGGCTGTTGTAGTTGATCTCGTAAGTCATGAAAAAATCCTCCTTGATTTTTGGCGTCAAGGAGGCTATAATAAGAAGGCTCCTTGACTGTGGTTGGTTGGTGAGCAATGGGCTTGTGCTGGTAACACTTGCCCGTGACCGGTGCAGCTGGTAACTGTGCCGGTCTTTTTTTACTTTTCGGTGATTGCTTTTCGCAACAGCTCTCTAACCGTGGAGCCGATGTTCTCGGATTTGGTAAGGATCTCGAACAGCTCCGGGTCTTGGTTGCGGTTGATCTTCGCCCTGGCGACTATTACATTTTCTTTCTCCCAGGCGATTTTTGCTTGGCTATCTGCTATTGACTTCTACCTCCCCTTGTGTTATAATTCGAGGGAAGCTAGGGGGAGCGAACCCCCCTAGCGGGCAAGGCTGTCACCCGAGGTCCAGTCGGGAAGGCGGTCATCGAGTGTTTGTGAAATGCCGCTTCTCGCTGGGATGGGGGGCGGTTATTTCATTACCATGGATGCTATGTACAATCCAAGGGTAATGGCTGAAATAACGACCGAGAGCAAGCTAAGCACGATGCTTAGCAGCTTGAATAAATCGTTCGTATTCATGCTGTCCACCTCCTTTGTTGGAAGTGTACCGCCGCCTTGCTTGACCACATGATAGCATGGGTGCTCCCATTTGTCAACCCCTAATTTCACATTTTTTCAAAAATTTTTTTGCACCGCCTCCTACACCCCAAAATCCACCCCGCAACACCTGCCGCAGAGCCTCGCACGCATGCGTACAATTATAAAGCGACACGAAAAACCCCGCCGGGAACTGCTCCCAGGTGGGGCTTTCTTTTTTCCTCGAAATATTGCGGAAACCTATTGACTTTGCCGTTTTTATTGGTTATACAGGATTATAGAAAACGAAACCGAAACGGGGTGCAAAATATGGCTGGAAACGAGAAAAGCGGTAGAAAACCCAACTTTGCCATGTCGGAGGCAGAGCTGGAGAAGCATATTGAAGAATACAAGAAAGCCGTGGCCGATGGTGTGATCGCTCGGGCATCCTGGCCGCACTTCGCTGCAACGCTGGACTGCACAGAGAAAGACCTGGCAGAGATTATGGCAATTGATGAAAGTAGTCAGAGTGCATATACGGGTCGAACCAAACTGCTGAAAAAGATGCTCACCTGGGTTCGGGGGCAGATGCTCAGCTCCTCTGGCTGGAACGGTCAGATGACAGCCAGGGCGATCTTCGCACTAAAGCAGGATCATGGCGACGGTGTTGTCTACCGGGATAAAGACATGGGCGGCGGTGGTCCTTCTGAGGTGCGGGTTGTGTTCGGTGGCGATGACCCAAGAGCAAAGAAGGCAGCAAAGTAGGGTAAAATGTCCGTGAGTGGTGGAATTCTAACTTTCTTCGTCAAAATGACTAGGAGATACCACCAAATACCCCTTTGAACGCAACAAAGCTAATATTTTGTTGCGTTCGCATGCGCAATCGATTAAAACGGGCGGCGGCGGGTCTGCGCTGGGCGATTCGGCAAGACCGGCTGCGGCTGGGGTCTTCTGATCGTGGGAGGCATCGACCAAGACCCACCCCCACCCCCGGGGGTAGCGGAAAAGTGGCGGCCTCTTCAGCGGCGGGGGAGGATATATATGCCACATCCATTTTGTCCTTCCCCATGAATCTGCGATGTGGTGCTGACTATCACCCAATTTCGCAAATTTTCAATGCGCATAATCTTACTGGCTTAGCTACAAGCTGAAAGCTTGTACTAAGACAGTAAGATACTACTAGTAGAAAGCTTTAATATATATAGCTTATACAATTAGTATTTCGGCAAACGGATTTTCTTCTCCTGGGTGGGGGGAGGAAAAGGGGGTGGGGTGTTTTGAAAACCCTTGCCTCAAAAAATAATAAACACACCTAAAAGAGGGCATATGACAGACTGCTGGAGCAGCGTTGCGTTTCACCTCCGCAACAGAGTCGGTTCGATTCCGTTCTTCTGTCACGGGTTCCTCCTTGCAACAAGATGGGTCATGACGGATGTGCTGGTACCACTACCCCCGGAATCCGTGCAGGTGAAAATCCTGCCTCACATGGAATAGTAAGCATAACAGGTACTGCAGCGGATTGCTAATCCGTTCATGGGAAGTGACCCATGTGCAGGTTCGAGTCCTGCTTATTCCGCCAACATGAAGGAGTTGCTTATGGAGATCAACAGCAAAGGATTTATCTGCTGCCCCAAATGCGGTGGCAAAACAAAGACCAAGGTCATCCCGAAGGTGACGGAGCTGAAACAGTTTCCCCTTTGGTGTCCCTGGTGCAAAACTGAACAGGTCATTGACCATAAGTAAAGCCTGAGCCTTAGCGCCGGAGCTATTCACCCTTTGCAGGGGTGCGTAGTTTCGGCGCTTTTTTATTTTCTGCGAAAGGACGAATCATGGCGAAGAAGAAAACACAGACCCAAGCGGCTGAGAGTTATGTGGTCGCAGACATGGGCAGACCTAACTCTGAAGCGCAATGGAAGTTTTTTCTGTCTACTGCCAAATACACCTGCTACGGTGGCGCTCGTGGCGGCGGCAAATCTTGGGCTATCCAAAGAAAAGCCGCAATGGGCGCTTATGCCTATCCTGGCATTCAAATTCTGATCCTGCGCCGTGAGTATGGCGACATGGAGAACAGCATCATTTCTCCTATGCTGAAATGCCTGGCGGTCGGCAGTTACCAGTATAACAAGACCGATCACATGCTCAACTTTGCCAATGGCAGCACCATCAAGTTTGGCAACATGCCTGGCTATGGCGCTGCCGTGGAAGGTAAGTACCAAGGTCAGTCTTACCATTGGGTCATAATCGATGAAGCAACGCAATTCCTGGAAAGCGAGTTCCGTGGTCTTGCCGCAATGGTGCGTAGTGCAGATAAGATTCCCAAGCGCATGTATTTGACCTGTAACCCCGGTGGCCCAGGTCACAACTGGGTGAAGCGCCTCTTCATCGACAAGAAGTTCAAATCCGGTGAAGACCCCAAGGACTATGTTTTTATCCCCGCCACCGTTGACGATAACAAAGACCTGATGGATGCCAACCCCGACTATGTGAAACAGCTGGAATTGCTCCCCGAAGACAAGCGCAGAGCGCATCGCTACGGCGATTGGAATGCCCTTGCCGGTGTCTATTTCGATGAGTTCACCGATGGCATCCACACTTGTAACCCCTTTCCCATCCCCAAGGATTGGGCAAGATACCGTGCGTTTGACTACGGTCTTGATATGTTCTTCTGCATTTGGGTCGCCGTTGACCCCGGTGGTCGCTGCTACGTCTACCGCCAGTATGCAGAGCCTAACCTGGTCGTTTCCGATGCGGCACGCATCCAGCTGGAGAAGACCCCTGCCGATGAGAACATTGCCTTCTCTATTGCCCCTCCCGATATGTGGAGCAGAAACAGAGAAAGCGGTAAGACCCAGGCAGCTATGTTCGGCGAGAACGGTGTCGGTCTGATGAAGGCAGACAATAACCGTAAGCAAGGCTGGTCTGCGCTGAAGGAGCTGTTTAAGATCCGTGAGGATGGCAAACCCGGTCTGATCGTATTCAGCACCTGCGACAGCCTTATTGAATGCATCAAATGCCTTATGCATGACGATAACGACCCCAATGATGTAGCTAAGAAACCCCACGATATCACCCACGGTCCCGATGCCCTGCGCTACTTTGCACAGACATGGGTGCTTCCCGGTATGATGCCGGAGGCGGAGGAAGAGGAAGAGGACGAGGGCGGCACGATTGATTACCGTTCTGCCATGTGCGGTGGCAAAATCACGCAAAGCTACATTCGTGCGTAATTAGACAGCCTACCATAGCTGTTTGATATATGGCCTACCATAGCCAGATTTGAAAGGAGTACACAATGAACGAGAGCATGAGCCACGATGATTTCTTCTCTGCATTTGAAGGCGAGAGCTACCAGTCTCCCACCGAAGATGTGACCGAAGAAGTCGAGACCGAAACCGAAGTCGCAGAGGAGTCTGCTGACATGGTGGAGGAAGCTGCCGACGGCGAGGAAGCGCAGGAAGGCGCTGAGGAGCAGAAGGCTGAGGAAGAGGCTGCCAAGGAGCAGCCGGCGGATGTATTCACCATCAAGGTGAACAAGGAAGAGAGAACCGTTACCCGTGACGAGATGATCACGCTGGCACAGAAGGGTGCAGATTACGACAGGGTGAAGGCAGCTGCTGAACAGGCAAAAACTGATAACACGGCCTTGAAAGAGCAGAATGCCAAGATGCAGGAAGCATACGACCTGCTGACCGACCTTGCCAAGGAGAGCGACATTAGCGTTCCCGACCTGCTCCGTGTGTTCCGTGTGAATCGCTTCAAGGGACAGGGTCTTTCTGAAGAGGCCGCTAAGGAGCGTGTCGCCCGAGAGGATGCCGAGCGGGAGCTGCAGTCCCTAAAGGCACAACAGGAGGCGGCACAGAATCGGCCCGATGCTGACCGAGCCAAGCGGGATGTGGAAGAATTCCGCAAGATGTATCCCGATGTGCAGCTGACAGAGGAGCTTGTGGCTTCGCTGATCGATGATGTCCGTGGCGGTATGTCCATGACCCAGGCATACCAAAGACGGGAAGCAGCCAAGAAGGACGAAGAGATCCGTGCTTTGAAGGCTGAGCTGGAGGCTGAGAAGAAGAACCGTGAGAACAGAGCATCGTCTCCCGGTTCTCAGAAGGACTCCGGCGCAAAGCGGGTCAAGACCCAGTTTGATGCGTTCTTTAGCGCATACGACAATTAAACATCAAGTCTGAGCCACAGCGCCGGAGCTACTGCCCGATTGGGTGATAGTTTCGGCGCTTTTTTGCTCAATAAATCACCAAGAAAGAGGTAACAAATTATGGCTAATACCATCCATTTCTCTGAGACCCACAAGAAGAGCCTGCTGGAAGGCTTCAAGAACAAGAGCGAGACCGAGTCCCTCTTCAGCCACGAGATGGACGTGGAGTTCAGCGGTGTCCGCACCGTCCATGTCAAGAGTCTGAAGACCGAGGCACTCCAGGATTACAACCGTGCAAAGAGCGTTGACAGCGGCAGCCGCTACGGCACCACCGTGGAAGTCGGCGACGAGGAGCAGACCTTCACCATGTCCCAGGACAAGTCTCTGAGCCTGTCCATCGACAAGGGCAACAACGCTGAGCAGTTCAACATGAAGAAGGCTGGCGCTGTCATGGCAGCTGAGCGTGACGAGGTCATCGTTCCCGCCATCGACACCTACCGTATTGGTAAGTGGGCCGCCGATGCCGGTATCCACAAGGCCCTGGCCGCCAAGACCGACAAGACCAACATCGTTTCTCAGATCATCGAGCTGAAGAACGAGATGCTGGATGCCGGTGTTCCTGAGAACGGTCTGACCCTGCTGATCAAGCGTGAGTACATCCCCGCTCTGAAGCTGTCCTCCGAGTGGACTGCCCTGGATAGCCTGGGCGGCAAGTCCCTGCCCACCGGCACCATCGGCGAGGTTGACGGCATGGCTGTTAAGCCCATCACCAACAGCCGCTTCCCCGCAAACGCTGCTTTCATGATCCTGTACAAGGGCGCTGTTATTGCTCCCGTGAAGATCAACACCTTCAAGGGTCACATCGATCCTCCCGGTCTGAGCGGCGACCTGCTGGAGTTCCGCATGATGCACGATGCCTTCGTGCTGGGTAAGCGTGCCGCCGGTGTTGCCGTTGGCTGCCTGCCCTCCACCGTCGCAGCTGCTCCCACCGCCAACTACGGCAGCGGCAAGGTCACCCTGGCCAGCGCTGACAGCGGCACCATCTACTACACCACCGACGGTAGCGACCCCCGCTACAGCGTTGAGGCTAAGGCTTACACCGCAGCTGTCACCGCAGTCGCCGGTGATGTTGTCCGTGCCTATGTCGCCAAGGACGGCCTGTGGAACAGCTCCGTGCTGACCTACACCGTCGGCTGATAATTCCTACTAGGGGGAGGGCTTCGGCCCTCCTCCAATTGGACACCTAAACGAAGGGAGAAAAATACATGACAACGCTGATCATCGCCGCAATTTTGCTTGCCATTTTGGTGGCGACCATGTTGCTGCTTCAGAGGGAAAAGAAAAATAGCTCCCTTGCGTGGCAGGCTGTTCGTGATTTAGAGGGGAAGCTGGAAAGGACGAAAGAAGTTTCCGCCGCCGCTTTCAAGGAAGCAACGGATGCCGTCAAGTCGGCAATCGACATTGCTGACGAGGTGCGCAAACTGCGCACTCGTGTGAAGGAGCTTGAAAACGGTGTTGTCCCCGGCTTCGAGGAAGCAAAGGCAGCTGTCAAAGCTGTTAACGATTTCAATGTTGGTCTCTCTGCCATCATGGGCTATGACCCCATGCAGGCTATGAAGAAGAGCAGAGACGGAGAGGGAGAGACTGAATGAAGAAGAAGACTATTACGGCAAAGGACATCTTTGCCAAGTATGACAAAGGCTATGACTTTAATAGCCAAATCAATCTGTACGATACCGTGCAGGTGAACGAAAACTTTTACATCGGAAATCAATGGGAGGGTGTCGAGTCTAACGGCTTGCCCACACCCACCTTTAACATGATGAAGCAGGTGGTCAACTTCCAGGTGTCCACCATCACCAGCGACAATATGGTGTTGCAGGCGACTCCCATGCCGTCCTCCGGCACAAAGCCTTCCAAAGATGTGGAGCGTGTCTGCCAAATCGTCACCGATCAGTATGCCTGCTTCATGGAGCGCAACCGCATCGTCACCAAGATGCGTGAGTTTATGCGCAATGCCGCTGTGGATGGCGATGGCTGCATGCACTTTTGGTTTGACCCCACCATCGAGAACGGTCAGCGTGTGAAGGGCGAGATCTCCGCAGAGGTGCTGGAGAACACTCGTGTCATTTTCGGCAACCCTAACACTCGTGATGTGCAGACCCAGCCTTACATCATCATCGTCCGCAGAGACCCTGTGGAGGATGTGCAATGGAGAGCGCAGAAGCTGTTGGAGAACGGCGAATGCGAGCTGAAGAGCGAGGACGATATCAAGGCCGATACCGACAAGTTCCAGACCAAGTATGACAGCTACACCGATGACAAGGTGACCGTGCTGACCTACTACTACCGTGACAGAGAAAGCGGTAATATTTGGTGTGCTGAAGCCGTCGATGCAGGCATCCTGCGTAAGCCCTATGATACCGGCTACACGCTGTACCCCCTCATTTGGCAGAGCTGGGACTACATCCAGGATTGCTACCACGGACAGGCTATGATTACGGGTCTGATGCCCAATCAGAAGTTCGTAAACAAGATGTTTGCGCTGGTCGGCATTTCTCAGACCACCATGGCATTCCCCAAGGTCATTTACGATAAGACCAAAATCAAGAGCTGGGACGGCAGCGTAGGTAGCGCTGTTGGTGTCAACGGCAATGTGGACGGTGTGGCAAAGACCATTGACGGCGCATCTGTGAATCCTCAGATCGGTCAGTTCATGGAGCTTTGCATGGAGAAGACCAAGAGCTTGCTTGGCGCTTCTGATGTTGCGCTGGGTGATTCCCGCCCCGACAACACCTCCGCCATTATCGCTCTTCAGCGTGCTGCCAACACTCCCATGGAAATGACCAAGCAGGGCATGTACCAGCAGATCGAAGAGATGGGCAAAATCGTGTGCGACATCATGGCTGCTAAGTTCGGCACTCGTGTTGTCGCCGTGAACATGGAAATGGATATGGCAGGTCAGCAGCCCCTTGGTATGCAGCTGCCCATCCAGCAGTTTGAAGAGCAGTTTGATTTCGGCACTCTGCGTGAGTTCAACCTGGTGGTTAAGCAGGATGCAGGCGCTTCCTCCTACTGGAGCGAGATCGCATCCATGCAGACCCTGGATAACCTGCTGATGAATAAGCAAATCACTCTGCTGCAGTACTTGGAGCGTGTGCCTGCCGGTTATGTTTCCAAGAAGAATGAGCTGATTGCTGAGCTGAAGGGTGCTATGGCTGCACCTGCTCCCACCGCTGGCGGCATTCCCTCCGCTGGCATGGGCGCACCGAATATCAACGATATGCCCGTAGCAGGCGGCCCCGGCAACGGGGCGCTGCAGCGAGCTTTGAATCAAACGGGGGTGTAATGTATGGCACTTGAAAAGCTGACCGAAGATGTATCTGTGCATCAGACCCTTGGCGACGAGCCTAACGAGGAAAACGGTCTCACCGGCGATGATCTGAAGAAACTGTTCGACAGACCCGCTGAGCAAATCAAAGAATTCATCAACAGCAAGCTGATTCCCTATGCTGTGGATAAGCGTGGCGACACCATGAGCGGCAACCTTTCTGTTCCCGCTCCCACCCGTGATGACCACGCTGTGACCAAGGCATATGTGGACGGTCGCATCGTTCTGTGCATGGACGGTGTTCCAGATGAAATCGAGGAAGGCAAACTGTATCTGTTCCCCGAAGAAGAGTAAAAGGAGGTAGCACATGGCAAATATTGCCTGTTTGATCACGGGCCAAAAAGGCAGAGGCGGCTCTGCGTATAGTTCCGCAGGCACCTATGTTGGCTATGATCTTACTAACAAAGTACCTCACGAATATGTACTGCAGTTTACCACCGGCGATTATGAGGGAGAAAGCTCCTCCGTCATTGTCGGCATCAAGATGTATAGCAGCGGTGTTACCGGGTCTCGAAGCTTTAACTATGCCGTGCTTAAGTCTGATGAAAACGCAACTGGTGCAAACAACCGCTATCTCAACAGCACGACCACGGTCAAGGACGACAATCAAATCACCAGCGGCAAAATCACCCTGGAGAACATTGACCAGGACACCGTGAAGGAGTTTACGCTCCCTGCACCCAACCTTGCCCCCAATACGCAGTATTATGTGATTCTGTGGCCTGACGGTCACTCCCGCTATTCTTTGGCATCTGTTCGCCCCACCGATGCCCATCATGTGGCTTTGGAATATTCCCCCAGCGCCACCGTTACATTTAATGCAAACGGCATTGGTGTTGCACCCGGCGCACAGACCGCGCTGATCGGCAGCTCCATCGACCTCCCCTCCATGCAGGCGGACGGCTACAGCTTTTACGGCTGGGCAGAAACTGCCGATGCAGAAGACGGCATCATGGGCGAGTACACCCCCACGGCATCCATCATCCTCTATGCTGTGTGGAAGAAGCTGTACACCGTGTCTTTTGACAACGGCGGCAAGGGCGATGCTACTGAGCCTGTGACCGTGGTCGAAGGCAACCCTGTCCAGCTGCCGGAGCTTGTGGCAAAGGGCTATAAGTTCCTTGGCTGGGCAGAAAGCAATGATGCTGCTGAAGGCATGCACGGCGAGTACACCCCCACCGAATCCGTTGTCCTCTACGCTATTTGGAAGCGCAAGGGCAGCATCGTTGTGGTAAACGGTCAGCGGTGGTATGTATCCGTGCCTGTTAACGGCAAGCTGATGCGCTGCCGCCTGGCTGTCGGCACGGCAGAAGGGCTGGTGTATGTCTAATGAGCAACATTTCCTTCCGTGTCCGTGTAAACGGCACGAAGATCCAGCTGGTTGAGAAGCTGGATTATCTTACTGCTGGAAGACGAGGCGCAACTGTGCAGGTCGATGTGGATGAGGCATGGAAAGACCTGCGCAAGACCGCCGTCTTTCGTGCAGGTAGCGTAACGAAAGATGTGTACCAAATCGGTCACATCGTCACCATCCCCACCGAGACCCTCCAGCAGTATGGTCTTACCCTTGAAATGGGCATTTACGGCGAGGACGAAAGCGGCAAGACGGTCGTTCCCACCGTGTGGGTGACCATCGACAATATCCGCCCTGGCGCTGCTCCTTCGGGTGACGAGTCCTACGAGCCTCTGCCTGGAGTTTGGGAGCAGGTGACCGCAATGATGGGTGACCTATCTAAGTTGTCTACAAAGGCAAAGCAGAGCCTCGTGGCAGCCATCAACGAGGCATCCAAGACGGGCGGAGGCGGTGGCGCAGTTTCTGAAGAGGAAGTAGAGCGCATCGTCGAGGAATATCTCGCAGAAAACCCTCCTCCTCCCGGCAAAGACGGCGCTGACGGTAAGGACGGCGCTCCCGGTGCCGATGGCAAGGACGGCAAGGACGGCATTTCTGCCACGCATCGCTGGAGCGGCACGGTGCTGACCATCACCTCTGCGAGCGGCACTTCTTCTGCAGACCTTAAGGGTGAGAAGGGTGACCGTGGTGAGAAGGGCGATACTGGCGCTACAGGCGCTACTGGCCCGCAGGGTGAAAAGGGCGACAAGGGTGACAAAGGTGCTGACGGCACAGGTGTTAACATCCTTGGCTCGTATGATTCTGCTGACGAGCTGTTTAATGCGCACCCCACGGGCAATGTCGGCGATGCCTACCTGGTAAGCGGCGACCTTTATGTGTGGTCTGCTATGACGGGCTGGGAAAATGTAGGCACTATCCAAGGCCCTCGTGGTGAGCAAGGCCCGAAGGGCGATAAAGGCGATAAAGGTGATAAGGGTGATACGGGTGACCGTGGTCTCCAAGGCGACAGAGGCCCGCAGGGAATTCCTGGCGAGAATGGTGCTGATGGAGCAAACGGTGCAGATGGCAGAGATGGCATCTCTGTAACCCACAGCTGGAGCGGCACTACCCTCACCGTGACATCTGCCAGCGGAACATCTTCTGCCAATCTTAAGGGCGACAAGGGAGATAAGGGAGATAAAGGCGACCAAGGCCCTCAAGGCGACCCTGGACAGCCTGGTGCCGATGGCGCTCCTGGCGCAAACGGCAAGGATGGCAAAGATGGATCTGACGGCGCTCCTGGTGCTCCCGGTGCTGACGGCTACACTCCGCAGAAGGGTGTTGACTTTTACACGGCAGCAGACAAGGCGGCGCTGGTCGATGAGCTGTCGCAGAATATGCCAGCCATTTATGTTTCCGCTACTGAGCCTTCTAACTGGAAGAGTGGCGACATTTGGCTGAGACCCTTGTGAGGTGACATATGGCGATTGCAACTACCACCTGCAGAATTGACGGTCAGAAGCCTAGAGGCGGCACTACATACGGAACAACCGCTATTTACATGGGCTATGGCAACGGCAATGTCCACTACGAAAATGTTCTGTCTTTTATCACGAGTCCGTTTGCTGGTAAAAGCATTTCGATTACATTCAACATCAACTGTGCAAACACCGCATGGGCGGCAAACACAACGAGAACATATCGCTGGGCATTGCTGACATCCGATGCCAACACCATGGGGTCTAGCACGACCACGAATTTTTACTACAACAGCCACGCAGAGGTCAACGACCCCAATCAGCTGGCGCAGGGTACTGTTGAATGGAGCGGTCTTGGTCAGTATTCCAACAAGCAGCTGACCATTACCACCGATGCGCTGAAGGGCAACACGCAGTACTACTTGGTGCTGTGGCCTTACTCCACTTCCCCTGCATCTTTCCTTACTGTTGCGGTTGTTGCAAATCACGGAGATATCGTAATTGAATACGAGGCATCTTACTCTGTAAAGACTGCCCATTATCTTATGAACGCAAACGGCAGCGTGTCTCAATGGTCTTCTACAGAGCAGACCGTTGATGCGGGCGCTGTGTTTACTCCTACGCTGATCTCGCCGCCTACAACCAACCGATCCAACGGCGCAATCATGTTTGCCTACGGAGAGAACGGCAAGGTGGAGAGCGGTGCGGTGGTCGGCTTTACGGTCGATACGGACACCACGGCAGAAATTTATTATCCGCTGGCAAGCGGTACAGTTACTGTAAACATTGACGGTGTGCCTCACTTGTGCGAGGTCAATTACAAAACATAGGAGGATCTATGAGCTACAGCAATTTGGTCAGCTATGTAAAGCTGAGTCCCAATAAGAGCGAGCGTAAAAACGCACAGTATAATCCTACGGGCAAAATCGATGTCATTACCATCCACCATGTTGCTGGCAGAGCAGAGGTAGAAGCGCTTGGAACGCTGTTTGCAAATCCCGCACGGCAGGCATCCAGCAATTACGGCATCGGCAATGACGGTCGCATTGCTTGCTTCGTGCAGGAGGAGGACAGAAGCTGGTGCAGCGGCGACCGGCAGAACGATTATCGTGCAATTACGATTGAGGTTTCTAATTGCGCTGGCGAGCCGGATTGGCCCATCGGTGAAGCCGCATACAATTCCCTGCTGAATCTGTGCGAGGACATCTGCCGCCGCCATAATTTCCGCCTCAACTACACGGGCGATAAGAGCGGCAACATGACCATGCACAAATGGTTTCAAGCTACCGGCTGCCCTGGTCCTTGGCTGGAGGCACGATTCCCCGACATTGCCGCCGAGGTCAACCGCCGCCTGGATGCGGAGGCTGCTCCGAAGAAGGATGTCTTCTACCGTGTGCAGGTGGGTGCTTTCTCCAAGCGTGAGAACGCTGTGAAGATGAGAGAGCAGCTGCTGAAGGACGGCTACGAATGTTTCATCGTGGAGGTGGAAAAAGGATGAGTGAAGCTGTTACCGTTGCGCTGATCAGCGGCGGCATTTCTCTTATTGGCATTTTCGTCTCCAATATGATGACCGCAAAGAAGAACGAAACCACCATGAAGGTAAACCAGGCTGTGACCGACACAAAGCTGGAGGAGCTGACCCGTGAGGTCAGAGAACACAACAACTTTGCGTTGCGTATGCCTACCGTAGAGCAAAAGGTACACTCTTTGGAGAAAAGAGTTGAGAACCTGGAGAAATATCACCAAGCACCCATTAACTAATAGAAAGGAGGATAATTATGAAGGAGTTTTTGAAGAGATTCAAGTCCTGGGCATTGTGGCTGGCTATTGGCGCATTGGTCGTGTTCTGCGTGAAGGAGTTCGCAGGCATTGACATTTCCGCCACCGTGAATGGTCTGCTGGATGTTCTGCTGCCCGTGCTGGTAGCCTTTGGTATCGTCAACAACCCCACCGATTCTCGCAACATTTAAAATTTAAGAGGGATCACTATGAAGCACAGTCTTGACAACTACGATTTGTCGAGGCAGCAGGTGCTTGAGCTTATCGATTCCTACATTTTCAACGAGCGGAACCGCCAGATTTTAAGCCGCCGCCTTCTTGATGGAGTCGGCTACGAAGATCTCGCCGAGGAATTTTGTTTGTCGGTAAATCAGGTTAAGTCTGTTTGCTATACGGCAATCACGAAAATTTCTTTGCATATCTAAAATCATACTTTTTTCTGCTCATTCCCATACAAAACCCGGATGTTTACTTGATGGTAAATGTCCGGGTTATTTGTTATGTTGATAGTAGATCGGAGGCCTCGATCGAATAATAAATAAAGGAGAATAAAATATGGAAATGGAAAACAAGTATGCGTCCAAGGGTGTCGCCGGCACGGCCCTCGGCATCGGCATCGGTGCTTTGGGTCTTGAGGTGCTGCGTGGCAATCTTGGCGGAATCTTGGGCGGCGGCAATGGCTGCTGCCACGAGGATCACACCGTCAACCGCTATGAGGCAGCACAGCAGGCGAGAATCGCTGAGCTGGAGACCGAGGTGAAGCTGCGTGATGCCAACACTTTCACCATGGGTGAGATGAACAAGCTGCGCGACTATGTTGACCGCCGCTTTGAATGCGTGAATTCCAGCATCAATGCGCAGGCGGTTTACAATGCAACCAACACGGCCGCTCTGACCTGCGTGCAGGGCCAGGTTGCTCAGCTGATGAACCTCACCAAGCTGGTCGTGCCCAACGGCTCCATCTGCCCTGGTTGGGGCGATGTGACCGTGAGCATCACCCCCACTACCACCACTACCACCTAACATTTCACCGCAAGGGGGCGGCTAGTCCGCCCCTATTTTAACAAAGGGGTGCAGACATGAAAGTTAAATTTGAAGCTGTGGTCGATGGAATCAACAGATACATCGATAAGGAAATATATAGCGGTCTCAACGATGCCCAGGAGTTTTTGGCACGGCTTGTTGTAGGACGGGTAAATCAGAACGCAGAAGGCATCAAGCAGCTTCTCATGACAAACGGGGTCATGAGAACTATGGGGATCGTTGACAGCGATGGCATGGTGGATTTGGAGCAGCTGCTTGGTGATGTCAAGCGTGAGATCGAGCGCAAAGAATCGCTGAAGATTTCTGTACCCATGCTTGGCACATTGACCTTTAAGGCAACCGATGTCGATGTGCTGTACGATATGATCGTAAGGGGGTGAACATATGAAGATAATCAAAGAGCTGGCAGACCTCATTGAGGAAGAAATAGAAGGTGTGGAAAACTATGCCAAGCTTGCAAGCCATTACAAGGCAGAGCATCCAAAGCTTGCCGCCACATTCTACGACATTTCCCTCCAAGAGTTACACCATGTGAATCTGCTTCATGATGAGGTGACACGATTCATCCACGAATACCGAGAAAAGCATGGTGCGCCTCCTGCGGCGATGCAGGCCATCTACGATTGGCAGCACGAGCGCCAAATCGAGAAGATTGCAGAGGCAAAACGGTATCAAGAGATTTATAAGAGTAGCTGACATTTGCTACAGATTTGCTACAAACTGATTTGATACGGCATGATACTGCGTAATATTTTAAGGGGAAAAAGCGCAAAAATTGCGTATATCATGGGAAAACTGGATATATTTTGATATAAAATGATATTACAAATTGCCTTTTAAGCAATGGGTCTGGAGTTCGAATCTCCAGCGGGTCACCATTTTTGCCCTCGAAACCGCAAGGTTTTGGGGGCATTTGCTATGTTTTGGCAACTTATTGGAGCATAAAATTTTGCGCAAAAATTGCGTGCTACAAATTTGCTACAAACCGCAAAATAAAGAACGACAGCAGCGCTCAGTATTTGAGTGCTGCTGTTGCCTTTAGTATATCGTCCAATTCCATGTGCGTGTAGTATTTGTCGGTGGTGCTGATGTCTGCGTGACCGACCATCAACTTCAGCAAATGGTTATTGATGTTCAAACGCACGGCATTGGTGATGAAGGTGTGCTTGCAATCGTAGGGAGTATAACCCTCAAGACCAATTTCCTCCATAAGCTTTACAAAGTCACGTGCTGCAAAGTTGTCATATTTGCGGTTTCCATTATAGCCGGAGATCAGAAGCTTCCCTCCCGTTGCCTTTGCGGCTTCGACCATGGCCTTGTAATCAGCGGCGCCGTATTCTGCAACGGCAATGATTCTGTCTCGTCCAGCCTCGCTCTTACTGCCGCTGATAAAGTAACCATCGTGGCAGTTTTCCAGCTCTGCCGTGAAAAGGTCGATGCAACGGCAGCCGGTGGACAGAAGGATTCGAGCTATCGGTGCAGCACGGTGCGTGGATGTACGGATCTTCTCCAAATACTCTGCAGGTATGACCATGCCTTCGGTTTTTTGTTTTGCGGCAATGGTGCAGTTTCTCGACCTATCTGCCTGGATAATTTCCTCGTTTATCGCCCAGGTAGACAGCTGACCAAACAGCTGCATAGCCTTTTCACAAGATGATTTGGACAGACCCTTCTCTTCCATTTCTATAATGACAGATTGAAAATCAGAGCGGCGCAGGGTACGGAATTGGCGGTGATGCAAAGCCGCAGCGTTGTTGAATGCTGCCCTGTAGGTGGAAATTGCAGATTTGCTGATCGTCCTGGAGTGTTCTGGCATCCACAGCTCGTATATCTGTGAAAAGGTCATGTTATACTTGCTGTTAACGCTTGCATCTGTGAGGCGCTCCAGCGCCCTCTGAGCCTCTATTCTTGTGGTGTATGTTCCTATTGTCACACCTGCTCTGCGAGCTATCCACGGCTTTACACGGTTTCCTGCCATGCGAGAGATGCACCCCGTGCCATTTGCCCTCTTGCGGTGCTTACGCTCGGCGGCGACCTGCCGTGTGCCGCATAGGTGGCAGAAGACCGCATCATCTGGTATTTGATTATTGCATTTACGGCAGATCATTATTTCTCACCTCTTGTCCAACAAAAATATCCCAACATGGAAAAACACAAAACCGCCACACAAGCCGATCCAACTGTCTTCCAAGTAAATCATGGCAAGGACACATAAGACATAAAGAATCGCAAGTATAAGTTTTTTCATTTTATGTATTCTGAGCATCCTCTTGGGATGGGTTTATTGCCTTTGCAATATCCTTTGCTTGAATAACGCACATAACAATACAAGCTACTGCAGAAACGATCGTAGACCAAAAGGTGGTCTCTTTAGCTGTTGTAAAAACAATAAGAACACATATGCAAGCGCATACGATTGTGTTAGTAAGCACGCAAATAAGATGCTCGTTGTTTGAAACCTGTCCGGCAAAATATACGGCGACAGCGCATGCCATCGGTTGCGCCAAAAATGCGGTCACATTATACATAAAGCTATTCGGCTCCCAGCCCACTCCGCCCAAATAATAGCCTATGTTATTCAAAAGCAAAATAGCAAACGGGCCAAGGGCTACAGTTGCCCAAAATGTGAGTGTTGCAAAAAAACACTTAAAGAATTTACTTTTCATAAGTGATCTCTCCTTACTATCAACATAATTTGTCGATTATCTTTTCAAGACGGGCCTTATCTTTTTCAAGTGTTGCTATTTTTTCTTTCAGCGCAGCAATCTGATCGGCAGCGGTGTGGTCGTGGTCAAGATAGCAGAAGGTCTCACCAACGGGGCCGATGATGGCAAGCTCGATTCTTCTCGCCGTTGCTCTGCGGATGTCCTGGTCAACATTAATTGCCATTATGCTTTCCACTCTTTTGACAGAAACATCTGCCTCCTCGGCGATTTTTGCGTTGGTAAGCTTTGCAAGGTCTTTGACATCACGCATGTATTCGCACCAGTTCTGCAAATCCATGCCTCGAGTGGGGATGCCACCGCAGTTTTTTCTGAATCTAGCGCAGGATAAACATCTATAATAGGGTTTCGTAGAAGGATCTTGTCTGGGTTTCAATGTTAGCCCTCATTTCTCAAGGGTTATACCCTCATAAAATTCTCTTTGCATCCAAATATATTAGCGGAAAATCCCGTTTTATTTGGCTGTATTTTTATACATCGAAATGATAGGCTAAATGCAGGTCAGCAATGGCCTACCATCTTGGCAAGTGTGGGGGCAGAGGACTTGGCGGTTCGACCTGCTCCCACACAAATTAAATTAATAGTACCAAAAGTTTGGACAGTTGGCTGGGTAAGATGTTATCGAACACAAGTTCGAGAACAGAAAGGAGTCGCAGAGATGAGTGCGCTTGAAGAATTGATTAACATTATTATTGAATTTACACCCGAACAGCTGGAAGCCTTTCTGCGGCATCCTCTCACCGTAGAGATTTTGCAAGCTGAAGAAGCAGCTGCACCTTCTCCTCCGGCAGAGCCTTGATCTGCTCGATAAGGTCGAGTTTTGCTTTGGACAGTCCGTCTGGAATTTCAATGTCTCTTACAGAAATGTCTATCGGCATGTCGTCTACTCGCTCCAAAAGTTCAGCGACCGTAAGACCCATACCGAAAGCAAGCTTTTTAAGTTGCTGCATGGTTGGGGTGACAGGCCTCTGCGTTGAGGGGTTAATCCCCTTCTCAAGCATGGACACATAGCCGTTAGACAAATCGCAGTTTAATGCGAATCTCCGTTGCGACAAAGAATGCTCTATTCTATATTGTGCAATATATTCTCCCAGTTTCATATTTTGTCCCTCCTAACTGGTGGTAAGAGAATCTTACAACAAAACGAGGCAAAAAGTCAATACAAAATGTAAAATTTCTTAAACAATTTTGTGGAATGCACTTGACATAACATCGAAGATGGTGTATATTGTGTGTGTAATCGGTTGAACACGATTGCACCAAACAAAAATTATATGGAGGTGATCACATGGGATTTAGAATTCGAGATGTGCGCAGAAAGTGCCTTATGACCCAGGAGGAGCTTGCAGAAAAGAGCGGTGTTAGCCGAGCAACTATCTCCGGCTTGGAAAGCGGTTCTGTAAAGGTGACGACCAGCGCCACCCTGCTTAAGATCGCAAAAGCTTTGTCCACCACTATCGACCAACTTTTTTATGAAGAGAGTGTTTAATCCTTTGAACACTACACAACAATTTAATAAGAGGTGAAATAAATGCCCAGGATAAGCAGAGGCAACGCAGAAGAAAAGGCAAATAGACCTTTTGCACGGGTGCTGCGGTCACTTTTGGCAGAGCCACCGGTCACATCGCAGGCGCAGCTTGCCGAGATTTTAGGAAAGACTCAGCAGGCGATTGGACAATATGTAAGCGGCAAAAGTGAGCCAGGATATGATGTGATCATCGCAATTGCCGATCACTTTCAAGTATCGGTTGATTATCTTTTAGGACGAACAAATTTAAAGAGCATAAGAGCAGATATACAAATCGCAAATAAAGTAACGGGACTAAGCGATGAAACTTTACTGACGCTCTTTAAGATGTCGAGATGTGGCTCGGTCAAAAGGATGCGCTTAATTGAAGAATATGTGAAAATGATTTATACACTCAAAAATTAGAGGTGAAATTAAATGCCGAACATTACATTGACCCTAGAGGCAGCTTGCAAGATCCTAAGAAGCTATGGAATCAAGGCAAATAACACGAGGTTGGCGGATATGATCGAGAGCGGAGCGATGCCCATCGGCACCGTGGTGAATGTGTCGAGTACCGGCAGACGGCAGTTCTTGATTTTCGCAAAAGACCTCATCGCATTCTGCGAGAGCAAATTAGTTTAAGGAGGAAACATTATGGCTAAGAAGAATACCCCCACCAATAACCCCGACCCCACCGTGGACGAGTTCCACAAGGCAATGACAGACGACCAAATCGATGTCGTTGCAGAGATGCAAGATATGGAGCATCAGCTGGAGCGGCTCATCCAGCAGAATCTGTCGCTGGACAACAAGCTGGCAACTGAGCATAAGCTTCGCATGCGCGAACGAAATGCCGCAGAAGGCACGGAGCTGTACCTGCGCCGCAAGTTGCAGAACACCGAGGAGAAGTTGCAGAAGGAGCGGGTCGCAAAAGAGCAGAAGCACATGAAGCGCATGGCATCCATTCCTGCGCTGGCGATCGTGAGCCTGCTTGCCCTGGCAATGCTTGCCGTGCCCAATGTGCTGCATCAATTCCAGGTCATCGGTCAGCAGCTGAGCTTTGCAATTCAGAGTGTGCTGGTCATGGTGGTTGCATGGTGCATGGCGCTGATTTGGGACAGAGCTGGAAAGTGAGGCTGCCATGGCTTTATTTACCCCAGAAGAGCTGGAGGAGCTAAGGCTGGCGGACGAGGCTTTGGACAAGGAAGAATCGGCACCGAAGCGGGACAGAAGTGCCTATTATAAAGCCTACTACCAAGCAAACAGGGAGAAGCGAATTGAAGGCAGTATGCGGTGGAATCGTGAAAACCGTGAGCGTGTTCGTCAGATAAAGAAGGAATATCGGGAAGCTAACAAGGAGGCGATTCAAGAGAAGGCCCGTGCTTACTACCAAGCAAACAAGGAGCGCATCAAAGCAAAGAGCCTTGCCTACCATTACGAACACCGAGATGAGCGCCTTGCCGCAATGCATGAGTACAACGGGAGGAGGAAGAATCCGAGAAGATGAGCTTGTTTACCGAGCAGGAGCTGGAGGAACTGCGGATAGCAGATGCTTTGATTGATGCTGAATTTGAGATGACCGAGGAAGAGTGGTTGCAAAGCAATGGGATGGACGAGGAAGCCAGGTTGCAGCGCCTTTCTGAGCGAGAGAAGAAAAAAAGGGAGCAGAAAAAGCTGTACTACATCAAAAACCGTGAGGAGCTCCTGCGAAAAGCACGGGAACGCTGGGAGGCAAACAAAGAAAAGTACAGGCAGCGGCACCGGGAATGGTACAAGAAAAACAGCGAAGAGGTCAAGGCAAAGCAGCGCATCTACGATGAGCAGCACAGGGAAGAGAAAAATGAACGACAAAAAGACTATTACCGCAGAAACCGTGACAAATGCCTGGCAAGTACCAAGGCATGGAGAGACCAGCATCGTGAAGAGATGAAACAATATCAAAAAGAGTGGCACAGAAAAAGAAAGGAGCAGAAGCAATGTATTTTAGGGTCTGCCCAAGCTGCGGAGCAAGCTTAGATCCAGGCGAAACTTGCGACTGCAAAGAAGAACCGCCCCCCGGTGTGCAAGACCGGAAGGCGGCAGAAGAAATCTATCTACCAAAATATTACCACAAAAAAGGAGAAATGTCAAATGGCACAAATCGATTTTATGCTGGCCTATGTGGCCGTAGACGCTGAAGATGTCCCCCATCTGTTCTGCACCCCCGATAAGGTGTTTGCCGACAAGGGCGACCTGATTGAGTATGAAGGAGAGATGTACCTTGTCACCGACCGCATCTACCTGGACAAGACCTCTGCCGAGTACCGGCTTATTTGCGATCTGACCTCCATCAAGGATGCGCAGGCGGTATACAGCCGCAGATGGAGCAAGGACGATGAGTGAGAATTCGTGTCTGTTTTACAAGACGGCAACCGTTCAGATCCACTTCCCCGAAGGGCATGTGTGCTGCGACCTCTGCCCTCTGATGGAGACCTACAGCCGGAAGCAATGTCGCCGCACAGGTGAGTATCTGCTGGAAACAAGAAACAACGTGGGCTGGGAGTGCCCGCTGAAATTTGAGGAGGACAACAATGGATAACTATTTCAATACGCTCAACAGAATCAATGTGAGCGACAAGACCGAGATGAAGGGCAACCTGACCTATCTGTCCTGGGCATGGGCATGGGGTGAAGTGAAGAAGCATTTCCCCGATGCGACCTACACCGTTTACGAGAACGAAAAGGGTTGGAACTACCACACCGACGGCAAGACCTGCTGGGTCAAGACGGGTGTGACCGTTAACGGCATCGAGCACATCGAGTACCTGCCCGTCATGGACAATCGCAACAACCCCATCCCCCTTGAGCTGGTGAACAGCTTTGATGTGAACAAGGCCATCCAGCGCTCTGTCACAAAGGCCATCAGCCGCCATGGTCTCGGTCTTTATATCTACGCTGGTGAAGACCTGCCCGAAGACGACAAGGCAGAAGCTGCCGCCGCAGAGGCTGAGAAGAGAGCCGCCGAGGCTGCTGCATACGATGCCGCAGTTAATGCCGCCAAGGAGCTGCTGGAGGCTGTGACGGATGCTGCCACCGCAAACCAGGCAATGCCGGTATTCCAGGGCATCTCCCACGCAGGCGACTCTCGGAACGATTGCAACCGTCTTTGGAATCAGCACATGAAGAAGCTGAACCTGTTCTATGACCGTGTGCTGAAGCAGTACACCTTGCAGGGTTGAGAGTGCTAATGAGGTGAGCGTATGATTTTGAGCAAAACAAAATATGTAGGTCTGCCGAATTACAAAAACGGCAAAGACCTGTTTGTTACTGTGAGTGGAAACAACTTGCGACTCAGCTCTGCTATTCGCACAAGGCTTACTGGTTTCTGCCGTCTTTACATCGACATCCTTCCAAACGGAGACTTTAAGCTGAGTCCAACTAACGATGTGGCGGCTCACAAAATCACTAAGGGCACCAACGATCAGCTGAGCATTTCTGCCACTGGTATTTGCAGAACGATTCGTGTGCCGAGCAGAACGAGAATCCCGTGTGAAATCCTCGTGGACGGATCTCTTCTGATCCGTGCTGGAGGTGCGTGATGGATAACAGAAAACAGTTTACCTTTTACCTATCCATCTACGAATCTGCATGCAGAATCAAGAACAAAGCGGCTCGTGCCGATTTCTATGATGCGGTATGCAAATATGCTCTTACTGGCGAAGAGCCTAACCTCGACAAACTGACCGATGCTGCGGCTGTGGGTTTTATTTCGGTGAAACCCAACCTTGAGGCTTCGAGAAAGAAAGCAAAAAGCGGAAAGAGCGGAGGAAGCGCAAAGCAAACAGCAAGCAAACCGCAAGCAAATGCGAAGCAAACCGCAAGCGAGGAAGAGGGAGAGGGAGAGTACGAGTATGAGTATGAGGGTGAGTATGAGAAGGAATCTTTATTATCTTCTTCTGCTACCGCAGCCGAAGATAATAAAGCGGCGGCGGCGATGCCAGCAGGGTTTGATATTTTTTGGGAAAAGTTCCCCAATAAGGTCTGCATGAGGGATGCCGTAGATGCCTGGAATGACATCTGCTTGAACGAAAACACCCCTGCCCTTATCCTTGCCGGTCTTGATCGCTGGAACAACTCCCTGGAGTGGGAAAAGGAAAACGGCAGGTACATCCCACGCCCCGCAAAGTGGCTGAGTGAGCTGCGCTGGCATGAGCATCCCAAAGAGAAGGTGCCGATGGGTGCCACGGGCAAGCTTGGCAATGCGGAACTGGAAGCGATTCAGCGATTGCTGAAGGAGGAGTAAATATGGCACAACGGAAGGCCAGCATCGAAATAGGGAACAGAATGGTAAGTGAACTGCTTCGTATGTTCCCCAACAAAAAAGACAAAGACATCTGCAAAATGCTTGGTGGAGACAGAAGGCTTTTGTGGGAATGGAGAAACACAAGAACCCCGTCAGCGCTATGGCTTCAGCGTTTTGCCCACCTTGGCGGTGATGTGATGTATGTGCTTACTGGTAATCGATATGCGCTGGTTAAGACCGTCATGGTGCATAGCATGGGCGGCACACGCAGGATGAAGTGGAACGGAGAAACACTTGAGGAGGAATCGTGATGATGAGAAGCATACCCGACCATCCCGTCATTCGTCACATGGAACGGGACGGTCAGCTGCCACGCAGAGGTGCGCTTTACAGCTGCCAAGGCTGTGGCTGCGATATCTGCCTGGGCGAACGGTTTTACAGAATCGATGACGATGTGTTCTGCTACGGCTGCGACAGCGCAGCGCTGAGAGCGCACACCTACATCGCAGGAATTAGGGAGGATTGACATGGCGGATTATCCTAGTCCGTGCCTTGAATGCTCCCCCGAAACGCAGGAGACCTGCAACGGAAAGACCTGCGAAAGGTGGCTGATTCAGTACCACCGCAGGCAGAAGTATATCAACGAATATGCCAAGAAGGTCTGCGGCGGTTTCGCCTATGTGAAGAAAAACGTGTGGGGCTACATGCACCCCGATGAGTACACGGCATATTTGCTGAGCGACCCCTGCGCCAATTGTTTGTGTAAATCCTGGTGCGATGACCCTTGTCTTCAGTATCTTGCCCATTTTAAGGCAAAGATGGAATTTTTGAAAAGGAGAGCCGAGAGCCGATGAAAGAGAAACAGATCCTTGTGATCGTGAAAGAACCGGGGAAAGACCCCGTGGTAGAGCCGCTGTTTGATAATACCCTGGAAGCCTTCCAGGAGGCCGTTGGCGGCTACATTGAGACCTTCTCCCTGGCAGAGGGTGTGTGCATCATCTGTAACGAGGAGGGCAAGCTGATGGGCCTGCCGTACAATGTCAGCATTTTCCGTGAGGACTTTGTGGGCACGATTTTGGTGGTGGGCACCAAGGGTGACGAGTTTGCATCGCTGAAGGCAAGCCAGGTGCCTGCGCTGCTGTCCATTTTTAGGGGGTGCTGATATGACCTACCGTATGGCAAAACAGCTTGTTTCCCCCGGGGACGAGGTGTTTATTCCAGCTGGTGGTCGCATCCACCGAGCCGCCGTCCAGCGGCTTTGCCAAGACCACATCGTCACCGATAAGGATTGCCTCTTCTACGATGAGGTGGGCGATATTTGGTTTTTCACTCTGCGGTGCGCCGTCGAGGCGCTGAAGGGAGTTTGCCATGGCTAAGAAGAATGTGAAACCTAACCTTGTGCGTAGCGATATCCCCTATGCCGCACGGCTTCAGATGCAGAAGTATCAGCAGATCGCTGACCACAGAAACGAGGCGGCGATGATAGCCTTGCAGGTGGCCTGCGTTGCGCTGAACGAGACGGAAGGCCTTGGCTATGCTCGTCTGTCTCGCTTTGCAAGGAAACTGCAAGAGCTTATTCGTGAATACTACGAAGACCCCGTGGTGGGCAATGCCCATTTGAAGCGGCGGCTGGAACAGCTGGGATTCATCGTGAAGAATGGTCACATGTTTGCCGTCGAAAATTCCGAGACGGGCGAGATCGTGCCGACCAAGATGCTTGGCGAGGGTGGAAAGGAGAGCGGCTGCATATGACAGAACAGGAAATGCAGAAGCTGCTGGCTTTGACCGATGGCATGGATAACAACACCGCCGTGTTGGTGAAGCGGCTGTGCCAAAGCTATGCGATGGCGGTGGCGGAGCGGGATACGGTTACCAAGCGCATGGTGCGGCTTGAGTGGCAGGTGAGCGCATTGATACGGGCGCTTTCCGCCTGCGACCTTAGCTGTGAGCATTGCATGCACGCAGCTGACATTGGCGATTGCGAGAAGGGTAATTATGAATGCAAAAGCTGCACGCAACCGTGCGCCTGCAAGGAGTGCGTTAACGGCAGCAACTGGAGCTGGAAAGGAGCAGACTATGGAACGACCGATTGACGAGCGGGAGAAGAAGGGATGCTGGGTGCACGGCAAGAACCGATTCAAGAGCAAGAACACCGTGCGGTTCTCCACGGATAATTTGACACCTGAGAGCCTGAACGGGCCTGTGATCATTGTGCAGGAGGGGAGAAAGAAGGATGGCTGAATTGAAACCGTGTCCGTTCTGCGGTGAGGAAGCGGGGTTATACAGCATGAAGCAAGAAAAGAGAAAGGTGCTTGGCGTGTATTACAAAATCGCAACGATCAGATGCACGGGATTGTGTACGGCTCAAGTTTCGCAGGCTGGTTGCAATGAGAAAAGAGCCTATGAAAATGCTGCCAATATGTGGAACAGGAGAGCCGAAAACGAAGAACTAAAATTCACACGCAAATTCATTCACGAACAAGGATTGGAATTCGCTCTTGCATCGGCATGGAAGGGAAGGGCTGAAGATGGCAAGTGAAGATATTACTTTCTGCGCAAATAAAGGTTGCCCACTTTATGATAGAGAAAAATACAAATGCAGACCGTGGACGGATGATGAGGTTCGTGAAGCGGTTCGTGTGTTAAGTGGAGAAAGGAGAGAGGGAGAATGAAAGAAATAATTGAGATTTATTTGGAAAGCGGAACTTTTGACAATATCGGAGAGATTATGAATGAAGTAGACAGAATTAGAACCGAGGTTGACCTTGTTTCTTTTGTAGAAATTGCAAGATATGTTTGCGAAAATCCTAACGGGAAAAATATTCTTGTAGAATTGCAAGTATCTACAAAGTGGTGCAGAGATAATGATGTAGAAGATTATATTGATATTGTTGCCTATGAATTTGACGGAGAGTTGGAAGATTATATTGCAGAAGCAGAACTTGAAACTATTTCTTTCAATGGGGATTGGAATACCGCTATTGAGCAGATGAAGCATTTGGCCTGTGAGGTTGCGAATGAAAGTTGTCAGCGTGTTTGATGGTATATCTTGCGGAATGGTTGCTCTTGAAAGAGCGGGAATACCAGTTGAGAAATATGTAGCATATGAAATTAATTGTGACGCCATAATGGTCAGTAAAGAAAACTATCCTCAAATTGAACATTGCGGTGATGTTACTGCGGCAGATTTCTCGCAGCACCAAGGTTTTGACATTGTTATGGGTGGCTCTCCTTGCCAAGACTTTTCGACATTAAACAGAGTTAGGAATGGACTTTCCGGCGCAAAGAGCCATTTGTTTTGGGAGTTCGTGAGGGCATTGGAAGAGGTTAAGCCAAAATATTTTTTGCTTGAAAACAATGCAAGTATGCCGAAGGAAGCAAAAGACATAATCACAGAAGTGCTTGGTGTTGAACCTATCAAGATAAATAGCAAACTGGTAAGCGGACAAATGAGAAACCGATTGTATTGGACTAATATTCCCAATGTTGGTCAACCAACCGACAAGGGGTATGATTTGAGGGAACTAATAGCGCAATATCCTTTCTATGATGAAATCGAACTGGTTGAATGGACAAAGAAAAGAGTTGAGCAGACGAGAGAAAGGTTTGGATACATCCCGGATATCTTTTGCCCTTATGTTTGTACAGAAATAAAAGACAAGCACTACTGTTTGACGGCACAAGGTAATTCCCAGACGAAAAGCAGTACAAATATCCTTCACAAAGACGGCAAGTTTTATATGTTAAATGCTGATTTTTGGGAAATACTCCAAACCCTTCCCATAGGCTTTACGAAGTGCTTGGGAAAAGAAAATCGCAGAAAGACCGTAATTGGCAACGGCTGGACGGTCGATATAATTGCTCATATTTTAACAAACATACCGAACCAATCAAAGGGGGACTGACAATGCCTAACAAAAGAGAAAAGCTGATTGATTTGCTTGTAGATTTCGTTGAGGTTGATGTTTGGGACAACGGAGAATTCATAGAAAAAGACATCAATTTTGAGAAAATTGCCGACCACCTTATTGCCAACGGAGTGACCATCCCTGTGCGGTGTAAGGATTGCAAATACAGACGGGGCGATTTCTTTGGCGGATTTGTTTGCCGGCTACATAAGGGACTGGCAATGGTGACGGACGAAAGCTTTTGCTCCTACGGAGAAAGGAGAACCGATGAGTGAACTGATTAATAAATGGGATGTGGTGAACAAGCTGATTCACCTTGAAAACGAATTTCAGCACTACAAACCGTTTGAAGGCTTTGAACACGCCATGTATCGCAAGTTGTGCAACCTGGAAATTGAAATCGGCAAGACTCCTGGCATTGGATGGATTCCGGTTTCGGAGAGGTTGCCGGAGGTGGTGGACAGCTACATTGTGGTGGTCAAGTACAAGTACGATTACGAAAAGGAGTATAGTTATGACACCGATGTAGCGACCTATAATCCGTATGAACCTGCGTATATCGATGATTGCTGGAATACCTATGTCGATTGGGACGAGGGGCAGCAATACATCCATGTCACCCATTGGATGCCGTTGCCGGATGTGCCGAAGGAGGAAAACCGATGAGTGAGTTCTTTGAGATGCTTGGGTGTTTGTTTTATGCGCTGATGCTTTTTGCAATTGCCGGTTCGGTTATTGCTTTCTGGGCATGGGTCGTATCGCTGTTGTGTTGAGGGAGGTAAAGGGGTAAGGAACTTTAAAAATGGAGGCCCGGTGGAAAACAAATATCTTGAATGGAGTAAATTATGCTGAAAGATTTTGAAATGATCGTCCACCATTTTCCTAAGAACGATGACTTGACCATCATCCCCGTGTCGGATGTCCACCTGGGCGCGGCAGAGCACATGCAACGAGCCTGGGAGCTGTTTTGCCAAAGCGTTTTGGAAAACGAGAATGTGAAGCTGGTGCTGTGCGGTGACCTGATCAACAATGCCACACGAAGCAGCGTGTCGAACATTTTTGAGGAGACCATGCGCCCGTCTGAGCAGAAGAAGGTCATGGCAAAGATGCTGGAGCCTCTGCGTGACCGCATCCTCTGCGCTGTCAGCGGCAACCATGAGCGGCGCAGCCTCAAGGATGCGGATGACGAGCCGACCTATGACATCTGCTGCAAGCTGGACATCGAAGACCGTTACCGTGAGAACATTGCCTTTGTGAAGCTTCAGGTCGGCGACAAGGATGCGGACGGCTTGCGGAATCCCACCTACATGATGGCGGTGAGCCATGGTGCAGGCGGTGGCATCCTCACGGGCGGTGCCGTGAACAGAAACGAGCGCTTTGGCTATGTGCTGGACGGTGTGGATTGCCTTATCACGGGTCACACCCACAAGCCTTATGTGACACAGCCTGCCAAAATCGTGGTGGACGGTCACAACAACAAGGTGAGCCTGAAGCCGTTCAAGGTGGTGTCTGCCTCTGCTTGGCTGGACTACGGCGGCTATGCGGCGCAGAAGATGCTTCTGCCCTCCAGCCACGCAAGCCAGGTCATTACTTTGGCAGGTAAGAAGAAAGAAATAAAAGTTACTATGTGACGATGAAAGGAGAAAAAACAATATGCTCAATCAAATCATCCTTATGGGTCGATTGACGAAAGACCCTGAACTTCGTCGTGCCGGTGAGACACCGGTGGCATCGTTTTCCATTGCCGTAGACCGGGACATTGCCGATAAGAGCACGGGTCAGCGGGAGACCGATTTTATCGACTGCGTTGCCTGGAAGGGCACGGGCGAGTTTATCGCCCGCAATTTCAAGAAGGGCGCTCAGATCTGTGTGAGCGGTCGTCTCCAAATGCGCAAGTGGCGGGACAAGGATAACAACCCCCGCACCAGCGCAGAAGTGGTCGTTGCGAATGCCTACTTTGCAGGCGCACGGAGTGACAGCAGCTCCGGCAACAGCGGTGGTTTGTACACCGCCCCCGGCGCATATCCCGAAACGGAGGCGCTGCTGCAGAGCTACGGTGTGAAGCCGAAGGAGTTCGCTATGATCGATGACGAGGATGCCCAACTGCCGTTCTAAGAGGTAACATATGGACGAGTTTTGTATTGGCTGCCGCTATTACAGAGCGTTTTATCAAGTGAACACCATGTGCCATTACATTCTCGACGAAGGACGAAAAAGGCCGTGCGACCCCGGCAAAGGCTGCACGGTCTTCACTCCCAAAGCCGAGCTGAAAAATTCCCTCGAAAAATTCGGTAAAGACCCCCAAAAGGAGGAAAATATTGTATATACTACAGTATGTAATACCCCTTGAACCCCGCACAAAGAAAAATCACCTGCGAATCGCCGGCAGCGGTGCAAAATGCAAGGCATGCGGACGGTATCTGCGGCAGTACATTCTGCAGAGTCGTCAGCATGACGAGTACAAGAAGGCTGCAATGCCGTATTTGACTCCAAGACCGGAAGAGCCGATCACGGAGCAGGTGCAGGTGACATATTTGTTTTACATGAAGACCAGGCGAGTGGTGGACAAATCCAACCTGACCGCAGCGGCAGATGACATGCTGGTGGAGGCAGGCATCCTGGAGGATGACAACAGCCGCATCCTGGTCTCGCATGACGGCACGAGGGTGCTGTACGACAAGGACAACCCTCGCACAGAAATAACCATCACGGCAATCTAGGGGGGCGGGCAACTGCCCCCCAATTTCCAAAAAAGGAGAGAATTATGGCAACAGAAAAAATGTACACGGTTGACAAATTCCTCGGACTCAACGAAGCGGCAGACGGATACAGCGAGCTGAAAATGGGCGCTGCATCCAGGATGTTGAATTTCAACATTACGAACAACGGCAATATTACCACCCGTGAGGGCTTCACAAAGCTGCCTTTTCTTGCCGATAGCGACAAGGTGCTGAGCATGTGGGCAGGCTACCTGCGCAATGACCAGTATCTTATCGTGGCAGACCTCTGCGGCGGCACAGACAGACTTTCTGTGCTTCGTGTGGAAGATACGCTATTCACGGAAATCGTGTCTCAAAGCGGCATCCTGGGCATCACCGACAGCGAGGAGGAAGTGGTGAAAATCTTTCCCTTTGCCGATAAGGTGCATGTGTGGTCGGCAAATGCTTTCCTAAGTGTCCGCCTGACCTCTACAGGTGCGGAGATTTTGGAGGAAGCACCCTACATTCCCATCGTGGTGACGGGCGCAGCTCCCACAGGCGGCGGCACTACGCTGGAGAACGCAAACTTGCTGACCTCCCAGCGGCGCATCGTCTACAGCGCAGACGGCAACTCGAAGGACTATGTTCTGCCCAGCGAGGCTGTGGCTGTGATCTCTGCGGAGACCGACAAGGGTGCGCTCAGCTACAGCTTTGACAGCGCCAGCCACACGGTCAAGTTTACATCGCC
>JAZOPV010000053.1:0-4986 GCA_045655745.1 Faecousia sp.
GCCAAGGAGTTGTTCCATGGAGTTGTCTTCCTAAGACCGCTTGGCCTCCGACTTATCCGGGCAAAACAGCCCTGCCAGGACAATTAGGGTTGGAAACCGCCCGTTACAGGGTATCATGGCGTTGGTCAAAATCGCCAGCAGCCGCTCCCGTGGCGAGTCAATGATGCGGCAGCCCGTGACCCCCACCGCATTGCAGCCCAAGCCCATGCACATTGTCAATGCCTGCTTGCCGCAACCGCCGCAGCGCCGCATTTTTCCATCCAGCAGAAATGCCATCCGAGGCAGATACCCCACATCCTCCAAAATTGTAAACAGCGGAAAGAAGATTGCCATGGGCGGCAGCATCACCGCAATGACACGGGAAGCGGTGGCATAAACACCATCCAGCAAAATACCCCGCAGCCACCACGGTGCATCGGAAAGCAGCACATTGAGCTGCGCATAGCCCCAATCAAAGCCCCGTTCCAGCAGCATGGCAGGATAATTTGCGCCCCACACCGTCAGCCACAAAATCAAAAACAGCAGGAGCAGCATAATGGGAATCCCCCGACGGCGGCTAACTAGGATTTTATCCAGCACCAGCCGCCAAGATTCCTTTTGCGGCTGCTGATACACGCATTCCAACGCAATGCTTTGGGCATCCATAATGGGATTATCCCACCTGCGATGCATCTGCGGCGGCGCAGCAATACAAGTACGAATCTCCTGCAAAAGTTCCTGTAGCCCTTGATTTTTCGCAGCCGCTGTCAACACCACCGGAACGCCCAAAAGTGCCGACAGCCGTTTCCCATCCACCGCAATTCCCTGCTGCTTGGCTTCGTCCACCAAATTGATGCACAGAATCACCCGTTGTGCCTGCATCAAAATCTGCAGGGCTAAAATCAAATTTCGCTCCAATGCTCCTGCATCACAGACCACCACTACGCAGTCTGCCTCTGCCGAAGCAATGTACTGTCCAGCCAAGCGTTCATCCTCCGACTGTCCATGCAGCGAATATGTTCCCGGCAAATCCACGATTTCATAGCCGCCACCGCTGCCCCGCAACACGCCGGCTGCAATATCCACAGTCTTGCCCGACCAATTCCCCGTATGCCGCCGCAAGCCTGTCAGGGCATTAAATAGGGTGCTTTTGCCCACATTGGGATTTCCTGCCAATGCAATGGTATGCTTTTGTGCGGACGCTGCGCTCATACAACACTCCGGGCTGCAATCTGCCGCAAATCGCCGGTGCGGATGGCAATGGTCGTGCCACGAAGCGAAAGTGCAGTCACATCGCCGCCGGGACTATGGTAACGGCAGGTCACGGTCGTCCCCTCCACCAGTCCAAAATCTTCCAATCGTTGCTGCAAGAGCCGTGAGCAGTGCAGCTGTGTCACCACCGCCTGCATACCGGGCTTCAGCCCATCGAGCCAAATCTCCATACCCATCCCTCCCCTTTTCTCGTATGCCATCTTATCCCAACACTCAGGAGTTTGTGCAAAAATCTTGGCAACAGTCGATTTTTATGATAAGATAGGAGAAAACAGGAGGTGGAACATGAACACCCAAGTAATAGATATAATCTCCATTCTAAAAAGCCAATACCCCGATGCGCTTTGCGCCCTGCACTATAGCAAGGATTATGAGCTGATGATTGCGGTGCGTCTGTCCGCCCAATGCACCGATGCACGGGTCAATCTCATCACTCCGGCGCTGTTTTCTGCCTATCCAACGCTGGAAGCAATGGCAAATGCCGACATTGCCCATATTGAGGAGTTGGTTCATTCCTGCGGCTTTTACAAGCATAAGGCACGGGATATTGTGCTGGGCTGACAAATGCTGCTGCACAGCTACGGGGGCAAAGTGCCGGGCACCATGGAACAGCTGCTAAAAATTCCCGGTGTGGGGCGAAAAACCGCCAATCTGCTGCTGGGCGATTTGTATGCCGTGCCTGGCAGTGTGGTCTGCGACACCCACTGCATTCGCATTTGCGGTCGGCTGGGATTGACCGATGGCACAAAAGACCCCGAAAAATGCGAGCAACAGCTGCGAAAAATTCTGCCGCCAGAGGAAAGCTCCGACTTCTGCCACCGGATTGTGCTGTTCGGTCGGGACATCTGCACTGCCAGAAACCCCCAATGCAACCGCTGTCCCCTTGCCCCCCTGTGCCAGGAAATGTGTGGCTATCACAAGGAGGAGCACAAATGAACAAGCCTATTCACTGCCTGCGCTGCCACATTCCCATGGAGCACGCCGGAGATAAGACACTTCAGCTTGGACAATACGGAATTATATTGGGACATCTGTCCAATTTGGTCAGCGGTGCTATGGAAGTATCCATATATTGCTGCCCCCAGTGCGGAAAAATTGAATTTTTCTCCCGAAGTCAAATCACGGACACTCTGCCTCAAAAGAAATGCCCCAAGTGTGGCAATACCCACGACTTTGACTATCCCAAATGCCCCTTCTGCAAACACGATTACTACAGCAAATAATAGGAACGCCCCCAGAGCTATGGCTCTGGGGGCTACTTTCTTATGCACTATGCACTTGTGTACCGAAGGATACCAGCAGCTGCGCCATTCTTGCAATGAATGCGCCGTTGCTGGGACGGGGAACAGTGCCATCCGGCGCTGCACGAAAATACTGCCGCCAAATCTGCATATCTCCCTGCTGCCACGCCTTTTCAATGGCATTACGAATACTCCGTTCCACCAAACGGGGGCTTTTTCCAAAAGGCGCACCCACCGTAACATACAATTCCTTTGTTATGGCTTGAGAGGGGTCATCGGCATACATGGGAACTGCCGAAAGCAAATATCCAAAGCCATCCAGCTTGGGCACGAAGCTCAACTGCATCAGGGTTTCCAGCAAAATATTCCGATTGTCCTGCCGCTGTATCGGCAAGTCCTGCAGCTGACTGATAAAATCCGAAAGCCGAGCCTCCATGGCAGTCAAATCGCAGGGCTTCATCATCACATAGTCCACCTCCAGCCGCTGCAGCGCCTCCATCACATAGGGGCTGGGCAGCGCCGTCATTGCCAGCACCGCCGGCTTGTGACCGACTGAATACAGCCTTTGCAGCAGCGTAATGCCATCCATTTTCGGCAGAAGCAAATCCACAACCAAAATATCCGGGCAAAAATCCTGCAGCAGCTGCAGTGCATGCTCTCCATCTGCGCAGGTTTTTACTTGACAGCGGCTGGCAAACAGCTCCGACAGCTCCTGCCGCAATTCCTCTGCGCCATCTGCAATCAGCAGCCTTGGCATTTGCATTCCAATCACCTCTTTCTTGTTACAGCATAGCAAATCATGTCGAATTTTGCAATCGGTTTTTGCGCTATTTTTTTCGACAATTTCCGACAATGGCACATAACCATGCAACCGCAGCCCCTTTTTTCGCTCCTAGTGAAAAAACACAGCAGAAAGGGGGTGAAAAGAATGGACGAATCCATGTTATCTGCCATTATCACCGGCTGTATGTCCTTGGTGGGTGTCATTATGAGTAATATCATGTCCGCTCGAAAAAACGGTGAAGCCATTCGCACTGCCCAAGCAGTAACGGATGCAAAGCTGGAGGAGCTGACACGGGAGGTACGGGAGCATAACCATTTCGCCCGCAGAATGCCGGTGGTAGAGGAGCAAATTAAGGTCATCAATCATCGCATCGGCGACTTGGAACAGCTGACGCAGTAAGAAATCGGTTTCCGCCGCACATTTTTTAGCCCCTGTCATACCATGGAATGAGCGGCAACCAACCGCATCAAATTTTTCGGAGGTATGAACTATGTGTAACTTTGGTAATCACGGCTTCTGCGGCGGCAATCTGTGCTGGATCATCATTCTGCTGATTCTGTTCTGCGGCTGCGGCAACAACAACAACGACTGTGGCTGCGAGAGAGATCGCTGCTGCTAAAAAACAAAGGGCGCCCCAACCGGGGCGCCTTGTTTTTTGCCCTTTTTTAGTAAAAAAACGGGATTTTTCCAAAAAAGCTCTTGACTTTCTTCCCTTCATCCGATAAAATGGCTAGGTCTGCAAGTGCGGACAAATCCTTGCTCACGGCGCGACCGTGGGCCAAAAGTCCAAAAGGAGGTGCAATCAACATGGCTAAGATCACTAGTAAGTACGAGGTGCTCTACATTCTGGACCCTGCCCAGGGCGAAGATGGCATCAACGTTCTTGTGGAAAAGTTCAAGGCAATGGTGGAAGCGGAGGGTACTCTCAGCAACATCGATTTGTGGGGCAAGCGTCGTCTGGCATACCCCAACAATGACCTGGCTGAAGGCTACTACGTTCTGATGAACTTCGAAAACAAGCCCGAGTTCCCTGCGGAGCTGGAGCGTGTGATGAAGATTACTGAAGGCGTTATGCGTTGTCTGGTCACTGCTGTGGAGGGCTAATCTATGCTCAACCACATCACCATCATGGGTCGTTTGACCCGTGACCCTGAGCTTCGCCGTACCGGCAGCGGTGTCGCCGTTGCCAGCTTTACTGTCGCTGTTGACCGGGATTTCGGTGGCAGGGACGGCGGCGAAAAGGAAACCGACTTCATTGACTGTGTCGCTTGGCGTCAGACCGGAGAATTTGTCTCCAAGTATTTCACTAAGGGCTCTATGGCAGTGGTTTCCGGTCGGCTCCAGATTCGTTCCTGGACCGACAAAGACGGCAACAAGCGCCGCACCGCTGAGGTAGTTGCAGATAATGTCTACTTCGGCGAAGCCAAGCGCAACAGCGATGGCAATGCTGCCTACGGCGGCAACAGCTACTCTGCTCCTGCGCCCAGCTACGGCGGTTACTCCGCCCCTGCTGCTCCCGCATCCGACTTTGCGATGCTGGACGATGATGACGCTCAGCTGCCTTTCTAAAATGAACTTTTTTCACAATGCTTACAAAGGAGGTAAAATCCATGGCTAACGAACAGCGTACTATGCGTCCCCGCAAGCGCAAGAAGGTTTGTGCTTTCTGCGTGGACAAGGCTACCGGTATCGACTATAAGGATACCGCTA
>JAZOPV010000054.1:0-30630 GCA_045655745.1 Faecousia sp.
GTTGGTAGAGCAACTGACTCTTAATCAGTGGGTCCCCGGTTCGAGTCCGTGAAGGTGCACCAATGGCCCATTGGTCAAGTGGTTAAGACAGCGGCCTCTCACGCCGTTAACATCGGTTCGAATCCGGTATGGGTCACCAACCCCTCTAAAAAAGTTGTTGACAACATAGTGCTTCGGTGCTATAATTCAAAGGCGTTAAAGTCCGCAAGGGCTTTGACATAAACGATGGGGAAACCCATCCATACGAGTTGGTATTGATTGTCGTGTGGGTCCACCTGTTCCCATCCCGAACACAGAAGTTAAGCACATGTACGCCGACAATAGTTGCCGGGTGACTGGCCGTGAAGATAGGTAATGCCAACACAAATATTCCCCCTTAGCTCAGTCGGTAGAGCGACGGACTGTTAATCCGCAGGTCGTTGGTTCAAGTCCAACAGGGGGAGCCAAAAAGTCCTGCACAATAGTGCGGGACTTTTACTTTTTTACTTTTAACGCTTCATTTTTTGCTAATCGGGCAGGATTTTTTGGAAGTAATAGGTAATAGTGAATAGTTCAGAGACTCTAAATTTTGGTATATGGCTTAAGAACACCACCCAATCGGGTGGTGTTTTTTGCTGTTCGATTGGGGTGGATGAAGGGCGTGAGAATGATGGCTTTTCAGCTTATTCTTTTCTTACCACATGGAAGAAATATCGCTTTCTTCGTTTTTTTCAATGAAAAAGCATTTGTATCATTTAATTTTATGTCAGTAAATGACATATAGACAAATGTGTTAAAAAGTAGTATACTTAATTCTGTATTTAGCATTTCGCTTTTGCTACTACATGATTATGAAACGATGGAGGGACTACTGTGGAAAATTTAAAACCAAAGTATGGGCTTATAACGGCGATTGCCATGGTTGCCGGCATTGTGATCGGCAGCGGTGTGTTTTTCAAAGCTGAAAAGGTTTTACAGGTGACCGGCGGCAATTTGCCCTTGGGCATTGCTGCGTGGATTTTGGGTGGCCTTATTGTTTTGATTTGTGCGTATGCATTTTCTATTCTTGCCACACGGTATGTGAAGGTAAACGGCATTGTTGACTATGCAGAGAGCATTATCGGTAACCGCTATGCCTATTTTATGGGCTGGTTTGTTACATTTATTTATTACCCCAGCCTGACATCGGTTTTGGCATGGGTTTCTGCCCGATATACAGGCGTTTTGTTTGGATTCTCCATTGTCGGGTCTGAGGTTATGATTATCGCATTCGTTTATATGATTGCGCTGTTTGTGCTCAATGCGTTGTCACCCATCATTGCCGGTAAATTTCAGGTTTCTACAACAATTATTAAGCTCATTCCGCTGGTGCTTGTGGCAGTTGTCGGACTGATTGTAGGCTTGTCAAACGGTTTGACGGTTGAAAATTTCACCACAACGGTGTTTATTCCGGAGGGTGGATATGTAAAAGCACTTCTGACGGCGGTTACGGCTTGCGCCTTTGCCTATGACGGCTGGATTATTGCGACAAGCATCAATGCTGAAATTAAAGATCCTCAAAAAAATCTCCCTCGAGCGCTGACGATTGGAATGATTCTTGTCATTACTGTCTATGTCGTGTATTATATTGGCTTGGCAGGCGGCGCAACCAATGCGGAAATGATGGAAAACGGTGAGGCAGGCGCAAAGCTGGCATTCTCTAATATTTTTGGTGCTGTTGGCGGAAGTCTGCTCTTTGTTATCGTTGTCATTTCCTGCCTTGGCACACTGAATGGTTTGGCTACAGCAACAACGCGTGGCCTGTATGCGCTTTCCGCTAGAAATCAAGGTCCTAAGCCCGAGATGTTTGGCACGCTGGATAAAACATCCAATATGCCTACAAACTCTGCATTTGTGGGGCTGTTGCTCTCTGCTTTGTGGCTGCTGTATTTCTACGGCGCGAATCTTGCGGAAAAATCCTGGTTTGGCGTGCTGTCCTTTGATTCCTCGGAGATTCCCATCGGTTTCGTATACGCGCTTTACATTCCTATTTTTGTTATGATGATGGTGAAGGAAAAGGACCTGTCTCCGATGAAGAGATTTGTCGTTCCTGCACTGAGCATTGCTGGCTGCCTATTCATGGCTGTAGCACTGATTGTATCTCATGGCTTTAGGTCGACCGTGGCATATTTGATTCTCGGTGGTGCTATCATGCTTTGCAGCATTCCGTTCTACCAAAAATCAAAACGCTCATTGCAATAAGAGCGTAAATCATTGACACACTTATGCCGTGTATCCGTTGGGATACACGGCATTTTTATGTCAAAAAAGAAATGTAAAATTTCCACTTGACAGCAGGGACAGGAGAATGTATTATTGTATACATTAATACTAAAAAGTGGGAAGGATATACCATTATGCTTGAAAGGTCAACCAAGACAAATCTGTTAGAGCAAAAGTCATATAAATACTCACTGCAGGATGTGCCGGAGCCCAATCTTCAGCGGGAAATTTATGATTATGATATGGTCCCGAAGGTGTCATTTAACCATCGCCGTGTGCCCATGAATATGCCGGAGGAAATTTGGATTACGGATACTTCCTTCCGGGATGGACAGCAGTCTGTAGAGCCCTACACGGTGAAACAGATTGTAGACCTGTATAAGCTTTTGGCGAAGTTGGGTGGTCCTGCCGGAATTATTCGCCAAACAGAGTTTTTTGTTTACAGCAAGAAGGACAGAGAGGCACTGGAAAAGTGTCAGGAGCTGGGACTTCGTTTTCCGGAGATTACCACATGGATCCGTGCCAATAAAAATGATTTTCAAATGGTGCGGGAGTTGGGCGTAAAGGAAACAGGTATTCTGGTCAGCTGCAGTGATTATCATATTTTCAAGAAAATGAATATGACCAGAAAACAGGCGATGGAGCATTATTTGGCAGCAGTTGCGGATGCATTTGATGCAGGAGTTGTACCCAGATGCCATTTGGAGGATATTACCCGGGCGGATTTTTACGGATTTGTGGTGCCTTTTGTAAATGAATTGCAGAAGCTGTCAAGGCAGGCAGGAATCTCTGTTAAAATCCGTGCCTGTGATACCATGGGTTATGGAATTCCCTATACAGAGGCGGCGATGCCCCGTAGTGTTGCCGGTATTATTTACGGACTGCAGCATTATTCTGATGTTCCCAGTGAATGTCTGGAGTGGCATGGACATAACGATTTCCACAAGGCGGTGGTCAATGCATCTACGGCTTGGCTGTATGGTGCATGCGCAGTGAACTGCTCACTTTTGGGCATTGGAGAGAGGACCGGAAATATTCCTTTGGAGGCTATGGTGTTTGAATATGCCTCCTTGCGGGGCTCTTTTGATGGGATGGACCCCACCGCAATTACGGAAATTGCGGAATATTTCCAGCGTGAAATGGGCTATGACATTCCACCTATGATGCCCTTTGTGGGAAGAAGCTTTAATTCGACCCGTGCCGGTATTCATGCAGACGGCCTTTTAAAGGATGAGGAAATTTACAATATCTTCAATACAAAAAAACTGTTGAATCGGCCTGCCTCGGTCCAGATTGGCAAAAACTCCGGTTTGGCAGGCATTGCGTATTGGATCAATGAAAACTATGGCATATCAGGCAATGAAACTGTTACAAAACAGGACCCTGTTGTTGTGGGATTGAAAAATTGGGTGGACAAGGAGTACGGAGACGGTCGCCAGACAATGCTG
Organism: Faecousia sp.; assembly: GCA_045655745.1. GTDB lineage: Bacteria > Bacillota > Clostridia > Oscillospirales > Oscillospiraceae > Faecousia. Next base: position 3,690 of record JAZOPV010000054.1, read on the forward strand.
TCTAATAAGGAGCTGGAGGAAAAGGTTGAGGAGCTGTTTCCGGGACGGTTTCAAAAATATTAAGCAGGAGAAGATTTATGGCATTCAAAACTACATCCTTGGCGGACCAAATCTTTGACAAGCTGGAAAGTGATATTGTTTTGGGCGTATACCGCAGAGGAGAAATTCTGACAGAGCTGAAGCTTGCAGAGCAGATGGGTGTCAGCCGTACGCCGATTCGGGAGGCGCTGCATCGATTAGCCCAAGAGCATTTGCTGTTGGATACAGGGAAGGGCTCTATGGTGCTGGGCGTATCCAAAGAGGATTTGCTGGATATTATGGATATTCGTCTGCATTTGGAGGGGCTTGTCGCCCGTTATGCTGCGCAGAATATTACGCAGGAGCAGCTGCAGGAGCTGCGGTATACCTTGGAGCTGCAGGATTTTTATTTATCAAAAAAGGATACAGAGCATATTCAGACGGCGGATGATAGCTTTCATGCGCTTTTATGCCGCTGCAGCGGCCGTATGATGCTGACAGATACGCTCATGCCCCTGTATAGAAAAATACAGCGCTACCGCAAGGCATCGATTGCGACCCCTGATCGTATCGGCTATATGGTAGAGGAGCACCATCGGATATATGAGGCAGTTGCTGCTAGAGATGCAGCTGCGGCGGAGCATTTTGCCATGGAGCATATTGCGAACGCTAGGGAAAACATGTTTGAAAGGATTAATGAGGATGGCAATGACACTGGCTCAAAAAATCATTAAAGCACATCTGCTGCAGGGAGATATGACCCCCGGCAGTGAAATTGCATTAAAAATTGACCAAACCCTGACACAGGATGCAACCGGTACGATGGCATATTTGGAATTTGAGGCAATGGGCATCGACCGGGTACGAACGGAGTGCAGTGTTGCTTATGTTGACCATAATACGCTGCAAGCGGGCTTTGAAAATGCGGATGACCACCGTTATTTGCAGACGGTTACCCATAAGCACGGAATTTATTTTTCCCGTCCGGGCAACGGCATCTGCCATCAGGTGCATTTGGAACGGTTTGGAAAGCCGGGAAAAACACTGATTGGCTCGGATAGCCACACTCCCACAGCCGGCGGAATCGGTATGCTGGCGTTTGGCGCAGGCGGCTTGGATGTGGCGGTCGCCATGGGCGGCGGCGCTTACTATATCACAATGCCGAAGATGTTTAAGGTGAATTTGACCGGCAGACTGCGCCCCTTTGTAACGGCGAAGGATGTTAGCTTGGAGCTGCTGCGCATTTTGAAGGTGAAAGGCGGCGTTGGTGCAATTATTGAGTGGGGCGGAGAGGGAATTCAGAGCCTGTCCGTGCCGGAAAGAGCCACCATCACCAATATGGGCACAGAGCTGGGTGCGACTACCTCTATTTTCCCAGCGGATGAAATTACAAGAGCCTTTTTGGCGGCAGAGGGCAGGGAACAGGATTATCAGCCTGTTTCCAGCGATGAGGATGCTACATACGACCGGGTGATTGACATTGATTTGTCCGCCTTGGAGCCCATGATTGCCTGCCCCCACAGTCCGGACAATGTGGTGAAGGTAAGCAGCCTTGCCGGCATTAAGGTAGACCAAGTGTGTATTGGCTCCTGCACCAATTCTTCGCTGCTGGATATGCGAAAGGTGGCGGCAATGCTAAAGGGCAAGACCATTGCGCCCAATGTCAGTCTGTCCATTTCACCCGGCTCCAAGCAGGTGCTGCGTATGCTGGCAGACTGCGGCGCACTGTCTGATATTTTGGCAAGCGGCGCACGGCTGTTGGAGTGTGCCTGCGGACCGTGTATCGGCATGGGCTTCTCTCCCAATTCCGGCGGCGTGAGCCTGCGGACCTTTAACCGTAATTTTGAGGGACGAAGCGGGACAAAGGATGCACAGGTGTATTTGGTATCTCCGGAAACGGCGGTGGCTGCCGCATTGACCGGATATATTACAGACCCCTCTGTCATCATGGCGGAAATGCCAAAAATAGAATTGCCGGAGCATTTCTGCGTGGATGATTCTGCCATCGTGCCGCCTGCAGCACCGGATCAGGCAGCTGCGGTAGAGGTGCTGCGTGGACCGAATATTAAGCCGTTCCCGCAAGGTAAGTCCCTTGCAGAAACCATTCGGGCGAAGTTGGTGCTGAAGGTGGGCGACAATATTACCACAGACCATATTATGCCTGCAGGTACAAAAATCCTTCCGTATCGCTCCAACATTCCGTTTTTATCGCAATTCTGCTTTGAAATATGCGACAGCTCTTTCTCCCAGCGGGCAAAGGCTGCCGGAGAGAGCATCGTGGTGGGCGGCAGCAATTATGGGCAGGGCTCATCCCGGGAGCATGCGGCATTGGTGCCCATGTATTTGGGAGTTCGCTGTGTGATTGCAAAAAGCTTTGCCCGTATTCATGCAGCAAACTTGATTAACGCTGGAATTCTGCCCCTGACCTTTGCACGGGCAGAGGATTATGACAAGCTGCAGCAGGAGGATATGCTTCGGATTGACCACATTTCCTCTGCCATGGAGGCAGGAGAATTCTTATTGGTCAAGGAAAGCACCGGTGAGAAAATTCCGCTGCTGTGCAGCTTGACACCACGGCAAAAGGATATTTTGATGGCAGGTGGCCTACTAAATTATACGAAGGAGAATGGAAAATGACACCGATTGATACAGCTTGTGCGCATTTTCGCAAATTGCTGGAGGAGCAGCAGGCTCGCTTGGAAGCCATGAACGGAGAAAAGGTGGAGTTTGCAAATAAAAAAACAGTTACCATTGGACTGATTAACGGTGATGGAATTGGACCGCTGATTATGGCGCATGCAAAGCGGGTCTTGGAGCATTTGCTGCGGGATGAAATTCAAAAAGGAAGCATTGTGCTGCGGGAAATCGAGGGACTTACCATTGAAAACCGGCTGGCATTGGGCACCTCTGTGCCGGATGAGGTGCTTGCGGCAATCAAAGAATGCGATGTGCTGTTAAAAGGACCTACCACAACACCTAACGGCGGCAAAATGGAGAGCGCCAATGTAACACTGCGCAGAGCGCTGGACTTATATGCCAATGTGCGTCCTGTTTCCCTGCCGGAGCAGGGTATTGATTGGATGTTCTTCCGGGAAAATACGGAAGGTGAGTATGTGCTGGGCAGCAAGGGATTAGAGCTGCCGGGCATGGCAGTGGATTTTAAGGTGACCACCGATGCCGGTACGCGCCGAATTGCAAGAGCAGCCTTTGAGTATGCACGGCAAAACGGAAAAACCCGTGTATCTATCGTGACAAAGGCAAACATCATGAAAAAAACGGACGGAAAGTTCTCTGCAATTTGCCATGAGGTGGCGGCGGAGTATCCGGAAATTGCCACAGATGAGTGGTATATTGATATTATGACTGCCAATTTGGTAAACGAGAGCATCCGAAATCAGTTTCAGGTGTTTGTGCTGCCGAATTTGTACGGCGATATTATTACGGATGAGGCTGCGCAAATTCAGGGCGGCGTGGGCACGGCAGGCAGCGCCAATATTGGCGACCGTTTTGCCATGTTTGAGGCAATTCATGGCTCTGCTCCAAGATTATTGGAGGAGGGCTTGGGAGAATATGCCAGCCCCAGCAGTATTTTAAGGGCAGAGGCAATGCTTCTGCGTCATATTGGCAGAAAAGATGCCGCTCAGAAGCTGGAAAATGCACTGCAGGCGTGTCCGCTTGTGGTGACGGGTGACCGGAACGGAGCGACCGGTGCAGCATATTTGGCAGCAGTGATGGAGATGTTTTGAATATAATGCATGAATATGCAATAAAAACAAAAATATATGCAGACAGAATAAAGGGCGTTCTACAAATTGCTGCAAAAGAATATAACAATTAACAAAAAAGAAATCAAATGTATTTCTGTGAAAGATAAAAGCGCCTGTGACAAAGACAAAATAGCCGTGTTTTTGAATAACGCACGAATGTGCGTTGTTAAAAAGCACAAAACGACCGAATACATGAGGGGAATTCTTTGTATGTCCATACAGTTGAATTTTGCAATAAATATGTATATAATACTAACATTATTTGAAATAGGTCGGATAAAGGTGCTGAAAGGAAAGGAAGTGTTTACATGAACGCCAAAACATTGATGTATGTTTTAAAGCGGATTGTATTGGCGCTGCTTACTGTTTGGGTGGTTATTACCGTAACATTCTTTGTGATGCGGGCAGTTCCTGGCGGCCCCTTTGTCGGTGAGAAGGCAATTACAGAGGCGGCACAGGCTGCTTTGGAAGCAAAGTATGGTTTGGATAAGCCCCTGCCAGAACAGTATGTTACATACTTGAGCGATATTGTTACAAAATTTGACTTTGGTCCATCCTTGAAGCTTCGTGGCAGACAGGTCATCGATGTGATTGCAGACGGCATGAAAACCTCTGTTAAGCTTGGACTTGTGGCAGCCGGTGTTGCACTGGTCAGCGGAATTGTGTTGGGTGCAGTGGCTGCCCTGCGACGCAACAAGGTGATTGACAAGGTGATTATGGTCATTACCACCGCCTTCGTTTCCATGCCTTCGTTCATTATGGGTACGCTGCTATTATTGGTTTTCGCAGTTCGTTTCCATGTGTTCCCAGCCAATGGCGAAACGGCAAAGGGGTTGGTGCTGCCGATTATCACGCTGTCGCTGTACCCTATGGCATATATTACACGGTTGACTCGCTCCTCCATGTTGGATGTGTTGGGGCAGGATTATATTCGCACAGCCAAGGCAAAGGGCGTGAATCCGGTAAAGATTATTTTCGGCCATGCGCTGAAAAACTCTTTAATTCCCGTTATCACCTATTTTGGACCCATGCTTGCCTATATTGTGACAGGCTCTTTAGTGGTTGAGCAGATTTTTGCGGTGCCCGGTATCGGCAGAGCTTTTGTCAGCTCCATTACCAACCGTGACTATCCCTTGATTATGGGCACTACCATTGTGCTGGCGGTGCTGATTGTTGTGATGAACTTAATCAGTGATGTTTTGTATAAGGTTGTAGACCCGAGAATTACATTGGAATAAGGAGGCGGGAAGCATGAAAAAAATACCGTTTAGCCTTCATGTGAATTTGGATGATTTTATTCCTGCCACAGAGGAAGAAAAGGCCTATATGGTCACGATGCGGCCCTCTACCACCTTTTTTAAGGATGGCATGAAGCGGCTATTAAAAAATAAGATTGCAACGGTTAGCCTGTGTATTATTATTTTGATTACCTTGGCTGTACTGATTATTCCTTCTTTTTGGCCCTATAGCTATGATACCATGTTGGGTGTCCGTCCCGGAAAACCGGTTGACCCCTCCTTTAATAACCTGAAGCCTTTTACTTACGGTGCAACAGAGCTGAAGCGGATAGAAGCGGGCGAGAAGGTGTTTCCCCATCTGTTTGGCACAGACTCTGCCGGCCGTGACTATTTCATCAGAGTGGTTTTCGGCACTCGTATTTCCTTGGCAGTTGGCTTCTTTGCCAGTATCATTGTTTTGGTGATTGGTATGACCATTGGCTCCATTGCCGGCTACTTGGGCGGCAAGGTTGACTTGGTCATTATGCGAATCGTGGATGTGATTTACTCCCTGCCGGATATGCTGATGGTCATTCTGTTGGCATCCGTCATGAAGGTGGCGCTTGGACCGATTATTGAAGGCACGATTTTGGAGCGTTTGGGCAGTAACATTATTTCCCTGTTTATCGTATTTGCATTGCTGTACTGGGTGAGTATGTCCCGTTTGATTCGTGGACAGATTCTTGCACTGAAGGAGCAGGAGTATGTGCTGGCAGCACAGTCTACCGGTGCAAAGGCTGGCTGGATTATTCGCAAGCATTTGCTTCCCAACTGTATCAGCGTGGTAATTATTTCCACAGCACTTCAAATCCCCAGCGCTATTTTTACCGAGAGTTATTTGTCATTTTTGGGCTTGGGCGTGAACGCACCGATGCCGTCCTTAGGTTCGCTGGCCTCCGATGCACTCAACGGCATCACCAGCTATCCCTATCGGCTGGTGATTCCTGCCATTACGATTTCATTGATTGTTCTGTCTTTGAATCTTCTTGGCGATGGCCTTCGCGATGCCTTTGACCCCAAATTGAAGAATTAAGGAGGCGGGCAGATATGGCAATGCTAGAAGTAAAAGACCTGCACACCTCGTTCTTCACCCCCGCAGGCGAAGTAAAAGCGGTCAACGGCGTGTCCTTCTTCCTGGACCACGGAAAGGTTTTGGGAATTGTGGGCGAGTCCGGCTCCGGCAAGTCTGTTACCGCTTATTCCATCATGCAAATTCTGGAAAAGACCGGAAAAATCGTTTCCGGCTCCATCAAGTTTAACGGTGAGGAGCTGGTAGGCGGCGGCGAAAAGGTCATGAAGCACATTCGTGGCAATAAGATTTCGATTATTTTCCAGGATCCCATGACCTCTCTAAATCCCACCTATACCATTGGCCATCAGCTGATGGAGGCGGTTATGCTCCATACAGACCGTAACAAAAAGCAAGCGTATGAACGGGCTGTAGAAATGCTGAAGCTGGTGAATGTGAATGAGCCGGAAAAGCGCATGAACCAGTATCCCTTCGAGTTTTCCGGCGGTATGCGCCAGAGAGTTATGATTGCCATGGCACTGGCCTGTGAGCCCGATATTCTGATTGCGGATGAGCCCACAACGGCACTGGATGTTACCATTCAGGCGCAGATTTTGGAGCTGATGCAAAGTCTGCAGAAGGAATTGGGCATGGCAATTATTATGATTACCCACGATTTGGGCGTGGTGGCGCAGATGTGCGATGAGGTCATTGTCATGTACGCCGGCTCTATCTGTGAGCAGGGCACTGCAGACGAGATTTTCTACAACCCCAAGCACGAATACACCAAGGGCTTGATGCGTTCTATTCCCACAGTGGATAATGACGGACAAAAGCTGGAGCCCATTACCGGCACACCCATTGACCTTCTGAACATGCCGAAGGGTTGTCCCTTTGCACCCCGCTGCGATGCGGCAATGAAGATTTGCCTGCGGGAGAGCTGTGAACGGATGCGGATCAACGATTGGCATCAGGCAGCCTGCTGGGTCAATGTAAAGGAGGCCGCAGAGCAGGAAGGAAGTGACGCCGAATGAGTGAAAATAATGTTTTGGTTGAAGTAAAAAACCTTAAGGAATATTTCAACATTAATACCGGCGTTTTCACATCAAAGCCCCTGAAGGCAGTGGATGATGTATCCTTTGCCATCCGAAAGGGCGAAACCCTTGGCTTGGTAGGCGAATCCGGCTGCGGCAAAACCACCGTTGGCAGAACACTGCTGCACCTGTATAAGCCAACTGCCGGCGAGATTTGGTTTGACGGGCAGAAAATTGAAACCAAGCATGATGTTTTGGAATACCGAAAGAAATCTGCTATGGTATTTCAGGATCCCTATTCCTCTCTAAACCCCCGTATGACTGTTTCTGATATTATTGCAGAGCCGTTGGATGTGCATAAAATGTATCAGAATAAGGCAGAGCGACAGGAAATGATTTTGGATTTGATGGCAAAGGTAGGCTTGAATTCGGAGCACGCAAACCGATATGCGCACGAATTTTCAGGTGGACAGCGTCAGCGAATCGGCATTGCCCGAGCCTTGTCTATGCAGCCGCAGTTTATGGTCTGTGACGAGCCTGTTTCTGCCTTGGATGTTTCCATTCAGGCGCAGGTTATCAATATGTTTGATGAGCTGCAGGACCAAATGGGCTTGACCTATCTGTTTATCGCCCACGATTTGCTGGTGGTTCGACATATTTCAGACCGAATTGCTGTAATGTATTTGGGCAAGATGGTGGAGCTGGCAGATGCCAAGGAAATTTACGACCATCCGCTGCACCCCTATACCAAGAGCCTGATGTCTGCTGTGCCGCTGCCGGATCCGGTAAAGGCAAGGCAGAATAAGCGCGTCGTGCTTTCCGGCGACATTCCCAGTCCCTTGAATGCCCCCTCCGGTTGCCCCTTCCGCACACGCTGTCCTCATGCGACAGAGGCTTGTGCAGAAAGCATGCCGGAATTTAAGGAAGTGTCCGCCAATCACTATGTGGCTTGTCATAATTTGGATAAGATTTAAATTATTTTAATTTCATATCTGTTATATCAACAGATTTGAATAAAAAAAGCATTCAGAAAGGATAATGAAAATGAAAAAACTAATCGCTTTGTTACTGGCTGTCGTTATGGTCCTGGGCATGGTCGCTTGCGCCCCCAAGGATCCCACAACTCCCACCAAGGGTACTGAGCCCACTCAGCCCAAGGAAATGACCGCAGAAGAGAAGGCTTTGGCTGAGGCTGAAATCCGTTACGCCATTGGCCTGCTGTTCGACCGTAACTACATCGTTGAGGAAATCGGCCAGGCTGGCCAGGTTCCCGCTTCCTCTTTCGTTGCAATGGGTATGACTGATGCTGATGGCTCTCAGTTCTACAAGAACGCAGGCGACAGTGATGCTTATGACGGCTACTACAATGTTGCTAAGGAAGCTTTCGAAGCCAACTATGCTGAGGCATTTGAAATCCTGTCCAAGTACTACGAAGTTGACGCCAATGGCAAGCTGACCAACTTCCCCACCTTGACCTATCTGTACAACACCTCCGAAGGCCACAAGGCAATTGGTGAGTATTTGCAGACCGCACTGGCTGGCATGGGCATCACCATGAACCTGGAAAACCAGGAGTGGAACACCTTCCTGAACACCCGTAAGGATGGCAATTACTCCATCGCCCGTAACGGCTGGCTGGCTGACTACAACGATCCCATCTGCTTCCTGGATATGTGGACCACCGGCTCCGGCAACAACGATGTGCAGTTTGGCCGTGAAGAGCATGCCAATGTGAAGATTTACAGCATGGACCTGACCGCACTGGGCTATGATATTAAGGTTGAAAACGGCACTTGGGCCGAGACCTATGATGTCCTGATCAGCAAAATTAAGGCCTGCACCGACAGTGCTACCCGTTATGCTCTGATGCACATCGCTGAGGACCTGCTGATGAGCACCGGCTGTATCGTTCCTCTGTACTTCTACACCGACCCCTACATGATTGATGACTCTGTGGATGGCTTCTTCGCCAACCCCTTGGGCTACAAGTACTTCTATAAGACCACTGTCAACGGCTCTGATGCAACCATCTCTGCATGTCTGTCCTCCGAGCCCGACACCATTGACCCCGCTCTGAACTCCGCTGTGGACGGCGCTACCCTGGTTTCTCACCTGTTCGCCGGCTTGGCAAAGTGGGATACCGATGCCAATGGCAATCTGGTAATCGTTGCTGACTGCGCTGCTGCTCTGCCCGAGGGCGTTATGAACGATGACGGCACCGTCACCTACACCTACACCCTGAAGGACGGCCTGAAGTGGTCCGACGGTGTTGACCTGACTGCTAAGGACTTCGAGTTCGCTTGGAAGCGCGCTGCCTCCTCCGAGTTGGGCGCTGACTCCGGCTACATGTTCGAGCAGGTGAAGGGTTATCCCGATAACCTGGCTGTTGTAGCTAAGGACGACAAGACCCTGGAGGTCACTCTGAACAACGCTGTTTCTTACTGGAACGAGCTGCTGGCATTCCCCACCTACTTCCCCGTCCGTGAGGATGTTGTCGCCAATGAGGCGTGGGCAACTGACGCTGCTACCTATGTTTCCAACGGTGCTTATAAGATGGGTGGTTGGGAGCATAACTCCACCATCACTCTGGTGAAGAACGATGGCTATCATGATGCAGCAAATGTTTCCATGAAGGAAATCAAGTTCTACCTGTCTGATGATGCCAACAACATGCTGACCAACTTCAAGAACGGTTCTTGGCAGATGATCGACGATGTTCCCACCAACGAGATGGCTGCTCTGAAGGTCGACTACGCTGATGAGTTCGTGGTTGCCGGTCAGATTGGTACCTACTACGTTTGCTGGAACGTGAACGAGCCTCTGCTGCCCAAGAAGTAATTCAAAAATAATTCCTTAAAGCATTTGACCGGACCTGCGAAAGCAGGTCCGGTTATTTATTGTAAAAAAACCACCGGCACCGCCGGTGGTTATGATTAAATACCCAATAGCATTTTTGCAAACCAAAAATAAACCAACAGGCTGAGGGCATCAATGATGGTGGTGATAAAGGGGCTTGCCATGACTGCCGGATCAAAGCCCAGCTTTTTTGCTCCCAGCGGAAGCACTGCGCCCACCAGCTTGGCGGAGATGACCGTTACCGCTAAGGTAAGGCAAACCACGCCGTCTACCAGCAGGGTAATGCTGTCGTTGCCCATAAGAAGTCGGTCTATCAGCCAAATTTTTACAAAGCAGACCACTGCCAGCACCACGCCACAAAGAATGGAGGTGCGAAGCTCCTTCCAAATGACTCTGCCCAAATCCTGAAAGTCAATTTCGTCCAGCGAAAGGGCACGGATAACCGTGACGCTGGATTGAGAGCCGGAGTTACCGCCGGTGCCCATCAGCATAGGAATAAAGGCAGTTAATGCCACCTGCGCCGCCAAAGCACCTTCAAAGGCGGTGATAATCAGCCCCGTAAAGGTGGCAGATACCATCAGCAGCAGAAGCCAAGGAATACGGTTTTTGAACAGCTCCAGCACAGAGCTTTTCATATAGGTCTTTTCTGACGGGGTCATACCACCCATCAGCTCCATATCCTCAGTGGCTTCGTCCACCATGACATCCATGGCATCGTCAAAGGTGACAATGCCCACCATACGATTTTCCGCATCTACCACCGGCAGTGCAAGAAAATCGTATTTGCTGAACATCCGAGCCACTTCTTCCTGGTCGGTTTGGGTGTTGACGGAAATCAGATTGGTTTCCATGATTTCCTTGACGGGGGTGTCATCCTCGGCGGCAAGGAGCAAATCCTTGACGGTAACAAGGCCTAATAGATACCGGTCCTTGGTCACATAGCAGGTGTAAATGGTTTCCTTGTCCACACCCTGTCGGCGGATACGGAGAATTGCTTCGTCCACCGTCATATCCGGACGGAGGGATACATATTCTGTGGTCATCATGGCGCCGGCGGAATAGTCGGGGTAACGCAGGATTTGGTTGATGGATTGCCGCATTTCTGCCGTTGCCTGCTTGAGAATTCGCTTGACCACATTGGCAGGCATTTCCTCTATCAGTGCAGCGGCATCGTCTACATACATTTCGTCCACGATTTCCTTCAGCTCATTGTCGGAAAAGCCTTGAATCAGCAATTCCTGAGCATCCGGTTCCATTTCCACAAAGGTTTCCGCAGCCAATTCCTTGGGTAGCAGGCGGAACAGCAGGGGAATCCGTGTTTCCTCCAGCCCGTCAAACAGTTCCGCCACATCCTTGGGATTCATGGTTACCAAAATATCCCGCAGGGATGCGTATTTTTTCTCCTCCAGCATTTTCAGGAGGGTTTGTTCCATGATTTCAAAACGCTCTGCCATAACATTTCTCCTTTCAAAATTTAGGAGCAGGGCAGGCAAAAACCGGACATCACAGACCGGTGCCTACTTCGCTCGGGGGTACTACTGCCTATGTCCATGATGCGTCCTCCTTTTTGACAGATTTTTGCAAAGGCGTTCCTACTCATTTTACCGCTTTTTGATGAAATGTCAATGGAAGAAATTAAGTGTATAATAAATTCTAACGGAAAAATGGAACGGCTTTGATGAAAATTCATTGACATCTTATTGTCCCTGTGGTATCATGTACGAGATAAGGTGCGTCAGTTTGCGCCAATAAATCAACAGATTGGAGATTTTCGATATGGAGAGAATCAAGACCCTGGAAACCCGGAATCTGTGCCAGAGCGCTGCCAACGGCGGCTGCGGCGAGTGCCAGACCTCCTGCCAGTCTGCTTGCAAGACCAGCTGTGGTGTTGCAAACCAGTCCTGTGAGAAGAAAAACTAAGTTTCCGTAAATAAAATGCCGTCATACTGACGGCATTTTTTTACGACCTGATTGAAAATATACGAAAAGGAGTACCCCTATGGTACATCAGTATCAATTAAATGGCTACAACATCGTTTTGGACACCTGCTCCGGCGCAATTCATGTGGTGGATGAGGTGGCATACGATATGATTGCGCTGTATCCTAACGAGGGTCGCGAACAAATTGTTGCCAAAATGTTGGAAAAATATGCCCATCGGCAGGATGTGACGGCGCAGGAGCTGCAGCTTTGCTACGAGGACATCGAGGCACTGGTCAAGCAGGAAAAGCTGTACACGCCGGACCGATATGAAAATATGGCAGGCACTTTTAAGGAGCGCAGCGGCAATGTGGTGAAGGCACTGTGCCTGCATGTGGCGCATTCCTGCAACCTCAACTGCAGTTACTGTTTTGCAAGTCAGGGCAAATATCATGGTCAGCGGGCGCTTATGAGCTTTGAGGTAGGCAAGCGGGCACTGGATTTCCTCATGGAAAATTCCGGCTCCCGGCATAATTTGGAAGTGGATTTCTTTGGCGGTGAGCCGCTGATGAACTGGGATGTGGTAAAGGATTTGGTGAAATATGCCCGTTCTGTGGAAAAGGAACGGGGCAAGAATTTCCGCTTTACCCTCACCACCAACGGCGTGCTGATTGACGATGATGTGATTGAATTTGCCAATCGGGAAATGAGCAATGTGGTGCTGTCGCTGGACGGACGGAAGGAAATCCACGATGCCACCCGTGTAGACTACGCAGGAAACGGCAGCTATGATAAAATCGTGCCCAAATTCCAGCGGCTGGTGGAGTCTCGTGGCGGTCAGGGCTATTATATGCGTGGCACTTTTACCCACCGCAATCCGGATTTTACCAAGGATGTGTTCCACATGGCGGATTTGGGTTTTACGGAGCTTTCTATGGAGCCTGTGGTTTCTGCGCCGGATGACCCCTGCGCTTTGACCAAGGAGGATATTGAGGTTGTCAAGCAGCAGTATGAGCTGTTGGCAAAGGATATGCTGCGGCGGCAGCGGGAGGGGAAGCCTCTGACCTTCTATCATTACATGATTGATTTGACGGAGGGTCCCTGCATTTACAAGCGGATTTCCGGCTGTGGTTCGGGAACGGAGTACATGGCGGTAACGCCTTGGGGCGATTTGTACCCCTGCCATCAGTTTGTGGGTGAGGAAAGCTACAAGCTGGGTGACATTTGGAACGGCGTAACCAACGAAAAGCTGCGGGAGGAGTTCCGTGCCTGCAATGCTTATGCCAGACCGGAATGTAAGGATTGCTGGGCAAAGCTGTATTGCTCCGGTGGCTGTGCCGCCAATGCCTATCACGCTACCGGCACCATTCGGGGCGTGTATGAGCCGGGTTGTGAGCTGTTTAAAAAACGCATCGAGTGCGCCATCATGATGAAGGCTGCACAGGATGCGGAAAAGATGTGATAAGATGAAAACTCCTATTGCTGATTTCCTGCAGGCTTATGCCGGTCATGAGGGCATCCGCCTGCATATGCCGGGGCATAAGGGCGTGCCCTTTTTGGGCTGTGAGGTGCTGGATATTACAGAGGTTCACGGCGCAGATGTGCTGCATGATGCCCAGGGCATTATAGCCGAAAGTGAAAACAATGCCGCTGCTCTTTTTGGGGCAGCGGCTACCCGCTATTGTACCGGCGGCTCCAGTCAGTGCATTCGAGCCATGGTGTATTTGGCATCGCAGGGCAGGGAAAAGCCGTGGATTTTGGCAGGCAGAAATGCCCATAAGGCGTTTTTGCAGGCGTTGGCGCTAAATGATGTGGATGTGAAATGGTTGTGGTCACAGGATAATAGCGGAATTTGTAGCTGTTTCATCACGCCACAGCAGGTGGAGCAGGCGCTGCAGCAGGCAGAAACACCACCGGTGGCGGTGTATCTGACCAGTCCGGATTATTTGGGGAACTTGCTGCCCATTGGGGAAATTGCGGCGGTGTGCCACCGATATGGGGTGAAGCTGCTGGTGGACAATGCCCATGGAGCCTATTTGAAATTTTTGCCCCAGTCCCTGCATCCTTTGGATTTGGGAGCAGATATGTGCTGCGACTCTGCCCATAAGACCCTGCCGGTGCTGACAGGGGGTTCTTACCTGCATTTTGGGCAGGGGACAGAGGCTTGGATTGCCGGCGCAAGGGCGGCATTGAGCTTGTTTGGATCCACAAGTCCCTCTTATTTGGTGCTGGCATCCTTGGATTTATGCAACAGGTACTTGGCAGATACCATGGCGGATAGGCTGAAGAAAATCTTGCCTGCGGTGGAGAAAGTTAAACAGCAGCTGCGGCAGCGTGGCTGGAGGGTGTACCAAACAGAGCCGCTGAAAATTACCCTGCAGTGTTACGGCGAAGCAGTGGCACAGCAGCTCCGAAAGAAGAATATCGAGTGTGAAATGGCAGACGGGGAGCATTTGGTGCTGATGGTATCTTCGGAAACACAGGTGCAGGCGCTGACGGCGCTCATGCAGGCGCTGGAGGGCTGCTGCTGCGAATGCTCCACAGACATGCCACTGCAAATTCAGCCGCCTCAGCGCCGCCTGACAGTGCGACAGGCAATGTTCGCACCGCAGGTGTGTATTCCGGTTGAAACAGCTTTGGGACGCATTGCGGCTGCCCCTACCGTTTCCTGCCCTCCTGCCATTGCGGTGGTCGTTCCCGGAGAGGTGATTGCCTCTGATGCTCTTGCGGTGCTTGCCCATTATGGCATGGATAAGCTTTGGGTTGTAAAGTAAATAAAAAATGGGCGGCTTTTCAGCCGCCCAACAAAATTACTATAGCAAAGATTTTTTGGCTTGTCAATATTTTATAGCGGCGTAATCCAACAAATCTGTAATTTGCACAGAGAACAGCAGGTAATTATGTACAAAATATCAGCTTGAAAATGGGAAAAACTTGTGCTATATTATAGTCACAGAGGGAGAAACCCCCAAGAAAATCATAAAACTCCAAAGCGCAAAGCAAAGACCAAAGATACAATTCCCTTGTATTTCAGAGCATCTTCCTCTGCGCAAAAGGAAAGTCGAAGCAATGGTTTTGTGAAAGGATGATACCCGATGTACAGCTAAACCTCGGTTTCTATTCGGTGCAGCAGTGTTGAAGCGGATGAAGAAGTCAGAATTTTTACGATAATCCATAACGCCGAAATAGAAATCAAAACTGACGATGCTTTTCAGTCTAAAGAACAAATCGGCATACAAGCTATCTCGCTTATGAGAGTTGAAAAGAAATGAAGTGCTTCGGATGTGTTTGAAGGTATGAAAGACAGCGTCAAATATAAGAAAGAGAGGTTAACCAATGATGTTAGATATTAAGAGTGCAGAGATTTAGCCCTTGACTGTTAGGTAACGGAAGGACAGTCAAGGGCTATTTCTCTTTTTGTAGGACGCCGGAGGGCGTCTTTTTTGTTTGAAAAACGCCCGAAGGAAGAATCCTTCGGGCGAATCGTTTAGCAGTAGAAATCCTTGATTTTCTTAGCACGGCTGGGATGGCGGAGTTTCCGGATTGCCTTGTTTTCGATTTGGCGAATTCGCTCTCGGGTGACACCGAAAATCTGACCGACTTCCTCCAAGGTGTGGGTGCGTCCGTCATACATACCGAAGCGCATCCGCAGTACATCTGCTTCCCGGTCGGTTAGGGTGTCCAAAATCTCCTTCAGCGCCTCGGCAAGCAGGGCATTGGAGGTGGCATCCGCAGGACCGGGAGTGCGCTCATCCTCCACAAAGGAGCCGATGGAGGTATCCTCCTCGTCACCCACAGGGGTGTCCAAGGACAGGGTATCAGCGGCGGTGCGGTTGGCTTCGATAATCTTTTCCACCGGCAAATTCAGCTCAGCGGCGATTTCCTCCACAGTGGGCTCACGACCCAATTCCTGCACCAGCTTGCGGTTACAGCGCGTTGCTTTGTTGATGACCTCTACCATGTGCACCGGCACCCGAATGGTACGGGCTTGGTCGGCGATGGCACGGGTAATTGCCTGCCGAATCCACCAGGTGGCGTAAGTAGAGAATTTGTTGCCCTTGGTCCAGTCAAATTTGTCCACGGCACGGATAAGACCGGTATTGCCCTCCTGAATCAAGTCCAAAATATGCAGACCGCGACCGGAATATTTTTTCGCAATGGAAACCACCAAACGAAGGTTTGCTTCGGTCAGCTTGTTCTTGGCACTTTGGTCACCTTCGGCAACCTGCTTGGCAAGGGCGATTTCCTCGTCAGCGCTCAAAAGCCGGACCTGACCGATTTCCTTTAGATACATTCGTACCGGGTCATCCAAATTGTACTCCGCAGCCAAATCCACGGGGTCAACCAAATCTTCCTCGTCCAAACTGCCCAAATCAATGTCATCATCCAAATCCAAAGCCAAATCCACATCGTCCACCAAATCCAGCTCGCTGCTGACGATTTGAATATTCATAGCTTCAAACCGGTCGTAAATCTCCTCGATTTTTTCCGGGGATAAATCCATTTTTTCCAAATGACTGTTCAGCTCTGAGGCTTGAATCATGCCGTCCTTACGACCCTGTGCAATCAGTCCCTGCAGTGCCAACAGGGAATCGTCTGTGGGCTTGGTCAGTTTTTTCGCATTGCTCATGTAGTTACCTTCTTTATCTTGTTTTGGAAATAGAATATAGCCTGATTTTTTGTTTTTGGCAAGGGGTTTTGGCAAAAATTTTTTCAAAAAATGCGGCTTTGGGCGTTTTTTGTCGCCGGTAATCACAGTTTTCCCGAAAAAACACAAAAACATACAGTTTACAAGCGGCAGAAAATTTTGTATAATAGCTAGATAAATAGAGCTGAATACACAGAAACGATATAAAAAACCATGAGGTATCTTTCCATGACCGAGCTTTCCAAAATTCGTAATTTTTCCATTATTGCCCATATTGACCATGGCAAGTCCACGCTGGCAGACCGGTTGCTGGAGGCTTGCAATGCGGTGGAATCCCGACAGATGGAGCAGCAAATGCTGGACTCCATGGACTTAGAGCGGGAGCGTGGCATTACCATTAAGGCAACGGCAGCTACTTTGAGCTACACTGCCTCCAATGGGGAAACCTATGCGCTGAATCTCATTGATACCCCCGGCCATGTGGACTTTAATTATGAGGTGTCCCGTTCCTTGGCAGCCTGTGAGGGTGCGGTGCTGGTGGTGGATGCCTCTCAGGGCGTGGAGGCGCAGACCCTTGCCAATACCTATCTTGCCATTGATGCGGGGCTGGAGGTCCTGCCGGTGGTCAATAAAATTGACCTGCCCTCTGCCCGTCCGGCGGAGGTCAAGGCAGAGGTGGAGGATATTATCGGTATTCCGGCAGAGGATGCACCGGAAATCTCTGCCAAAAACGGCATTAACATTCAAGCGGTGCTGGAGATGATTGTAAGGGATGTGCCAGCCCCCTCCGGCGACCGGCAAGCGCCCCTGCAGGCACTGATTTTTGACAGTCAGTATGATTCTTATCGGGGTGTTATCGTCTATACCCGTATCAAGCAGGGCACGGTCCGTGCCGGACAGGACATCCGCTTTATGGCTACCGGCGCTACCTACAAGGTGGTGGAGGTAGGTACTATGAATCCCATGGGCCTCATTCCCCAGGATGCCTTGGGAGCAGGCGAGGTGGGCTACATCACCGCTTCCATTAAAACAGTGGCAGATACGCAGGTGGGCGATACCATTACCACCGTGGAAAATCCGGCATCACAGCCCTTGCCGGGCTACCGTCCGGTGCAGCCCATGGTGTATTCCGGCGTGTATCCGGCAGATGGCGCCAAATATCAGGATTTGCGGGATGCATTGGAAAAGCTGAAGCTGAATGATGCCTCCTTTGTCTACGAGCTGGAAAGCTCCATTGCGCTGGGCTTTGGTTTCCGCTGCGGTTTTTTGGGACTGCTGCACATGGAAATCATTCAGGAGCGGCTGGAGCGGGAGTACAATTTGGACCTTATTACTACCGCCCCCAATGTTGTCTATCGGGTCACCAAAAACACCGGTGAGGTGATTATGGTGGCAAATCCGCTGGACTATCCCGACCCTATGGAAATTGAACTGGCGGAAGAGCCTTATGTGAAGCTGAATTTGATTGCGCCTCAGGATTATGTGGGCAATATGATGGATTTGGCGCAGCAGCGCCGTGGCGATTTTAAGGACATGGTGTATTTGGACGCCAGCCGGGTGGAGCTGCACTATGAGATGCCCCTGAACGAAATTATTTACGATTTCTTTGATGCGCTGAAATCCCGTACCCGTGGCTACGGCGGCTTGGATTATGAGCTCATTGGCTATCGCCCCAGCCGCTTGGTAAAGCTGGATATTTTGCTCAATGGAGATATTGTGGATGCCTTGAGCTTTATTCTCTTTGCGGACAATGCCTATCCCCGCGCCCGTAAAATCTGCGAAAAGCTGAAGGAAAATATTCCCCGTGCCCAGTTTGAAATTCCGGTGCAGGCTGCCATCGGCGGCAAAATTATCGCCCGTGAAACCATCAAGGCAGTTCGTAAGGATGTGCTGGCAAAGTGCTACGGCGGCGATATTACAAGAAAGAAAAAACTGCTGGAAAAGCAGAAGGAAGGCAAAAAGCGGATGCGTACCTTTGGTACGGTGTCTGTGCCCAGCGAGGCGTTTATGGCAGTGCTGAAGTTGGATGAGGATTAAGGAGAAAGTCTATGTTTTGGACAAATCTTTGGAATCGTGCGGTTATGCTGGACCCCAGTATTGAAGAAATTTGCCTGCGGCTGCTGTGTGCCATGTTGGTGGGCTTGGTCATCGGTACGGAACGGGAGTATACCCATCGTCCTGCCGGTATGCGGACTCATATTTTGGTGGCACTGGGCGCTTGCGTGGTGGCAATCACCGGAGAACTGATTTTCCGGCAGTATCGTCTCCTTGGAGCGACCCCCGACCCTGCACGGCTCAGTGCGCAGGTCATCACCGGCGTGGGCTTTTTGGGTGCTGGCACCATCATGCGTGAGGGGGCGACTATTCGTGGCTTGACCACCGCTGCCAGCGTGTGGGTGGTGGCGTGCTTGGGCTTGGCAGCCGGCAGCGGCTATTATGCGCTGGCACTGGCAGGCATGGTATTTATTTTCATCACCTTGACGGTATTTGAAATTTTGCAAAAGCGTCTCATGCGAAAAAATCTCACCCGGCAGAGCTATCTTTTGGAAACCGCAGACATCAATCAGGTGCTGAAAGCGTTGTACCGCTGCGCTGAGGAGCATCGGGCTGTGGTGCGGAATTTGGAAGTGGAAAAGCGGGAAAATTACTACCACATTTGCTTTCAGGCAGAATTTTACGGCAACAAGGGTGAAAAGCGCCATCAGAAATTCTTGGAAAAACTGATGGAGGATGAGGCGGTTTCTGCGTTGCGGCAGACCGTGTCTGTGTAAGGAGGGTGCAGGATATGGAAAATTGTTTGTTTTGTAAAATTGGGGCAGGGGAAATCCCATCCACCAAGGTCTATGAGGATGCGCTTGTTTTGGCGTTTCGGGATATTGCGCCTATGGCGCCCAGCCATATTTTGGTGATTCCCAAGGCGCATATTGGCTCTGTGGCGGAGATTTCTGCGGAAAACAGCGCTGTGGTTGCCCATATTTTTGAGGTCATTCCCCAAATTGCTAAGGCAGAGGGATTGGAAAATGGTTATCGAGTGGTCAGTAACTGCGGCGCAGATGCCGGACAGACTGTGCATCACCTGCATTTCCACATTCTCGGCGGCAAGAAGCTGGCGGTGGAAATGGGTTGACATTTCCACCAAATTTGATATAATACAAACAAATCGCAATACAAATAGTCTTCGGGGAGCCGGCTGCACCGGCTGAGAGTAGGCTTTGTCGCCTAGACCCGTGAACCTGATACGGTTAATACCGGCGTAGGAAAAGATGGGAATATGGGATAGCTTATCGCATTGCACATCTTGGATGAATTTGCAATGCGATTTCTATTTTTAAGGAGGTTTTTCCATGAAAAATCAAGTATCCCATTTGCGAATTCAAGCCATGTGTGAGGGCGCAATTTTGGTGGCGCTGGCATTGGTGCTGAACATTCTGTCAAAAACGGTGTTTGCCAATATGGCACAGGGTGGCTCGGTGACCCTTGCCCTGTTTCCGCTGCTGCTGTATGCCCATCGTTGGGGCATTGGACGGGGGCTGCTGGTAGGACTGGTATACGGGCTATTGGATATGCTTATTGACGGTGGCTATGCTTGGGGCTGGCAGTCCATGCTGCTGGATTATATGCTTGCTTACATGGCGCTGGGCATTGGCGGCGCATTTCGTGGCAGGGCATGGGGCATCTTCCCCGGTGTGGCACTGGGCTGCCTTGGACGGTTTGCTGTTCACTATTTCAGCGGTATCACACTGTACAGAATTATAGAGCCCACTGCCGTAGAGGGCTTGGAGGGCTGGGGCGTGTTTACAAGCCCACATCTGTATTCTTTGGTATATAATGGAGCATATATGCTGCCGAATTTGCTGATAGCATTGGCATTGGCAGCGGCGCTGTATGCGCCTATGCAGAAGCTTTTTGCAGGTAGAGATTTGGTGGTAAGGTAAATTGGAGTTTACCGGGTTATAAAAGAAACAGGGCGTGCATAGCACGCCCTGTGGTTTTTATTGGTGGAGAAAGACCGTTAAGCCCGGTGCGGTGGGGGCAAGGATGCTTGCCTGATACAGCACCTGCGCCACCTGACTGCGGTTCATCTCATTGTCGCTGAGTTCAATGCCGTGGCTTGCCATGACTGCCATGGTTTCCGCCATCCAGCTTTCCTCACCCGGTGCGACCATAGCAGCGGAGTGAGGCAAATCCAAGGCGTTCTGCAGCAGCAGGGCAGCCTCCTTGCCGGTAATTGCGCCGTCTGCATCAAAGGTAGTGCCATTTTGCCAGCCGGCGGTCAGACCGGAGCGCAGGGCAGCGGCGAGATAGGGCTTCAGCCAAGTGGGAACATCATCTGTAAAGCCGGTGTAGGTGGCATCCTCGTCCACAGGAATGCCCAGCGACTGCACCAGCATTGCCACAAATTCTCCACGGGTCACCAGCTTTTCCGGCTGGAAGCAGGGCTTTCCATTGATGGTTTCTCCTACAAACAGACCGGTGTTTTTCATCCATTCAGCGGCAAAGCGGCAGCTTTCGCCTGCGGTATCTGCATACTGCGGCATATCGCCGGGCTTGAGGATTTGAATGGTGACGGTCGCCTCACGGGATACCATGCCTCCGGCATCGGTGGCGGTATAGGTGAAGGAATCCACGCCGATTTTATTTTTCTTGGGGGTGTAGACAAAGCTGCCATCGGCGTTGATGGTCACATCGCCTCGCTTGGGATTGCGGGTGACGGAATAGGTTAGAGCGCTGCCTTCCGGGTCTTGGGTTTTCAGTGTGCCGGAGAGGGGCAGGTTTTTATAGGTTTCCATAGCCATATCCTCGGCAATGGGAGCTTTGTTCTCCTTACCACGGATGGAAATGGTCATGGTGGCAGAGGGGGCAACTCTGTCCTCGTAGATGGGCAGATATGTCACCGTGACAGCGGTGTCCGTTTCTGTCCGCAGAGGCTGGAAGGTCAGCTGGCTTAGCTGCTGTGCGGTGAGGATGTCGCCGGAGCGCACCACCCGTGTGCCCAGCATGACCGTACCGGCATTGTAATCCGGCAGGCCGGTGATGCATATGCCGGAAAGCTGGTCCTCTGCAAAATCTGCTGCACTGAGGCATAGCGTGGTGTCGCTGTCTACCTCTAATGCCAGTACGCCGATACCGGCAGACAGGGTGCAGCATAACGCCAAAAGCAGGATGAATGTTCGTTTGGTATTCATAAGAAACCTCCTGTGTTTTTCAGTTCGGAGGTATTATTTGCACTTACCGGAAAAATATGCAAAAAAAATCCGGGGCAAAAAGCCCCGGATTAAAAATTTTTTAGGAAAGCACCAGCTTGTCGTCTACCTCGTCAGAGCCGGAGGCTTGGCTAAACAGATGTAAAAGCTGCTCTACCGTGAGATTTTTCTTTTTTTCACCGGATACATCTACCACGATATGCCCGTCATACATCATAATCAGCCGATTGCCGTAGGCAATGGCGTCCCGCATATTATGGGTAATCATCATGGTGGTCAAACCGTTTTTGGAAACAATTTTTTCGGTGGCTTCCAATACCTTGGCAGCGGTCTTGGGGTCAAGGGCGGCGGTATGCTCGTCCAACAGCAGCAGCTTGGGCTTCTGCAAGGTTGCCATCAGCAGGGTCAGCGCTTGCCGCTGACCGCCAGAGAGCAGACCCACCTTGCTGGTCATGCGGTTTTCCAAGCCTAAGTCTAAAATTTCAAGCTGCTGGCGGTAATCCTCCCGTTCTTGACGGGTGATACCCAGCCGCAGGGTCCGCTTTTTGCCACGGCGTGCAGCAAGTGCCAAATTTTCCTCAATCTGCATGGTGGCGGCAGTGCCCATCATGGGGTCTTGAAACACACGGCCGATGTATTTTGCCCGCTTGTACTCCGGAAGATGAGTGACATCCACACCGTCAATGAGAATATGACCGCTTTCTACGTTATAAGCACCGGCGACACAGTTGAGCATGGTACTTTTGCCGGCACCGTTGCCGCCGATGACGGTGACAAAGTCGCCTTCCTTTAATTCTAAATTCAGCCCTTTTAATGCTTTTTTTTCATTGACAGTGCCAATGTTAAAGGTCTTAAATATGTTTTCAATTTTCAGCATGGGGCTTCTCCTTTCCGGAATGGAAGCTGCTGTGGAGCAGTTCCTGTCGCCAATGGGGGATGGCAAGGAAAACTGCGACAACGACAGCGGAAATCAGCTTCAGATAGTTGGTGTTGATGCGCATAAGGCTGACGACCGCCTGAATGACGATGTAATAAATAATGGCGCCGATGCTGACGGAAAGCAGCTTCAGTCCAAAGTTCCGGAAAATCTTGCCAAACAGGGACTGCCCGATGATAATGGCAGCCAGTCCGATGACGATGGCACCACGACCCATGTTGATTTCGGCAAAGCCTTGATATTGGCTCAGCAGAGCACCGGACAGTGCAACCAAGCCGTTGGACAGTGCCAAGCCCAGCACTTTGTTAAAATTGGTGTTGATACCTTGCGCCCGTGCCATATTGCCGTTGGCGCCGGTGGCACGGATGGAGGAGCCCAGTTCTGTGCCGAAAAACCAATACAGCACAGCAACGATTGCCACAGTGAACAGACCCACCACAAGAAGCGGATGCTGATAGAAGGGGCGTGTGCCTTTTTGCACATCCTGCAGATAGCGCAGGGAAACCAAAAGGTCAAAATTATTGACATTGATTGCCTGATTGGCTTTCATGCCCATAATGGCAAGGTTACCGGACCATAGCGCAAGCTGGGTCAGGATACCGGATAAAATGGCAGGAATACCGCATTTCGTATGGAAAAAGCCGGTGATCAATCCTGTTACTATGCCGGCGATAACGGCAGCCAGCAGCGCCAGCCAAACATTCCAGCCCTGTAGCAGCAGCATGGCGCAGACTGCGCCGCCGGTGCAGAACGAGCCATCCACCGTCAGGTCAGACAGGTCCAGCAATTTGTAGGTGATGTAAAGACCGATTGCCATAATGCCCCAAATAATACCTTGAGCAACGGCACCGGGCAAAGCATTTATGAAGCTTGCCATAAGGAAGTCCTCTCTTTATTGAAGCAAAAGGGGAGATGACTGCCATCTCCCCTTGCTGCGTGTTGATTAAGGAATCGGGATGTAGCCCTCCGGAGGAGTCAGACCCAGTTCATTACAAGTGACGGGATTGTACATGGTGGTAAATTCTGCGGCATACTCGATGGGCATGGTAGAAACATTGGCTTCGCCCTTGAGCAGCTTTGCTGCCATTTTTGCGGTGGCAACGCCCAAATCGTAATAATCAATGGATAAGGTGGCAACGCCACAGCCTGCGCAAATGGAGGATTCGCCGGAGATGATGGGTACTTTGGCAGGACGGCAGATGCCGTCAATAATGCCAACACCGGTGGCGACAGTGTTATCGGTGGGAACATAAATCACATCGGAGTTATCCGCTGCGGTCTGGGTGACAGCAGCCATGTCATTGCCGTCAGCAAAGGGGTACATAGTGCATTCATAACCCAAGGCGGTCAGATAGCCGGAGATGGTGTCCACCTGATATTTGGAGTTGGGTTCGGCGGAGCAGTACAGCAAGCCGACAGTTTTTGCGTTGGGGAACCATACCTTTACCATCTCTGCCTGCTTGTCCAGCGGTGCGAGGTCAGAGGTGCCGGAGATGTTGCCGCCTACAGTGCCGTTAAAGTTCTCAATGCCCATGGCAACGCCGTATTCGGTGATGGAGGTGCCCAAAATGGGAATGTCGGCAGTGGCAGCAGCGGCAGCCTGCAGGGCAGGGGTGGCATTTGCCAAAATCAAGTCCACATTCTGCGAAACAAAAGAGTTGACGATGGGAATACAGGTGCCGGAGTCGCCGGCAGCTACCTGCAGGTCGATCACCACATTTTCAGCGCCCAGTTCCTTTTTTACGGTATCAATAAAGCCCTGTGTAGCGGAATCAAGCGCATCATGCTTGGTCAACTGACAGATGCCGATGACATACTTGCCGTCATCAGCGGGTGTGCAACCAGCTAAACAGCTCAGCAGCAATAGACAACACAGCGCAACAGATAAAAGCTTTTTCATAATTCTCTCTCCCTTGATGTTCTTTGCTCAGAGAACTTTGTGCGTCTATAACGGATTCTCGAATTCTCCGGACTGTCCTACTATATCATTTTTTGACACGAAAAGTCAATGATTATTCAAAGTTTTTTAAAATTTCTCTGAGTTTCACAATATTCCTGAGGGGAATTGTGAGAGATTCGGCAATGTGACGGGAAATAAAACGGTGGAAATTGGGGCGCAGCTGTGATAGGATAAAAATAATCACAGAAAGAGGTGCTTTTCAGTGGATGGATTGAGAAAAAAGCGGCTGTTTTTGCTGGATATGGACGGAACAATTTATATAGACCAAACCCTATTTTCCGGCACGCTGCCGCTGCTGAATTATATTAGAAGGATTGGCGGCAGGTATCTGTTTTTAACCAACAATTCCTCCAAAAGCGTGCCTGCCTTTATGGAAAAGATGAGGTCGTTGGGCATTGAAACAGTGTATGAGGACTATTTGACCTCGGCGCAGGTGACAAAAACCGTACTGGAGGGGAAATATCAAAAAATTTATGTGTTGGGTACGGCATCGTTCAAGCAGGAGCTGCGGCATTTGCCTATCACGGATAGGCTGGAGGATGACATTGACTGCCTTGTAATAGGCTTTGATACGGAGCTGACCTTTCAAAAGCTGGAGGATGCCTGTATTCTGCTGAATCGGGGGGTGGATTATATTGCCACCAATCCGGACTATGTGTGCCCCACTTGGTATGGCTATGTGCCGGATTGCGGCTCTGTGGCAGATATGTTGTTCAACGCCACCGGACGCCGTCCTCGGTTTATCGGAAAGCCACAGCCGGACATGGTGCGGTGCGCCATGGAAAAAACTGGATTTTCGCCGGAGGAAACGGTGATGATTGGCGACCGGCTGTATACGGATATTGCCTGCGGCGTCAACGCAGGGGTGGACGCTGTTTTGGTGCTCAGCGGCGAGGCGACCCTACAGCAGGCGCAGGAGGGGGAGATTCACCCCAGCTATATTTTGGAGGATGTGGGGCAGCTGCTTGCGTGCCTGACCCAAACAGGTGATGGAAATGACTAAGATTTTATTCGTCTGTCACGGCAATATTTGCCGCAGTCCCATGGCGGAGTTTGTCTTAAAGAATATGGTGCGGAAAGCCGGATGTGGTGAGGCGTTTGAAATCGCCTCGGCGGGGGTGAGCAGGGAAGAATTGGGAAACCCCATGTATCCCCCTGCCTGTCGGGAACTGCAGCGGCAGGGCGTGCCCTATGGGGCGCACCGTGCCAGAATGATTACCAAACAGGATTATGATTATTTTGACCGGATTTATTATATGGACAGCAGCAATGCCCGTTCCTTGGCTCGAATGCTGCCCCCCAATCCGGAAAAAATTCGACCGTTTTTGCCCCGTGAGGTGGCAGACCCTTGGTATTCCGGAGATTTTTCTCAGACATGGCGGGATGTCGTGGAGGGTTGTGAGAAGATTTTGGAGGAATTTGGATGCTAAATGATGCACTTTTGGAGCAGCAGCTGTCGGAGCTGCCGCTGTATGTCTATGGCTACATCAATCCCCAAGAACTGGAATTTTCAGAGCGAATTCGTCATATCTGCAGGCAGGAGTGCCCCATGTACGGCACCACATGGGCGTGCCCTCCGGCGGTGGGGGAAGTGGAGGAATGTCGGCAGCGGTGTTTGCAATATGACCGGTGCTTGATGATTTCCACCATTACCGAGGTGGCGGATATTGCAAATATCGAGGAAACTTTGACCACCCGTGCAGAGCATGAGGCAGTGACCAATCAGGTGGCGCAGCTGCTGCGGCAGCAGGGGATAGCGCCTTATGTGCTGTCTACAGAGGCTTGCGCTCTGTGCCAGCGGTGTGCCTATTTGGATGGGCAGCCCTGTCGGCATCCGGAAAAGATGCATCCCTGCGTGGAAAGCCACGGCATCAATGTGATTCCTGTGCTGGAGCAGCTTGGGCTGACCTTTCAGTATGGTGAAAATGTGGTCACATGGGTATCACTGTTGCTGTTTCGGGAAGACTAGGGTGGAAGCGCATAGAAAGCATGATTTTTTTGGAAAAAGTCTGTTCTCAGAGAGAAAAAGTGAAAATAATAATTGACAAAACTGAAAAAATCATGCTATAATGTCATGCGTGTCCAATGCCGGGCGCTGCATAGATTGGGATGTCGCCAAGCGGTAAGGCACCAGACTTTGACTCTGGTATTCGTCGGTTCGAATCCGGCCATCCCAGCCATTTTTATACGGTTCGCTAGCCCAGTAGGTAGAGCAACGCCCTTTTAAGGCGTGGGTCCAGGGTTCGAATCCCTGGCGAGCCACCAAAAATCCCCAAGTGCTTTTGCACTTGGGGATTTTTGTCGCCAGGGG
>JAZOPV010000055.1:0-5156 GCA_045655745.1 Faecousia sp.
CGAAAAGCGGTGGAAATTTTGAAGCTTTATTGAGGAGAAGTCTATGAAAGACCAGGTTTTGCTGTTTCAAATTCCGCAGGAGCTGCTGCCTGCTATCCGGATGAGCCTGATGGCACAGAAAATTGGAGCAAAAGTGGTGCAAATCGAGGAATTCGGACAAAAAATTGGCTATTTGGCAGAGGTAAAAGGCATTGAGCCGGTGCAGGGTGCGCCTGTAGGTGAGATGTTGAGCGAGCCGATGATGGTGCTTTGTATGCCTCAAAGCAAATTGGATGGAGTATTGGCTTCGCTTCGCCGGGCAGGGCTGCCCTTTATTCAAAAAGCAATGCTGACCCCCACCAATGCCCATTGGACAGCGGCGGAGCTGCTGGCGGAAATGCACCGGGAACGGGAAAAAATGAGGTCACAAATGAAAAAAAGCTGAGCCATTGGCTCGGCTTTTTTTATCACAGGGGGCGATTAGTAGCCTAACTCTTGGTCAATCAGCACTACCTCATAGTCCATGCCGGTGGGCTTTTCCCACAGAACGGACAGTGCCCGGCAAATTCGCTGCGGGCTGTTGCAATCGTAGCAGCGGTCGGCATTTTTGGCGCAGGGGGTAGCACGCCCCAAGCGTTGGGCGTTCTTGGGGGCTGCAATATTTCTTGCCCGATATAGTGCAGCATCGTAATCCGGAGCAATTTTGTTCCGACCTACCACAAAATATACCTTTTCGTGACCATACAGCATGGCAGATACCCGATTGCACCGCCCGTCAATGTTGATAATTTCCCCCTTTTCGGAAATTCCGTTGACGGAGGATAAATAAATCTGCGCTTGCTGGGCTTTGGCAAGCATATCGCCCTCTGATCCGCTCCAATGGGAAAAAATTTGATTTTTCCCCGATAAACGGCTTAAAATGTCCATTTGCTGCAGGGTGACAGAGCCGCCGAAGCCTACGGTTTTGCCCTGGATGGCAGCGCAAAGATAGTCGGCTGCGGCTTTGGCGGTGGGGAAACAGGAAACAGCATAGCCCCGCTGCTCCAAATTGTTTTTGATGGTGGTAAAATCCATAAATTGCACCTGCCTTTTTCTTTTTATTATAGCCTCCGGTGCGGTAAAAAGCAAGAAAAAGAGAGCCGCTGCCTTTGGCAGCGGCTCAAAACAAAAGAGGAAAGAAACTTATTTGCCCAGTTGGAAGAATTCTTCCGGATCAACGGGATTGCCGCCGCAGCTGACAGAAAAATGCACATGGTCGCCCAATGCAGTTTCCAGCAGTGCGGTGCTTCCCACAGCACCGATGGCTTGTCCCAGCTTGACCTCCTGTCCCACAGTGACCTTTACATCCTCGTGGAGGCTGGAATAGGTGGTCACATACCCGTCTGCATGGCGGATAACCACGGTTTTGCCCATGGTGTCATCGGAATAAATGGTGTAGACCGTACCATCAGCAGCGGCAGTTACCTTTGTACCGGCGGCAGCGGCAAAGTCCATGCCATTGTGGGTGCGCCAGTCACGGGTGGTGGGATTGTAGCACAGACAGTCCATGGAATAGTCCATGACCACCTCGCCCACCACCGGCTTGCCACCAATCAGGGGCTTGGGTGTGCTGCTGGGCTGAGTGGGGTCTGTACTGGGACTTGTGCTGCCGGAAGCATCCGGATTCAGCACATCAATGCTGGCATTGGGGTTGTCCACAGGGGACTGGGTTGTGTTGTGGTAATACAAATAGCCGGAGATCCCGATTGCCACTGCGCACAGGACCAGGGCTATGTAGTAGCCCTTACCGGCAAATCTGCTGCCAAAACTTTTTTTGCTGTTGTTGTTCATAGTGTAAGCACCTCCGAAAAGCAGTATAGCCACTTATACGGAAAATAAACCCATATTTTCAAAAAAATGATTACAATCTGAAATATAATATATATTATAATGTATAAATGGAGAAATTACAAAAAATCACATTTTAGGGCGAAGGCATTGACATTGACAAAAAAATGCGTATATTTATAAATGTCATAATATGACGAAATCGTAGAAAGAAATGGGGGAGGATAAATGTCCAAGAAACTCATCAGACTCCGGGATTTAACCATGGAGTTCGACGGGGAATGTATTCTTGACGGCATCAATCTTTATATCAATGACCATGAGTTTTTAACCTTGCTGGGCCCCTCCGGCTGCGGTAAAACCACCACCCTGCGGATTATTGGAGGCTTTTTGACTCCTACCGCCGGCTCGGTGACCTTTGATGGAAAGTGTATCAATGATGTTCCGCCTTATGACCGCCAAATCAACACCGTTTTTCAGCGGTATGCGTTGTTCCCTCATCTGAATGTGTTTGACAATATCGCATTCGGCTTGCGGGTGGCAAAGCTGCCCAAGGAGGAAATTCACGAACGGGTGAATAAGATGCTGGAAATCGTCAGCCTGAAGGGCTACGGTCACCGCCGCATCCATTCTCTGTCCGGCGGTCAGCAGCAGCGTGTCGCCATTGCAAGAGCCTTGGTCAATGAGCCCAAGGTGCTGCTATTGGATGAGCCACTGGGTGCATTGGATTTGCGTCTGCGGAAGGATATGCAGAACGAGCTGAAGCGCATCCAACAGGCAACGGGTATCACTTTTATCTATGTGACCCATGACCAGGAGGAAGCACTTTCCATGTCCGATACCATTGTGGTAATGGACAAGGGCCGTATTCAGCAAATCGGAAAGCCTGAGGATATTTATAACGAACCGAAGAACGCCTTTGTGGCAGACTTCATCGGCGAAAGTAACATTTTGGATGGCGTGATGCTGGAGGACTATAAGGTCCGCTTCTTTGGACGCACCTTTGTGTGTGTGGACAAAGGCTTTGCGCCCAACGAGCCGGTGGATGTGGTCATCCGTCCGGAGGATATTGACATTGTAGAGCCCCAGCAGGGACACTTGGTGGGCAATGTGACCGGTATCACCTTTAAGGGACTGAACTATGACATCATTGTGGAGTTCAAGGGCTTTAAGTGGCTGATTCAAACCACGGATTACTGTGCAGTCGGCTCTACCATCGGTATCCGATTGAATCCGGAAGACATCCACATCATGAAAAAGAGCGAATACTCCGGTATGTTTGGCGACTACAGCTCTTACTCTGCAGAGTATGATGAGCTGGCGGAGGATGCGGACGATGAAGAAGAATAACGCAGTCCTTTTGAGTGTGCCCTACATCGTTTGGATGCTGGTATTCACACTCATTCCGTTGGGCGTGGTTGGCTACTATGCCTTAACCGACCCGGATACCGGTGCTTTTACCTGGAGCAATATTTTGGAGCTGGGCACCTATCTTCCGGTGTTCGGACGCTCCATTGGCTATTCTGTGGTGTCGGCACTGCTGTGCTTGGTATTGGGCTATCCGGTGGCGTATTTCATTGCCCACCGCAGTCCGTTGGCGCAGAAGCTACTGTATATGCTGGTGATGCTGCCCATGTGCATGAGCTTTTTGCTCAGGACACTGGCGTGGGTGGGCTTGCTGCAGAATACCGGCATCATCAATAATTTTTTGGAATCCATTGGACTTGCCCGACTGCCGCTGATTCGCACCCCTGGTGCGGTGGTGCTGGGTATGGTCTATAACTACCTGCCTTATATGATTTTGCCCCTATATGCCATCATCGTAAAAATTGATGACCGGCTGATTGAGGCGGCAGAGGATTTGGGCTGCACACCGGCACAGACTTTTATCAAGGTGGTGCTGCCGCTGTCCATGCCCGGTATTGTGTCCGGCGTGACCATGGTGTTTGTGCCGGCGGTTTCCACTTTCTATATCTCCCAAAAGCTGGGCGGTACGGAAATGCTGATTGGTGATGTGATTGAGCGACTGTTTAAGCAGGGCAACAATGCAAACCTCGGCGCAGCGCTGAGCCTGCTGCTGATGATTTTGGTGTTTGTTTGCACCGGCATCATGAACAAAGCCACCGGCTCTGACGAGGAAGGCAAGGTGGTCGTATGAAGAAAACAAATCGAATTTTTACTGTGTTGATTTTTATTTTCCTTTATGCGCCCATGCTGGTGCTGATTGTGGGCTCGTTCAATGAGGGTAAGAGCCTTGCCCGATTTGACGGCTTCACCTTCGGGCAGTATGCGGAGCTGTTCCGGGACGGTGATTTGCTGAGGCTGCTGGGTAATTCCATTTTGATTTCTGTCATTGCCAGTGCGGTGGCAACGGTGTTTGGCACGGTAGCAGCAATGGGCATTCAGAGCCTTGGTCCTAAAATGCGGCGGACGGTCATGCACCTGACCGACATCCCCATGACCAATCCGGAAATTGTCACCGGCATTTCTCTTTCGCTGCTGTTTGTCTTTGTTGGCTCCAAGCTGATGGGGCAGCGGGACAGCCTTACCTTTTGGACCTTGCTGATTGCCCACATCACTTTCAATCTTCCCTATGTGATTTTGAATGTGATGCCCAAGCTCAGCCAAATGGACCGTTCACTGACCGATGCTGCCATGGATTTGGGCTGCACACCGCTGCAATCCTTCTTCAAGGTGACCATTCACGAGATTATGCCCGGTATCGTATCCGGTGCGATCATGGCCTTCACCATGAGCTTGGATGATTTCGTCATCAGCTACTTCGTGTCCGGCAACGGTTTCCTGACCCTGCCTGTGGAGATCTACTCCTACACAAAAAAGCCTATGCAGCCCCGGGTCTATGCTATGTTCACCCTGCTGTTTTTGCTGATTTTTGTGCTGATGGTGACTATGAATCTGCTGCAGATCCGTGCAGACCGGAAGAAAGTTGCCAAGCAAACCAAGGTCATCAGCAGCGGTCAAAAAATCTTCCGCAGAGTGTGTGCCGGTGTGTGCGCCTTGGCGGTACTGCTGGGCTGCGGCTGGCTGATTCTGTCCACCCGTCAGGATAAGATCACCCTGAATGTAATGAACTGGGGTCAGAATATTGCTGACGGCAGCGATGGCACTATGGATATCATTGCCGCTTTTGAAGAGGCATATCCGGACATTGATGTCAACTACACCACTTACGATTCCAACGAATCGCTCTATGCCAAGCTGGCCGGCGGTGGCCTGACGGTGGATGTGATCATCCCCTCGGACTATATGATCGCCCGGCTGAAGCAGGAGAATATGCTCCTTCCTCTGAATTTCGACAACATTCCCAACTATAAGTTCGTGCAGGAGAC
>JAZOPV010000056.1:0-4294 GCA_045655745.1 Faecousia sp.
AAAGTGGTTGGGGTATTTTTGGCAGAGGATGAGGGATTCGAACCCCCGCGAACGGAGTCAGAGTCCGGTGTGCTACCGTTACACTAATCCTCTATGTTGCGAACAACATGGTTATTATACGCAATTTTCCAAATTTGTCAAGCACTATTTTCCGCTTTGTGGAATTTTCTGCTGTGACAAGGCTACTTTGCCCAATGATGCTTTTTTTATTCAAAAAACGGTATTTGCGAATTTATTCCTGAGTTTTTTCCCACGGAAAGGGCTTGTTTTTTAAAAGGTGATGCTTCATATAGCGAAAGGCGGCTGTTTCTCCCTCGTTACGCAGCATGGTGAGAAGATAGGTAAGTTCTTGACGGGTTTGAGGGTGCATCAGCACTTTTTCTCGGCTGTTTTCCAAATATTCCAAAGCAGCCCCATCGTGATAAGCATCGCCACGGTAGGTTTTGCAGGCGGCAATGCGGTCCATGACCATTTCCGCCAAATATTTTCGGGGCATGGGAATTGGCTCATAGCACCGCGTGACGGGGCTCATATCGGTCCAGTATTCGTAGTGATGGCGATTTCTGCCCTTGTGGTGCATCCACGCTTCGGAGTAGCCCTTTAATTCCCGTTCTGCACCGTTGGGACTGCGGTTTCCCTGATAATATTTTGCGCCCACGCTAAATTCTGTCGGGTGATATTTGGATAAATCATGGGTCAGCCCCTGCCAATACAGACCAATCCGAAAACATCCTTTCATCACCAAAATTCGGTGATGCGTAATGGTGACAAAATGCTTCCACGCCTTCAAAAACATCCCAACCTTTCGTATTTTTATTATAGACGGAAAGCGAGAAAAAAGCAAGGGGAAAGGCATTTATATAAATTTTTCCTTGACAGAACGGGCGTGAGATGATACAATACGCCTTGCGGTGGTGCAAAGTCCACCCGTGACTATTTACGGGCCTTTAGCTCAGTTGGTTAGAGCCTCCGGCTCATAACCGGATCGTCCCGGGTTCGAATCCCTGAAGGCCCACCACAATATC
This sequence comes from Faecousia sp., assembly GCA_045655745.1. Taxonomy (GTDB): domain Bacteria; phylum Bacillota; class Clostridia; order Oscillospirales; family Oscillospiraceae; genus Faecousia. The sequence goes on from JAZOPV010000056.1 coordinate 1,026, forward strand.
AGGTAATAACCTTTTTAGATATAGGGGTATAGCTCAATTGGTAGAGCGGCGGTCTCCAAAACCGTAGGCTCTGGGTTCAAGTCCTAGTGCCCCTGCCAAAAAAGTCCAACGCCATTTGGTGTTGGACTTTTTTGCGGACATTAGGACTTGAAAGGGCGGCACCAGTTCGCAGACCGGTGCAAAAAGTGTCGGCTTGTGGCTATTAATCGTTAAAGGTCTGCACTGGTGCGTAGACTTGCTTTTGGAGCAGTTAAATGGGGGGCAGTTTGTTGACAAGACATATGCCCTATGGTATATTTTTTTATAGAAAACCCCCAATTTATTCCACCGAATTGAAGGAGGCACCATGAAGACATATACCATCGGAATTGATTTTGGCACGCTTTCTGCCAGAGGCATTGTGGCAGATGTGGAAAATGGCTGTGAAGTAGCAGAAGCGGTATTTGAATATCCCCATGGTGTGATGGATTCTGCGTTGCCCTGCGGCAAAAAGCTGCCTGCGCAGTATGCCCTGCAGCACCCTCGGGATTATTTGCAGGCCGTTCAGGCGGTGTGTAGAGAGCTGCTGGAGAATACCGGCATTGCACCTGAGCAAATCAAGGGTATCGGCATTGATTTTACCGCTTGCACCATCTTGCCTGTGGATGCAGAGGGCAAGCCCCTGTGCGAAAATCCCAAGTATGCGCATGAGCCCCATGCTTATGTGAAGCTGTGGAAACACCATGCTGCCCAGCAGGAGGCAGATGACATCAATGCCTTGGCAGAACAGCGGGGCGAGCCTTGGCTGAAAATTTACGGCGGCAGGCTGTCTTCGGAGTGGGCGATGCCGAAGATTTTGGAAATTTGCAGAGAAGCACGGGATGTTTATGCCGATACTGCCCGCTTTATGGAAGCTGGCGACTGGGTGATGTCTACCTTGGTAGGGGAGGAAGTGCATGGACTTTCCTTTGCAGGCTTCAAGGCAATCTATCAAGATGGCGCATATCCCTCCAACGATTTTATGAAGGCGTTGGACGAGGGATTGGATGGCATTGTGGGCACAAAGCTGTCTACAAAAATTTTCCCCTTGGACCACAAAAATTTTAAATTAAGTGCCATGGGCAGTGAGCTGACGGGCTTGAATGTAGGGACAGCGGTGGCGGTAACCCAACTGGATGCCCATGCAGCCATGCCCGCGATGAAAATTATCGAAGATGGCGCTTTGATGCTGATTATGGGCACTTCCGGCTGCCATCTGACTAATTCAAAATCCACTCATGTGGTGGATGGCATTTGCGGCTATGTGAGAGATGGCGTGATTCCCGGACTTACCACCTATGAGGCAGGTCAAGCTGCGGTGGGTGATATTTTCGATTGGTATGTGAAAAATGCAGTGCCGTATGCCTACTATGAGGAGGCAAAGGCTCGTGGAATCAGTGTGCATGGGCTGCTGATGGAAAAGGCAGAAAAGCTGTCTGTGGGACAGTCCGGACTGTTGGCATTGGACTGGTGGAATGGTGTTAGAAGCACCTTGGATGATTCTACTTTGTCTGGTATGCTGGTGGGCTTGACCTTGCAGACCAAGCCGGAGGAAATTTACAGAGCCCTTTTGGAGGCAACTGCCTTTGGCACGAGAAAAATTGTGGATAATTTTGAGGAGCATGGGGTTGCCATTCATTCTATCACCGCTGCCGGCGGCATTGCACAGAAAAATCCGCTGATGGTGCAGATTTATGCGGATGTATTGGGCAGGACCATCCATGTGTCCAAGAGTACGCAGGCTGGTGCTTTGGGCAGCGCCATCTATGCCGGTGTGGCGGCGGATGTTTATCCGACTGTGGAGGCTGCGGCAGAAAAAATGGGCGCGCCCATTTTGAAAACCTATTATCCCAATGCGGAAAATAAAGGAAAATATGATGCGCTGTATGACCACTATCATCGGCTGTACCGCTATTTTGGCATGGGCGGTAACGATGTGATGAAAGACCTGCGAACAATGTAAGAGAAAAGGACCGACAGCATAAGCTGTCGTTCCTTTGTTGATGATTAGTTTACATAATCTCTTGCAAGAGAGTGGAAAATGTGCTATGGTAAGCACAGCTTTGAAATGTAGGAGGCGACTGTGATGAAATATCGGTTGGACCGATACGGAAACGAGATTTCCGTTCTTGGCTTTGGCTGTATGCGTTTCCCTCGTAAGGGCGGCGTGATTGACATGGCGGAAACGGAAAAAGAGGTGCTGTACGCCATTGAGCAGGGCGTAAATTATTTTGACACTGCCTATATTTACCCCGGCAGCGAGGCGGCACTGGGCGAGATTTTAGCGAAAAATAACTGTCGGGATAAGGTGTACATCGCCACCAAGCTGCCCCATTATCTGATTAAGTCCAAAGAGGGCATGGAGCGGTTGTTTGCTGAGCATCTCAAGCGGCTGAAAACGGACCATATTGATTATTATCTCATGCATATGCTCACTGATGTACAGACATGGAATCGGCTGCTGGCAATGGGCATTTTGGAGTTTTTACAGGAGAAAAAGGCGTCCGGCGCAATTCGTCAAATCGGCTTTTCCTATCACGGCAATTCCGAGATGTTCTGCAAATTGGTGGATGCGTACGATTGGGATTTTTGCCAAATTCAGTACAATTACATGGACGAAAACACCCAAGCCGGTCGCCGGGGACTGCAATATGCCCATAAAAAGGGGTTGCCGGTGGTGATTATGGAGCCGCTGCGGGGCGGAAAGCTGGTGTCCGCACTGCCTCAAGGTGCTGTGCAGGAATTTGAAAAGCATCCCCTTGCCTATACGCCTGCACAGTGGGCGTTTCGCTGGCTGTGGAATCAAAAAGAGGTCACCTGCGTGCTGTCGGGTATGAATTCTATGGAAATGCTGCAGGATAATATCCAAACTGCCTCTACCACAGAGATTGGGGAGCTGGGTGCAGCAGAGGAGCAGATGCTTGTACGGGTGGTTGCCGCCATCAATTCTAAAATGAAGGTGGGTTGCACCGGCTGCGGCTATTGTATGCCCTGCCCGAAAAATGTGGATATTCCCGGTATGTTTGCTGCCTATAACCGCCGCTATTCTGAGGGGAAATTTGCAGGGCTGAAGGAGCATTTTATGTGCAGCGCTGTTCGTCGGGATGCCACCGCCGCCTATCAATGTGTCGGCTGCGGCAAGTGTGAAATGCACTGTCCCCAGCATATTGAGATTCGGAAGATGCTGAAGGCTGCTTCCAAGGAATTGGAAGGACCGCTGTACCGCACTGCCCGAAAAGCGGTGGAAATTT
>JAZOPV010000057.1:0-1893 GCA_045655745.1 Faecousia sp.
GGAGGTAAAGTGATATGAAATACAAAGTAACCTTGAACGGACGGACCTACGAGGTAGAGGTGGAGTCCGGGAAAGCGATGCTGCTGTCTGAATATGAGGCAGTTGCACCTGCAGCTCCTGTGGCAGCAGCCTCTGTTGCACCGGTTGCTGCACCTGCAGCCCCTGCGGCTGCCGCTCCTGCCACTGTTACCGGAGCGGGTGAGGCGGTCAATGCCCCCATGCCCGGCACAATTTTGAAGGTCAATGTGGCTGTTGGTGATAAGGTCAAAGCCGGCACTGTTCTGTGCATTTTGGAAGCCATGAAGATGGAAAATGAAATCATGGCACCCAAGGACGGCACAGTGACCCAGGTCTTGGCAACAAAGGGCAGCACGGTGGATACCGGCGCACCTCTAGTCGTCATCGGCTAAGGAGGGCGTATGGAAAGTTTACTCCAGCTGTTTTCCAACTTTGGAAATATCGAATTGCCCCATGTTGTCATGTGGTTTATTGGCGCAGTGCTGATTTACCTTGCCATTGCCAAGGAAATGGAGCCCACATTGCTGCTGCCCATGGGTTTTGGCGCAATTCTCATGAACCTTCCGGTGGAAGTGGCAGGAACGGGCGTACAGGCGGTCATCAATGCCCTGTTTGAAATTGGCATTGACTATCATGAGCTGTTCCCCCTGCTGCTGTTTGTAGGCATCGGTGCTATGATTGACTTTGGACCTTTGCTTTCAAATCCCAAGCTGATGATTTTCGGTGCTGCTGCCCAGTTCGGTATTTTCTTTACACTGTTCTTGGCATCTGCACTGGGCTTTGATTTGGTGGATGCGGCTTCCATTGCCATTATCGGTGCTGCAGATGGTCCTACCGCTATTTATGTGGCAGGTCAGTTGGGCACCAAGTTTATGGCGCCCATTATGGTGGCGGCATATTCCTATATGGCGCTGGTGCCGCTGGTGCAGCCCCCTGTAATCAAGCTTTGCACCACCCGTAAGGAGCGTCTGATTAAGATGCCCTATTCCGGTGCCAATGTTTCCAAGCTGACGAAAATTATTTTCCCCATTGCCGTTACCATGATTGTGGCGGTTTTTGCTCCGGATGCGGTGGCACTGATTGGTTTTTTGATGTTCGGCAACCTGCTTCGGGAGTGTGGCGTCACCAATTCTCTGTCTGACACCGCTCAGAATGCGCTGGCAAATCTCATCACCATCTTCTTGGGCATCACCATTGCTGCCCGGATGCGTGCAGAGGAATTTTTGCAGTGGCAGACCTTGCTGATTATGGGTTTGGGCTTGGTTGCCTTTATTGTGGACACCTTCGGCGGCATTATGATTGCCAAGCTGATGAATGTGTTCCTGCCGGAGGGCAAGAAAATCAATCCCATGATTGGTGCTGCCGGTATTTCTGCTTTCCCCATGTCCGGTCGTGTGGTACATAAGCTGGGCTTGGAGGAGGACAGCTCCAACTTCCTTTTGATGTATTCTATCAGCGTCAATGTTTCCGGTCAGATTGCATCTGTCATTGCCGGTGGCTTGATTTTGATGCTGGTGAAGAACATTCTGGGAATGTAAGAAGGAGGATATGACAATGCATGAATGGATTATGGGCATTGGATATGCTGTAATTTCTTATTTCCAGAGGGTAGCAGCGGTTTTGCTACAGGCACTGCAGATTGCCGGAACGGGTATGTTGGGAATATTTGTGGTGATTGGCATTATTGTTTTGGCTGTTATTCTGCTGAACGAGGTGTTCTCCAAAAAATAATCCGGAGGTAAAGTGATATGAAATACAAAGTAACCTTGAACGGACGGACCTACGAGGTAGAGGTGGAGTCCGGGAAAGCGATGCTGCTGTCTGAATATGAGGCAGTTGCACCTGCAGCTCCTGTGGCAGCAGCCTCTGTTGCAC
>JAZOPV010000058.1:0-21640 GCA_045655745.1 Faecousia sp.
TTTGCCATTATACCCCGGTTGCTTCCATTTGTCAAGAACTTTTTTCGCTCTTTTTCAAATTTCTTTTCGCTCCCCAGTCTTTCGCTTCGCTTCTCAAAGCGCTTGCTTATACTATCAAATACTTTCTACATTGTCAAGAGCATCCAAAGCAAGCACAACTGGCAAAATCAGCAGCACAACCGAGGCTGCTGTCCGAAAGCCTGAACAGGTATTGTTCCCGGTTTGTCCGAGTAAGACCATTATATATATTCAAGTCTTTTTTCAAAAAAAAGCAAAACTTTTCATAAAAAAAGAGGGCTCTTTCGAGCCCTCTTTTTGTCTATTTTATTCAGCATCCTCGATGAGGCCATAGCCTCCATCGTTACGCTTATACACCACTGCAAATGCTCCGTCGCCATCCTCATCCCGGAATGCAAAGAAGTTATGCCCCAGCAAATTCATCTGCAGCACTGCCTCTTCCCTGCGCATCGGTTTCATGGAGAACTTCTTGACACGGATGATGCTCAAATCATCCTCCAGCTCCTCGGGCGCGAAGGAGGTTTCGTCCGCAGTGCGGACAAATGCGTCCTGCTTCAGTCGACGAGCCAGGCGAGTCTTGTTCTTGCGAATCTGTCCCTCAATGGTGCCGATTGCTGCATCAATGGAGGCAAACATATCGGATGTGCTTTCCTTTGCCCGAAACCAGGTGCCAGCGCCATGAACAGTCAGTTCTGCAATGTTCCGGTTCTTTTCCACAGAGAATGTGATAAGTGCCTCCGCGCCCTCGTCAAAAAAGCGGGCAAGCTTCATCACTTTCTTTTCAGCGTAAGCGTGAACATTGCCGGGTAGCTTAACTCTTTTTTCACTGTACTGAAATTTCATATGCGACAGCTCCTTTCGTTTCACCGATGTTTCGGTGTACATACATTATACCATATATGGTGGACAATCGCAATAGTACAATGAAAATATTCTGTAAACAGATGCTTATTTTCTGGCAGGCTTTGCCCACAAAGAAATACAGGTAACCATGCCAAACTGCGCCCAAACCACTGCGCTGCTATAGCTCATCACGCAGCCCGGCAGCATCAAAATCATCGGCAAATACCAAAGCGTTCTGCGGAACTTGGCAGCCTTATTCATGCAGTGCAGCAGCATCAGCACAAACAGCACCACATAGGACACAGCCGGCAGCACGGTGTTCAGCAGCTTCATAACCAACACCTTCAGCGAATCCAAAGGCAAGGGAGTCCACGCGCCCTGCGCAATCAGCAGTGTCACCGGTAGCAGCGCCACAAGCGTCAGCCAATCCTCTTTCTGCAACAGCAGACACAACCCCAAAAGCAGCCACAGCGCCGGCATCAAAAGCATTCCCCAGCTCCACTTGGCTCCAATAAAGCCACAGATTTGCTGGAAGGTCAAAAACAGGCTGAAAATGCCCGCCAACATTGGTAACAGCTCTCTATTTCTCGCTTTTGCCATATTATTCCTCCAATTCGTCCTCGTCGTCCAACAGCTCCGTCATCACCAGACTATATACATTTTCCGCTTTTTTTTCAAAAAGACGGGACAGGCGAATTGCCTGATGCTGGTCCGGTGCAACCAATTCCATTGTCATCAAATTGCCCATTTCATCATCTAAGGACATGACCACAGAGTAATCTCCGGAGCTGCGGGGCTGCACCTGCGTTTTTACAAAGCTGCTGCGGCGAATTTGTCGGTTGAAGCGTGCAACGGCATTCTCCGCCCTCTGCTTGACCGTAAAAGCAATGGAATCCTCCGTCAAACCGGCAGTCTCCCTGCCCTTGGGGGTAATTTCATATTTCTCCTCCGCAAGCTGCTGCAAATGTCCGGATGCCACCATCTCCGGAATGGCGGTGCAAACATCAAAATAGCTCAAACATTCATCCTGATAGCACAGCTCATAGACCTCCTGCGTACTGACAGGATACTGTACCCGTGCCATCACCAACAAAATCAGCACTTTCACATCCATCATATCATGAATAAAGCCCAATCGCTTCATCTTTCATCACCTCTGCCTTTCATTATACTAAATGCCGCCAAAAAATCAAGCACCCTCCATACTGTCGGTGCATATTCTGTCATGAAAGGATGATGCCGTTTGAAAAATCCTCTGTTCTATACCGCCGGGGATACGCCTGCCCTGCAGCACGCCCGCAATCAACTACAGCATTGGGGCTATGCTCCGGCAGCTGCCCCATCAGAACATATCACCCACCTATTGCTGCCTGTCCCCAGCATGGAAGCTCCTGGCATTTTGAAGGGCGGAACATCCCTAGAGGCTGTTTTGAAAAGCCTGCCGCCGGAGGTGACAGTTATGGGCGGTATGCTGCCGCCACTTCCAAATCCAACTATCGACTTTTTAGCAGATGAACACTATCTCATAGAAAACGCCGCCATCACCGCCGATTGCACTATGCAGCTACTTCAAAAGCACCATGTTGGTTCTCTGCAGGATACATCCGTTCTCATCATCGGCTTTGGGCGTATCGGAAAGTGTCTAGCTCCACTATTATTGCATAGTGGTGCGGCGGTTACCGTTGCGGTGCGAAAGGAAAGCTATCTGCCGGAAATTGAAAAAGCCCATTGCCGTGGCATTTTGACTGATGACTGGCAGCCCCGTCAATATGCCGTCATCATCAACACCGCCCCTATGCCGGTGCTGACACAAGAGGATGCTGCACCCGATGCACTGCTGATAGACTTGGCATCTGTCAAAGGCATCAGCGGCGACCGGGTACTGTGGGCACGGGGTCTGCCCAACAAGCACGCTTCGGAAGCCTCCGGCGCTCTCATCGCCAAAACCGCACTGCGGTGTGTCACTAGAAAGGAGTAATATATGAATATTGGTTTTGCCCTATGTGGCTCATTTTGCACCTTCGCCGCTGTGTTTCCAGTGATGCAAGAGCTTGCGAAGCAGCACACAATCATCCCAATTCTCTCTCCGGCAGCTGCCAACACAGACACCCGTTTCGGCACAGCCGAGGAGCATATTCGTACCATCACTGCCATCTGCGGCAGACCGCCCATGACCACGCTACCGGAAGTAGAGCCCATCGGTCCAAAAAAGCTGATTGATATTTTGGTCATTGCCCCATGCACCGGAAATACCCTTGCCAAACTGTCCAACGGCATTGCAGACACCGCCGTGACCATGGCAGCCAAAAGTCAACTGCGGAACGGGCGTCCGGTGCTGTTGGGCATATCCACCAACGATGGACTTTCCGGTGCGGCAGAGAATATTGGCAGGCTGCTCAACCGCCGAAATTACTACTTCGTACCTTTTGGGCAGGACGATGCCTTGGCAAAGCCCACCTCCTTGGTGGCAAATTGGCAAAAGCTGCCCCAAGCGCTTCATGCGGCTACAGAGGGCTATCAGCTACAGCCGCTTCTTGTATAAAGCAAGTCCCACCCTGTTCGGGTGGGACTCATACTATATTATTATATACTGCGGCATCAAACAGTCAACCTTCGGTTGACAATGCACCCTCTATACCCGTGCATACAGGCACATCTCGTAGGAAATGCCATCTTCCTCTCCGGACTGCAGCACCTCTTTTCGCAACCACTGGTTGCTTTCATCCAAATTGGGGAAAAAGGTGTCCGATTTTGGGGTAACATGCACTTTAGTCACATAGGCTCTGTCGCAATACGGCAGTAGCTGTCTGTAAATACTGCCGCCGCCAATGACCATCGCCCGTTCTGCCTTTCCGGCAAGCGCCACCGCTTCCTCCGGGCTGTGGCAAAGGGTAAAACCGGGAAGTGACAAATCCTGCCGGCTCAACACCACATTTTCTCTACCCGGCAAGGGCTGTTGTCCCGGAAAATCCGCCACCGTTTTCCGTCCGGCAATCACCATGCAGCCTCTTGTGGTCTCTCGGAAAAACTTCCGGTCAGCCCGTAATGCAATGGGCTGCGTGCCATCCCGACCGATGCCCCAATCGTCATATACCGCTACGATTAGCTCCATAAAACACCTCAAATTGCCATGGGAATTTCAAAATCAAAAGCGTGGAACTTGTAGTCCTCCACCTTGACAGAGTCCTTGGTAAAGCTATAAAAATCCGTGATGCTCTCATCCATGCTGAACTTAGGGGCAGCAAAGCCCTCCTTTTCCAGCATTGCCTTGACCGCCGGAATATGCCGGTCATAAATATGGCAGTCGGCAATCACATGGACAAGCTCGCCCACCTTCAGCCCCGACACCTGCGCCATCATGTGCATCAGCACCGAATACTGCACCACATTCCAGTTGTTGGCAGTTAGCATATCCTGAGAGCGCTGATTGAGGATGCCGTTGAGGGTATCCCCCGTCACATTAAAGGTCATGGAATAGGCGCAGGGATACAGATTCATCTCATGCAAATCCTGAAAATTATAGATATTGGTCATAATCCGCCGGGAGGCAGGATTGTGCTTTAAATCATAAAGCACCCGGTCCACTTGGTCAAACTCGCCTTCCTTATACTGGTGCTTAATGCCCAGCTGATAGCCGTAAGCCTTGCCGATGGTGCCGTCCTCTCCTGCCCATTCGTCCCACACATGGCTGCCCAAATCACAGATACGGTTGGACTTTTTCTGCCAAATCCACAGCAGCTCATCCACAGCAGATTTCCAATATGTACGCCGCAGAGTCATAATGGGAAATTCCTCTGCCAAATTGTAGCGATTGACCACGCCAAACTTTTTAATGGTGTGTGCCGGTGTGCCGTCTGCCCACTTGGGGCGCACCTGCAAATTTTCATCGGAAAAGCCGTTCTCCAAAATGTCCAAACAGGTTTGGCGGTACAGTTCATCTGCTCTGCTCATGGTATTTTCCTCCTAATTTTCTTCTAAAAAGCTGACCTGCTGTGGCAGCTCGGAAATACTCTGTAATTCCTCCGGCAAAATCAGCGCTGCGCCCATCTGCTGCAGCAGTTGGGATGCCGGACTTTGGTCATCATAAGCATAGACATGGCTCCAGCCATGCCGTAAATTCTTCTTTGTTCCATCCCAAGTGCCCCCCTGCTGATTTCCGCATTGGGCGACAAAGGTCTGCGCCGACAGCGCATGAATCAGCCGATTGCGACTAATGGCTCGCTGGGCAGTAAAGGGCAGGTCAAAGCCCTCCTCACTAATATACAGAACATTCTCACGCAAGGACTTATCCGCAAGGCTGTCCGCCACCACAGAAATCACCTGACCGCCTGCTTTCAGGCAGGCATCCTGCGCCGTTTTGTCTGCGCCACGGGCGTTGCCGGACACCAGCACATAGCCCTGCAGTGCCGCCTGACGACCTACCTCCTCGGCAAAGCTGCGGTTTTGCTCCAGCAAATCCCGACTGCCCACTAAGGAAATCTTTGGCTTGTCCAGCAGCAATACATCGCCCTTACACAACAGACACCCGGGGCTATCCTCCCCCAGCTTGTCTTTCAGCCTTGCTGGATACCCCTCTGTCACCCAAGTCAGCACCTGACAGTCCTGATGCCGTGCCTGCCGACAGTAATATTCCAGCAAATCCTGCTCCGACAAAAGCGCCAAAATCCGCTGTGCCATGTCCATTCCATAACCCAACGCAATCAAGTCCATGGCTTCCAGCTCACGCTCCTGCGGCGGCTTGTCGCCTTGCCGCACCCGATGTGCCAAGGTACGAAATTGTGCCGTGGTCAGTGCCCTTCGTTCCGGATTTCCAAGAGTGCAAGTCAGCAACAGAAATCCGGACTCTGCCCCGGTCAACGGAATCTCCTCTTGGGCGGTGTGGGAGCTTTCACAACTTCCTCCTGCACACTGCCGTCTGCCCCCAAGACCATGGGGGTAATGCTATAGTTGGAGAATTTTGCAATTTCATCCAGCTTTGCCTTCTCCGGAAAATTGCCCACAATGCTCCATGCCACGCCCTTGCGCTTGGCACGGCCTGTTCTTCCAATGCGGTGTACATAGTATTCATTTTCCTCCGGCACATCGTAGTTGATGACGCAGTCCACATCATCCACATCAATGCCACGGGATGCCACATCCGTTGCCACCAAAATGGCAAGCTTACCCTGCCGGTATTTTTGCATAGTTTTCTCCCGCAGGCTCTGCTTAATGTCACCATGAATGCAGTCGCAATTCAGCCCTGCTCTCTGCAAATCATCGGACAACCGCTGGCACATATGCTTGGTGTTGCAGAAAATCATCACCCGCTCATAGCCCTGGGTTTTAATCAGCCGCAGGGTGATTTCCGCCTTTTCTAGGGGCGTTACTGTCAGGCTGTACTGAGAAATGTCGGGGCGGTCCTGCTGTTTCGGCTCAACGGTAATTTCAACCTCATCCCGTTGATACATCCAAGAAACGGTCATGACCTCCTGCGAAATGGTAGCAGAAAACAGTCCCAAATTTTTCCGGTTCTTCACCTTTTCAATAATGTGGGTCACATCCTTGAAAAAACCCATGTCCAACATCCGGTCCGCCTCATCCAGCACCACAGTTTGAATTTTGTCCAAGCGAATGGTCTTGCGGTTGTAATGGTCCATCAATCGACCGGGGGTTGCCACCACAATTTGGGGCTTCTTCTCCAACTCCTTTATCTGTGCGCCAATACCTGCGCCGCCATACAGCACTGCCACCCGAATGCCCTCAAAATAGGTCAGCAAGCCCCGAAGCTCATCACCAATTTGAATGGCAAGCTCACGGGTGGGCGCCAAAATCAAGCCCTGCACGCCCTCAATACCGGTATCAATGTGCTCAATCATGGGTATGCCAAAAGCAAAGGTCTTGCCCGTTCCGGTAGGCGCTTTGGCAATCACATCCTGCCACTTTAGAAAATGCGGAATAGCCTCTGCCTGAATGGTGGTCGGCCAGCCGTAGCCCTTCTTATCCAAGGCCTTCAGCATGGCATCGCTGAGCCCCAAATCCGCAAAAGTCAAGGTTTCGTTCATGGAAAATCTTCCTTTTTCTCATTATAATCGTATTTTGTCCATTGTATCAGCTTTTGACACATTTTGCAACATTTCTTCTTCCAAAAAATATCGCAAATCACATGGACAAAGTCAAAAAATTATGGTATCATAGCATATAATGTATGGACATTCACAGGAGGCTTTTATGGGCAAACTGATTATTATTGAAGGAACAGACGGCTCCGGTAAATCCACCCAATTCCGTCTAATGGCAGAGCGTTTGGAAAAGGAGAACAAGCCCTTCCGCAAGCTGGTTTTCCCTCGCTACAGCGAGGAAAGTTCTGCACTGATTCGGCTGTACTTAAACGGGGCGTTCGGCTCTAACCCCAACGATGTCAACGCCTATGCCGCATCGGCATTCTTTGCGGTGGACCGGTTTGCATCCTATCGGCAGGATTGGGGGCAGTGGTATGAAAACGGCGGACTTATCTTCTCCGACCGCTACACCACCTCCAACGCCGTTCACCAAGCCGCCAAGGAAAAACCGGAGAATCGGCAGGCATTTCATCAGTGGCTCTATGAATTTGAATACGACAAGCTGGGCTTGCCAAGACCCGATTTGGTCATCTATTTGGATGTGCCTACCGCCTTTACGGAAAAGCTGATGCGCGGTCGGGAGGAAGCCACCCACACCAAGGCGGATATTCACGAGCAAGACACCGATTATCTTGCCACCTGTCGGGAAACCGGCCGTGCCGCCGCCCAGTATTATGGCTGGACCATCATTAACTGCGTCAAAGACGGCGCAATGCGCACCATTGAGGACATTCACGAGGAAATTTACAAACATATTTCTGCCTGTTTGGAGGATTGAGCATGGTTTATGTACTGCTTGGCACCGGATTTGAGGAAATGGAAGCCCTAACGCCCATTGATTTACTGCGCAGAGCCGGAATCGGTGTCATAAGTGTGGGCATTTGTGGGAAAACTGTATACGGCAGTCATAAAATCGGCATTGAAGCGGATATTACCATCGACCAAATGGATTTGTCCCAACTGGAAATGCTGATACTGCCCGGCGGATTGGGCGGTGTTGCCTCCATCAAGGCAAGCAAGCAAGCCATGAATGTGCTGACCTTTGCCCATGAAAACCACAAGTGGATTGCCGCTATTTGCGCCGCACCAACCATCCTTGCAGAGCTTGGCATCACCGATAACATTCCTGCGGTGTGCTATCCCGGCTGTGAGGAGCAGATGGGTAGCGCTCAAATGCAGGAAAAAGCCTGTGTCCGCCATGAAAATGTGATTACCGGAGCATCTGCCGGCTGTGCCATCCCCTTCGCCTTGGAGCTGATTTCCGCCCTGAAAGGAGAAGCTGTGGCTGATGCCGTGGCAAAGCAAATCGTGCTCCGCTGATAGGAGCAGTTTTGAATGGACAATCACCCCAAACAATCCAATCTTCGCCGCCTGACCCCTGCCATTGTGTATATCACAGCGGTACTGTTTATCGGCATGGCGTTAGGAAATCTCTTATGGCTGTGTGCCAGCGATATTCTCGCTTTTGGTCGTCCCAACAACACCGTGGAGCTGACGGTGGAGCATGAAGACAACCTTCAAACCCTCTCGCAAAAGCTATTCCAACAGGGTCTTATCAAATATCCGGGGCTGTTTAAGCTGTATGCCAGTGCCACCTCCGCCATGGATACCATCCGTCCTGGCACTTACACCCTCAATACGCTGTATGATTATCCTGCACTGGTGGACACCCTGTCCTCTGCCCCCTCCTCTCGTCTAACGGTCACCGTTACCATTCCGGAGGGCTACACCTGCAATCAGATTTTCTCCCTGCTGGAAGCAAAAGGGGTATGCCCCAAAGCAAAGCTGGAGCAGGCTGTCGCCCAATTTGACGGAAGCGACTATTGGTTTTTAGAAAATGTGCCCATGGGCAGTGCCAATGCGCTAGAGGGATATCTATTTCCGGACACCTACAGCTTTTATGAGCAAGACAATCCCCAGCGGGTCTTAAACAAGCTATTAACTGCCTTTGATGCCCGTTTTCCAAAATCCACAGCTGAGCAGTTAGTGGTGCTCAATGAAGCCCTTTCCGCAAAAATGGACGAAAACGGGCTGACACAGACGCAGATTGACCAGCGACAACTGACGCTTCATAAAATCGTCACCATCGCCTCTATGATTGAAAAGGAAAGCGCTAACAGTGCCGAAAGCAGTCATATTGCCTCGGTGATTTATAACCGGCTGACCAACCCCGGTGTCTATCCCCGACTGAATATTGACGCAACACTGGTCTATATCACCGGCAACACCACTATCACCGATGCTGACAAGAAAATCGATAGTCCCTACAACACCTATCTGTATCCGGGACTCATTCCCGGGCCCATTGCCAGCCCCGGCAAATCCAGCCTACAGGCGGCGCTTCAGCCGGAAAACACGGATTTTTACTTCTACGCCCTAAATCCGGAAACCGGCGCACATCATTTTACGAAAACCTATGCCGAGCATTTGGCATTTTTAGATACCATTAAGGAGTAACCTATGGCAAAATTAGAACTATTAAGCCCTGCCGGAGATATGGAACGGCTGAAAATGTCGGTGCTGTACGGCGCTGACGCTGTCTATCTTGCCGGCACGGATTTTGGAATGCGTTCCTTTGCCGGCAATTTTACGCCGGAGGAATTGCCCTTGGCGGTGGAATTTGCCCACAGCCACAATGTCAAGGTCCATGTAACCGTCAACACCATGCCCCGTAACGAGGAGATTGCCACCTTGCCAGCCTATTTGGAACGCCTGAACGATGCCGGCGTGGATGCCCTCATCGTAGCGGACATGGGTGCGTTCTCACTGGCAAAAAAATACGCCCCCAAGTGTCAGCTTCATGTTTCCACTCAACAGTCCATCGCCAACTATGAGTGTGCAACCGCATGGTACGATTTGGGCGCAAAAAGAGTGGTTTTGGCACGGGAATTGAGCCTTTTGGAAATAAAAACCATTCGGGAAAAATGTCCGAAAGAGTTGGAAATTGAAACCTTTGGGCACGGAGCGATGTGTGTCAGCTACTCCGGCAGGTGTCTGCTGAGCAATTATATGACCGGGCGGGACTCCAATCGGGGTGCTTGCGCCCAGCCCTGCCGCTATCAGTATGCTTTGGTGGAAGAAAAGCGTCCTGGGGAATATTTCCCAGTTTTTGAGGACGAAAAAGGTACTTATATCCTCAATTCCAGAGATATGTGTACAATCGACCATCTGCAGGATTTGATGGATGCCGGCATCGACTGCATCAAAATTGAAGGCAGAGCCAAGTCCGCCTACTATGCTGCCGTGGTCACCGGTGCTTACCGCCACGCCATTGACGACATTGCCGCCGGTCGCCCCATCGACCCCATTTGGCGTGACGAGGTGGAGCATGTTTCCCACCGGGTTTACTCCACCGGCTTTTACTATGGGCATCCGGGACAATATGTGGAAAACTCCCGTTACATCCGGGATTGGCAGATTTGTGCCAAGGTAGAAAGTTGTAATGAAGATGGTCTTGCGCTATGTAGCCTCAACAACAAGTTCTCTGCCGGAGATGCGTTGGAGGCTGTTGGCCCGGATTTGCGTCCTTTTGCCTTTACCGTTGGCACTATGAAAGACACAGACGGCACTCCCCTCTCCGAGCCGAAAACCCCTCAAATGAAATTTTACTTACAACTGCCCAAGCAAGTACCGGCATTTACACTTCTGCGCAAGGCAGTGGATTTGTCTGCGAAATAAATCCGCCTGTTTCATAGCTTTAGGCTCATTCAAAGCAATATATGTTTTAAGGTCGAGTATCGTTTTAGATACTCGACCTTTCACTACTTTACAGTGCTTTCAGCACTTCCAATATATATTCCCAAGTTCGTTTGGTGGATGCAATGCCCAGCTTTTCACGGCTGGTGTGAATGTCGTGCATCTCCGGTCCAATGGACACGCAATCCAAATTCGAAATTTTCTCACTCAGCAGACCGCACTCCAAGCCGGCATGAATGGCAACCACTTGAGGCGCAGCGCCAAACATCTCGGTATAGACACGGACCATGGTATCTCGCAGGACAGAATCCTGCTTATACTCCCAAGCCGGATATTCACCGCCCTGATTGTAGATGCCACCATAGCTTTCTGCCAAAGCCTGCAGCTTTTGCAGCAGCTCCTGCTTCTCCCGATTCACAGAGCTGCGGACGGAGAATGTCAGCTTCAGATTATCCTCCAGCTTGGAAATACCCAAATTCAAGCTGGTCTGCACCAAGCCTGAAATTTGCTGACTCATGGACTGCACGCCATTGGGTACAGCACAAATCAGTGAAATCAGCTGCTTACTATCCTCTGCCGGCACGGCATTGCCACCCAAAGCATCGGCGTTAAACGCCTCAATCACCGCATCGGGCTCTGCGTACTGGGTACGGATTTCTTCCTGCAGCCCGGCTGCAATTTCATTGATAAAGTCAAGGTCATTGCCCAACGCCACAAAGGTGGCTTCACAGGCACGGGGAATGGCGTTGTCTTTTGAGCCGCCCCCAAAGGTGGTCAGCGCCAAAGGCATTTTTTCATTGATGCGGCGCAAAAATTCGCCCATAACCTTATTGGCATTTGCTAGATTTTTATGAATTTCCACACCGGAATGTCCGCCCTGCAGGTCTTTCACCACAAGCCGGACACAAGGGCCGTAAACGGTTTTCCGAATGACCGGCACAGTGATATCGGACCTTGCGCCACCAGCGCAGGACACTGTGAAAATTCCCTCCTCCTCGGAGTCGATATTCAGCAGCATTGTACCCTTCAGCATGGAAAGGTCAATGCCTGCAGCACCGTACATACCGGTTTCCTCATCAACTGTAATGATAATTTCCAGCGGAGGATGGGCAATGGACTTATCCGCCGCCAGTGCCATGGCATAAGCAACTGCAATGCCATCATCGCCGCCCAAGGTCGTGCCCTTGGCAAAAACATACTGCCCATCATGGGTGATGTCCAGCCCCTGCTTTTGCATATCGATGGGGCAATCAGCATCCTTTTCGCAGACCATATCCATGTGACCCTGAATAATCACCGGCGCATGATTTTCCATGCCGCAAGTGCCGGGGGCAAAAATAAGCACATTGTTGAGTGCATCCTGAATATAGCGCAGCTCGTGCTCCTTTGCAAAGGCAACCAAATAATCGCTGATGATTTTGGTATTGCCGGAGCCATGGGGCATAGAACAAATTTCCTCAAAATATCCGAAAACATTGGCAGGCTCTAATCCTGCCAGCTTGACAGTCTTCATAACATACTCCTTTTGCTTTTTGCTCTATTTTAGCACAACCATCCGTCATTGTCCATTAAAAAAATAAACCACAGGGTGTTCCCTGTGGTTTATATACAGTTAAGATTAACCCTTAAACCAAGGCAGATTCAATGCCAATGCCAGCAGAATCCAAACCAAAGCAATCCACTTGGTGGCAACAGCAGCAAACTTGTCCACAGGATTACCATTGTTCTTGCCCATATAGGTATCCGTATTGCCGGAGATTGCACCGGACAGACCGGACTCCTTGCCGGACTGCAGCAGCACCACGACAGTCAGAGCAATGCTTGCCAGCACCTCCAAAGCAATCAGAATATACTTCAAAACTTCCATTTCTATACCTCCCTCCGCTGACGGCCACAGCCGCATGATGCGGATTATTACCTTATTTTTTCGGTTGCAATCAACTGCAACACACGATAGCCCGAATATTATAGCACGGGAAAATCCATATTGCAAGCCCAAAACGGGACTTTTTTACAAATTATTTCGTCACCCAGTTGCCGCTGGACAGGCAGTTGAGGTAGCTTTCAATGAAGGGGTCCAATGCGCCATCCATCACGCCGTTGACATTGGAAGTTTCACAGCCGGTACGAGTGTCCTTCACCAAGGTATAGGGCATAAAGACATAGTTGCGAATTTGGCTACCCCACTCAATCTTCTGCTGAACGCCCTTAATGTCGGCAATGTTTGCCAAATGCTCACGCTCCCGGATTTCCACCAGCTTACTGCGCAGCATCCGCAAACAGGTTTCCTTATTTTGGAACTGGCTGCGCTCCGTTTGGCACGACACCACAATGCCGGACTTGTGAATCAAGCGCACAGCAGAGGAGGTCTTATTGACCTTCTGTCCACCTGCACCGGAGGAACGGTAGACCTGCATTTCATAGTCCTCGGCACGGATTTCAAAGTCCTCGGTTTCGTCCTCAATTTCCGGAATGACTTCAATAGCAGAGAACGAAGTCTGTCTGCGAGCATTGGCATCAAAGGGAGATACACGAACCAACCGATGAACACCATTTTCGCCCTTGAGGAAGCCATAGGCATTTTCGCCGGTAATCAGAATGGTAGCGGACTTAATGCCTGCCTCGTCACCCTCTTGATAGTCCATGATTTGATAGTTAAAGCCACTACGCTCCACCCAACGGGTATACATCCGGTACAGCATAGAACACCAATCCTGAGCCTCTGTGCCGCCTGCGCCTGCCTGAAAGCTCATGAGGGCATTGTTTTTATCATATTTTCCGGTCAGCAGAGTTTCCAAGCGGCAGGTTTCCATTTCCTTTTTCAAGGTGTCGAAGCCCTCACGCAGCTCGTCCAGCATGGAGTCGTCATCCTCCTCTGCTGCCATTTCGCAGATGGTCATCAAATCATCCCAAGCGGAAACCATTTTCTCATATTTTTCAATTTTCGTTTCGGTCTGCTTGGTTTTCATCACAATTTTTTGGCTCTTATCCGGGTCATCCCAAAAACCGGGGGCTTCCTGCATGGCATGCAGACGCTCCAGCTCATTGCGCAGACCCGACAAATTCAAAGAATCTGCCAAGCCCTCCAACGCAGGCTTGCAGTCGTTCAGCTTTTGCTTGTAGCTGTCAAATTCAATGTTCATAGCATAGTTCTCCAATATAAAACATTCTGGAGTATTATAGCCGAAAAAACACGGTCTGTAAAGAGGAAAGTTGCATTTTTCACAAAAAAGAAGCCGGGCAAGCAGCCCGGAATTCTATCGTTCACTGGGTTTCCATTCTTCATCGTCAAAAATCAGGTCATCAACATCCTGTTCTGCCGCCTCATTTTTCTCCATTTTTCATCCACTCCCCTCCGGTCTGATTTTCCCATTATATGCAGAGGAAGGCAAAAAATGTGCCGTTTTTCATTGACAGAGATGATTTTTTTCGGTACAATAGGAACGCAATATGCACCGGTAGCTCAGTTGGATAGAGCGTCCGCCTCCTAAGCGGAAGGTCGGGGATTCAAGTTCCTTCCGGTGTGCCAAAACCCCGCTGTAGACCCTTTTTCGGGTCTACAGCGGGTTTTTATCTTTTGGGTCAGCCTGCAAACTGTGCCATCAAAAATGCAGCCCACTATCATTTAAAAATTCAAACAAGGATTTTGCCCAAAGCGCACAGCCTTCTGCGTTGGGATGCCCATTATACTTTGCAAAATGACTGCCCCTTTTCTCATCTGCCAATACCGGAACATTATCATAAACAAGGTCACAGTATTCTGAAAGCTCGTTCTTAATAAATGTATTGATTTGAATCCATATTGGCTTCTTAACCTCATCATAATCAAACGGAGGGATTGTTTGAAGCACCACTTTGATTCCGCATTCTTTTAATTTACAAACAATTCGTTTGAGATTTGTTTTAATTTGTTCTGCAGAATAACCTTGCATTATATCATTTACGCCATAGCACACAAACACAATATCATTCTGCTTTGCCTTAAACAACCACGCCCCATCGGTAGCGGCATCGGCAGCTCTGCCGTAACCTATACCTAAATTCCAATATGCATATCGATCCCCCAGCATTTCAGCCAAGCGGGCATTCCAATGCATATACGAATTATTTTCAGTTCCGATTCCTTGCGTGATGGAATCACCTAAAAATGCAATTCTTGCGTCTACATTTTTATTGCAGCCTATCATAGCCGGAAAAGGCATATGATTTGCGCTTTTCCACACATTGTTCTTTAATAAAAATGTAGGAATGATGGTTTCCTCATGATACGGAATCATTTTCCCATGAAATGATATTTCCAAGCACAGAAATTGACCCGATTGGGCATCGAGCTCCACCGCATCTGAGGCAAAAAACTCTCCTGGATGGACAAGCTTGGAATCATTGCCGTCAAAGGTGAGCGAAACAAAATCCTTCAGTTCATCCATATCTTCCAGTTCACACGCATCACAGATGCAAACACCAGCGCCGTCAATATGCCATTCATCACATATCATATTCGCCGAGCTTAGAACGCCATTGGAAAAAGTAGAATCTATAATATTGGAAAAAAGAAAGGAATATTTGTATTTTCCACCCTTAAAAATTTTATATAATAGTCTGCCTTTTTGGATTTCCCTGGGGTCATCATTTAAGAAAAACAGTTGATTTCCACTTCCAGCAGATGTATTGGAAACATAATGATCAAAAAAGCGCATAGAATTTTTCCCCTTTTCCACTAATTATACTGCCACACAAGACAATATGCAGTTTTACCAACATCACTTATGTACTTTGATATACTTATAATTCCAGTTGATTTAACAAATTTTTGACGGCTTCTGCCTTATTATAAGTAACATCAGAATTGATTTTCAAATTCCGTAAAGAACGCTTGACGCCTCCACAAAAAGCAATTTAAACCATCTGCGAACTTGGCAAATAGGAAGCAGCCATTTATGCTTTTTTAAAACGGGATAATAGAACTTAATCGTTTCATATGGAAGCCAGATTTTTGAAATCGCATACTTTATTTTGCCACCCTTTTGCGCTTGGTGAACAGCAACCAAATTCTCTGCACTGCCATACACTCCACCTCTGAGTATATAGTTTTCAAGTTCCTTTGATATTTGAGTGTGTTCAAAATTTCCAAACCACACATTCGCCAAGTATGACATCTGCTCTTGAATTTCTTTTACGGTCTTGCCCTCACGATACAGCTTATTTACGGCAATGCTCATAGGGATTTCATACGCCCCGGAGGTAATAAGGAGCTTACGTATTTTGATTGGGGTCATGGAAAATTCTTCTGCAAGCAGATAAAGATGTGTATGCCCCTGCTCGTCTGCGCTACCCTCTGCCGGGTTCAGATACGCATCCGTTACGGCTTCTATAACTTGATTGGCAATCTCTGCGGAATTGTGTTCCGGCTTCTTTTTCGGTCGTGCCATTTGATCTTTCCAATGTGTTTTCGTTTCAATTCAATTCTATGCGCCCGTTGAAAGGCAGAGGGGAACTCTGCCTTCATGCTCTCACTTATTTTGCGTATTATGGAACATCATTTTTTTCAATACAAAAACCGATTTTCAATAAAGAAATTCTCATCAATCAGACAGTAATATTCTTTTGCTATGCAGAATATTATATCACAAAGTTTTGAAGAATTCAACGTTTCCATGAAATAATACAAATGATTATAGTCTAATTTCGTCTAAAAGGGTTTTCATTTCATTTGCTTGGGACTTGGATATGTTGCTGTTATATGACAGCTCCCGCATAGAACGTTTTGCGTGACCACAGAATAAGAGCTTAAACCATCGGCGGATCTGCATGATTGGCGTGAGCCAACGGTGTTTTTGAAGAATTGGGTAATGGAATTTGATTGTATCGTATGGGATTATTATTTTGGATAGGGCGTATTTGATTTTCCCGCCTTTTTTCTGTTGTTGAACCAAGATAAAATTTTCGTGGGTTCCATACACACCGCCGCTTAATATGTAGTTTTGCATCTTTTCGCATACAGAATCCATAGGAAGATTATCAAGCCAACAAGATGCAAGTTTACTTGCAATCCCTGAGAAATGCAATAATCCGCCCGCTTCCAACAGTTTGTCTCTGCTTATTTTGTCAGCTCTAAAAATATTATCTAAAATCCAAAGATCAATAAATGGACGAATCCCACAACCACCATTTTCAAAATGTTTTGCCATATGAGCTATTTGATAGAAATAAAACATCTCGTCTGACATTTGGTAGCGCATAGAATTTATGTTGTATCGTTCTGCGGTCTCCCATACATTGGAAAGAACCCTTGATGAATTATTTACTCTGCCATCTTCAATCAAATTATAGTGAAGCTCTAAGTGTACACCGTTTGGAGAAAATAGTGATATATCGTGCGATTTTTGCTCATGTTCAGTATATTTCAGATTCTCGATTAAATAGGAAACAGCAGTTCTCAAATCCTTCTCATGTATCAGCACATCTATATCACAACTTGTCCTCATCCACGGTTCGGGATAATATTTTCTAATCACGGAACCCTTTAGTGGAATAAAAGGTATTTCAGCTTTATCAAGAACGTCGCATACTTGCTTCAATTCATAATTCAATTTTTCGTAACGATACACCGCACGGAACGTAATCTGTTGAAGCTGGGCTTTGAATGCTTTATCTTCATCTACCAATCCGTTATTCACTATACCCAACGCAACAAGATGTGCAATATCGTGTTTTGTTGCCAACTTGATTACGTCCTTCAACGAATCGCTCGTCACAAGATTTTTGTCGGCATCGCTCATCTGATTGCTATGAAAGACAGAGCGCAATACCGAAAATAGTAGATATATTGTGTTTCCTTCCATAGCAATCAATTCTCCTTTAAATAAACTATTTTATACCTTTATAATCCTTTTTAACCTGTTCGTAGCTCTGAAGATTACCTATGTCATATCTCTTACCAGGCATTTCCATTGCATGAACATCGGTTACATTGCACAGCCAAGCAATATAACTTCCCGGAGCATCCGTACCACAGCCAGCGGAAATACCGTCCATAATACGGTGACTATCCTCTTTGGTGTAATAATAAAACGGCGGACAGCACCAATGTGTCGCAGGTGTGGGAGATTTCTCCGTCATGTTGAGAATCTTATCGTTCTCATCAATAGTTACAACACCGCATTTTAGCAGCTTCTTTTCGTCTGGCTCATAGTAACGCATAATACAAGACGTCTCTTTAGCCTTGGAGTAGGAAACAAACTTTGTCAAGCTGAAATCAAGTACATTATCTCCGGCAATCACAAGCATATCGTCGTCAATCTGTAATTGATTAATGGCAAATTGGATGTCCTTGACTGCGCCAAGACGAGTTTCGTTGGTACTTGTACCATCGTCAACTACCGTAATTTTCTGCGTTTTTGTTTCTGCCCAATCCTCAAAATGATGTGCAAATTTGTGATTGGAGATAACTATATATTCGTCAACCTCATTTGCTGTATCTATATCATCAACAAGCCAATCGAGAATGGTTTTATCGCCCACTTTTAATAGAGGTTTCGGAAAATTCTCTGTTAGGGGATATAGTCTTGTAGCGTATCCCGCCGCTAAAATCAAACACTTCATAACTTTACTCCATCTGCACTTTCGCAAATATGTACGGAATATTTTCCCTCCAAATGCGGAAATGCCTTCAAATATTCTCTCGTTACGCTCTCAACGATTTCCTTTTCATATGCCGGATCAATAATTGCCAAGCAACAGCCCTTGAAGCCAGCACCGGAGAAGCGTCCGCCGTAGATACCTTTCGTTTCCGTCATGATCTCGTACAGCTTGATCAGCTCGGGGGAACCGGTTTCCCAATTATGGATGGAGCTGTACCCGCTTTCAAAGGAAAGCTTTCCGTATGCTTCGATATCCCCAGCTCTCCACGCTTCGGCGCCCTTTTGCACGCGGTCAAACTCAGTGTACCAATGCTCGGCACGCTTACGCCAATTTTCGGGCAGTCTGTCCTTGTACTGCTCGTAAACCTCTCTCGGAACGTCGCGGAGATTGGTTTCCTCAAACTTGCCGTATTCCATGCCCGCATATGCCTTGAGCGCATACGCCGCGCTTCTGCACTCGTCTACTCTCATATTGAATGCAGAACCGGCAAGACTCCTTTCCAGTCCGCTGAAGAAGATAGCAAACTTATAAGGTTTCATCACCGTCGATTGAGGGATCAGCTCGTAGCTGTCATCCCTGGTATCCAGATACAGAAGATGGTCTTTCTTACAGTAAATCTCACAGCTTTGGTCGAGCTTTCCACAAGAAACACCTACGTATTTGTTCTCGGCTTCCTTGGAGATCAGGATCAATTCCTGCGGGGTAAGTGATATACCATTCATGGTACAAAGTGCAGATAAAAAGGTTATTATGACCGCAGCGGAGGAAGAAAGTCCACCGATGGGTAACTCACCGTCTATCATAGCACAAAGCCCTGTTTTCAAGTTGTATCTGGAATGGAGAGCAATTGTTGCACCTCTTAGATGATCCGCCCAATCGCCCTGTGGTTTGTCAGGTGTGGATGCAACGTGCCATTGCGCTCTTTTATCAAATTGCAGGGACTGAATTTCTACAATTCCATTCTGCTTTGGACCGTAGGCAATATGGATTCCTTTGTTAATGGCAAAACCGGTGATTTTACCAAGCTGATGATCAGAATGTGCCCCAATAGGGCATACTCTGTATGGGGTAAATGCTGTATATTGCGGCTCTTTCTTATATGTGTTTTGAAATACTTCGTATGCGGTCATAATATTCCTCGTCAATCTCTGAAATACAGATCTCTTGTATATACCTTCTCTAAAACATCAGAAATGTCATCATTATAGCGGTTCGCTATGATAACATCTGCCATTTTCTTAAATTCATCCAAATCACGAATTACACGGCTATTGAAAAATGCGTTTTCTTTCATAGTAGGCTCGTAAATCACGACCTCAATACCCTTCGTCTTGATGCACTTCATAACACCTTGGATAGAAGATTGCCGGAAGTTATCCGAGCCGGCTTTCATCGTAAGACGATAAACAGCAACAATTTTCGGATGTTTGGCGATGATCTGATCAGCAATAAAATCCTTGCGTGTACTATTGGCTGCAACAATGGCAGAAATAATATTCTACGGTACGTCATTGTAGTTTGCCAAAAGGGTAGCAATGGAAAGACCGACATAGCCGGTTCCTGCAACTGCAATTTTCATATTCAATTTCTCTCCTATCGTATTTATTATTTAGATCGATTGAATATACTTTTGCGTCCCTACGAATGCTTCTCCATGGCAACTAACCAAAGCATAATAGATCAAAAATGTCTTAAATCTTATAAAATTCCTTATACCACTCTGCGAATTTGCGAAGTCCTTCGCGGAGAGGTGTATTAGGTTTGAAGCCCATATCTCTTTCCAATGCGGAAGTGTCTGCATATGTTACGGGCACGTCTCCTGCCTGCATGGGAACAAGTTCCTTGTGTGCTTCGAAATCGTAATCTACGGGCAGAACCCCAGCGCGAACCAATTCCTCGGACAGAATCTGCACGAAGTCAAGAAGATTTTCGGGGTTGGAATTACCTATATTGTAAACTGCATAGGGCGGCAAAGGGAGTCCGTCCTCACCCATGACCTTTTCCGGAGCATTCATCATAACGCGCTTAACACCTTCTACAATATCGTCCACGTATGTGAAATCACGCTTACAGTTTCCGTAGTTGAAAATCTGAATGGTTTCGCCTTTCAAAAGCTTGTTGGTAAAACCAAAGTATGCCATATCCGGACGACCAGCTGGTCCGTAAACGGTGAAGAAACGAAGACCGGTTGAGGGGATATTGTAGAGCTTTGAGTAGGCGTGAGCCAACAACTCGTTGCTCTTTTTTGTTGCCGCATACAGAGATACGGGGTTGTCCACCTTATCATCGGTACTATACGGAACCTTCTCATTGGAACCGTAAACCGACGAGGAGGAGGCATAAACTAAATGTTCTACCGGATGTTCGGTTTTCATAGTGGCGCGGCAGGCTTCCAGAATATTGTAAAAGCCGATAATGTTGGATTCAATATATACATCAGGGTTTGTGATTGAGTATCGAACCCCTGCCTGTGCCGCAAGGTTGACCACGATGTCAAAGCGGTGCTCCGCAAACAGCCGATCAATCAGCTCCCGGTCCGCAATATTGCCACATACAAACTCCCACGTCGACTCCGGATGCTCACCGGCACATCTTTTGATCTCCGCAAGGCGGTAGTCCTTCAAAGACACGTCGTAATAGTCGTTCATATTGTCAATGCCGACAATGTGAACGGGTGATGCCGTACGGAGGAGCTCTAACACAAGATTTGAACCAATGAAACCGGCAGAGCCGGTAACAAATATTCTTTTATTTTCTAGATTTACATTTGATAACAACATATTAAAATTTCCTCCAAACAATCTTCTCCACCACACCCGTATAAGGCTGAACGATCCTTACCACCTTACACCCCTTTGATTAATGATTTATCTTATCACGCAAAATAGTGGAGCTTATTCCATCGGTGTGTGGTAAATAAACTATTTCTACCGAAACCTCAGAGAATTGTTTCTCATATTGTTGCCATGCAGTTGTGCCTTTCCAATCGCTTCCTACAAACATTTTGTCAAATTTGTATTTTTCCCAAGCTGCAAATTTATTTTTATCAAACTGCGGAACCACCCGATCAACATATCGTATTGCTTCAACTATTTTCACACGCTCAGCAAATGGTATTACAGGAGTTTTATTTTTTTCTCTACTAACCAATTCATCCGTTGAAACCCCGACTATCAAATAGTCGCACTGTTCTTTTGCCTTTTCTAATATATTCAAATGCCCAATATGAAACATATCAAACACGCCAGTGGTATATCCAATGATTTTTTTCACCTTACTAAATCTCCCATCATTCAATATTTCGTATTATTAGAGATTATCTCTTAATTACATTCTTGATTAAC
>JAZOPV010000059.1:0-9969 GCA_045655745.1 Faecousia sp.
GGAAAGCAGTGTGCCCCGTTCGCCTACATAGGTGTTAAAGCCCTCCGGCATAGCAAGAATGTCGTCATAGATTTCTGCTTTTTTCGCCGCCTCGATGACTTCTTCCTCAGTGGCATTGGGCTTGCCGTAGCGGATATTCTCAAAAATGGTATCGGCAAATAGGAACACATCCTGCTGCACAATGCCGATGTTCTGATGAATAGAGGCTTGCGTTACCTGCCGAATGTCCTTGCCGTCAATGGAAATCGTGCCGGCGGAAACATCGTAGAAACGGGGGATTAGTTGACATAATGTGCTTTTGCCGCCACCTGAGGGGCCCACAATGGCAATGGTTTCGCCGGGGTTTACCTCCAAGGATACATGGTGCAGCACCGCCAGCTCGCCGGTATAGGAGAAGGACACATCCTCCACCACCAAATGCCCCTGCACATTTTCAAGCGCTGTGGCATCGGGGGCGTCCTGAATGGTAGGCTCGGTGCGCATAATGTCCACAAAGCGGTTTAGTCCTGCAAAGCCGTTGGCAAACATTTCGGAGAAGTTGGCAATCTTACGCATGGGGTTGACGAAGGTGCCCACATACAGCACAAACACCGTCAAATCCTTGTAGTCCATTTTGTTTTTCATAATCAGATAGCCACCTACAGCGATAACTACCACATTCAGGCTGGCAAGGAAGAATTCCATGGAGCTGTGGAAGCGACCCATGGCTTTGTGGAAGAAACGCTTGGAGATTTTGAATTGGGCGTTGGCATTTTCAAATCGGGCATTTTCGATTTCCTCGTTGGCAAATGCTTTGGAGGTGCGGATGCCGGAGAGGCTGCTTTCGATTTCGGTGTTGATGTGTCCGGTTTTGACCTTGACTGCCTTGGAGGCGGTGCTCATGCTGCGGCGCATGGTGTAAATCACCACGGCGGCAATGGGAATGACAATGGCGACCACCAAGGTTAGCTGCCACTGAATCGTGCTCATTACAATCAGCGCACCCACAATGGTGACGATGCTGGTGAGCAAATCCTCCGGACCATGGTGGGCAAGCTCCGTCACCTCAAACAAATCGGAGGTAAGTCTGCTCATGAGATGTCCGGTGCGGTTGCGGTCGTAAAAGTCAAAGCCCAGCTTTTGCATATGTGCAAACAGGTCAGAGCGAATGTCCGCCTCTACCCGAATACCGAAGGTATGTCCGTAATAGGCAACGATAAAATTAAACACAGACCGCACCAAATAGCTGCAGAGCATAATGCCCATGATGATAAAAAAGGTTTGATACAGCTGCCCCGGCAGAATTTCATACAGTGCCTTTCGGGTTACCAGCGGAAACGCCAAATCAATGGCTGCGATGGCGCAGGCACAGAGAACATCAAGGGTAAACAATTTTTTATGATTGCCGAAGTAGCTGAGAAAAATCAGCAGGGCAGAGCGATTTTTAAAATCCTTTTGTTTCATTCCATCAACTCCTAACCCTTTCATTATACCTGTTTATAGGGCAGAGTGCAAGGAGAAAAGCCGACAAATTTCTGTAAAAAATCGCCGCCTTTTTCGGCGGCGATAAAATGATTATAATTTGCCTTGAAATACAAGCAGCAGCAAAATGCAGGAAACCAGCAACGCTCCGGCAAAGAGATAAATGCCGATTTTGGCAGAGCCGGTTGCTTGGGGCTTCGGCGGCAATAAGCCGGTTTTCCGCAGCGTTATTACGAGAGGCTTGTATAAGCAAAGCACCAAAGCACTGTTCAGTCCGCTTTTCAGCAGATTAAAGGGTAGAAACACTGGCAGCAGCATTCCACTGACGGTAGCTCGGTCTACACCCATATACAGCGGAGTAATGAGCCAGTTCCACAACAGCATCACAGCTACCATACTGACAGTACCCAGCATCAAGCCGCTAACTGCGCCCAAAGCGGTATGCTTTTTCTTGTAAACCAAGGAAGCAACGCAGGCAAAGCTGCAGGTGGAAAGCAGGTTCATAATGGCACCAATCGGTCCGGTGTCGCTGACTGTTACCATTTCCAGCAGAGAAACCAGCAGAGAAATCACAAAGGCTGCCATAGGTCCCAGGACAAAGCCACCAATGGTGACCACTACATCCGTCAGCTCATAATTGAGGAACATAATCACCGGAATGCGGAAAAAGCATACCAAAATATAAGCCACGGCTGCAAGCATGGCAATCAGTGCCATTTTTTTAATATTTGATTGCGCCATAAAAATCCTCCGTAAAAAATCGCCCTGAGCATAGACTCAGGGCGCAGTAAGTTCGTAAAAGCTCGTTTTCTCACATCCAGACTATACTGTCGGTATTGGAATTTCACCAATTCAACGCTATTGCGCTCGTGGACTGTACCACCGGTGGGGAATTGCGCCCCGCCCCGAAAACTCTATGAAGTTCCCCTGTATGGTATCACAGTAGCAAATGCTTGTCAAGCAGGGGGTCTTGTGCTATGATAAGAATAAATTAATTGGCTTTTTCTGAGGACATTTGAAAGCCCTGAATTACGCCGGTTGCAGAGGTGTCGGTAATGTCGCCGCCAATGACTTGGTTGCTGCTGATGAGGATGGTGGCATACACCGGTTCGGTAGCACCGGGATAGTTTTTGATTTTGTAAACATAGCGCATGACGGTCTTGCCCTGATAATCGCTCAAATCGTAGCCTTGACTTTTCTGCAGGGCGTTGTAGCGGTTAAATACCTCATTTGCCTCTGCCGGAATCCGCACCTGACTGGTTTGGGCAGGGGAGTTGACCACCTCCCAGCCAAAGCTGGTGAGAAACTGCACCCGGTCATCGTTATTGGTGACGGCATTGGCTGTGGCGGCAGTGCGTGTGCCTCCAAAGAGAATGACGGCAGCGGCTATCAGCGCGATAACGGCAAAAACGATGATGGCAATTTTTTTCATATCCACCTTTGCGGTCATTACCAACATGAAAATCCCTCCATAAAAATATATTTTGCATTACAGACTATTCCTGCCCATGGGAGGATAGAACGGAGAAACTATGGAACGATTGGACAAATTCTTATGCGACAGCGGCGTGGGTACACGCAGCCAAGTCAAGACCATTTTAAAATCCGGTGCTGTCACGGTGGACGGCGTAGCGGTGAAGGACGGCAGTGTAAAAATCAATACGGAAACCGCCTGCATCTGCTATCGGGGCGAGGTGCTGGGCGGCAAGCGGCGGGTGGTGCTGATGCTCCACAAGCCGGAGGGTTATGTGACTGCTACAGAGGATAGGCAGGACAGGACTGTGATGGAGCTGCTGCCGGAGCAGTACCGCCATTTGGATTTGAAGCCTGTGGGGCGGCTGGATAAGGCAACGGAGGGACTATTGCTGTTTACCAATGACGGAGAATTGCTGCACCGCCTGATTTCTCCTAAAAAGGAAATCCCCAAGGTCTATTATGCCCAGCATGAGGGCACTGCCAACCAGCAGGATGTGGAGGCTTTCCGGCAGGGATTAACGCTGCGGGATGGCTTGCGGTGTCTGCCGGCAATTTTGCAGCCCTTGAGGGAGGGAGAAAGCTTGATAACGGTCTGTGAGGGTAAGTATCATCAGGTGCGCCGCATGATGGCATCTTGTGGCATGACAGTTACCTATCTGCAGCGCCGTCAGGAGGGCAGCCTTCTTTTGGGGGATTTGCCAAAGGGCGCAGTGCGGGAGCTGTCGCAGCAGGAAATAGAGGCATTGGAAAATCCGAATGGCATGGCATTTTAGCCAATGGATGTCATAACAGCAAGCTACGATAGATTGTATTTGTCGGTATATTTCATAAAAATGGAGTAAGTTTTTGCAATGTTTTGTCAAAAGGTACTTGCAAAATGCGCAAAAGTGGTATATACTGTTCATGTAATTTTGTGTAATACGCATTTATGCACTTTTGTGAGGAGGATTTATCCATGTCGAACAGTGTTTTTCAAGGGGTAATGCTTCAACTGAAGGAAGTTGCTGACAGGGTGTTCGGTGTAATTGACACGGACGGCTGCGTTATCTCCTGTACCGATGTTGCTTTTTTGGGGGAAAGATGGCCGGAGGCTGCGCTGAAGGCAGGTAACACAGTTGGCCAAATTGTGACCTACGGACAGAAAACCTTTAAGCCCATCGTCAACAGCACCAATCATTTTGAATACGCGGTGTTCTGCACCGGAGATGATGAGCTTGCCCATGCTTATTGTACCATGGCGCACATTGCCTTGAACGATGCTAAGGTGTTTTATGAGGAAAAGCATGACCGTGGCACTTTTGTGAAGAATATTATCATGGACAACATTCTTCCCGGTGACCTTTATATCCACGCAAAGGAGCTGCATTTTGCAACGGATGCACCCAGAGCGGTGTTTTTGGTGCGTCAGGTAGGTCACGGCGATGTGGCAACGGTGGATGTGCTGTCCGGTATGTTCCCCGATAAGCTGCAGGATTTTGTGGTAAGCATCAACGAAACCGACATTGCGGTTATTAAGCAAATTGAACCGGAAGCCGAGCCGGAGGCGTTGGAAAAGATTGCCGCCGATATGGAAGAAACTCTGAAAAATGAGCTGTTTGTCAAGACGGTCATCGGCATCGGCACAGTGGCAGAGCACCTGCGCTCCTTGGCAGATGCCTATAAGGAAGCCCAGACTGCTATCGATGTGGGCAAGGTTTTTGATACGGAAAAGAGCATCATTAATTATGAGAATTTGGGCATTGGCCGGCTGATTTATCAGCTGCCCACCACCCTGTGCGATATTTTCCTGACCGAAGTATTTAAGAAGAATTCCATTGACTCTTTGGACCAGGAAACCTTGTTTACCATTAATAAGTTCTTTGAGAACAACCTCAATGTGTCCGAAACCTCCAGAAAGCTGTTTGTACACCGCAACACCTTGGTGTATCGCTTGGAGAAGATTAAAAAGCTGACCGGCTTGGATTTGCGTCAGTTTGATCATGCCATTGTCTTTAAGGTGGCACTGATGGTTCGCAAATACCTGTCCTCCAGAGATGTTCGATAATAAAGAAAGGAGCCGTTCGCGGCTCCTTTTTTGCTGTTTTTTGGCTTGCAAAATTTGGAGGCTGTCGGATTGACTTCAAATTTTCCCTGTGGTACAATTTGGCTATAAAATCTTGGAGGATTGTGCAATGAGCAGTAAAAAATTGGTTACGATTGTAGCAGGTGTAATGGTAGGCGTCATGGTGTTAGGCCTGGTACTGAGTGCCATCGGCAGTTTGATTTTTTGAGAGCACTCCCACAGCTGCAGTGGCTGTGGGAAACGCATTTTATGAGGTGATTTCGTGAAAAATTGGAAGAAAATTTTGTCCTATGTATTGGTAGCGTTGGTTTCCTCAGCGCTGACATTGACCGTCAGTGTGGGAAAGCCCTATAAGCTTCGAGAGTTGGAAAGCTTGCTGCAGTACAAGTTTGTGGACGGAGCTGACAGCCAAAAGCTGCAGGATGCTGCTGCCAATGCCATGGTGGAGGCACTGGGTGACCGCTGGAGCTATTATATTTCTGCGGAGGAGTTTCCTGCCCATGTGGAGCAGAAGAATAATGCCTATGTGGGTATCGGCATTACCATCAAGCCGGAGGACAGCGGTTATGTGATTACCAAAACCGTGCAGGGCGGTCCGGCGGAAGAGGCTGGACTTCAGGCAGGAGATGTTTTGATTGCAGTGGACGGCGTTTCCATCGTTGGGATGCCCACACAAGAGGGTGCAGTCCTTGTCAGAGGGGAAGAGGGCACACAGGTGGACATCACCGTGCTGCGTGGTACGCAGGTAATGACGGTAACCGTTACCCGCCGTAGCGTCAAAACGCCGGTTGCCACCGGCACACTGTTGCAGGGAAATGTTGGACTGATTTCTATTACCAATTTTAATTCCAACTGCTATGCCGAAACCAAGTCGGTGTTGGAAGATTTGCTGCAGCAGGGGGCGCAGGCACTGATTTTTGATGTGCGGTTTAATCCCGGCGGCTATGCCCATGAGCTGGTGCGGGTGCTGGATTACCTGCTGCCGGAGGGGAATACGCTATTTCACACGATGGACTATACGGGTAGGGAGGATTTGCAATATTCAGATGCGCAGTGCCTTGAGATGCCCATGGCAGTGCTGGTGAACGGGGATTCCTATTCTGCTGCGGAGTTTTTCGCAGCGGCGCTGCAGGAATATGATTGGGCGATTGTGGTAGGCGAAAAAACAGTGGGCAAGGGGCATTATCAGCAGACCTTTCAGTTGTCGGACGGCTCTGCGGTGGCGGTGTCCACCGGCAAATATTTTACCCCCAAGGGCGTTAGCTTGGAGGGGGTTGGCATCACACCGGATGTGGAAATTGCAATAACCGAGGAGATGGCAGCCCAGGTTTATGCCGGAAATTTGCCTCCTGAGGAGGATTTGCAAATAATTGCGGCAATAAATGCCCTAAATTCCGCAAAATAACCTTGACGAAGTGCAGAAAATCATCTATAATTGAAAAAGCTGTGAATATTTTTGCGAACAGAAAGGAAGCTGACTATGGCAAAGGAATATAAAATTACCAGTCTGCGACTGCGGGAGCTGGAGGATGAACTGAATTATTTGAAGACCACCCGTGAGCGTGAAATTGCTGCAATGATTGCAGAAGCCCGTTCTTATGGTGACTTGTCTGAAAACTCTGAGTACGATGCTGCGAAGAATGAGCAGGCAAAGCTCTATGGACGCATTGCTGAAATTGAGGACATTCTGTCCCATGCAGTGGTTATTGAGGATGAGAATGCTGCCTCCGGCCGTGTTGGTTTGGGTTGCACTGTGGTGGTGGAGGATGCTCGCTCCGGCAAGCAGACCACCTATCGTATTACCGGCTCTCAGGAAGCCAATCCTATGGAATTTAAGCTGTCTGACGATTCTCCCTTCGGCCGAGCCATTGTGGGCAAGGCTGCCGGAGATACTTTCGTTGTAAATGCCCCCAACGGCGCTTACGAAATGAAGGTTGTCAGCCTGTGCCGTGAGGGCTAAGCCATGGCAAAGTTTGTACCGCAGGCAGAGCTGCCTGTTTCTGAGCAGGCTCAGATTCGCCGGGAAAAGCTGGCGGCGCTGCAGGCTGAGGGTATGGACCCCTTTGTTCAGACCAAGTTCGACTTTGATGCAGATTCTGCTGCCATTAAGGCTAACTTTGAGCATTACGAGGGCAAGGTAGTCCGAATTGCCGGTCGGCTTATGAGTAAGCGTGGCATGGGCAAGGTGCTGTTCTGTGATTTGCAGGATGCCACCGGCCGTATTCAGCTTTTTGTGAAAATCGATGAGTTGGGCGAGGAAGCTTTTAACCGCTTTAAGAAGAATGATATCGGCGATATTTTGGGCTGTGAGGGTGCAGTGTTCAAGACCAAGACGGAGGAAATCTCTGTCCGTGTCAGCAAGGTCACGCTGCTGAGCAAATCCCTGCTGCCCCTGCCGGAAAAATTTCATGGCCTGACCGACAAGGAAATTCGTTTCCGTCAGCGTTATGTGGATTTGATGGTGAATCCCGAGGTAAAACAGAATTTTATCATTCGTTCCAAGTTCATCAAGTTCATGCGTAATTATTTGGATGAGCGTAATTATATTGAAGTGGAAACGCCGGTGCTGAACACCATTGCCGGCGGCGCTTCTGCCCGTCCTTTTATTACGCATCACAATACCTTGGACATTGATATGTACATGCGCATCGCCACCGAGCTGCCCTTGAAGCGGCTGATTATCGGTGGTATGGACAGAGTGTATGAAATCGGCCGTATTTTCCGCAATGAGGGCATGGACCCCAAGCACAATCCGGAATTTACTTCTGTGGAGCTGTATCAGGCTTATGCAGATTTCCATGATATGATGGATATTTGTGAAGGCATCATTTCCGGCGCTGCTAAGGAAATCCTCGGCACCTATGAGGTGGAGTGGATGGGCGAGAAAATCAATCTTGCCCCCGGTTGGCGGCGGCTGACCATGGTGGATGCCGTTAAGGAATATGTGGGCATTGATTTTGGTGCCATTACCGATGATGCTGAGGCGGTTGCGGCTGCCAAGGCAAAGGGTGTGGAGCTATCGGATGCTGCGGAAAAGACTTGGGGCAATGCGCTCTATGCCTGCTTTGACCAGCGGGTAGAGGAGCATTTGATTCAGCCCACCTTTATCACCATGTATCCGGTGGAGGTCAGCCCCTTGACCAAGCGCAGCCCCTTGGATGCTCGACTGACGGAGCGTTTTGAGGCGTGTATTTGCCACAGCGAAATGGGCAACGCCTATTCTGAACTGAACGACCCCATTGACCAGAGAGATAGATTTATGAAGCAGGTGGAGCAGCGGGAGCGTGGCGATGACGAAACCGAAATGTTGGATGAGGACTTCCTCAACGCCATGGAATACGGCATGCCTCCTACGGGCGGCATGGGCATCGGCATTGACCGCTGTGTCATGCTGCTGACCGGCTCTGACTCTATTCGGGAGGTCATCCTGTTCCCCACCATGAAGCCGCAGGATTAACAAAGATATTGTAAGCGCCTCACAAAAACTGTGGGGCGCTTATATCAAAGAGGAGATTGGTATGAATCAAGTGTATATACCGCAAGGCTACAAGCCTGTTTTAGATGCTTATGATACCCAGCGCGCCATTGCCTATATTAAGGAGAGCTTTCAGGAAGAATTTTCTGCCGCACTGAATCTCAAGCGTGTGTCTGCCCCTTTGTTTGTGACGGAGGAATCCGGTCTGAACGATAACCTCAATGGTTATGAACGGGCGGTTTCCTTTGACATTCCGGCGGTGGGCAAGGATGCACAGGTGGTGCATTCTCTTGCCAAATGGAAGCGGCTGGCACTAAAGCGGTATGGTTTTAGTGTGGGCAACGGACTTTATACGGATATGAATGCCATTCGCCGGGATGAAAAGCTGGACAATGTTCACTCCATCTATGTGGACCAGTGGGACTGGGAAAAGGTCATCACACGGGAAAACCGAAATTTGGATTATTTAAAGCTGATTGTCCGTGCCATTGTCCGTGCCATTTGCGATACCAATGACCGGCTTCATGTTCGCTTTCCTCAGCTTCGGGTGGAGTTGGATAGGGAAGTGGCATTCATCACCAGTCAGGAACTGGAGAATATGTATCCTGACCTGATGAACGGTAGCGAGCGAGAGAAAGCGTTTGTACGGGAGCATCACACTGCCTGTATCATGCAAATCGGCGGCAAGCTTTTATCCGGAAAGCCTCATGACAGCAGAGCGCCGGACTATGACGATTGGCAGATGAACTGCGATATTTTCTTCTGGGATGAAGTGCTGGGACGGGCACTGGAGATTTCCTCCATGGGCATTCGTGTGGATGCCGCATCCTTGGAAAAACAGCTGGAGGAAGCCAACTGTCAGCATCGGAAGGCATTGCCGTTCCATCAGATGCTGCTGCATGATGAGCTGCCGCTGACCATTGGCGGCGGTATCGGACAATCACGTCTGAGTATGCTGATGATGGGCTGTGCCCATATCGGTGAGGTGCAGTCCAGTATTTGGGATGCAGAAACCCTAAAGGAATGTGAAAAAGCAGGAATCCGCCTGCTATAAAAAAGATGTCATTCTTATTCTCCGAGAAGTGAAAAACCGGTCTTATTGCATCGGCTTCGATGCGATTGCGTTTCATAATTTTTGTAGATTTGGTTACACTATTGCCGGAGGGATGAGGATGACGGAAAAGGAATATGGACGGCTGGTATCGCAAATATCGCCCAAGTCGCCGATTGTAAAAGACTGCTGGAATGCATTCTGGATTGGTGGTTTGATTTGCGTTGTGGGACAGCTGCTGATGAACGGCTATACGGCATTAAAGCTGGATAAGGATGCAGCATCGACTGCCACCTCCATGACATTGGTGGCACTGTCGGCACTGTTGACGGGATTGAGCTGGTATGATGACATTGCGAAGCACGCAGGAGCGGGAACGCTGGTGCCGATTACCGGCTTTGCCAATGCGATTGCTGCGCCTGCGGTGGAATTCAAGACGGAGGG
>JAZOPV010000060.1:0-11935 GCA_045655745.1 Faecousia sp.
GGGCAGTCAACGTGAGCATAGTGACGAGCGTCAGTCTGATACTCAACGTGAGCAGTGTTAATCGTGATACCACGAGCCTTCTCTTCGGGAGCCTTATCGATGGAAGCGTAGTCCTCGAAGTCAGCGTAGCCCTTCAGGGACAGGTACTTGGTGATAGCGGCGGTCAGAGTGGTCTTGCCGTGGTCAACGTGGCCGATGGTGCCAATGTTAACGTGGGGCTTGCTTCTTTCAAACTTTTGCTTTGCCATTTTGAAATATCCTCCTGTTAGTGAATATTATAAATTTTTTAATGACTTTTTTGGCGTGCTTTGCACACATCATAGCTATCATACTACAAAATATGCAGAAACACAAGAGAAATTTTTAGAAATTATCCCTTGGAACGAGCCTTGATAATCTCATCGGTCAAAGACTTGGGCAGCTCCGTATTGTGGCTGGGCTCCATGGAATAGTTACCACGGCCCTGAGTCTTGGAACGCAGGTCAGTTGCATAACCGAACATCTGAGACAGAGGCACATTTGCATCAATCTGAACAGCACCGGTACGGGTAATCTGACCCAGAATGTTACCACGACGAGCAGTAATGTCGCCGATGACAGTGCCCATATATTCATCAGGCACAGTGACGGAAACCTTCATGATGGGCTCCAAAATTGCGGGGTTGGCCTTCCGGCAGGCTTCCTTAAATGCCATAGAACCGGCAATCTTAAATGCCATTTCGGAGGAGTCGACCTCGTGATAAGAACCATCATACAGGGTGACCTTTACATCAACCACAGGATAACCAGCCAGCACACCGGCCTGCAGTGCGCCCTAAATCCCCTGGTCGACAGCGGGGATATATTCCTGGGGAATAGACCCGCCGACGGTAGCGTTGATGAACTCGTAGCCCTTACCGGGCTCGTTGGGCTCAACGGTAATCTTAACATGACCGTACTGGCCCTTACCACCGGACTGACGAGCATACTTGGTATCCTGGTCAACCTTAGCACGGATGGTTTCCTTATAGGCAACCTGAGGTGCGCCAACATTGGCTTCCACCTTAAACTCACGCAGCAGACGGTCAACAATGATTTCCAAGTGCAATTCGCCCATGCCGGCGATGATGGTCTGACCGGTTTCCTGGTCAGTGTAGGTCCGGAAGGTGGGGTCCTCTTCAGCCAGCTTGCTCAGAGCGATACCCATTTTTTCCTGACCCGCCTTGGTCTTGGGCTCGATTGCAACAGAGATAACAGGCTCGGGGAACACCATGGACTCAAGAATGATGGGATGATTCTCATCACACAGAGTATCACCGGTGGTGGTGTTCTTCACACCGACAGCGGCGCCGATATCGCCTGCATAGACAATATCGATATCCTCACGGTGGTTGGAGTGCATCTGCAGAATACGGCCCAATCGCTCCTTGCTGCCCTTGGTGCAGTTCAGAACGGTAGCGCCCTTCTCCAGCGTACCGGAGTACACACGGAAGAAGCACAGCTTACCAACATAGGGGTCGGTAGCAATCTTAAATGCCAGAGCGGAGAAAGGAGCCTCATCGGAAGCAGGACGGAAATCCTCTTCCTCGGTCTCGGGATTGATACCCTTGATGCCCTTCTTATCCAGAGGGCTGGGCATATAATCAACCACAGCATCCAGCACCTGCTGCACGCCCTTGTTCTTGTAAGAAGTACCGCAGACAACAGGAATCATCTGATTGTCAATGGTAGCCTTACGAATGGCAGCCTTAATCATGTCAACGGGGACCTCTTCGCCTTCCAGATACATCATAGCGATGTCATCATCGAAGGTAGAAACGGCATCCATCAGCTTCTCATGGTACTCGTTTGCCAAGTCAACCATATCGGCAGGGATTTCTTCCTGACGAACATCCAAGCCCTTGTCATCATAGAACACATTTGCGGTCATGGTGACCAGGTCGATGTTGCCCTTGAAGAAAGCCTCAGAGCCAATGGGCAGCTGAATCGGTACAGCGTTACACTTCAGGCGCTCGTCAATCATGGACAGGACACGATAGAAATCAGCGCCCAAAATATCCATCTTATTGACATAAATCATACGGGGGACCTTATACTCGTCAGCCTGACGCCAAACGGTTTCGGTCTGGGGCTCGACACCGCCCTTTGCGCACAGAACGGTAACAGCACCGTCCAAAACACGCAGGGAACGTTCGACTTCCACAGTGAAGTCAACGTGGCCGGGAGTGTCGATGATGTTCAGCCGGCAACCCTTCCAGAAACAGGTGGTTGCGGCGGAAGTGATGGTAATACCACGCTCCTGCTCCTGAGCCATCCAGTCCATGGTGGCAGAGCCGTCATGGGTCTCACCGATTTTATAGTTCTTACCGGTGTAGAACAGAATGCGCTCGGAAGTGGTGGTCTTACCGGCATCGATGTGAGCCATGATGCCGAAATTTCTAGTATTAGCCAGGGAATACTGTCTAGCCATTGTGGTGTATCTCCTCTATTACCAGCGGAAATGGGCGAATGCCTTATTGGCTTCAGCCATTTTGTGGACATCTTCGCGCTTCTTAACAGCGTTACCGGTACCGTTGGCAGCATCCATGATTTCAGCAGCCAGGCGCTCTCTCATGGTGTTTTCGCTACGGTTGCGGCTGTAAGTGGTCAGCCACCGCAGACCCAGGGTCTGACGACGGTCAGCACGGACTTCGATGGGCACCTGGTAGGTAGCACCACCAACACGGCGAGCCTTCAGCTCCACAGCGGGCATGATATTTTCCATAGCCTGCTGGAACATCTCCAGGCCATTCTTGCCGGTTTTGTTCTCGACGATTTCGAAAGCGCCGTAGACGACCTTCTGGGCTACGCCCTTCTTGCCATCCAGCATGACGCTGTTCACAAGCTTCGTCACCAGAACGGAATTATACTGAGGATCCGGCAGGACCTCTCTCTTGGGAACATTACCTCTTCTGGGCACTTTGCTTCCCTCCTTCATAATATAATGATTTCATCGGTACTCGAAAGTAATACCTTCGTTGTGCCTGGCCAGAGGTTTCTATACATTATTATATAAAAACGCTTTGGCAAGGCCATTGCCTTGCGAACGGGCGTGGGAAAAATTCAATGTTTTGAATGGGTCGGAAGATTACTTCTTCTTGCCGGCCTTGGGACGCTTTGCACCATACTTAGAGCGGGACTGCATCCGGTTCTGTACACCCTGAGTATCCAGAGTACCACGGATGATGTGGTAACGCACGCCGGGAAGGTCCTTAACACGGCCGCCGCGAATCAACACGACAGAGTGCTCCTGCAGGTTGTGGCCAACACCGGGGATATAAGCGGAAACTTCCATACCGTTGGTCAGACGCACACGGGCAATCTTACGCAGAGCGGAGTTCGGCTTCTTAGGGGTGGTGGTACGAACAGCAGTACACACGCCACGCTTCTGGGGGGAGGGCAAAGTAGTAGCCTTGTTCTCAAGGGTGTTCAGACCTCTCTGCAGAGCGGGAGCAGTGGACTTGTAGGTAACCTGCTTACGGCCATTTTTAACGAGCTGGTTAAAAGTAGGCATTTCATATCTCCTTTCTTAAAATCTCACAAAAGTGGATTATATTCTTCGGTAAAATACCGCAAGAACCTTATTAATCTACGGCAGCTGCCGCAGCTGCACCCACATCAATGCCGCAGGCGTGACCGAGTTCTTCCTTGGAAGAAATCCACACGCAGGGCACACGGTGCAATTTGCATTTGGTTTCCAGTGGACCGGTAATCGCCGGGTCTGCGTTTTTTGCAAGGCAAACAAGGCGGGCAGTGCCTTTTTCCAGAGCTTTCCGGATTTGTTTTGCACCTACGACCGTCTTATGTGCTGTCAAAACTGATAAATCGCCGCATTCCGGGATTGTACTATCGTTTCTAGTATCCATACAAAACTATATTATACGCATTTTTTTGAAAAAGTCAACAAAATTTATCAAAAATTTTCTACTTTTTGGCGATATTTCAGGGCTTTTTTCACCCTTCCCCTGCCCTGTTTTAGAAAAAAGCCGCCACAAAAAGTGGCGGCTTTCATCAATTATTCTTCCTCAAAGGTTTCGGGCTCGTCATCGTCATCCTCCAGCGGCATGGCTGCATACTGTTCCGCTGCAAAAGCAGGAACACGGGCAGCGGGGCTTTCGCCTAACTGGAAGTCCCGATAAGCCATCAAGCCGGAGCCGGCAGGAATCAGCTTACCGATAATGACATTCTCCTTCAAGCCAACCAAGCGGTCAACTTTGCCCTTAATTGCAGCGTCGGTCAGCACCTTGGTGGTTTCCTGGAAGGATGCGGCAGACAAGAAGGAATCGGTTGCCAGAGATGCCTTGGTAATACCCAACAGCATAGCGGAGGCTTCTGCAAACCGCAGTCCCTCCTCACCGGCATCCATCCGAGCCTGAACAGCAGCATTGGCATCCTCCAGTTCGAAGTTATCAATGACTGTGCCGGTCAGCAAGGTGCTGTCGCCGGGGTCTTCCACCCGAACCTTACGCATCATCTGACGAATGATAACCTCAATATGCTTATCGTTGATTTCAACGCCCTGTTGGCGGTACACGGTCTGAACAGACTGCACCAAATAATCCTGAACAGCCTCCACGCCGGAAATCCGCAGCACATCCTGAGGATACAGTGCACCGTCTGTGATGGGCTCGCCCTTTTGGACGGTCTTGCCGTGGGTGACCTTCAAGCCAACAGAATAAGGCACATGATATTCCTTGACCTCGCCATCCTCTGCCACAACAGTAATGTTACGCAGAGCAGTGCGGTGGGTATCGTCAATATTGACAACACCGGTGATTTCGGAAATCTGCGCCATCTTCTTGGGACGGCGGGACTCGAACAATTCTTCAACTCTGGGCAGACCCTGAGTGATGTCATCACCTGCAACACCGCCCGAGTGGAAGGTACGCATGGTCAACTGAGTACCGGGCTCACCGATGGACTGTGCTGCAATGATACCGACAGCCTCACCCAAGTCCACTTCCTTGGAAGTCGCCATGTTCATGCCGTAGCACTTGGCACAAACACCGCTTCTGGCACGGCAGCCCAGCACAGTGCGGATATAAATCTTCTCCACACCCGCATCCTCAAACTTACCGGCATCCTCGGGCATCATCATGACATCCTTGCTATGCAGCAATTCACCGGTAACGGGGTGCAGCACATCAAAGACGGGATAACGACCACGGATACGGTTACCAAAGGAGTCAACCACATCACCGTTCTTGTCATACACAGCGCCAACCCAAATACCGTGCTCGGTGTTACAGTTGCGCTCCCGGATAATCACATCCTGAGAAACATCCACCATACGACGGGTCAAGTAACCGGAGTCAGCGGTACGCAGAGCGGTATCAGTCATACCCTTACGGGCGCCTCTGGAGGAAATGAAGTACTCCAGAACGGACAAGCCTTCCCGGAAGTTTGCCTTAACGGGGATTTCGATGGTACGGCCTGCGGTATCAGCCATCAAGCCACGCATACCACCCAGCTGACGAATCTGACCCATACTACCACGAGCGCCGGAGTCGGCCATCATGTAAATGGGGTTGAACTCGTCCAAGCTGCCCTGCAGG
Organism: Faecousia sp.; assembly: GCA_045655745.1. Lineage (GTDB taxonomy): Bacteria > Bacillota > Clostridia > Oscillospirales > Oscillospiraceae > Faecousia. The sequence goes on from JAZOPV010000060.1 coordinate 5,574, forward strand.
GCACTGGTCACATCAGCGGTGGTCTTTTCCCACTGCTGAACGACCAAGCGGTAACGCTCCTCATCGGTAATAAAGCCCTGACGGTAGAAATTTTCAATTTCCACAACCTTGCCTTCCGCCTGCTTCACCAGCTCATACTTCTTGGCAGGCACAACCATGTCCGCAATGGAAATGGAGATAGCGCCCTTGGTTGCAAACTTATAGCCCAAAGCCTTAATCTTATCCAGCATTTCTGCTGCGATGGTAAAGCCATGACAGGCAATGCACTTGTCAATAATCTTACCCAGCTGCTTCTTACCAACCAGGAAGTCCACTTCCAAATCCAGCTCATGGCCGGCTCTGCTGCGGTCCACATAGCCCAAATCCTGCGGAATATGCTCGTTATAAATCAAGCGACCCACAGTGGCATTAATGACCCGCACCATGCCGTCCTTTTCCATCCGGACCATGATGGGTGCGTGCAAGCCGATATTACCATCGGCATAGGCAGCCAGTGCTTCGTTGACGCTGGAATAATTATGAATGGGACGGAATGCAGCCTGCTTTTTACCCTCTGCCTTGGCATTCTTGTTGGCAGCAAGGAACTCATCTGCATCCACCACCTCACCCACAGGCAAATTGGTTTCGCCGGCATCGGTGATATAAACCTGTTCCGCACCCTTTTCTGCCTTGCCCAAACGGATATAGGTCAGATAATAAGCACCCAAAATCATATCCTGAGTCGGAACGGTAACAGGCTTACCATCCTGCGGACGCAGCAGGTTGTTGGCGGACAGCATCAGCATTCTTGCCTCAGCCTGTGCCTCTGCGGACAGAGGTACATGAATAGCCATCTGGTCGCCGTCAAAGTCAGCGTTAAATGCAGTACAGCAAAGGGGATGCAGCTTCAAAGCACGACCCTCCACCAGCACCGGCTCAAAGGCCTGAATGCCCAATCGGTGCAGCGTAGGCGCACGGTTGAGCATCACAGGACGGTCCTTGATGATTTCATCCAGAGCATCCCAAACCTCGGTCTTGCCCTTGTCAATCATCTTCTTGGCAGACTTGATGTTGTTTGCCAAGCCATCGGATACCAGCTTCTTCATGACGAAGGGACGGAACAGCTCGATTGCCATTTCCTTCGGCACGCCGCACTGATACAGCTTCAGCTCAGGACCGACAACGATAACAGAACGACCGGAATAGTCGACACGCTTACCCAGCAGGTTCTGACGGAAACGGCCCTGCTTGCCCTTGAGCATATCGGACAAGGACTTCAGCGCACGGTTGTTTGCACCGGTGACGGCACGACCACGGCGGCCATTGTCAATCAGGGCGTCCACAGCCTCCTGCAGCATCCGCTTTTCGTTGCGGACAATGATGTCGGGAGCGTTGAGCTGAATCAGCCGCTTCAGACGGTTGTTACGGTTAATCACACGGCGATACAGGTCATTCAGGTCGGAGGTGGCGAAACGGCCACCGTCCAGCTGAATCATGGGACGAATTTCCGGAGGAATCACCGGCAGCACATCCATAATCATCCAGCTGGGCTTGTTACCGGATTCCCGGAACGCCTCCACAACCTCCAGCCGCTTGACAAGGCGCAGCTTTTTCTGAGAAGAAGCTGTTTTCAGCTCTTCCCGCAGCTGTTCGGACAAAGTTTCCAAATCAATCTGCTCCAACAGCTCCTTGACAGCCTCTGCACCCATGCCTGCCTTGAAATCGTCCTCGTATTTTTCCCGCATATCCCGATATTCCTTCTCGGTCAGCACCTGATTGACAGCCAAGGGTGCATCACCGGGGTCGGTGACGATATAGGCAGCAAAATACAGAACCTTTTCCAGAATCTTGGGGCTGATGTCCAAAATCAGACCAATTCTGGAAGGAATGCCCTTGAAATACCAAATATGGCTACAGGGGGCAGCAAGCTCAATATGACCCATCCGCTCACGACGGACCTTGGCACGAGTAACCTCAACGCCGCAGCGGTCACAAATCTTGCCCTTATACTTAATTTTCTTATACTTACCGCAATGGCACTCCCAGTCCTTCTGAGGTCCGAAAATGCGCTCACAGTACAATCCGTCACGCTCCGGCTTCAATGTGCGATAGTTGATGGTCTCCGGCTTTTTTACTTCGCCATAGGACCAGCTCCGAATCATCTCCGGAGAAGCAATGCCAATTTTAATGGCATCAAAGGTGGCATCTGCCATAATCAGGCCTCCTTAATCTTCATAAGTGTCGGCTTCGTCATCTGCGCTGCCAAACACATCCATAATATCCTCCGGACCATCGGTATCGATGTTGAAGCCAGACTCCAGCACCTCATCGGCACTGACAATCAGCTCACTTTCATGCTCGGAGGTAAAGACGATTTCATCGTCCTCTTCCTCATCCTTCAGCTCAATCTCATTGCCCTTTTCATCCAAAACACGAATGTCCAGACACAGAGCCTGCAGCTCCTTGACCAAAACCTTAAAGGATTCGGGAACGCCGGGAGTGGGAATATTAGAGCCCTTAACGATGGCTTCGTAGGTCTTGACACGGCCGGTCACATCGTCAGACTTGACGGTCAAAATCTCCTGCAGGGTATAAGCAGCGCCATAAGCCTCCAGCGCCCAAACTTCCATTTCGCCGAAACGCTGACCGCCGAACTGGGCTTTACCGCCCAAGGGCTGCTGGGTAACCAGAGCGTAAGGACCGGTGGAACGGGCGTGAATCTTATCATCAACCAGATGGTGCAGCTTCAGATAGTAGGGATAGCCGACAGTGACCAAGTTATCAAAGGGCTCGCCGGTACGGCCATCGTACAGAACGGTCTTGCCGTCCTCCCGCAGACCGGCCAGCTTCAAGGTATCCCGAATGTCCTTCTCATTGGCGCCGTCAAACACGGGGGTGGCAACATGCCAGCCCAATGCCTTGGCAGCATAGCCCAAGTGGACCTCCAACACCTGACCGATGTTCATACGGGAAGGCACGCCCAAGGGGTTCAGCACCACATCCAAGGGAGTACCATCCGGCAGGAAGGGCATATCCTCCTCCGGCAGAACACGGGAAACGACACCCTTATTACCATGACGACCGGCCATCTTATCGCCCACAGAAATCTTTCTCTTTTGGGCAATATAAACACGGACAGACTTGGTGACGCCGGGAGCCAGCTCATCGGAGTTCTCCTTGGTGAATACCTTCACATCCACAACGATGCCGCTTTCACCGTGAGGCACCTTCAAAGAGGTATCACGGACTTCTCTTGCCTTCTCACCGAAGATGGCACGCAGCAGACGCTCTTCAGGAGTCAGCTCGGTTTCACCCTTGGGCGTAACCTTACCGACCAGGTAATCGCCGGAACGCACCTCTGCACCAATGCGGATAATGCCGTTCTCGTCCAAATCCTTCAGGGTATCCTCACCCACATTGGGGATATCACGGGTAATTTCTTCCGGTCCAAGCTTGGTGTCCCGAGCTTCGGTTTCGTGCTCCTCAATGTGAATAGAGGTAAAGACATCCTCACGGACAAGACGCTCATTCAGCAAAATGGCGTCTTCGTAGTTGTAGCCTTCCCAGTTGACAAAGCCAATGAGCACATTCTTACCCAAAGCCACTTCGCCGCCGGAGCAGGAAGGACCATCGGCAATAATCTGCTCCCGGTCAACACGCTCACCCACCACAACGATGGGACGCTGGTTGACACAGGTGCCGGCGTTGCTACGGGCAAACTTGGTCAGGCGGTAATCCTTCACATCGCCGTCATCATAAATAACGGTAATCACATCAGCGGAAACCGCAGACACTCTGCCGGGCTTTTCAGCCTTGATACAGACCTCAGAGTCCACAGCAGCCTTGTGCTCGATGCCGGTGGCAACGATGGGAGGCACGGTGGTCAGCAGAGGCACAGCCTGACGCTGCATGTTTGCGCCCATCAAGGCACGGTTGGCGTCGTCATTCTGCAGGAAAGGAATAAAGGAAGTAGCAATGGAAATCATCATACGGGGAGAAACATCCACATAATCAATGACTTCCCGATCCACTTCGATAATCTCGTTACGGTGACGGCAGGTAATACGGGCATTTGCAAGACAGCCATTCTCGTCCAAAGGCTCGTTGCCCTGACCGATATAATAGGCATCTTCCACATCTGCCGTCATATACTCTACCTCATCGGTGACAAAGCCGGTGGCCTTGTCCACTCTGCGGTAAGGTGCTTCCACGAAGCCGTACTCGTTAATTTTAGCAAAGGTTGCCAAATAGTTAATCAACCCGATGTTGGGACCTTCAGGGGTCTCAATGGGGCACATACGGCCATAGTGGGTATAGTGAATATCACGCACATCCAAGGAGGCACGCTCACGGCTCAAACCACCGGGGCCCAATGCGGACAGACGGCGCTTGTGCGTCAGCTCAGCCAAGGGGTTGTTCTGGTCCATGAACTGGGACAGGGGGCTGGAGCCAAAGAACTCCTTAATAACAGCGGTCACAGGACGGATGTTAATCAGGCTCTGGGGGGTAACCGCATCCAAATCCTGCACTGTCATGCGCTCCCGGATAACCCGATCCAAACGGCTGAAGCCGATACGGAACTGATTCTGCAGCAGCTCACCGACACAGCGCAACCGCCGGTTGCCCAAATGGTCAATATCATCGGGAGTACCTATACCCATAGCAACGCAGTTGAGGTAGTTGATAGAAGCCATAATGTCATCGACAATGATGTGCTTGGGAATCAAATCGTCAATGCGCTCTGCAATGGCTTCCTGCCAGCCGTCAGCAGGAACAGTTTCCAGCATTTCCTTCAGTACAGAGAAGCGGACCTTCTCCGTCACGCCGTACTCTCTGGGGTTGAAGGACACGAAGCCAGCCATATCCACCATGTCGTTGGCAAAAATCTTCACATTGCTGTCGCCAACCTTAACAGTTGCCTCATTGACACCCTTGGCAGACAGCTCCTTTGCCTTTTCACGGGTGATGATTTCACCGGGCATGGCAAGAATTTCGCCGGTCATGGGGTCAGAAATGGGCTCTGCCACTTCTCTGCCGGACAGACGGGTGGCAATCTCCATTTTCTTATTGAACTTATAGCGGCCGACCTTGCTCACATCATAGCGGTGGGCATCAAACAGCAAACCCTCCAAATGGGCAATGGCAGTTTCCACCGTAGGCGGCTCGCCGGGACGCAGGCGACGATAGATTTCCAGCAGGCTCTCCTCACGGGTCTTGCAGGAATCCTTTTCCAAGGTTGCCAAAATCCGGACATCCTCGCCGAACATCGCCTTAATCTTGTCGTCCGTGTCCACACCAAGGGCACGAATCAGGCAGGTGATGGGCAATTTCCGGTTTTTATCGATACGAACATAGAAAACATCGGAATTATCGGTTTCATATTCCAGCCATGCACCACGGTAAGGAATGACCGTAGCCGTATAGGTATGCTGGTCAGCCTTGTCCACCTCATGACCATAGTACATACCGGGAGAACGGACAATCTGGGAAACAATGACACGCTCTGCACCATTAATGACAAAGGTGCCACCACCCGTCATAATGGGGAAATCACCCATAAAGATTTCCTGTTCCTTGATTTCCTCGGTTTCGGTGTTGCGCAAACGGACACGGACCTTAATGGGCTTTGCATAGGTGGCATCCCGTTCCTTGCACTCCTCGATGGTATACTTGGGCTTGTCCTCCATGGTGAAATCCAGAAAACTCAATTCCAATTTACCGGAGAAGTCGGTAATGGTACCCACATCCTTGAATACCTCACGCAGGCCTTCCTCCAAGAACCACTGATAGGAGTCCTTCTGGATTTTCAGCATATTAGGGATTTCCAGGATTTCGTTGTACTTTGCGTAGGACTTACGCATGGTCTTGCCGAACAGCTTGTCCTTGACCATTTCCATAAAAGTTCATCACAGCCTTTCTTTCAGCTTTCGCCGGAATTGTGTGTTGCTTATAATATGATACGCTCGGTGCAGTTGTCAATTTTATCAAACTATCATCTTGACAGCTGGCATATTCTGTGATATTATGTTCTTGCAAATAAGAATGGGCACATTTGGGCATAATAACACACTATGGAGATTCATTGTAGCACATTCATTTGCCTTTGTCAATTGATTTTCCAAAATTTTCCCAGGTTTTTTCCTGGGATTTTTACATTATATATAACTTTTATAGCTGCCGAAGAAATTTCGGCAGCTATTTTTCGTTCATTTTCCCGATGGATGCTTAAAAATTGGAGTTTAACGCAGAGCGTTACTTTCTTGTGTCCGAACAAGAAAGTAACCAAAGAAGCCGTTCGGGGGTGGTGCTTCGCGCAGCGAATCCGCAATTTCTATGCTTGCCGGGGGCAAGCATACCATAATTCATGCGCATTTGCTCGTAGT